>JAABSV010000006.1 GCA_011390165.1 Desulfobulbaceae bacterium
GGATGCCGAGCTGGGGGGTGACGTCCCCCATCCCGGCCTGGCAGGCGGCAATCACCTTGGCAAGGCCGAGGGTGACGTCGATGTCGTCGCAGATACCAATGGCGGAGTGGAGCATGGAGGTCCCGGGATGGTGGCGTGGCGGCCGCCGGAAAAGCTGCCGCGAAGAGGTACAGTATAGCCGAAATTTGCCGGAAGCAGAACAAAATGATGCGGAAAAAAAAGCCGATCCATGCTAGTCTTGCCCCGGCGCACCGGCAGGGAGAGCGGAAAAAAAAGATCAGCCGGCTGGCCGGAAATGGGCGAGGCCAGCCGGGCAAGGGCAGCCAGGCGAGGCCAGCCAGCGAGGCCAGCAAGGCAAGGCAAGGGAAGCGGCCGTTTTGCAGGTGGGTCTGGTGGGGCTGGTGGGGCTGGCGGGGCAGGCGAAGCTGCCCATGGAGAAGTGGTGATTGGACAAGGTGGGATTGGAGAATCAGGGAGTTGACGATGGTGATGACACGGCTGTACCGGCGGATTGGCGAAGATCGGGCCTACTGCTTCAATATCGAGTCGAGCCGGCCGCTGACCGAGGCCGAGCTGTCCAGGCTGCGGCTGATCCTGGCCGATGGCCTGCAGGCCGACAGTGTGTGGGATACCCCGGTGCTGCAGGGTGATCGTCTGGTGGAGGTGGGGCCGCGTCTCAACTTTGCCACCGCCTGGTCGTCGAACATGGTCTCCATCTGTCGGGCCACCGGCCTTGAGGAGGTCTCCCGGGTGGAGCGCTCACGCTGCTACCTGGTGCCGGCCGGCGAGGAAATCGCCGCCTTTGTCAACCGCCAGCATGACCGGATGACCGAATGCCGCTACCTCGAGCCGCTCACCAGCTTTGCCACCGGGGTGAAACCGGAGGCGGTCTACGAGGTGGATCTGCTCGGCAGGGGGCCGGATGCCCTGCTCGACCTGCCGGGGATATCCATGGACGAGCGGGACCGCAACCTCTACTACGACTACTTTGTCGGCCGAAAGAAGCGCAACCCGACCATCGTCGAGATCATGGACCTGAACAACGCCAACTCCGAGCACTCCCGGCACGGCTTTTTCCGTGGCCGGCAGGTGATCGACGACGAGGAGATGGGCGAGACCCTCTTCGACCTGGTCAGGGCCACCCTCACCGCCAACCCGTCCGGTTCGCTGGTCGCCTTCAAGGACAACTCCAGCGTCATCGAGGGCTTTACCCTGCAGACCCTGCTGCCGGCCCGGCCCGGCGAGCCCTCGCCGCTGCAGCTTGCTGAAGTCGACTACCACCCCCTGCTCACCGCCGAAACCCACAACTTCCCCACCGGCGTGGCCCCCTTTCCCGGGGCCGAGACCGGTACCGGCGGTCGCATCCGCGACGTCCTTGGCACCGGTCGGGGAGGTTTGGTGATTGCCGGCACCGCCGGCTACTGTGTCGGCAACCTCCATATCCCCGGCTATCCTCTCCCCTGGGAGGAGGAGATGCCCATCCCCGAGACCCTGGCCACGCCGCTGGCCATTGAGATCGAGGCGAGTAACGGCGCCTCCGACTACGGCAACAAGTTCGGCGAACCGCTGATCCAGGGCTTTACCCGCTCCTTCGACCTGCGTCTGGCCGGTGGCGAGCGCTGGGGCTACCTCAAGCCGATCATGTTCACCGCCGGTGTCGGCCAGATCGACGGCCGGCTCACCGAAAAGGCCGAGGCGACGAAGGGGATGTGCATCGTCCAGGTCGGTGGCCCCGCCTACCGGGTCGGCTTCGGCGGCGGTGCCGCCTCCTCGATGCTCCAGGGGGAGAACGAGGCGGGGCTCGATTTCAACGCGGTGCAGCGCGGCGATGCCGAGATGGAACAGAAGATGAGCCGGGTGGTCCGGGCCTGCAACGAGATGGGTGACCGTTCGCTGGTCGAGGTGATCCATGACCAGGGGGCCGGCGGCCCGGCCAACGTCCTCAAGGAGTTGGTGGAGAAGGCCGGCGGCTGGGTGGAGGTGCGCAACATCCGGGTCGGCGACCCGACCATGTCGGTGTTGGAGATCTACGTCGCCGAGTATCAGGAACGCTGCGGCTTTCTCATCCGGCCGGAGAACCTGGCCCGCTTCCAGGCGATCTGCACGCGGGAGAAGGTGGCCTGCGAGGTGCTGGGCGAGGTGACCGGCGACCTCCGCTTCGTCCTCCACGACGCCGCCGACAACAGCACGCCGGTGGATATCGAACTGCCCCTCCTGTTGGGCGATATCCCCCAGAAGACCTTTTCCGACCGGCGGCTGCCCCTGGTTGACGCGCCGCTGGTGCTCCCCGCCGAACTGACCGTTGTCGCCGCCCTGCGTGATGTCCTCCGACTTCTCTCGGTGGGTTCGAAACGCTTTCTCACCAACAAGGTCGACCGGGCGGTGACCGGCCTGGTGGCCCGCCAGCAATGCTGCGGCCCCCTGCAACTCACCGTCGCCGATGTGGCGGTGGTGGCGCAGAGCCATTTCGGCCGCACCGGCATCGCCACCGCCATCGGCGAGCAGTCGATCAAGCTGCTGGTCGACCCGGCGGCGGGGGCGAGAATGGCGGTGGGCGAGGCCCTGACCAACCTGGTCTTTGCCCATCTCGCCGACCCCGGGCGGATCAAGTGCTCGGCCAACTGGATGTGGGCGCCGAAACTGCCCGGCGAGGGGGCCGCCCTCTACGACGCGGCGGCGGCGATGCGCGATGCCATGGTCGCCGTGGGGATGGCGGTGGACGGGGGCAAGGACAGCCTCTCCATGGCCACCATGGTCGGCGGCGAGACGGTGAAATCACCGCGCCAGCTGGTCATTTCCGCCTATGCGGCGGTGGCTGATATCGGCCTTGGGGTAACCCCTGATCTGAAAGGGGCCGGCGCCGCCCTTTACCTGATTGATCTGGGCGGCGGCCACAGCCGGCTGGGTGGCAGTGCCCTTGCCCAGGTGCTCGGCCGGGTGGGGGAAAAGAGTCCCGACCTGGACGATCCGGCCCAGCTGCGCCGGGCCTTTCTGGCGGTGCAGGAACTCCTTGCCGGCAACTTGCTCGAGGCCGGCCACGACCGCAGCGATGGCGGTCTGCTCACCACCCTGCTGGAGATGGCCTTCAGCGGCAACTGTGGTCTCGATGTCGACCTGACCTCCGCCGAGCCCAGTCTCTCGCCGCTGGCCGCCCTCTTTGCTGAGGAGCTTGGTCTGGTGCTGGCCTGTCGGCCGGAGGAGCAGGGGGCGGTGGAGAGGGTCCTGACGGCGGCCGACCTTTCCTGGCAGTTCCTGGGGCGCAGCAGTGCCGAAAAACGGATTCTGGTGCGGGTGAACGGCCGCCTGCTGGTCGACGAGCCGATGCAGCTGCTCCGCAGCTGGTGGGAGGAGACCAGTTACCAGCTGGAGAGACTGCAGATCGACGCGGCCTGCGCCGAGGCGGAGTGGGCCGGCAGCTACGATCGACAGGGCCCCAGGTACCGGCTGAGCTTCACCCCGGAGCCGACCCCGGCCGAACTGCTCGGCCGCGCCGACAAACCGAAGGTGGCCATCCTCCGCGACGAGGGCTCCAACTCCGACCGGGAGATGGCCGCCGCCTTCCATGCCGCCGGTTTTGAGCCCTGGGATGTGGCGATGAGCGATCTGCTCAGCGGCCGGATCGATCTTGGCCCTTTTCGCGGCCTGGCGGCGGTGGGGGGCTTTTCCTACGCCGATGTGCCGGAGTCGGCCCGGGGCTGGGCGGCCACCATCCTCTTCAACCCCCGCCTGCAGGAGATGTTCACCGAGTTTTACCACCGCTCCGACACCTTCACCCTGGGGGTCTGCAACGGCTGCCAGCTCTTTGCCCTGCTCGGCTGGGTCCCCGGCCCGGGGCTGGCGAGCAGTCGGCAGCCGCGCTTTGCCCACAACCTCTCCGGCCGTTTCGAATCGCGCTGGAGCACGGTCCGGGTGGAAGAGAGCCGGGCGATGATGCTGCGGGGGATGGCCGGGCTGGTCTTCGGCATCCACGTCGACCATGGCGAGGGGCGGCTGCTCTTCCCCGACCCGGAGTTGCTGCCGGCCCTGCGGGCAGGCGGACAGACGCCGATGGTCTATGTCGACGACCAGGGCCGGGCCAGCGAGGAGTACCCCTTCAACCCCAACGGTTCGCTGGCCGGCCTGGCCGGACTGTGCTCCGCCGACGGCCGCCATCTGGCCCTGATGCCCCATCCGGAACGGGCCTTTCTCCCCTGGCAGGCCCACTATCTCCCCGAGGAGATGCGGGGGCTGCCGGCCTCACCCTGGCTGCGGATGTTCCAGAACGCCTACGCCTGGTGTCGGGGCGAAGGGGGCTGAGCCGGCCCCGGGTAAGAGGTTTTGCAGGGACTGCTCAGTTCTTGCCACTTTTGCGCAGCTGCTTGTCGCGAATGATCTTGAGGATGGTCTGGTCCGCCTGGGCCATGCCGGTGTGGCTGAGGGCCCCCATGTTCTGGACGGTCTGGCGGGTGGAGTGGCCGATGATCCCGTCGCTCTCCTTCACCTCCACCCCGTGCAGGGAAAAGAGGGCGGCCTGGACGGCGGCGCCGGCGGCGGTGTTGAGCTTGATGGCGCAACCGGCCTTCGCCCCGTCGCAGATCACCCCGGCAAGGTCCTCGAGGATGTTCTTGATCGCCCCCTCCATGTGGTGGATATCGCCCCCGACCAGGTAGGTGATCCCGGCGGTTGCCCCGGCCCCGGCGGCCACCGAGCAGCCGCAGACCGCCGACAGCCGGCCGGTGTGGGCCTTGACATAGGCGGTGATGATGTGGCTGAGGCCGATCGCCCGCAACAGGGTGTCGCGGTCGTGGTCGATGAAGTCCTTGATCGCCCAGATTGGCAGGACCGCGGTGAGGCCGTGGTTGCCGCTGCCGGCGGAACTCATCGCCGGCAGCTTCGCCCCGCCCATCCGGGCATCGGCCGCCGCCGAGGTGAGCAGCCGGGCGGAGGTGGTCATGTCGCGGGTTAGCAGCTTCTGCTTGATCAGCCGGTCGATGGCCTTGCCGATGCCAAGGCCGCTGCCGTGCTTTAAGCCGTAGGCGGCGAGGGCGAGATTGTGGTTCACCCCCACCTCGAGAAAATCGAGATCCTCGGCGTCGAGATCGGCGACCAGGCTGAGGAGATCTTCCAGGCTCTGTTCCCGCAGCCAGGCCTCCAACTCCGCCATACTCCGCCGGCCCTCCCGGCCGCCGCTCCCACCGCTGAGAAGAGGCGAGTCAGTGACTTCCTCGCCATTGCGCCTGAGGCTGACGATGTTGTTGTGGAGGTCGAGGATCAGGGCCTCGGCGCTCTTGTCGCCGTCGCGGAGAAGAACCCGGACGTAGAGACCGGTCTCCTCCCGGAGATGGAGTTGGACCCGGTTGCCGGCGAGCAGCCGGCCGGCCTCGGCAATGGTTTCTTCATTAATACTTTCCAAGACCTCAAGGCCCCGGGTCGGGTCACCGCCATAGGCGCCGAGGGCGGCGGCGGTGTCGGCCCCATGCAGTCCGTCGGTACCGGGAATGGTTACCGCCATCGCGTTTTTGTAGATGTTCGGGTCGACCCAGACCTCGATGGCATCCATCTGCCGCGCCGGCAGCAGGGTTGCGGCAGCGGCCGCCGCCAGGGCGACCGCTACCGGCTCGGTGCAGCCGAGGGCGAGGGTCACTTCCATGGCCAGGATATCTTTGACGGTGAATTGCATCGGATGCTCCTGGCAGCCCGGCTCAGCGGGCGATGATGAATTCGATTTCAATGGGCGAGCCGAGGGGCAGGGCGGCCACCTGGATGGTCGAGCGGGCCGGCGGCGGGGCCGGGAAGTGCTCGCCGTAGGCGGCATTCACCTCCTGGAAGTTGCCGAGATCGGTAAGGAAGATGGTGGTCTTCAGGGCCCGGTCGAGGCTGGTGCCGGCCTCTTTGGCGACGGCGGCGGCATTTTTCAGCACCTGCCTGGTCTGCTCGGCGATGGTGCCGGCAACCATCTTGCCGGTGGCCGGGTCGATGGGCAGCTGGCCGGAGACAAAGAGCAGGTTGTCGGTGGCCATTGCCTGGGAATAAGGGCCGATGGCGGCCGGGGCCTGGCTGGTGCTGATCGCTTGTCTGGTCATGGTGTCTTTTCCTGGGAGTGAAGGTGAGTGGTTGTATTGTGAATATGCAACAATTGGCTATTTTCGTCATTCCGAGCCATTCCGTCAATGCAAATATTTGCCACCCAAAAAAGTGCTGGCTGATTCGGCATTGCAACCGAGCAGCAGGGGAAAAGGGAACAAGAAGTGGCCGGGTTCTTCCCGGGCGGGAGGTAAAGATTGCCGCCGACGGCGAGATTCTCGTCCTTGGCCCCAAAAAAATGGACCGACGACAGTTTGCCCACTTGACAATGGCGAGACGCTTGTGGTACCTCATTGGTATAGTATATTCTGATATACTAAAGCTAGTCTGGGCCGGGAGACCGGTATCACAAAAGAGGAGCAACAACTCAGTCGGTGGAGGAACCTATGGTAAAGAGATTGTCGGTACTGGCCCTGGCCGGAATCCTTGCCCTGCCGTCGCTTGGCGTGGCAGGTGGCGGTAGTGACCAGGTAACGGATCTGGAGAAGAAGATCGAATCCCTGGCCTTGCAGCTCGAAGAGCTGCGGGCCGCCCTGGCGGCGCAGGCGGCGCAGAACAAGGGGGTGGAGGAGAATGTCCGGAAACTGGATACTAACGTCACTGCCCTGGACGAGAGTGTCGAGCAGCTCGACAACAGTGTCGCCGATCTTGACGACCGATCGGAGGGGTGGGATCTTGCCTCCCGCTTCGAGTTGTTCGGCGACTTCCGTTCCCGCCTTGACTACTACAATGCCGATACGGTCTTTGGCCGCAGTGTCGAAAACGATACCCTCTGGACTAACCGTTTCCGCCTCAACATGGAGGTGAAGGCCACCGAAAACGTCGAGTTCAAGGGCCGCCTGGCGATGTACAAAACCTGGGGCAACCAGTCGGCGTTCGGCAACGAGGGCGACCCGATGTTCCCGGTATTCGACGGCAACGTCACCCGTACCCCGGCCGAGAGCAGTGCCCTCTACGTTGACCGGGCCTTTGTCAACTGGAACAACGTCGCCGGACTGCCGATGTGGTTTTCCATCGGCCGGCGGCCGACCACCGACGGCCCGCCGGCCCAGATGCGGATGGGCAGCGACCAGCGCCTGGCCACCCCAATGGCCTTTATGGACTGGCCCTTCGACGGGCTCTCGGTCGGCTATGCCTGGGACTGGGGGCTTGACTCCCTTGGCGAGAGCCGGGTCCGCTTCTGCTATGGCCGGGGCTTTGAGGCCGGTTCCCAGGACGGGGTGGGCGATGTCGAAGACATGGACTTTGCCGGTTTAAGCTGGGATATCCTGAAGACCGAGAAGCGCTTTGCCTACATCCAGAGCTTCATGGCCTTCGATCTGGTCAACTACCCCAATTTCCAGGACCCGATCATCGACGCCAATTTCGGCCAGATGAGCGGCATGGGTGAGCGGCGCAACCTCGGTGACGTCTGGCACACCGCCGCCGTCTACCAGGCCAAGGTGGCCGACCTCAACTACTTCGTCTCCGGCGGCTGGTCGCAGACCAGGCCGGACGAGGGCGGTCTCTTCAACGACCCGTTCAGCCCGGCCGGGCCGAACCAGGATGAAGAGGACGGCTACTCCCTCTACCTCGGGGTCCGCTACGACCTGGACGATGCCGGCCTGAAGTTCGGTGCCGAGTTCAACTACGGTTCGGAATACTGGCTGGCGATGTCGCCCGGCCATGACGACATCTACCAGTCGAAGCTGGCCACCCGCGGGCAGGTGTACGAGATCTACACCATCTGGGATCTGCCCACCGGCGAGGCCCTCTCGAAATACGCCAAGACCTTCGTCCGTCTCGGCTACCAGCACTACGAGTACGACTACTCCGGCTCCGGCGACTGGAACCTCAGGCCCTACGATCTGGGTAATGCCGGCGACCGCATGCAGATGCAGATGATGGGACTCGACCCGGTGGAGAGTGCCGACCAGGTCTACATCACCTTCGAGGCCTTTTTCTAGACGCGCCGGGTCTTTCCGGTCTTTTTGCAGCCCGCTCTACCGGGGTGCCCTTGCCAGCGGCGGGGGCACCCTTTTTTTATTGCCGCTGGGCGGCGGCTGTTTTACCATGGAGGCGGAAGTCTGGCAGACTTGGCAAACTCGCCAGAAGAGGTAGACTAGGCAGACTAAGCAGAATAGGCAGATTGATCATGTAGATTGATCAGGCAGGTTGATCAGGCAGATTGGCAACCTCAGGCAGAAAGGACGGTACGGATGGGGAAGAATGAGAGGGCAGCAACTCGTACCGGCAGCTGGCCGGGGGTGGCTGGCCCGGCTTGTCGGTATCGCTTCTTTGACCGGCACGGGGGGGTGAGCCGAGGGCCCTGGGCCAGCGGCAATGTCGGCCGGCGGCTGGGGGATGACGAGCAGGCGGTAACCGAGAACCGCCGGCGAGTGCGTGCGGAGATGGGGGTGTCGCATCTCCTCTCGGCGCACCAGGTGCATGGTACCGGCATTTTCTTTTGGGACGGCAGTGGTGACCCGGAGCGGGAGGTGGCCGATTGCGACGCCCTGCTTACCAATGTCGCCGGGGTGGGGCTGATGGTCCAGCAGGCCGACTGCCAGGCGGTCCTTCTCCATGACCCGGTCCGTCATGCCATCGCCGCCATCCACTGTGGCTGGCGGGGCAGTGTCCAGGGGATTCTTGGCCGGGTGGTGGCGGCGATGGCCGAACGTTACGGCAGCCGGCCGGCCGACCTGCAGGCGGCGATCAGCCCATCCCTTGGCCCCTGTTGCGCCGAGTTTGTCAACTACCGCCAGGAGTTGCCGACGGAGTTTCTTTCCTTTCAGGTGGCCGACAACCATTTTGATTTCTGGCAGATCAGCCGCAGTCAGTTGCAGGCCGCCGGCCTGGCGGCGGAGCGGGTGGTTTGTGCGCAGATCTGTACCTGCTGTGATGACGACTACTTTTCCTATCGGCGCGCCGGGCGCGCCGGGCCCGCCGTGCGAGCCGGTCGGGCTGGTTCGGCTGGTCGGTCCGGCAAGGCAGGCCAAACAGGCCAAACAGGCCAGACAGGCAAGACAGGCCAGGCTGGGCAGGCTGGGTCGGCAGGGCAGGGGGACCTGGCAGAACGCAGGCAGACCGGGCGGCACTGTTCGGTGATCGCCCTTACCGCTCCCGGCTCCCCGCCGCTTTCCGGAACAGATGATGGGTCGGTCCGGCCCGGGGGGTGAGCAATGCGTCTGCTGCTGGTGGAAGATGATGCGAAGATCGCCGCCTTTATCGAGAAGGGGCTGAAAGAGGCCGGCTTTGTGGTTGACCACTGTGCCGACGGCCGCAGTGGCTTGAACCGGGCACTTGGTTTTGCCTACGACGTGGCGGTGATCGATCTGATGCTGCCGGAACTTGACGGCCTGCGGCTGATCGAGGCGATGCGGGCGGCCTCGGTCAACACCCCGGTTCTGATCCTCAGTGCCCGCCAGTCGGTTGACGACCGGATTCAGGGGCTGCAGCGGGGTGGTGACGACTACATGGTCAAGCCCTTCTCGTTCAGCGAACTGCTCGCCCGGGTCCAGGCCTTGATCCGCCGGGACAAGAAGCACAGCCAGCCGATGCTGCTTGCCTTTGCCGATCTGGAGATGGATCTGCTCAAGCACGAGGTGTACCGGGCGGGGCAAAAGATCGAACTGCCGGCCAAGGAGTACGCCCTTCTCGAGTACATGCTCCGCCACCCCGGCATCGTCCTCTCCAAAACCGCCATCCTCGAACGGGTCTACGACTACGCCTTCGACCCCCAGACCAACGTGGTCGATGTGCTGGTGTGCCGCCTGCGCAACAAGATCGACAGGGAACACCAGAAGAAACTGATCCATACCGTCCGGGGCGTGGGCTATGTCCTCCGGGAGCGCTGAGCCCGCCCCGGCCAGGCTGTTCAGGAGGCTGTGGCCGGCGTCGGGCCACTGGCGGCTGGCCCTGCCGCTCTTTGCCTTGCTCTGGGGTGGCACCCTCTCTCTTTTTGTGCTCTGGCTGTTCACCGTCCGCGGCCATCTCCGTGCAGTCGAGCTGGCGGCAACTGAAAACCTCCTGCACTTCACCCTGCACAGCCACAGTTCGCCCCTTGCCGGCCCGATCCGGCGGCCGGGTGATCTTCCGCCCGGGCTGGTCTTCGTCCGCCTGCAGCAGGGGGGTGAGCAGCTGCTGCTGGTGGCCGCCGGCCGGGAAGGGGGGGAGTATCTCGCCCTGCCGCCGGAGTTGAGCGGCGTCTGGTTGCCCTTTGGTGAGGGGAAGGAGCGGCAGCGGCTCACCATCATCAGCCGGCAGCGGGAGAGCGGTCTCACTCTCCAGGCCGGCAAGGAGGCCGGGGAGAGCTACCGCCTCTACCGCGGTATGGTCAACTGGGCCCTGCTGGTGACGGTCGGCAGCGCCATCCCCCTCTGGTTTCTGGTTCTTTTCATCCTTCGGCGAAGCCTTGCCCCCCTGCTGACCACCCGGGAAAGGGTCCGCCAGCTGGCCGCAGCCGGCGATGGGGTGCTGTTGCCGGAAGAGGGGGTGGCGCCGGAGCTGGCCGGGCTGGCCGTGGAGATCAACAAGCTGCTCAGCCGCAACCGGCGGCTGGTGGAAGGGATGCAGCAGAGCCTGGACAGCGTGGCCCACGATCTGCGCACGCCGATGACCCGCCTCCGCTCAGTGGCCGAATACGGTCTGCAGGCCGAAGCTGATCCGGAGAGGTTGCGCGAGGCCCTGGCCGATTGCCTTGAGGAGTCGGAACGGGTCCTGGCGATGCTGCGGATCATGATGAGTGTCGCCGAGGCGGAGGCGGGGACGATGCGTCTGGAGCTGATGCCGGCAGATCTTGCCGACGGCCTCAAGGAGGTCCTCAGTCTCTATGAGTATGTTGCGGAAGAGTCTGGAATTACAGTATCTCTTGCTGCAGAAGAGGGAGTTCCGGTACTCGTTGACCGGATGCGCATCGGCCAGGTCTGGGCCAACCTGCTTGACAACGCCCTCAAATACGGTCGATCCGGGGGGTGGGTACGGATCTCCCTGCATGCCGAGGAGGGCTGGGCGGTGGTTCTCTTTGCCGACAACGGCATCGGTATCTCGGCCACCGAGCAGCCGCGGATCTGGGAACGACTCTACCGTGGCGACCGCAGCCGTTCCAAACCAGGCCTTGGCCTCGGTCTCAGCTATGTCCGGGCGGTGGTGGCGGCCCATGGCGGCAGCGTGGCGGTGGCCAGCGAACTGCACCAGGGCAGCCATTTCACCGTCAGGATTCCCATATACCGGGGAGAGCTGAGCTTGATCAACGGTTGATCGCGACGGTTGATTGAGAGGGTTGATTAAGACGTTTGTGCGTGGCGGTTGCTTGAGACAGGGGAAGGCAACACCTGTTTGCTTTGCTTGGTCGGGGGGGAGTTCCCCCCCGACCGATGTGCTTTCAGCTGTTCGCCGCCGAAATCATCTCAGCTCAAATCGATCCAGGTTCATCACCTTGTCCCAGGCGGCAACAAAGTCTCTGGCGAATTTCTCCAGGGCGTCGTCGGCGGCATAGACCTCGGCGAGGGCGCGCAGTTCCGAGTTCGCCCCGAAGATCAGGTCGACCCGGGTGGCCGTCCAGCGCGCTGCCCCGGTTTTGCGGTCGCTGCCGGTAAAGAGCTCGGCATCGGCGGCGGTCGGCTGCCACACCGTCGCCATGTCGAGGAGGTTGACAAAGAAGTCGTTGGTCAGGGCCTCCGGACGGTCGGTGAAGACCCCATGCCCGGTCTGGCCGAAGTTGGTGTTCAGTACCCGCAGGCCACCGACCAGAACGGTCATCTCGGGAGGAGTCAGGGTGAGCAGTTGCGCCCGGTCAACCAGCATCTCCTCGGCTGAGACGGTGTATCTGGCCTTTCTGTAATTGCGGAAGCCGTCCGCCTCGGGCTCGAGAACAGCGAAGGAGGCAACATCGGTCTGCTCGTCGGTGGCGTCCATCCGCCCCGGAGTGAAGGGGACGGTCATCTCCAGACCGGCCTTCTTCAAGGCCTGCTCGACGCCGGCACAGCCGGCCAGGACGATCAGGTCGGCCATGGAGACCTTCTTTGCAAAGCCACTGCGGATCTTCTCCAGGGCCTGCAGCACCCTGGCCAGTTGCTCCGGCTGGTTGACCTGCCAGTCTTTTTGCGGGGCAAGGCGGATGCGGGCCCCATTGGCGCCACCACGCATGTCGGAGCCGCGGAAGGTGGCTGCCGAGGCCCAGGCGGTGCCCACAAGTTCCGGGATGGTAAGGCCGGCGGCGGCAATCTTCCCCTTCAGGGCGGCAATGTCGGCCGCATTGATCAGCTCATGGTCGACAGCCGGAATGGGGTCCTGCCAGATCAGTTCCTCGGTAGGGACTTCCGGGCCGAGATAGCGGGCACGTGGGCCCATGTCCCGGTGGGTCAGCTTGAACCAGGCGCGGGCAAAGGCGTCGGCAAACTCTTCCGGGTTGGCCAGGTAGTGCCGGGCGATGGGCTCGTAGATGGGATCGAAGCGCAGAGAGAGATCGGCGGTGGTCATCATCGGCCGGCGTTTTTTTGCCGGATCGTGGGCGTCGACCACCATGTCCTCGTCGTCGACATCCTTGGCCAGCCACTGGTGCGCCCCGGCCGGGCTCTTCACCAGTTCCCACTCATATTTGAACAGCACCTTCAGATAGCCCATATCCCAGGTGGTCGGGTTCGGTTTCCAGGCCCCTTCGATACCGCTGCTGATGGTATCCCCCCCCTTGCCGGTCTTGAAGCTGCTCTGCCAGCCCAGCCCCTGTGCCTCGATGGGGGCCGCTTCCGGTTCGGGCCCGACATGGGAGGCGTCGCCGGCGCCATGGCATTTGCCGAAGGTGTGGCCGCCGGCGACGAGGGCGACGGTCTCTTCGTCGTTCATGGCCATGCGGGCGAAGGTCTCCCGGACATCACGGCCGGAGGCGACCGGGTCGGGGGTGCCGTTCGGCCCTTCCGGGTTGACATAGATCAGCCCCATCTGCACGGCGGCGAGGGTGTTCTCCAGTTGCCGATCGCCGGCATAGCGTTCGTCACCCAGCCAGGTAGCTTCCGACCCCCAGTAGATGTCCTTTTCCGGCTCCCAGATATCCTCGCGGCCACCGGCGAAACCGAAGGTGGTAAAGCCCATCGATTCAAGGGCGACGTTGCCGGTGAGAATCAGCAGGTCGGCCCAGGATATCTTTTTGCCGTACTTCTTCTTGATCGGCCAGAGCAGGCGGCGCGCCTTGTCCAGGTTGACGTTGTCCGGCCAGCTGTTCACCGGTGCGAAGCGCTGGTTGCCGCTGCCGCTGCCACCACGGCCATCGGCCGTGCGATAGGTACCGGCACTGTGCCAGGCCATGCGGATAAAGAAACCGCCATAGTGGCCCCAGTCGGCCGGCCACCACTCCTGTGAGTCGGTCATCAACGTCCGGAGATCTCTTTTCAGCGCCTCGAGATCGAGGGTTTTGAACTCCTCGGCGTAGTTGAACTCCTCCCCCATCGGGTCGGACTTGGTGGAATGCTGGCGCAGCATGTCAAGCTGCAACTGCTTGGGCCACCAGTCGCGGTTGTCTCTTTTTGGTGCCGTCTTTCTGGTATGTCCGGTTACCGGGCATTTACTTTCACTCATGGTGGTGTCTCCTTTTTTGATGGGAGCGTGGTGGATAGTGGTGTCGTGATCACTCGGAATTGTTCTCTGTCTCTTGACAATCCGGGCAAATTCCATAAAAATCAAGACGATTGGTGACTATCTTAAATCCCGTCTCGGCCATCATCCTGTTGATGATCGCCTGCAGGTCCAACTGCTCATGGTCAACTATTTTGCCACATTCGGTACAGATCACATGCGGGTGGGGGTACGGTTTTTTGCCGTCATAGCGATTGCCGAGATCACTGAACTCGAGTTCGAGGATCTCTCCCCGCAGTTTGAGAAGATGTATGGTCTTGTAGACCGTGGCCAGACTCATGGTCGGGTACTGGTCGATGAGGTTGGCATACATGCTCTCTGCAGAGGGATGGTCGGTACTCTCGGCCAGCACCCGCAACACCGCATAGCGCTGCGGGGTGATCCGGCAGTCGCTCTCCCTGAGCCTGTCGACCATCTGTTGCAGACGTTTCTGCGGACTCTGCTGTGCTTTTTCGTGTTGTATTCTCATAAGAGACCTGTTCTTTATGGAGAACGACTATTTGTTGCCTGCTGGCCCTTGTCAAGCCGACACGCTACTTTTCAGGACATTTTCTGCCGGCCTCGCCGCCGGACGACCGCCGTCGCTGTGGCAGGGTCGCAAGCCGGCTGCCAGAAAATCGGAGAGGCGGGCGCCGGTTGCCAGACCATCGGAGAGGTGGGCGCCGGTTGCCGACATCCCTGTCGGTAATGATCTCGGACTGGTTGTGCGGCCCGCCATGTTGTGTGTTCGATCGCCGCAGGGAGAACCGGCGCTGCCTGCCACCGTATCGGGTATCGCCAGGTTTTGTTGCCACCTCAAGTCATGTGGGGGCCGAACATATCTGCCCGCGTGCCAGAATGCCTCAGTGCCCCAGTGCCCCAGTGCCTCAATACCGATATGCCATGTCGGGCGAGGTTGGGGAGTGGCCTGCCTGCAGGCGATTGCCCGGCGGGGAGTTCAGCTGATCACGCAGGAGAAGTCGCAGATCAGCGGGGCGTGGTCGGAGAGGCGGACATCGGGAATATAGAAGTTGTCGATACGGATACCGCTGCTGTGGAGGATGAAGTCGAGCTGCCGCTGCGGGGCGTGGCTGGGGTGGGAGGGGGTGTTTCTGGGGTTGGCGTTGCGCAGGCCGGTGGCGGCGAGGAAGAGGTTCAGCTCCCGGCTGCCCCAGAAGGTGTTGAAGTCGCCGGCGATGATCACCTCCTTGGCGGTGCTGTCCAGGAGGCTGTGCAACTGCTCCAGCTGGTTCTGGCGATGGCGGTACTTGAGGGAGAGGTGGACGACAAAGATTGCCACCGCCTGGAGATCGGTCTGGATCACCAGCCGTTTCACCCCCTCGGCGAAGTAGTGGAACTGGTGGTCGACGATTCCCGCCCGGGCCAGCAGGGCGTTGGCCTGTTTATTGAGCACCGGCAACCTCTGGGCCAGCGAGCCGTTGGCATATTTGCTCTCCACCACGCAGCTGAAGCCGAGGGCCTCGGCGATGGTCTGGGCCTGGCAGCAGTAGCCGCAGCGGTAGGAACCGGAGTCGACCTCGACCAGGGCGACGATATCCGGGTTCTGAGCGGCGATGAAGGCGGTTATCCGCCCCAGGTTCACCTCGGTCCGTTTGAAGAAACCGGCAAAGGGGAGGGGGAGGTGGTAGCCCCGCTTGTGGCCGGTGGCGTAGCGTATGTTGTAAAGAAGGAATCGCATGGCTGCTATTGTACTGATTATCACCACCCCGGGCAATGGAGGCCCGGCCGATATCCGAGAAACTTGCACTTTGCCGCCTGTTTCTTTACAGTGGCGGCAAGAGGGGTGGACCGGCCGGTCCACCCCACAATGGTGGCCGGGCCGCCGGTGCCCGGCGACATTTTCCGGCAACCGGTAGAAGAGGGTGCGATGATTACCATCGGAACCAGAAAGAGCCTGCTGGCGATGTGGCAGACCGAGACCGTTGCCGCCTTGCTTGACGCCGCCGGGATGGCTACCCGGATTGACGCCATGGAGACCATCGGCGACAGAATTCTCGATACCTCCATCGCCAAAATCGGCAGCAAGGGGGTCTTCACCGCCGAGTTGGAGGAGCAGTTGGCGGTCGGCGCCACCGATATCGCCGTCCACAGCGCCAAGGACATGCAGTCGCAGTTGCCGCTCGGTTTTGCCCTGATCGCCTTCACCGAGCGGGAGAAGGCGGCGGATGTGCTGGTCAGCGACGACCCCGGGATAGACATTGACGACCCCACCCGTCCTCTGGTGGTCGGAACCTCGTCGGTGCGCCGCCGGGCCCTCCTTCGCCACCACTATCCCCATGTGCAGATCGTCGAGATGCGCGGCAACCTGCAGACCAGAATCCGCAAGATGCGGGATGGTGCCTGTGACGCCCTGCTCCTCGCCTATGCCGGGGTGAAACGGATGGGTTATGATGGCCTGGTGGTCAGAGAGTTCGACCTGGAGCAGTTTGTGCCACCAGTGGGGCAGGGGTGCATCGCCATCGAGGCCGCTGACACGCTGGGAGAAGAGAAGCGGCAGCGCATCCGGGCCTGCCTGAACGACCCCGACAGCGAAAGTTGTCTGCTGGCCGAACGGGCCTTCCTGAAAAAACTGGAGGGGGGCTGTTCGATCCCCGCCTTTGGCCACTGTGTCCTGGCCGGTGGTCAGCTCACCCTCACTGCCGGCCTGGCCAGCCTCGACGGCAGCCGGATCCTCCACCACAGCGACAGCGGCTCCCGGCAGGAGGCATTGGCGCTGGGGGAGCGGGTCGGCGAGGCTATCCTTGCCCGGGGCGGGCGACAGATGCTCGCCGAGATCCGCCGCCAGCAGGCCGGTTGAGGCGGCCGGTCCCTCGGTTGCCTTTCCTGAAAAGAAAAGGAAAGAGGAAAAAAGCAAGAGGGGAGAGAATAGAAAAAAGAGGGAAAGAAGAGTGCGATGGGCATGATGAGGGTGGCTGGTACGAGAGCATAACAAGGGTATGGCGAAGGTATACAACGAGAATTTCGACGGCATGACGACGGCATGACAACAACATGATGACGGCATAAAGAGGGCTGAAGAGGGTCCGGGAGCGGAGAGATGGGAAGACAGATCAGGGTGGGGATTATCGGCACCGGCAAACATGGCAGCCGCTACGCCCGCCATCTGAGCGAGGAACTGGCCGGCAGCTTCCGCCTGACCGCGATCAGCCGGCGCAACGAGGAGGAAGGGCGGCGGCAGGCGGCAGCCTGGCAGTCGACCCTCTACCCCGACTGGCGGGACCTGGTGGCCTCAGCGGCGGTGGAGGTGGTGATCAGCGCCACCACCCCCGATCTCAACCCGGCCATCGCCCGCCTCTGTGCCGAATGGGGCAAACCGCTCCTTCTGGAAAAACCCCTCACCACCGATTACCCGGAAGCGGAGCAGCTGGTGGCCCTCTTTGCCGCCCGCCAAGTACCGCTGACCATCGCCCAGACCCTGCGCTACAACAGTGTCCTTCTGGCCTTGAAGGAGCGCCTGCCGGCCATGGGCCGGCTGCTGGCCATCTCCGCCTGCCACCGGCTGGAACCGGCCACTCACCCCTGGCTGGAGGATCCGGCGGTGGCCGGCGGCGGGGTGATCTACCACACCGCCGTCCATCTCTTCGATGCCCTGCGCTTTATCTGCGGCGAGGAGATAGTCCGCCTCCGTGCCTCGGCGACCAGGCTGCACAGCCGGCAGCTGGAAGACCTGCTGACTGCCGAGATCGTTCTGGCCGGTGGTGCCCGGGGGGTGATCGATGCCGGCAAGCTGGCGCCGGCCCGCTCCGGCCGTTTCGAGCTGGTCTGTGCCGGCGGCCTGCTGCAGGGGGACCAGATCCACGGCTGGCTGCAGCAGATCGACGGCAGCCGCTGCCGGACGCTGCCGGTGGCTGCGCCGGCCCCAACCATCCCCCTCCTGCTGCGCGACTGGCACCGCTTCCTCTGCGGCGATGGGGCGAACCCGATCCCCGGCGAGGAGGGGCTGGCGGCGGTCCGCCTCTGCCATGCCTGTTACCTCTCCGACGCCACCGGCGGCTGGGTCGAGGTCGGCCTCCAAGAGAGAAAAGACGAACAATGAACTGGTCTTGGCGGTCGGGCTCTGCTATACTGGCCCCCCGACTTGAGCAGCGATGCCCGCCAACCAGCCCGCCTGTACCGGCCCGTTTTTTTGCAGCCCGCTGCCGCCCCTTCAACCGGCCCGCGCCACCCGGACCGTCGTCCGCAGACAAGGAGTTCCGCACATGGCAAACAAATATCTGTTGACCGCTTTCAGCAAGGACCGTCCCGGCATCGTTGCCGATCTGGCCCAGGTGATCTACGAAAATGGCTGCAGCCTGGAGGACTCGGCCATGGCCAACCTGGCCGGCGAATTTGCGATGATGTTTCTCTTCAGCCCTCTCTCGGCCGGCGACGACGGCGAGTTGGAGACACTTCTCTCCGCCGAGTGCCGCCGCCTGGAGCGGGAAAAGGGGATCACCGCCTTTATCCGGCCGGTGGATCCGGCCGACCCCGCCCCGCCTGCCGGCAGCCAGTGCCGGGCGGTTCACGTCGAGGGGCTGGATCAGGCCGGGATTGTCTACCTGGTGAGCCGCTTTCTCGCCGACAACCAGATCAATATCCGCACCCTCAACTCAAAGATAAGCCAGTCGCCTGAGAGTGGCGCCACCCTCTACCGGATGAGCTTGACCGCCGATATTCCCGCCGGCACCACCCTGGAAAAGGTGACCGAGGGGCTGAACCGGATCGGTGAACAGCTCCACGTGGACATCACCATCGACTGACAGGCCCTTGCCGCAGCCCGTGCTTGTTCCACTGTTGCCCCCACCGCTGTCGCCATGTCTCTGTGCGGCACTTTCTCCGGCCGGCGTGAGCAAGAAATGGCTGGACATGTGCCGTCAACTGTGCTAATTGACTCTACGCACGACAAGTCGGGGAGTGGCTCAGTCTGGTAGAGCACAGCGTTCGGGACGCTGGGGTCGGAGGTTCAAATCCTCTCTTCCCGACCAAAGAATTACCAAGGGTTGCTGGCAGTACCTGCCAGCAACCCTTTTTTTATACTGCCGTATTATGACACTGCCTCGGCGCTTGGCATTACCGGTCGGACGATTGAACACTGAAAAAAAACGCTTTGTCGAAGAGTGACGCTTGACTCCTTTTTAGAACACCCTTAATTCTCTCGTTTAACCCGGGGGGGGAATTCGACACAATGCAAAGCAAATATTGGAGGCAGCAATGTTCTGGTGTCAATCGACGTTTCTTGGCCTATTCCTTCTAACCGTCAGTTTCCTCAGTGGTTGTGCTCCCTTACAAACCTCCCAGACAGCCAGCAGACTGCAGCTGATGCCAGCCTCGCAGCCCTTTCTCCAGGCTGGAGAGTACTATATTTATGATCAGGGAACCGCCGCCATGGTGACCGACAGCAGGGACGGAAACCTGCTCTGGCATATCGGCGACCGAGGCCAGGTGGTGAGCAGTCAGGATTTTTTCCTTCCCTGGCTTGAGTGGCAGGAAGGTCAAATCAAATATCAGTCGTCGATTACCTCGGTAAACGGAAGTCTGTGGCCCCTCTCCCCGGGCAAAAAAATGGACTTCGCCGTTACCGAGACGGCAACCGGGACAGATGCCGCCACCTTACCCAAGACGGTGCAAAGAACCTGGCAGTGTCTGGTGGGGGAAAATCAGCAGGTAAGCGTTCCCGCAGGGACATTTGCCAGCCATGAGGTCATCTGCAAGAGATACTCTGGCGAAGATGGCAACTGGCGCGGTACCGAGAGATATTATTATGCTCCGGAGATAGGCCACTTTGTAAAACTGGAGAGAGAGCACCCGGTCTGGCCGAAGAAGATCTACTCACTGCAGGACTATGGTTTTGCCACTACCCGTCTGCCAGCAACTGAGCAGGGCCAGCTGCTTGATCTGCTGACCAGGCTTCTGGAGCGGGGAAAGCCCGGGGAGACGGTGGTCTGGCAGTCTCAAAGCAAAAAAGCCGCAGCAATTCTCGCCCTGTCTGGACAACAACCGACCTCAGCACAGTGTCGTATCTATAGCAGCACTTTCAGCGTGCAAGGACGTCAGAGTTCCCACCAATATCAGTCGTGCCGCAACAGCAAGGGCCAGTGGGAAAAAACGAGCAACAGGTGAACCGCACAGCCTGCCGGGGAGATACCAAGATGATATTTTCCGAAACAGGCTGTTGATGGAGGACAAACGATGAAAAAGATGAAGGATAGCTCTGTTTATGAAATATCAGCAAGTTACTGCGAGCAACAGCTGAGCCGGAGAGAGGCTATGGTCCGCCTGGGTCTTGTTGTGGTTGCCGGCTATGTAGCCCCCACCATGCTGACCATCAGTGACGCCAAAGCCCAGCCCGGAGGCAGCTCCGGCAGTGGCGGTTCCAGCGGTTCCAGCGGCTCCGGCAGTGGTGGTTCCAGCGGCAGCGGCGGCTCCAGCGGCTCCGGCAGCGGTGGCTCCAGCGGCTCCGGCAGCGGTGGCTCCAGCGGCTCCGGCAGCGGTGGCTCCAGCGGCTCCGGCAGCGGTGGTTCCAGCGGCTCCGGCAGCGGTGGTTCCAGCGGCACTTCGGGAAGCCGCTCCAGTGATGGTTCCTCAGGGAGTCTTGGATCCAGTGGTGGGTCAGGAAGCCGGGGTCTCGCTGGCGTATCTTCCTCCAGCACCGGCCCCAGCAGCTCAACCGCCGGTTCACAGGGCACATCCGGAATTCAGGATCAAAGCAGCAGACAGGGCTCTTCTCTTGATGACTTCCTGGCCGGCAGTATTTAACGAGCGAACCTGACCTGGAGATACGAACCTCCCGATGGCTGAGAAGCGGCTGGTACGGTTGCGTGGTCTCAAACGGCTGATCCTCTTTGACGGCACCGTCGAGTTGCTGGATCTCTGTAACCGGGTGTTCGCTGATTTCAGCGAAGAAAGCCGGGCCCACATGAACCGAGACAACCTGGCCGCAGTTATCAGACGTGATTCTGACTGGTATGTACGACGTTCCCGTTGGCTACCGGAGGCCGTGAGGCATAACGATGCCCTGGAGGCGGTCTGTGATCTGACCGTCGACTATTTCCACTGCTTCAGCGAGGATAACCCCGGGACCCTTTGCCTGCATACTGCTGCTGCCAAGGTGGGTTCAGGATTGATGCTTTTTCCCGGCTATTACCGCCAGGGAAAGAGTCTGTTTACTGCCCATCTGGCCGCCCAGGGAATCGAAATCTTCACTGATGACGCACTGCCGGTTGACGATGATAATGGTTTTGGCACAGCCATGGGCCTGTATCCCAGGCTGCGACAGCCTTTGCCGGACACCACTCCAGGGGCGGTATTGTCCTTCATCCGTTCAAGGATCTCAGTGGAAAACCAGAACTATATCTATCTCGCTCTGAAGCCGGGAGAACTTGCGGAGTTCGGAACCCGGGAAAAGATCACCGGAATCACCCTGCTTCACCGGGAGAGGGGAAGAACGGCAGAACTGGAGGAAGTGTCACGGGCAGCTGTGGTCAAGGAGCTGATTTTGAGAAACTTTGCTAAAGATATTGAGGCACTGGAGATCTTGGATCGGGTGATGGCCATGGTTGCGGCGAGCGACTGCTACCGGCTCTGCTACGATGACCCAGCCCAGGCGGCTGCCCTGATTGCCCGGGAACTGGCATAGAAGATATGGGCTCGACAAAAATTGACCCGGAACAGTTCCTGATAAAAGAGCCCACTGTGGTCGTCAGAGAGGTAGGGGATGAGGCTTTTCTGGTTCACGCCGAGGCAATCCTGCACCTCAACCCGCTGGCCGCTGCTCTCTGGAAACTGCTGGATCAACCCTGCAGCATCAGGCAGGCGGTGGACCTGCTGCACACAGTCTACCCCGAGGCCAGCCGTCAGCAGCTCGACAAGGATGTCGAGCTGCTGTTTGCACAGATGCTTGGCAAGAACCTGCTCCAAACTGTCGACCTGGGTGAGCAGTTCTGACCTACTCCCGCCAAGTCAGGACGGGCCATTGCCACAGCAGAGAGTACCATCCCCGTCACCGTGCCAAGAATGCCTGACGCCAGTTCCTGAACCATCCAGGCCCCGGCGTTTTTCTCTTGAAGATGCTTGCGCACCGCCTTTTTCTGCTTGCCAGCCTCGGCCATTGCTGACTACACTCCTCTTCACCACTTCCGTCCATCTCCCGGCCGCAGGGCCCAAACACCCACCCCAACCTGGAGGCCACATGGTCCGTCTGTCCCAGTACAGCGAGAGTGAACGGCAGCATCTCCTCGATCTTCCTTGTCCGACCTTCGCCACCACCCCCTTCGTTTCCGGCCCACCACTGGCCGAGGCTCGGGTTGCCCTGCTCTCCACCGCCGGTCTGCACCGCCTTACAGACCGGCCTTTTGCGGTGGGGGAGAGCGGCTACCGCCTTATCCCCAAAGGGGTCAAGGCCAACGAACTGATCATGAGCCATATCTCCACCAATTTCGACCGCACCGGCTTTCAGCAGGACGTGAATATGGTCTTCCCCCTTGACCGGCTCAATGAGTTGGCCGACGAGGGAGTGATCGCCAGCGTCGCCGACTACCATTACTCCTTCATGGGGGCCACCGATCCTGGCGGCATGGCTGATGAGGCGCGCGGCCTCGCCGAGATTCTGAAAAAAGACCAGGTTAATGCGGTGCTGCTGGTACCTGTCTGACCCAACTGCACGCGCGCCGTGGGCGGGCTGGCACACTATCTCGAAGCAGCGGGCATTGCCACCACCCAGATCAGCCTGATCAGGGAACACACCGCAATCATTCGTCCACCCCGGGCCCTCTGGGTCTCCTTTCCCCTCGGCCGGCCGCTGGGTATTCCCAACAATCCCGGTTTCCAGCGCGATGTGCTGCGGCAGTGTCTGCAGCTGCTCGAGTGTCCGGCCGGGCCGGTGCTGCAGGACTACCCCCACGACGCCGAGGAGGTGGCCGGTGAGCCTGCCCCCCTCGCCTGTCCGGTCAACTTTGCGCCGCCAGCCGATCTTTCCACCGATCTTGGCAGCCTGCTCCACCGCTTTCGGGCCGAGGTGGCCACCATGGAGACCTGGTACGGCTTGGCCGGTGAGCGGAAAAATCGCCCGGCCGCCCCGATCAGCGGCCTCTCCCCGGCGCGCCTTGCCGAAATCTGTATCGATTTTCTTGAGGGGAAAGAGGTGGCGGTGGCCGGCGACGGCCAGACGCTTGCCGACCTCCTGCGCACAGCCGCTGAAGACCTGCGCAGCTGCTACTTTGCCGCCATCCTCGCTCAACCGGGGCAGTCCACCGACCCGGGTAAGCTGGCCGACTGGTTTTGGGGGGAGACCTGTGCCGCCAGGGTGATCAACGAGGTGCGGCAGCGCTGCCTCGACCACCCGGGCAAAGGAATGCGCCTGGCCGGCAAACTCCTCCTTATCCCGCGCAACCAGATGCACCGTTTCGTATGAGGGGGCTGCCTGCTGGTTGACGGCAGCCGGCTCAGGTCAGGCTGATGGTGGTGAGTGAGGAGGGGTGGAATCTCCCCCCCAGGGTGTAGCGGGAGCCTGGGTAGTAGAAGGTGCTGAAGGTGGCGACCTGCTCCCCCACCCAGGTCTTGCGGTGCAGGGCCAGGCAGGGTTCGGCGCTGTTCACCTGGAGGAGATCGCGAATCCAGCGGTCGGGGATGAGGGCCTCGACCACATGCTCGATGGAACTCACCGGGGCGACGCTGAGCAGATATTCGCTGGCGGTGCAGCGGGTGAAATCCTGCTCGAGATAGTGCGGGGCAACGGCCGGGTTGATATAGCGGCAGCCCACCTGGATCGGCACGTCGTTGTCCTTGTGGACGATCACCGAGTAGTAGACAGTGCTGTAGGGGGCGAGCTGCATTGCCGCCGCCAGCTGCGGGCTGGCCTTCTCTTCCTGGAGGACGTGTACGGTGCAGGAGTGGCGTCCACCGCGGGCGCGGATCTCCTCGGCGATGGAACGGATCTCGAGGAGCGGTGACTGAGGCTTTCTCTCGGCGACAAAGGTGCCGCGCCCCTGTACCCGCCTGATCCGGCCCTCGTCACTCAGTTCGCGCAGGGCGCGGTTGACCGTCATCCGCGAGACGTTGAGGGTGGTGACCAGTTCGGTCTCGGAGGGGATGCGCATCCCGGTGGCCAGTTCACCACTGTCGATCTTGTCGCTGATAAACTCCTTGACCTGACGATAGAGGGGCTGCCGTGCCGATTGGTCCATTTTCTTGCCGATTCTCAGTTGACCTGCTCAGTTGACCTGCTCAGTTGGCCAGGCTGGGGAGCAGCCCGGTGGTGACCAGGTGGTTGAAGGCCCCGGACTGGATCAGCTCCTGGGCCTTTTTGATGTCCGGGGCAAAGTAGCGATCCTGATCGTAGAAGGCCACTTCCCGGCGCACGAGTCCTTTGGCTTCTTGCAAGAGCGGCGAGCTCTTCAGCGGTGCCCGGAAGTCGACGCCCTGACAGGCGGCGAGGAGTTCAATGGCCAGCACCCCGGCGGTGTTGTCGGCCATCTCGGACAGTCGTCGGGCGGCAAAGGCGGCCATGGAGACATGGTCTTCCTGGTTGGCCGAGGTGGGCAGGCTGTCCACCGAGGCGGGGTGGGCCAGGGATTTGTTCTCACTGGCCAGGGCGGCGGAGGTGACCTGGGCGATCATGAAGCCGGAGTTGAGGCCCCCTTTTTCCACCAGGAAGGGGGGGAGTTTCGACATGTGGCTGTCGATCAGCAGGGCGATTCGCCGCTCGGCCAGGGCGCCGATTTCGGCAATGGCCAGGGCGAGGTTGTCGGCCGCCATGGCGATGGGTTCGGCGTGGAAGTTGCCGCCGGAGATGATGTCGTTTTCTCTGGCGAAGACCAGCGGGTTGTCGGAGACCCCGTTGGCCTCGATCAGGATGGTCTCGGCGGCGGTTCTGATCTGGCCGAGGCAGGCCCCCATCACCTGCGGCTGGCAGCGCAGGGAGTAGGGGTCCTGCACCGCCTCGCAATCCTTGTGGGAGATCTCGATCTCGCTGTGGGCGAGGAGGTGGCGGTAGCAGGCGGCAACGTCGATCTGGGTGCGATGGCCGCGCACCTCGTGAATAAGCGGCTCGAAGGGGCGGCGGCTGCCCAGGGCGGCATCGACACAGAGGCTGCCGCTGACCATGGCGGCGGCAAACAGCTCCTCGGCGGCGAACAGCCCCTCAAGGGCGAGGGCAGTGGAGGCCTGGGTGCCGTTGAGCAGAGCCAGGCCCTCCTTGGGCCCGAGGGTGAAGGGCTTCAGGCCGGCCAGGCGCAACCCTTCGCTGCCGGGGAGAATCTGCCCCTGGTGCTCTACCTCCCCCTCGCCGAGGAGGACGGTGCTCATGTGGGCGAGAGGGGCGAGATCTCCGGAGGCCCCCACCGAGCCCTTCTCCGGCACACGGGGGTAGATTTCGGCATTGACCAGGGCCATGAGGGCCTCAAGCACCTCCAGACGGATGCCGGAGTAGCCCCGGGCCAGGCTGTTGATCTTCAGCAGCATCATCAACCGCACGGTCGAGTTGCGCATTGGTCTGCCTACCCCGGCGGCATGGGAGAGGACAATGGAACGCTGCAGGTGCTCCAGTTCATCGGTGGGAATGATGGTGTTGGCCAGCAGGCCGAAGCCGGTGTTGATCCCGTAGATCACCCGTCCCTGACTGATAACCCTGCTGACCGTCGCCACCGCGGCGTTGATTGCCGCCTCGCTGCCGGCGGCAAGAGAGAGGTGGACCGGCGCTTTCGCCGCCTGACGGAGTTGGGCAAGGGTCAAATTTCCCGGTTTGATGCAGAGTTCTGTGGTCATGGCAAGCTTCTGTATGAAGGGTGGGTGGTGAGGTCGGCCATCCCCGGTCGCCACTTGGCCAGGAGGGTCGGTGAATTGACCAGATGATTGTATATACAAATGCGCTTCTTGACAAGCTGTATTTCCAGTTGTACAAGAGATTGTATATACAAGCACGGGGGCACCCCCCCCGAAGCGACCAAAGCTTACTCAGCCAGGGGAGGAGAAAACCATGTGGAGTACTGCCGAGATAGCCGGGGCGATGCGGATCCGGCTGGATGATGAACTGCCGGAGCAGGAGGAATTTCAAGCGGGGATCCGCCGCGCCCCCGATCGGGGCTTCCGCCTCAGTCGGAGCCAGACCGAAACCGCCCTGAAAAATGCCCTGCGCTATGTACCACCGCAGCACCATGCCCGGATGATCCCCGAGTTTCTCGAAGAGCTGCGGACAAGGGGGCGGATTTACGGTTATCGCTTCCGCCCGCACGGCCAGTTCAAGGCGAGACCGATCGACGACTATCCCGGCCGCTGCCTGGCCGGCAAGGCCTTCCAGCTGATGATCGACAACAACCTCGACTTCGATGTCGCCCTCTACCCCTACGAACTGGTCACCTACGGCGAGACCGGCAGCGTCTGCCAGAACTGGATGCAGCTGCGGCTGATCAAGAGCTATCTCCAGGCCCTGACCGAGGAGCAGACCCTGGTGATGCAGTCCGGCCACCCACTGGGCCTCTTCCGCTCCAGCCCCGACCAGCCGCGGGTGATCATCACCAACGGCCTGCTGGTCGGCCTCTACGACAACCCCGACGACTGGGAGATCGCCACCCAGATGGGGGTCTCCTCCTATGGCCAGATGACCGCCGGTGGCTGGATGTACATCGGCCCGCAGGGGATTGTCCACGGCACCTACAACACCCTGCTCAGCGCCGGCCGGAAGATGTGCGGCGTGCCGCCCGAGGGCGATCTTGCCGGTCTGCTCTTCGTCTCCTCCGGCCTCGGCGGGATGAGCGGTGCGCAGCCAAAGGCGGCGAAGATCGCCGGGGCGGTGTCGATCACCGCCGAGGTCGACCTCTCCCGCATCGAAACCCGCCATCGTCAGGGCTGGGTCGACCTGGTCTCCGCCGACCCGGCCGAGGTGCTTCGTCTGGCCTCCCGGGCAAAAGCGGCAAAGGAGGCGACCTCCATCGCTTTCCACGGTAATATCGTTGACCTGCTCGACCATATGGGTAACGAAAACTTTCCTGTCGACCTCCTTTCCGACCAGACCTCCTGCCATGTGGTCTATGACGGCGGCTACTGCCCGCAGGGGGTCGATTTTGCCGAACGGACCCGGCTACTGGCCAGTGACCGGGCCGCCTTCCGCCGGCTGGTGGACGCCAGCCTGAGAAGGCACTTCCTGGCGGTGCAACGGCTGGTGGCGCAGGGTGCCTACTTCTTCGACTACGGCAACGCCTTTTTGAAGGCGGTGTTTGACGCCGGCGTCCAGGAGGTGGTGAAAAACGGCGTCGATGCCCGCGACGGCTTTATCTTTCCCTCCTACTTTGAAGACCTGATGGGGCCGATCTTCGACTACGGCTATGGCCCCTTCCGCTGGGTCTGCCTGAGCGGCGACCCCGCCGACCTGAAGCGCACCGACCAAGCGGCCATGGCCTGCATCGACCCGGAGCGGCGCGCCGAAGACCGCGACAACCATATCTGGATCCGCGATGCCGAGGCCAACCGGCTGGTGGTGGGCAGCCAGGCGCGGATCCTCTATGCCGACGCCCAGGGGCGGACCGCCATCGCCCTCCGTTTCAACGCCATGGTGCGGGCCGGCGAGGTGGGGCCGATCATGCTCGGCCGTGACCACCACGACCCCGGCGGCACCGACTCGCCCTTCCGGGAGACCGCCAACATCCATGACGGCAGCAATGTCTGCGCCGACATGGCCACCCACTGTTTTGCCGGCAACGCCGCCCGGGGGATGTCCCTGGTGGCCCTGCACAACGGTGGCGGCACCGGTATCGGCAAGGCGATCAACGGTGGCTTCGGCATGGTCGTGGACGGCAGCGAGCGGGTGGATGGGATTCTCCGTTCGGCAATGTCCTGGGACGTAATGGGCGGAGTGGCCCGTCGCAACTGGGCCCGCAACCCCAACGCCATGGAGGTGGCGATGGCCTATAACCGGGAAAATGACAACGGCGACCAGATCACCATCCCCTTTCAGAGTGAGGAGGGGGCGGTGGCTGAGGCGGTGGCACCGCTCTTTGCCGACAGGCGTTGACGAGGCGACCATGAAACAAAAACTGTACCGCAATGCGGCAATCTACAGCCCCATCGATCGGGGAAAGGCGGCTTCCGGGCCGAATCAGGGGGAACTGGCCCACTTTCCGCACGGCGCCCTGCTGGTGGCCGACGGCCTGATCGCGGCAGTGGGGGGGGAGGAGGAGGTTCGTGCCAGCCTGGGCGGCGAGGCGGTCGAGGAGATCGACTGCGGTGGCCGCTGCCTGATCCCCGGGTTTGTCGACCCCCACACCCATATGTGCTTTGCCGCCCGCCGCGAGGCGGAGTTCAGCCAACGGCTGCTCGGTACCCCCTATCTGGAGATTCTCCGCCAGGGTGGCGGTATTCTCTCCTCGGTGCGGGCGGTGGCGGCGATGGACGAGGAGAGTCTTCTTGCCAACACCCTGAGACAGGTCCGCCGGGCGCTCAGCTTCGGCACCACCAGTCTGGAGATAAAAAGCGGCTATGGCCTCGATACCGACAACGAGCTGAAGATGCTGCGGGTGATCGGCAGGGTGGCGGAGAAGGCGGCTGTCGATGTGGTGGCAACCTTCCTTGGGGCCCACGCGGTGCCGCCCGCTTACCGGGAGAACCCCGACGCCTACGTCGACCTGCTGATCAGAGAGATGCTGCCGGCAGTGCGGGCGCAGGGGATTGCCCGCTTCTGCGATGTCTTCTGCGAAGAGGGGGTGTTCAGCCCGGCACAGAGCCGGCTGCTGCTCCTGGCCGCCCGCGAGCATGGCCTGGAGTTGAAGCTGCACGCCGATGAGGTGCACGACCTGGGCGGTGCCGGTCTGGCCGCCGAACTGGCGGCCCGCTCGGCCGACCACCTTCTTGCCGCCAGCGAAGATAATATGGCGGCGATGGCGGCGGCCGGGGTGATCGCCACCCTCCTGCCGGCCACCGCCTACAGCCTGCGCAAGCCCTATGCCCGGGCACGGTTGATGCTGGAGAAGGGGCTGGCCCTGGCCCTCGCTACCGACTGCAACCCCGGCTCGAGCTATACCGAGTCGATCCCCTTTGTCATCGGCCTGGCGGTGCTCAATATGGGCCTCAGTCCGGCCGAGGCCCTGGTTGGGGCGACCCTGAACGGGGCCTATGCCATCGGTCTCGCCGACCGGGTGGGGAGTCTCACCCCGGGCAAGCAGGCCGATTTTCTTCTTCTCGATGGGGAGACGCCGGCGATCCTCGCCTACCATGCCGGGGTCTCTCCGGTCTGGCAGGTGTATAAGAGGGGGGAGATGGTTGCCGCCGCGCCCCTCTGCTGAGACAGCTCCGCCGCGACTGGAAACCAGCGCGCAAGCGTTACCCTATGCAGCACGGTGGCAGACCGGTCGGATTTGCCTGCGGCTGCATCGCCATCAAACATGGCGAAAAGGGCTGCATGGAGAACAAAGCCGGCAGGGGTGCCGACAGGGCTGCCGGCCTTGCCGGCCGGGCAGTCAGGCCGGAAAGCCGTACCCGCAGCCGCAGGAGAAGTCGACCAGCAGCATTATATAAACTTTATAAAAACTAAATATTTGGAGATACCATGAAGAAGATCGTCGAGTGTGTTCCCAATTTCTCCGAGGGACGGAACCGGGAGACCATCGAGGCCATCAGCGAGGCCATCCGCACCACCCCCGGCTGCACCCTCCTTGATGTCGACCCCGGCGCCTCCACCAACCGCACCGTCTACACCTTTGTCGGTGACCCGCAGGCGGTGGTGGAAGGGGCCCTGGCGGCAGCGCGAGTGGCCGCCAGGCTGATCGACATGCGTGGCCACAGCGGCGAGCACCCCCGCTTCGGGGCGATGGATGTCTGCCCCTTCGTTCCGGTGGCCGGGATCAGCTTGGCCGAGTGCGCCGAACTGGCCCGGGATTTTGCCGCCCGCGCCGCCGCCGAGCTGCAGGTCCCCTTCTATCTCTATGAGGCGGCGGCCAGCGCCGACCACCGGCGCCGCCTCTCCGACCTCCGCCAGGGGGAGTACGAGGGGCTGGCCGAGCGGTTGCGTGACCCGCGCTGGCGTCCCGATTTCGGTCCCGACGAGTTTGCCCCCCGCTGGGGAATAACCGCCACCGGCGCCCGCAACTTCCTCATCGCCTACAACGTCAACATCCTCGGCACCCCAAATCAGGCCCACCGCATCGCCCTCAATCTGCGCGAGGCGGGGCGGGGCGACGGGGAACCCGGCCGGCTCCCTGAGGTGAAGGGGATGGGCTGGTTCGTCCACGAGTACAACCTGGCCCAGGTCACCGTCAACCTGCTCGACTATTCGGTGACCCCGGTGCATCTTCTCTATGAGGAGGTGAAACGCGAGGCCGCCCTGCTGCATGTGGGGGTGGCCGGCTCGGAGATCGTCGGGCTGGTACCGCTGCAGACCCTGCTTGCCGCCGCCGACTACTATATCGACAGGGAGGGGCTGTTCCTCTACGAGGAGGACCAGAAGGTCCGCCTGGCGGTGGAGCGGCTTGGCCTCAATGCGGTTGCCCCCTTTGTGCCGGCCGAGAAGATCATCGAGTACCGGATCGCCGAACAACCGGTGGAGCCGCTGGCCGGCTCGACCCTGCGCGAGTTCATTGAAGAACTGGGTGCCCGCAGCTCCGCCCCCGGCGGCGGCTCGGCCTCGGCGGCCCTGGCGGCCATGGGGGTGGCACTCGGGGCGATGGTGGCCAAACTCACCTACGGGGTGCGCAAGTTCGAGGCGGTGCAGCCGTCGATGCAGGAGGCCATCCCCGTTCTCCACCGCCTCACCCGGGAGCTGATCCCCATGGTCGACGCCGACACCTCCGCCTTCAACGAGTACATGGAGGGGGTGCGGATGCCGAAGCAGAGCGCCGAAGAGCGGGCGGCCCGCCAGGCGAAGATGCAGGCCGGGCTGAAGACGGCGATTCAGGTGCCCCTCACCACCATGCGGCTGGGCGATGAGGCCTGGGAGGCCCTGGTGCGGGTGGCCCGGGACGGCAACCCCGCCTCGCGCAGCGATACCCTGGTCGGGGCGGCGGCCCTTGCCGCCGGTATCTGGGGGGCCCACCAGAACGTCCTCCTCAACCTGGAGGGGATCGAAGAGGAGGGGTATCGCCGTGAGATCCTTGCCGAGGCGCAGGCGATTGTTGGCCGTTCATCGGAAAATCATCGGAAGATACTGGAAATATTCAATACCGATGGCCTGCTCGGCTAAAGGGTGGGCCGCCACCTGTTCATCGTTCCGGCCTGCCCAGCCAGTCCGGCACACTTGTACTCTTCCCCCGGATGCTTTATGGTGCTGAGCGCCGCAATCCTGCGGCGTGGAAAGTGTTGGACGGTACCCCACCCCGGAAGTTCGGCGCGGTGCGGGGCTGCTGACAGCGGGGCGGCAGAGTGGTGGTGGCGTGGTATTCGTCCAGACCAGAAGAGCACTAGGTCTGAAACGGTTTCCTTTTCGATGGTGGCAGGGAAAAGATGGCAAACAAACTCTATGTGGCGGGGACCGAGCCCCGCAGCGGCAAATCAGCGATCATCCTCGGCCTCATGGAATTGCTCACCCGCAGTGTCAAGCGGGTTGCCTTCTTCCGCCCGCTGACCGATGCCGACCACCGGCAGGGGGAGCGAGACAACACCATCAATCTGGTCAAGCACCATTTTCATCTCCCCTACGCCTACGAGGAGATGTACGCCTTCACCAGCACCGAGGCGAGCCAGCTGCTGGCGATGGGCCGCAATGCCGATCTGCACGAGGGCATTCTCACCGCCTTCAACCAGCTGTCGGAAAAAGCCGATTTTGTCCTCTGTGAGGGGATCGAACTGGAGGGGGTGACGGCCTCCTTCGACTTCGACATCAACGTCGAGATCAGCAACAACCTCGGCTGTCCGGTGATGCTGGTGGCCGGGGCGAGGATGAAGACGGAGGAGGAACTGGTTCGCTCGGTGCGGGTCTACAGTGAGTCGCTGGCCGAGCGGAGCAGCAATCTGGTGGCGGTGATCATCAACCGGGTGGCCCCTGACGCCATGGAGTCGGTGCGCGGAAAGCTGGCCGCCGAGATGGCCGGGGCGCAGCGCCTGGTCTACCTCATCCCCAACGACGAAAACCTCGGCAACCCCTCGGTGGGCGAGGTGGCCCGCCTGCTCAACGCCGAAATTCTCTATGGCGAGGAGAACCTTACCCGCCACGTCCGCAGCTTCACCATTGCCGCCATGCAGCTGCGCAATCTGCTTGAGCGGATCGAATACGGCACTCTGGTGATCACCCCCGGTGACCGCTCCGATGTCATCCTCGCCTGCCTGGCGGCGGTGGAGTCGATGACCATGCCCAACATCTCCGGCATTCTCCTCACCGGCGGTCTGGTGCCGGAGGAGCCGATCCAGCGGGTGATCGAGGGGTTCAAGAACACCGTCCCCATCATTGCCGTGCACGAGAACACCTACCAGGCGGCCATCCGGGTGGACAAGATCCATGCCGCCATCACCCCCGACAACACCCGGAAGATTATCCAGGCGCTGGCAGTGTTCGAGCGGCATGTGCAGATGGATGAGCTGAGCGAGCGGATCATCAAGACCAAAACCACCATCGTCACCCCGAAGATGTTCGAGTCGCAGCTGCTGCAGCGGGCCAAGCAGCACCGGCAGCACATCGTCCTCCCCGAGGGGGAGGATGAGCGGATCCTCAAGGCGGCGGAGATTCTCCTTCGCCGGGATGTGGTGGATATCACTCTGCTCGGCCAGGAAGAGAGGATCCTCGGCCGGATACGCAGCCTCGGCCTCCATCTGGGCGAGGCGCAGATCATCGACCCGCAGCAGTCGCCCCTTTTCGAGGACTATGCCCGGACCTACTGCGAGTTGCGGGGCAGCAAGGGGATGACCATGGACAACGCCCGCGACATCATGGGCGGGCGGAACTTCTTCGGTACCATGATGATCTACAAGGGGGATGCCGACGGGATGGTCTCCGGGGCGACCCATACCACCGCCGACACCATCCGCCCGGCCTTCCAGTTCATCAAGACCCGCCCTGAATTTTCTGTTGTTTCCAGTATTTTTCTGATGTGCCTGAACGACCGGGTGCTGGCCTATGGCGACTGTGCAGTCAACCCCGACCCGACCGCCGAGCAGCTGGCCGAGATCGCCATCAACTCGGCGAAGACCGCCGCCCTCTTCGGCATCGAACCACTGGTGGCGATGCTCTCCTATTCCAGTGGCCGCTCCGGGAAGGGACAGCAGGTGGAGAAGGTGCGAACAGCTACCGATATAGCAATTGAAATGGCCAAGACCCAGTACCCCGGTCTGGCCATAGAGGGGCCGATCCAGTACGATGCGGCGGTGGACCCGGTGGTGGGCCAAGCGAAGCTGCCCGACAGCCGGGTGGCCGGGCGGGCGACGGTCTTCATTTTTCCCGATCTGAACACCGGCAACAACACCTACAAGGCGGTCCAGCGCAGTTCCGGGGCGGTGGCGGTGGGGCCGATTCTGCAGGGCCTGCGCAAACCGGTCAACGACCTCAGTCGCGGCTGCCTGGTCCCCGATATCGTCAATACCGTGGCCATCACCGCCGTCCAGGCCTACGCCGAAAAGCAGCAGTGAGGCTGGCCTTTCACCGTCCGCCGCTGGCAGCCTTGGCCTATCTCTCTTCTTTTCTCATTTCAGATTGTTACGGCATATATAGCCGAAAAAAAGAATGAGCATGCCGGAAACAAAGGTTAAAATTCCCAACAGGTAAATATCCTGCACGCTCTTCTCCAGCAGGCCGCCAAGGAGGGCGCTGCCGATTGCGCTGGAACCGAGCGTCAGGGTCCCCAAGAGTGCTGATGAGGTTCCTACCCGTTCGGGGAATGCGGTCAATCCGGCTTTCATGGAGATCGGCAGCAGAGCGCCAAAGCCGAGAAAGAAAACGGAGGATGCCAGTAATAAGGGCACTACCGTGATCCAGCTGGTCAGCAGGAAAATAAGGAAAAGCACCCCGCCGAGAAAAGCGACGATACAGCCGCTCATAAAGGCACTGTAGGCTCCCCAGCGAGTGTAAACAGCCATGCAGAGAAAACGCCCCAACATGAGCGAGCCGACAAGCAACAGGCTGGTGATGCCAAAAGTTGCCGGTTTCATCTGCAGGAGAGAGATAAAAATGAAAGGCGAACCGACCATATATGCCCCCTGGAGGGCAAAACAAATGATGGTCGGTGCCAGTGGCAAGATGAAGTTTGCCGAGCGGAGCATCGCCCCGTACGAGGTGAGGGATGCAACTATATTGAAGGGAATGCGCTTTTCCTTTGCCAATGTCTCGGGGGCCAGGCGGTAGGCAAGCAGGGCGACCCCCAAGGTAACGGCAGTCAGCAGATAAAAGTTTGCCCGCCACCCCAGGGACTGGGTTAAAAACCCGCCAAGCACCGGTGCCAGTGCCGGAACCAGTCCGCTGATGGTGCCGATCCATCCGAGGATGCGGATCATGTCCTTTTCGTCGAACGCTTCATAGGCCATGGCGCGGGTCGTAACCGCAATGGCACTGCCTCCCACTGCCTGCAGAATACGACCTGTCAGCAATTCATCATAGGCGTGAGTAACAGCACAGAGGAGTGAACCAATTAAAAAAAAGAAGATACCCCCAAGAGTCAGGATTCGCCGCCCCCAATGGTCGGACAATGGCCCGAGCAGCACCGAAGCAACGGCAAAACCGGCCATATAGGTGGTTACCGTTACCGCCAGTTGCGGCGCCGAAAGATTCAATTCTAATGCCATGCTTGGTAAGGCCGGAAGATACAGGCTGGTGGCAAGGCGCACCAATGCCGAGATCAGTATCAGAAAGATGCTGAGCGCGACAGTTGATACCAAAAGCTGCTTCTGCGGGTTGGTCGGATTATTCATCTGCTGGAGTGTCAACGTTCGACAACCTGGGCGATCATCTCCGAGTGGGGCAAGGTATCACAGATAGTGGCTAGCTTAACCTGGCCGGCGGTCACACCGGGGCCGGTACGATCCGCATACAAGAGGTTCAGCCAGCCTGATTTCATGACAATGAGGCGTGGCGGGTGGAGGAGTCGTTGATTACGGAACACCTTGTATACGATAGCATTTTCCATTAATCTGGCTTCAAAATCTGCCAGCCATGCGGCATCGGGATGAGCCACTTCGGCCGGCTCGATACAAAAATCGTATCGGCGCATGGCGCTGTCGGCAACCACACAAAAGTGCTTCCAGGGGATGTTGCGCTCGGCAAGCGTCTCACAGATCAGATCAGACAGGAATGCGCCGGCAAGCTTTTCGCCGGCCAGATTGGCAATGTCCCTGGTTTTGCTGATGAAGCGGATATTCGGATTCTGACCGGTAAAGCCGCTGACCTTGATGATGTCGTGCAGATTGTAGCGATACAGACCTGAATAAGAGGTGAGCAGCACGATGTAATCCTCTCCATCCACCAGTTGGTGGGCCAGCAGCGGCTCCCCGCCGGAGAGGGGCATGAACTCGAAAAAACAACCTTGAATTGCCAGAGGTCCTTCCCTTACCCCTATTTTCATGGGAATATTGAATTTCCCTTCACTGGCACCAAAGCCGCAGTCAATGTAATCAACGCCTTCTGGTAACCAGCTTTTCAATCCTTCAATGTAGCGGCCGATGGTGCCGCCCAGCCAGCAGGAAAATATCTTGAGATTCGGCCAGTAATCGCGAGGTTCAAGACGGCCGCGATGTGCTACCATCTGCCGCAGATCCTGTGCCCGCTCCGGATCCGGTGACAGCAGTTTTTCCAGGTGAAGCCGGAGTTCAGCCTCCAGTTTCAGTTCCACTGAAATTGTTCCCTGTTCGATATCGTTGATCAGGGCTTCTCGTCGATCATGGGCTACCTCCGCCAGTATGGTCAGACGTCCCGGGTTGTTACCGATCACCAGACGCACCTCGGATTTGGCAACGGCGAAACGCATGATCAAATAATCCACTGCTGCAGGATCAGTCGCCTGGCGAATTTGGTGCGGAAATGCCATACGGCGTAAAAGTTCTGCAGAGGTTGCGGCCAGGGTCAAGCCGGATGCAGAACCATAGGGGATTCCGCCGACGGTTGTTCCCATGGCAGCTGCATTGGCAAGGGGAAGAAAAAACCCAACCATTATTTCCGGGGCCATTTTTGCCAACAGGGCCAAACGGACTTGGCTGACCACTGACTTGGCCAGATCACCGGCGCTGCTTTCCGGAATAAACTTCATACTGCCGGTCGTTCCGCTGGTGCAGACAAAATGTTGGGGCAATCCGGCAAACAGGAGGTCTTTCTCACAGTTTTCCATCCGCTTGGCATAGGGTTCCAGATCCGCCCATTCGCAGACCGGCACCTTTCGGCGGAAATCCTCGACCGAATGGATATCCACAAAGCCATGTTCGCGGCCGAATTCGGTTTCGGCGTTACGCCGGACAATGTCCATCAGTACGTTGTGCTGGATCTTTTCCACCGAGTGGCAAGCTCCCAGGAACAAACGGACAAGTTCAGGTACGCCCTTCTCCCGCAACTCATCCAGTGAACGGATGCCTTCCGCGGCGGCTTTGGAGCTTTCCATTGCCCGTTCCTTGAGCTGTCTGCCGATGCTTTGGAGAATTTCCGCCGGAACGTTGAGCTCACTCGTTCTTTTTAGGGTCTCAGAACGGTTGACGCACAAGACACCCTGGGTTTCCAACTGTTGCAGGAGAGCCAGATTGCAGGCATCGTCCTCTTCGACAAAGGCAGCAATAACGAACATCGGCGAGGGAACTGCACGTCCACGAACAAATATCGACGCCTGATCGCCTCCATCCGGTTGCAGATCAACATCCTTTGGGGCAACCACCTCCAGTTGAACACCTGCTGCCAGAGCCTCCTCGCAGCTGCGGGTCAGTTCCCTTACTTCACAGCCATTGTACAAAATCCATCCATGCATGCGTATTCCACTCATCAGAGTACCGCCTCTTGGTAGCAATTTTCGATATAGTCGCGTAATTCCAGCGCCAGGGGATCACAGAGTTGAATCCGGCTGAAATCAACACGCTGTCCGTAAAGCCGTGTGTACTGTAGCCACCAGCGATCCGGTGTCTCGACAACCAAGCCGCTGAAGAAGATGCGCAGGAACCGTTTGTTGGCTTCAACGTCCGGCGATTGCGGCAGCCAGGCAGGAAAGCGGATGTAGACAGTTTTCAAGCCATCAGACTCCAGATCGAACAACCGGGCATGCAGTACCGCGCTTATATCCCGGCCTGGAACCTGCACGAAGACTATCGCATAGTCTGCACCCGGATGGCATTGGACATCCAGAACTGTCTGATCTGGTAGATCCGCAGTGCTGTGCAAAATTTCAACGCTCAAGTTTGCATGGGTGAATAGCCGGTGTACCAGTTCAACATGGCACTCGGGCAGAAAAAAGCTGAGCGTTTTGACCGGCCGAGTAACGGCGATGGCGTGCAGAAGGGTTTCCCGCTGCTCATCGGCACTCTCTGCCAGGCTCTTAAACTTTGCCCGGCCATGCACCGAAAGTTTAAGTGCCATCGGGGTAAAATGGAACATGCCGCAGGCCTTCTGCGAAAGGATGTGCGTGGTGACCAGGTTGGCCTCAAGAATAGTCGGCGAGTCGACTTTCCCTCTGATTTCGTTGCTGACAACCTTGATTAGCTGAATCAAGCCCATGCTGCGGCGGTATTCCGGCTGCACCATCACCGCGCCGATTTCAGCGACCTCACGAGTATCCGGCGAATACAGGATCGCCATATTTCCGACAACTCGATCTTCAGGATTCAGGGCCACGAACGATCTGACCTTGTTCTCGGCAATGGCCTCCCGCAGCTGATCAACATAATAGAACTCTTCCTTGCTATAGGAATACCCGTAGTTTCGGTATGCCAGCTCAACAATGCCCGGCACATGCTCCATAGCCGCCGGCATGATCCGAAGCTTCTCCCGGGAAAGAAGAGCAGCAGGCTCTCCGCCTGTTAGCGAAGCAGGTACTGTAAGATGGGCGAAGCGTTTGACCATGACAGTACGCCAGCCATCACGCCCATGATTGACGAATTCGTAGTGATCAACCATTTTCTCGATCAGAAAGAGCCCCAATCCATCAACGCTCTCTTCGGGCTGATCTGCTTCATAGCGGGGCAGGGACTCATGATTGACCGGAAGCCCCATGTTGCTGAACACTATTTTCAGAGAATCGCCGCAGACCTCGCAAATAACCTCGAACTGTTCCTCAAGCCCTTCGCCTGGGAAATGCTCGATGATATGCAGGCCTGCCTCTTCGGAGGCTATGCCTAATGCTGATATTTCTTTGTCTGTGCCTCCCAGGTATTTGGCTGTTTCTGTAACAAAGGAAACAAGAATGGGCAAAAACTCAATCCGGTAATATGTTTTGAGTACAAATTGCATAGCAGCGATTCTCCTCTCTGCAACAGTTGGCTGTATCCGGAAAATTTCTAAAAAATATTTGCTTACAAAATTATGGCGGTGGTATAAAGGTTAAGGGCCGGAACGAACTCGTTATCGCACCTGTTTTCGTTCAATGTAATCAATAACACTCTGTACTGTCGTCAGCGATTGCAGGTCTTCATCATTGACTGTTATTCCAAATTCTTCTTCCACAGTAATAATGATCTCCATGAAATTTATGGAAGCAATATTGAGATCATCCAGCATCATTTCCGGGCGTATTGTCTGGGGTGTTTCACAAAACTTCTCTATCAGAGACACGACATTTTCAGCTGTAGACATTGTGGGGCTCCTTTTTTTAATTTAGAAAGATTTTTTACTACAAATAACAAAAAAATCATAACGGCAATTGATATATCATAGGGCAAATATTTATGGAAGTATTTTCTTGCAGAGCGGCAATTTATATATCATAGATCAATTATCTATTGGCAGTATTTTCTTGCAGAGCGGCAATTTCTGTTTGAAAATTTGATTTCTATCGAAATTTTTTCTTATAAACATTTCTGAACGCAGCTTTAACAGCCTGCCTGGTGACGAACATTGCAAACTAAATATATATCTTTTGTTCAATATATCGAAGCAGTTATGGCGCGAAGTCTCATCAGGATTTTTCTCCGTCCGACCATTAAAGGAACGGAAAATCTGAAACAACTGGCTACTCTGAAAAAAGAAAAAGGTGTAAGTGTTATTGTTATCGCCAATCATATCAACGATTATGATCCCGTGTACATTTCCTCGGAAGTTGCGCTGGCAACCGGGAGAAGCCTGTATCCGGTATTTATTCCGGCCAAAAAGCGATTTTTCAATACTGCTCTAAAGCGATTCTTCATGCTGCTGCACGGTGCCCTCCCCATAGGTATCGGAAGAGATGAAGATAGCCTTAACTCCCTGAAAGACATCATTGCAAAAATCAAATCCGCTCATACTATTTGTGTCTTTCCTGAGGGACAGGTTTCAACTGATGGAAAAATTGGCAAAGACCTTGGTTTCGTAACATTCCTGGCTAGGCGTAGCAGTTTGATTGTTCAGCCGGTATATCTGTCGGGGCTTAAGGGGTGCGATGTCGATTGGCGCAATATGCTGCTCAGAAGGCGTCGTCTCACCATGATCTTTGGCAGACCGTCAACCGTCGCCCAGGGAAGCAGTGTAGAAAGTATGGCTATGATTACCGAGGCGGCGAGAGCCGGTGATGGTGGGTGATGGGCCCTTTCGCACTTTGAGTTGGCCACCTTGGAGACCCCAAGATGAGCCACGTTTTTTTGCTCAGTCACGGCCGCCTGCTTGCCGATGCCGTGAATACCGTGGCCATCTTACCGCCGTCCAGGCCTACGCCGAAAAGCAGCAGTGAGGCTGGCCTCTCACCCTTCGCTTCTGGCCGGGTTAGCCCGCCGCCGGGTGACCAACCCGCGCAGGTAGTCCAGCCAGGCCTCCATCCCCGCTCCGCTGCGGGCGGAAAGAGACATGGTGCGCAACCCCGGGTTGAGCCGCAGGGCATCGGCGGTGGCCTCGGCCACCGGGAAGTCGAAATGGGGGAGCAGGTCGGTCTTGGTGATCAAAAAGATGTGTGAACTGGTGAAGGCCTTCGGGTACTTGGCCGGCTTGTCCGGCCCCTCGGGGACGGAGACCAGCACCACCCGCTGGTGCTCGCCGAGGTCGAAGGTGGCCGGACAGACCAGGTTGCCGACGTTTTCGATGAAGAGCAGTTCGATGGCCTCCCCGCCCGGCTGACGCTGCAGACGATGGAACCCCTTGTGGGTCAACGCCGCGTCGAGGTGGCAGGCGCCGCCGGTGGTGAGCTGAACCACCGGTACCCCCTTGGCCCGTATCCGCTCGGCATCCCGCTCGGTCTCGATATCCCCCTCGATCACCCCGATGGCAATCTCGTCGCGCAGGGCCTCGATGGTCTGCTCAAGAAGGGTGGTCTTTCCAGAGCCCGGGCTGCTGATCAGATTGAGAACCACCGCCCCGTTTTCGTCAAAGTGTTCCCGGTTCGCCCGGGCCAGGGCATCGTTGGCGGCAAAGAGGCTGGCATGCACCGCCACCGTCCGGCTACCAGCCTCGGGCTGGCCGTGCTCGTGCCCGTGCTCGTGTCCGTGTCCGTGGCCGGTCCCCTCTCCGTTATGATGGCTCTGTCGGCCGCCACTTTGGCTCTGGTGGTTCTTGTGGCTATCATGGCTCTGATGGTTCAGGTGGCCGCCGTGGTGGCCGTCTCCGGAAGGGCTGGGGCAGCCGCAGCTATCACACATTGTCGTTCCTCATCGCTAAGATTGCATTTTGGCAACCGTCTGCTATGTCCTTGACTCTCAATCCGTCAAGTCCACAGGTACATCGGTGGCCGTTGCTTCGTTATGGTGCTGGGCTTGGTGCCGCCGCTCATCGGGCAGTCGGTGCCTCAGGCAGGTACCCGGTCACCAGCAGCCCATTTTCGCCCGGTCTGGTCACCGCATAGAGCGTTTTCGCTTAGCCTGGCTACCGCATAGAGCTCATCAATAGAGCCAACTCTAGCCCGGCGGCCTGCCTCTGAACGAAGCTGGGGTACTGGCTGATCGGGGTACAGCCGGACTCTGCAGCCTTTTTGCTGCATCCCGCTGATCGATTACTTCGGCAGAACCGCCACCCCCAGTTCAGCGAGCCGGCGGACCACCATCTCGGCCACCGCCACCTTCTGCGCCTCCACCACCGCCGAAAGTTCGATGGACTCGGTCAGCTGGCAGGGGATGACGGTGTAGAACTCCACCTGCTCCGGGGCGGCGTCGCGGAGCTTTGTCACTTCCAGTATCTCCAGAAGCCCCAGCTGGTGCGGCGACATCCGGGTCTGAAAGTTGCCGGCCCGCACGTCATCCAGGGTGAAGAAGTGAAATGATCCTGGTTCTCCTGCGATATCGACCACATCTATCACCAGTACGGGATCACACTCTTCCAGGAAGGGGGCCATGTAGATGCCGGCGGTGCCGATATCCTGCATCTCCACCCTCTCTGGAAAGAGATAGTGCTCCTCGAGGTAGTGGACCACGTGCACCCCGAACCCCTCGTCGGCCAGAAGGAAGTTGCCGATGCCGGCGATACCGATCTTTTTTTCCATAACCACGTTTCGGCGCCTCCCGCGCTCAGCAGATGCGCGGCAGGGGAATGCCGTGCAGGGGGAGGACGATTCTCGCCCCCCCCACCGGGGTGTTGATCACCACCCGGCCAGGGGTGCCCGCCACCAGCCGGCCGATAATTCTTGCCTCGCGCCCCTCGGGGCGGCTGCGGAGCAGGGCCAGGGCGCGTTCGGCGGCATCGCCTGCCACCGCCAGCAGACATTTCCCCTCATTGGCGAGATAGAGGGGGTCGAGGCCGAGCAGTTCGCAGGCGGCGCGGACCTCGGGGCGGATCGGCAGATCCTCTTCGCGGAGGTGGACCTCGAGGCCGGAGGCGGCGGCCACCTCGTTCAGGGTGGTGGCCACCCCCCCCCGGGTCGGGTCACGGAGGAGATGGACCGCCTGCGGTAACTCGGCGAGCAGGGTGGCAACCAGGCGATGGAGGGGCATGGTGTCGCTCTGCAGATTCCCCTGCAGGGCAATCCCCGCCTGCCGGGTCATGATGGTGATACCGTGGTCGCCGATGCTGCCGGAGACGAGCAGAACATCCCCGTCTTTAGCGTTTTTTGATGAAATGTCGATTCCTTCCGGGATAAAGCCGATCCCTGAGGTGTTGATGAAAATTTTGTCCGCCTTGCCCCGCGGCACCACCTTGGTATCGCCGGTGACCACCGGTACCGCCGCTTCCCGGCAGGCCAGGGCGATGGAAACGACCACCCGTTCGAGGTCGACCATGGGAAAGCCCTCTTCCAGGATCAGACCGAGGCTGAGGCAGTGGGGGTGGGCGCCCCGCATCGCCAGGTCGTTGATCGTGCCGTGCACCGCCAGCTTGCCGATATCACCACCGGGAAAGAAGATCGGCTCGACCACATAGCTGTCGGTGGTGAAGGCCAGTCGGCCGGGTTGATTGGCCAAGACGGCGCTGTCCTCCAGGTCGCGGAGGAGGGGGTTGTCGAGATGCCTGAGAAAAAGTTCGGCAATCAGTTGCTGGCTGGCCAGGCCGCCGCTGCCGTGCTCGAGTTGGATGGTGGCGGCTCTCATTGCTCTCTCCTGGCGGCGCCTGCCTGTGGCTCGGCAGGGGCGGCGGCGACCGGATTGAGCTCCCGGCCGTAACGGAAGTAGGCGGCGCAGGTGCCCTCGCTGGAGACCATGCAGGGGCCGATGGGGGTGGCCGGGGTGCAGCGGCCGGCAAAGAGCGGGCAGTGCTGCGGGTTGCTGATGCCCTTAAGGATATCGCCGCAGCGGCACCCCTTTGGCTCAGCCGTTTCCGGCAGGGTGATGTTCAGTTGGACCATGGCGTCATGGGCGGCGTAGCGGGGACGGATGGCCAGGCCGGAAAGGGGGATCGTCCCCAGACCACGCCAGGCCATGTCGGCCGGAACGAAGATCTCCTCGACCATCCTGGCGGCGCGCAGGTTTCCCTGCCAGCTTACCGCCCGCGGGTAGGCGTTTTCCACCTTGGCCTGTCCGCTGCCCACCTGGCGGGCGAGCAAGGTGAGGCCTTTCAGCAGGTCGGCGGTTTCGAAGCCGCCGACCACACAGGCCAGGCCAAAGCGGTCGGCCAGCGGTTGCCAGGCGGCGGCGCCGATGATCGAGGAGACATGGCCGGGGCAGAGCAGGGCGTCGATTTTCAGCTGCGGGTCGCTGAGCAGGGCGGTCATTGCCGCCGGCATGGTCTTCTGGGTGGCGAAGACGAGGAAATTGTCGAGGTGGCGGTGGTGGGCGGCGAGGATGGTGGCGGCTATCCCCGGGGTGGTGGTTTCGAAGCCGACCCCGAAAAAGACCACCTGTTCGTTGGGGTTGGCGGCAGCCAGCTCCAGGGCATCCATCGGCGAGTAGACGATATCGATCCTGGCCCCCCGCGAGCCGGCCTCGGCCAGCGAACTGCTGCTGCCGGGGACCCGGAAGAGGTCGCCGAAGATCGCCAGCCGCACCCCGGGCCGGTCGGCGATGGCGATGAAGGCGTCCATATGGGCGGACGAGGTGACGCAGACCGGGCAACCCGGTCCGGAAACCAGCTCCATCCCCTCAGGCAGGATGGTTCGCAGGCCGTTGCGGAAGATTGCCATGGTGTGGGTGCCGCACACCTCCATCACCCGGAGCGGCCGGGTCACTGACCGCCGGAGTTCGGCCACCAGTGGTCCGGTGAGATCCCGGTCGCGGTACTCGTCGAGATGTTTCATCGTCGATTAGGCCCTCAGGAGAGCAGTTCTTCCGGCGTCTGTTCCGCCAGCTCGCGCAACAGGGCGATGTTTTTCAGGGCCTCCTCGGCCACCAGGGTGTGGATGGCAAAGCCGGCGTGGATGATCACGTAGTCGCCCACCGCCGGCCAGTGGTCGACGATGTCAAGGCGCACCTCCCGGCTGATCCCATCGGCATCCACCGTCGCTACCTGGTTGCTGATTGAGTCGTCCGGATCACCCTCTATCCGGGTCACCCGCATCGGTATCGCGAGACACATGTCGTAGACCTCCAATAATTGTCTGGCCAAGAGAGACCGCCCCGTCATTGACCGGGAGGCGGTTGCCGGTGTAGAGCTGGTAGTCTTGCAGGCTGTGGAACAGGCCGGTGAGCAGCAGGCTGTTCTGCATGCATCCGCCGGCCAGAACCACCCGGCGGATCCCGGTCTGTCCGGAGAGGCGGCTGACCAGGCCGGCAATGGCGGCGATCAGCATGCTGTGGAAGCGCAGGGCGAGGGTTGCCGTCGGTTGTCGGCGGGCCATTCCGTCCAGCAGCACACTAACAAATTCCGGGGAACTAATCTCCCACTTTCCATCCCGCCGGTGGAGAAAGAGTTCTTCCCGTTGCCGCCACGCCGCCAGTTCTTCAGGCAGCCAGGCGGGGCCGGCAGCGGATTGGGCCAGGGCTTCCAGTTCCATGGCCGCCTGCCCCTCGTAGCTGATGGTGGGGCAGAGGCCAAGGAGGGCGGCGACGGCATCGAACAGTCGGCCACAACTGGAAGAGGCCGGGGCGTTGAAGCCCCTGGCCAGCATGGCGCCGACCACGGCCAGCTTTTCCGGGTCAAGCCGGCGCAGGCTTGCCGGCAGCCGGTCCGGGCTTAGTGCAGCGGAGCCTCCCTGGGCAAAGAGGGCCGCCAGCGCCAGCCGCCAGGGCTGGCTGACGGCCCTATCGCCACCGGGGAGGAGCATCCGGCTGAACCGGCCGAGCCGCAGATAGCTGTCGGGCGAGGCCTGGAAAAACTCCCCCCCCCAGATGGTGCCGTCGTCTCCCAGGCCGGTGCCGTCCAGGACCACTGCCAGCACCGGTTCGGTCAGGCCGTGTTCGGCCATTACCGCCACCGCATGGGCATGGTGGTGCTGGATCCGGTAAAGGGGCAGGCCGAGGCCGGCGGCATAGTGGCTGGAGAGGTAGTCGGGGTGGAGGTCGCAGGCCACCGCCTCCGGCTCGATCTGGAAGAGCTGCCGGTAATGGCCGATGGCCTGCTGGAAGGAGGCGTAGGTCTCCAGGTTGTCCAGGTCGCCCAGGTGCTGGCTGAGGTAGACGCTCCTGCCGCGGCTGAGGGAGAAGGTGTTTTTCAGGCCGGCGCCGCAGGCGAGGAGTGGTGGCAACTCCCACGGCACCGACAGCGGTTCCGGGGCCAGGCCTCTGGCCCGGCGGAGGAGGAGCGGTTGGCCGGCCACCAGGCGCTGGAGGGAATCGTCCACCCGGGTGACGATCTCCCGGTCGTGGAGAAGAAAGAGATCGGCAATTCCCCCCAGACAGGTGATGGCCTCGTCGTTGGCGGTGCAGATCGGTGCACCGCTGGCATTGCCGGAGGTCATCACCAACACCTCCGGGCAGTCCGGCTGCTGGAAGAGGAGGTGGTGGAGAGGGGTGTAGGGGAGCATCACCCCCAGTTCACCGATCCGCGGGTGGAGATTGTCGGCCAGGCGAGTTCCGTCCTTCTCTTGGAGTAAAACGATGGGGTGGGCCGGGGCGGTGAGCAGCCGGCTCTCGGCCGGAGTGAGCCGGCAGAACCGGGCTACCACGGGGAGGTCGGCCACCATCACCGCCAGGGGCTTGTCCGGCCGCCCCTTGCGCTGCCGCAGCCGGGCCACGGCGGCGGCGGAGGTGGCGTCCACCGCCAGGTGGAAGCCGCCAAGGCCCCGCAGGGCGACGATCTCGCCCCGGGCCAGGGCGGCGACGGCGCCGGCGACGGCATCGCTTTCGCCTGCCGGGTGCAGCCAGAGCCTCGGCCCGCAGTCGGCGCAGGCGTTCGGTTGGGCGTGGAAGCGCCGGTTGCCAGGGTCGTGGTACTCCTCGGCGCAGGCCGGGCACATCGGGAAGTGCTTCATCGAGGTCTTCGCCCGGTCGTAGGGGATGGACTCGACGATGCTCAGCCGTGGGCCGCAGTTGGTGCAGTTGATGAAGGGGTAGCGGTGGCGGCGGTCATCCGGGTCGAGGAGTTCTTGCCGGCAGTCGGCGCAGAGGGCAATATCGGGTGGGATGGCGGTGCGGGCCGCACCGGCGGTGCTGGCCAGGATGGTGAAGTCCCGGGCCGTGCCCGGCCCGGCGAGGGGGTGGGGAGTGAGAGAGGTGATTCTTGCCAGCGGGGGGGGCTGCCCGGCGATCGCCTGAAGAAACTGCTCCAGTCGCTCCTCGTCGGCAAAGGCGGTGATCACCACCCCGTCAGCACTGTTGCCCACCGTCCCGGTGATGCCGAGACGGTGGGCAAGATTGAAAATGAAGGGACGGAAACCGACGCCCTGGACGGTGCCCCGGACGACGATTTCGATCCCCTGCCGATCAGGCCTTATGCTTGAATTTGGCACCGGTAAAGATGGAGGAGATCAGCCCCTCCGGTTCCGTGCAGTCGTTCCAGATACAGAGATAGATATGGATTACCGCAAAGATCATGAACCACCACATCAGCAGATGGTGGAGGTAACGGGCCGACTGCTGGCTGCCGAAGAGCAGAACTCCCCACCCTTCCCAGAAGGAAATCTCCGGGTAGAGCATGAAGAAACCGCTGAGCATCATCACCACCGCCGCGACAAAGGTGAGGAGATAGGCGAGCCCGGCCAGGATGTTGTGGCCAAGGCGCTCGTCATGGTCGCCGCTCAGGTAGGTGTACTGCAGAAAGGTCATCTTCAGGTTGTTGAGGTTGCGTCTGGTCACCGGCAGGATGTCCAGGATTCTCTCCTGGGCATTGCCGAAAATATAGAGAAAGAGCCTGATTGCCAGGGCCGCCGAAAAGACATAGGCGGCGATGAAATGGATGTAGCGCATGGTTGCCATGGGGAAGCTGGCGCTTCCCTCCAGCAGGGTGTTGGTCCACGGGTTGCTGATGTAGAAGCCGGTCACCACCAGAAAGACGATGGAGAGGGCAAACATCCAGTGGAACAGCCGGAGCAGGATGCTCCAGCAGTGGTATCTTTCATATGTTGCCATTGTTTACCTCCTGCGGTTTACCCGAAAAGGATAGAAAATCGTTTACATCACCTTCACGTTCACCACTTCCTTTCCTTGCGGGTCGAGCATGTGGACGGCACAGGCAATACAGGGGTCGAAGGAGTGGATGGTCCGCAGGACCTCCAGGGGGCGTTCCGGGTCGGCAATGGGGTTGTCCACCAGTGAGGCCTCGTAGGGGCCTGGCTGCCCTTCCCCGTCACGGGGGCCGGCGTTCCAGGTGGAGGGGACCACGCACTGGTAGTTTTTGATCCTTCCGTCCTGGATGACGATCCAGTGGGAGAGGAGCCCCCGCGGCGCCTCGTGCACCCCGACCCCGCGCTGTTCCCCCTTCGGGAAGGTGGGCGGGTTGAAGATCTCGTAGTCGCCGGAGGCGATGTTGTTGACCAGCAGTTCCCAGTGCTTGAGGCAGAGGTCGGCCATCATCCCGGCGCGAACGGCGCGGGCGGCGTGGCGGCCGATGGTGCTGTGGAGGATCTCCGGTCCCACCTTGACCCCGGCCACGGCGCTGATCCGGGCCAGGGCGGCATCGACGCTCTTCACCGTCTGTTCATGGCCCTGGGCGTAGCCGACCACCATCTGCGCCAGCGGCCCCACCTGCATCGGCCGCCCCTGGAAGCGGGGGGCCTTCAGCCAACTGTAGCGGCCCTCGTCCTCAAAGCCGGTGAATTTCGGGTCGGTGCTCGATTCATAGGGGTGTTTCGACCAGTTGCCGTCATACCAGGCCCGGGCGATGGACTCCTCGACGTTTTCCTTGAAGTAGGGGTCGGCATGGACGTTGAACGGTTTGATTGTCGCCAGGTCGCCGTCAAAGACGGTGCCACCGGGCAGGTCGGCTTTGGTACCGGCGGCGTCGAGGAACATGTCCGGTGCCGCCAGGTAGCTGGTCACCCCGGCACCGTAAGGGAGCCACTCGGCATAGAGGGCGCCGACGGCGACGACATCGGTGAGGTAGACCATGTTGATGAAGCCCTTGACCTCCTCAACCAGCTGCTTGATGTAGTAGAGCCGCTCCATGGTGACTGCGGTCTGGTTTTCCGGATTGAGGTTGGTGGTTACCCCGCCCACCGAGAGGTTCTGGACGTGGGGGTTTTTGCCGCCGATAATGGCCAGGGCCTGGGTGGCCTTGCGCTGGTAATCGAGGGCCTCGAGGTAATGGGAGACCGCCATCAGGTTGGCTTCAGGCGGCAGTTTCATTGCCGCGTGACCCCAGTAGGCGTTGGCGAAGGGGCCGAGCTGGCCGCTGGCGACCAGGGCCTTCACCTTGTCTTTCACGGCGGCAAACCGTTTCGGGCTGTTTCCCGGCCAGTCGGAGAGGCTGTCGGCCAGGCGGGCGGTGGCCACCGGATCGGCATCGAGGGCCGAGACCACGTCCACCCAGTCGAGGGCGGAGAGGGCGTAAAAGTGGACGATATGGTCATGGAGACAGTGGATCGACTGGACCATGTTGCGGACCAGCTGGGCGTTCAGGGGGATCTCCAGGCCGAGGGCGTTCTCCACCGCCCGCACCGAAGCGAGGGCGTGGACGGTGGTGCAGACCCCGCAGATCCGCTGGACAAAGAGCCAGGCGTCGCGCGGGTCCCGCCCTTTCAGTATGTTTTCCAGCCCCCGGTACATCTGCCCGGACGACCAGGCCTTGGTGACCTTGCCGCCGTCAACTTCGACATCAACCCGTAAGTGACCCTCAATCCGGGTGATCGGATCGATGGTGATTCGCTGAGCCATATGTGCAACCTCCAAAAAAATTTGAGCTTCCTGGCGCCCCCAGACCGTACGGCCCGTCGGCACCGGCAAATACCTTCACCATCCCGCCCTGCAGGCGTCGGCAAAAGAGTCGGTTATTCCTCTTTCTTCCCTTTGATCAAGCGCTTGCCGATGCCGACGGCGGCGTGGATGCCCACTGCCGCAGCGGTAACCCCAAGGACCGTTTTGCCGACATTGTCGGCGCTGTCTATAATGCCGCCGCCGGGAATTTTCGCCATCGGCAGCCGCTCATAGAAGGGGGTCATGGTGTCCCAGAAGTTCGGTTCGGTGCAGCCGATACAGCCATGGCCGACACTGACCGGCCACACCTCGACATCGTTGAAGCGGACGGCCGGACAGTTGGAGAAGGTCTCCGGCCCCTTGCAGCCGACCTTGTAGAGGCAGTAGCCCAGTTTGTGGAACTCGTCGCCGAACTGTTCGACAAAGCGGCCCTCGTCGAAATGGGCGCGCCGCTCGCAGTGGTCGTGGATGCGGCGCCCGTAGGCGAAGAGCGGTCGGTTGAGGCTGTCGAGGACCGGCAGACGGTTAAAGGTGAGATAGTGGAGAATGGTGCCGAGAAAGGAGATCGGGTTGGGGGGGCAGCCGGGGATGTTGACGATCGGCTTGCCGCTGACCAGATCCTGGACACCCACCGCGCCGGTGGGGTTGGGAGCGGCCGCCTGGACCCCGCCGAAGGTGGCACAGCTGCCGATGGCGATGATCGCCGAGGCCTTCGGGGCCACCTCGGCGAGAATTTCCATGGCCGTCTTGCCGGCGATCATGCAGTAGATGCCGTTCTCCTTGGTGGGAATCGCCCCTTCGACCACCAGGAGAAAGGGGTGGTTGTTGACCGTGTCGTGGAGATTTTGTTCGGCCTGGTGGCCGGCCGCCGCCATCACCGTCTCATGGTAGTCGAGGGAGATGATGTCCAGCAGCAAGCGGGCCAGGTCCGGGTGGGAGGCGCGCAACAGGCTTTCGGTGCAGCCGGTACACTCCTGGAAGTGGAGCCAGATGACCCGGGGCCGCTCGGCATTGGCGGCCGCCTCGACCAGCCTGGGAATCATCGCCTCGGACAGTCCCAGGGCGGCAGCGGCCATCGTGCACCCTTTGAGGAACCCGCGCCGATCAAGCTGCGGATTCATCGTCTTGCTTACGTTGTCTGCCATATCAACCTCCTCGCGTTGTGTGACGACAGTGCGCTGGTTGCGCGTATGCTCCGGCATCATCGCTGCCGAAAAAATGTGCGGTCAGAAGAGTACGAAGAGTACGTTCTGGCCGTTGGATAGTCTGTTGTCCCGGTGCCGGCAGCAACTGGTGTGCCGGCACTGGCCGGGGTCATGTCAATTGGGCGGTGGGCGTGGGTTTGGGCGGGAGGGCGTCTCTTGGGCAGGGGAGTAGGTTCACAGGCAGGAAGCGGCCGCTGCTGGCATGCTCAGGGGAGTACATTTTCCACGGTGTTGTGCAAAAAATGCAGTTTTCTTTGCGCACACGTACCAACTTTCGGTTTGGAAAGACAATATTGAGTGGAATTACCTACAGACAATTAGGTAATTTTGCCTACCGGATAGCACAGTTGTGGAGCTAAGGCAAGATTTTTTTTGCTGACTGGTCAGTTTGCTGGCCCTGTCGACAAGACGCTTGCTGGATGGCTGCACAATTTGCACAAAAAAAACAGTATAGAGGGCGGGGTGGAGCGAGGAGAAATCACTTCTTGAGACCAAAGACCCCCCCCTTGGTGCTCGGGGCAAAGGCCGGCCGGGAGGGTGCGCCACCTCCTCCCCCTTCCACTCTTTTCGGCTGGCGTGGCGGGGCGTCAGGGTGGCGCTGCCGGTTTCGGCCTGCGTCGCGTCGGGTCTGGTTGGTGGCCGCCTGTGCGCCCGAGGAGGCCGGCGGCAGCGAGGTTGGGGCTGCCGGCAGCACTTCGGCGGGCAGGGGGGTACCGGCAGTGGCCTGCAGGTAGAGGTGGTAGAAGAGAAGGGTGCGCTGGAAATAGCTCTTTTTGCGCAGCCATTTCGGCCAGCCGCGCTCCTGGCGGTTGTGGAGCAGCAGGGCCAGGCTGGTGAGGCTGGTGAGTGTCTCCTGGCGCAGGGAACGGCTCAGGTTCAACTCGACGCCGATTCCCTGGTCGATTTCGGCACGGATCTCCCTGGTCAGCTGGAACAGTTCCGGGTTTGGCCGGGGTCGGCTGAACAGCTGGCAGCGCCACTCGACCCAGGGGAGGAGGAGCATGGCAAAGAGAAGATGGTCAGGCTGGGGGGGGATCCTCTGCTCCCGGGCCAGTTGGACAAGCTGGTCGACAGCGGTGAACATCCGGCTCAACAGCCGGTGTACCGGGTTGCCCGTCCCCTGCTCAATCTTGCTGACCTGGCTGCCCCGGTCGTCTTCGCCGAGCAGGCCGCGATAGAGGGGAAAGAGGGTGGTGAAGACCCCGGCCTCAGCTGCCAGTTCGAACCAGGGGGCGGCGGCAGCGGAGTGGAGATCCTTGAGAATCTCGTCACGCAGCCGTGAAGGGGGGCAGAGGGGGAGCTTGTCGCAGTTGCCGACGATCGCCGTCCAGCTCTTGGCTTCAATGGTAAAGCCGGTCCTGGCGGCATGACGGATTGCCCGCAGTATCCGCACCGGGTCGCGGCCGATCCGTTTTTCCGGCTCGCCGACGATGCGGATGATTGCCCGGTCAAGGTCGTCGATGCCGTTGACATAGTCGATGATGCTCTGCTCGCCGATCTCGAAAAAGAGGGAGTTGATGGTCAGATCGCGGCGTTGGGCATCTTCACTCAGGGTGCCGAAGGTGTTGTTGGGGGCGAGAACGTTTTCCGGCCCGTCCAGGTCGTGTTCGCTGAGGGAGCGGAGGGTGCTGATCTCGATGGTTTTCCCTCCCCGGAAGTACACCTGGACCAGACGAAAGCGCCGGCCGATGGTGTTGCTGTGCGGGAAAAGCCGGCGCAGCTGGCCGGGGCGGGCGTCGGTGCTGATATCGAAATCCTTCGGGAGTCTGCCCAGATAGAGGTCTCGAACCCCTCCTCCGACAAGATAGCCGGCAAAACCGGCACCCTGCAGTTTTTTCAGGACATTGAGGGCATCCTGGTCCAGCATTGCGAGGGTGATAGGGTGCTCGCCACGGGCAATGATCCGGGGGGTGGACAGGGCAACGGCACCGTTTTTGGGGGTGAGTGGGGCTGATGACATGGGGCTTGCGGCGGCTCAGTTGACCGGGTCGAAGCCTCGACCCTCGCGGTAGACCGACTCCGCCTGCTCCTTGAACTGCCGGAAAATCTCGGCCACCGGCAGAATCGAATCCATCTTGTATATGTTCTCCCCGGAAAAGACCAGCCCCTCCTCGATATTGCCGTTTCGGGCCATCATCAGCCGCTCGTTGATGCAGTAGTGGTGGTCACACTTCTTCAGGCAGAGGTGGGAGCATTTGCGGGTGCTCATATCCTCGCCGTCGTGCATCGCCTTGACGAAGGGGGTGTTGATCGCCCGGCCGGGGAGGCCCACCGGCGAGGAGGTAAGGACGATATCTTCTTTCTTTGCTCGCAGGTAGGCCTGTTTGAAGGCATCGGCGACATCGCACTCCTCGCTGAGCACGAAGCGGGAGGCGATCTGTACCCCGTCGGCGCCGTATTTATCCATCATTTCGGCCATCTCGTAGCCGTTGGTGACCCCTCCGGCGGCAATCAGGGGGACCTTGGTGATCGCCTCGCGGATGGGGGGAAAGAGTTCCCGCAGCGGTATGTCGGTGCCGAGGTGGCCACCGGCCTCCTTGGCCTCGACAATGATCGCCGCCGCCCCCAGTTTCTCCGCCAGCCTGGCCAGGGTGGGCGAGCTGACGATCATCACGATGGGGGTGTTGTGCTCCCGACCGATCTTAAAAATATCGCGGGAAAAACCGGCGCCGGTGATGATCATGTCGATGCCGGCGTCGATGGAGCCGACCACCAGCTGGTAGAAGTCCTTCATGGCGTACATGATGTTCACCGCCACCACCCCGCTGGTGGCCGCCTTGGCCTTCCTGATATCGGCCTGCAGTTCATCCACCGGCAGGCCGGAGCCGCCGATCACCCCGATTCCGCCGCAGTTGGCTACCGGTACCGCCAGGGCGGAGGTGGAGACCCGAACCGACATCCCCCCCTGAATCAGGGGAAAGGGGGCGGTAAAGCCGGCTATGGTGAGTGGTGGTAAATGCATGCGGAAAAGACTCCAAAAGACATACTTGATGGTGGTATGGTCGGAAAGTTTCTGGATAATGCACCGCGGTCCGGCATTTGTCAAGGACTATGCACCGGTGGCGGACTTTCGCCGGCAGCGGGAATGGCTCCCGCAGAGGTTGTCGGCGGTGCGCCGGCTGGTCAGGGGTGGTCGCCGGAACTGGAGAGATTGTTGACAAGGCCGCTGAAATGCGGTTAGATAACCAGTTTTCATTATTTCGTCAATCTTTTGCCCGGTGCCCGGAGAGGGTAGCAAGGAGAGTACGGTGAAAATCAAGGCCCTGAAGGGATTCAAGGATGTGATTCCCGGGGAGGTGGAGCTGTGGCAGTACCTGGAAAAGGTGGCCAGGGATGTCTTTGGTCGCTACCAGTTCAGTGAGATCCGTCTGCCGGTCCTCGAAGAGACCGCCCTCTTCGCCAGATCCATCGGTGAGGGCACCGACATAGTCGAAAAGGAGATGTACACCTTTGTCGACAAGCAGATCACCATGCGGCCGGAGGCGACCGCCTCTCTGCTCCGCGCCTATATCGAGCATGGCCTCGGCGTCCAGAAGCCGGTCCAGCGCCTCTTTACCATCGGGCCGATGTTCCGCCACGAACGGCCCCAGAAAGGGCGCCTGCGCCAGTTTCACCAGCTTGATGCCGAGATTATCGGTTCTGCCAGCCCACGGGTCGATGCCGAGCTGATCGCCATGGCGGCGCTGCTGCTCGCTGAGTTGCAACTGTCGGTGAGCCTGGAACTGAACTCCCTCGGCTGCCCTGCCTGCCGACCGGCCTACCGGGCCCTGCTGCTCGAGTTCATCGCTGCCCGCCTCGACGGCCTCTGTGACGACTGCCGGCGGCGGAGCGCTACCAACCCGCTGCGGGTGCTTGACTGCAAGGTCCCCGGCTGCCGGGAGCGGATTGTCGATGCGCCGGCAATGGCGATGCATCTCTGCGGCGACTGCGCCGACCATTTTTCCGGGGTGCAGCAGGCCCTTGATCTCCTCGGGATTACCTATCGTCTCAATAAGTTCATGGTCCGTGGCCTCGATTACTATTGCCGGACCACCTTCGAATTTATCACCACCGACCTCGGCGCCCAGGCGGCGGTGGCCGCCGGTGGGCGCTACGACGGACTGGTCGGCCTGCTGGGTGGGCCGGAACAGTGCCCCGGCATCGGCTTTGCCATGGGCATGGAACGCCTGGTGCTTCTGCTTCAGCAACAGCCGGCCCCAGCCCTGCCGGCCGCCGCCGACCTGGCCATCGCCGCAGTGGGAGAGGAGGCCGTTCTCCTTGCCTTCCCCCTGGCCCAGGAGCTGCGCGCTGCCGGCTTCCGGGTCGCCATGGACCACGAGGGGCGGAGCCTCAAGGCCCAGATGAAGCAGGCGGACAAAAGTGGTGCCGCCCGGGCTCTTATTATCGGGGCAACGGAGGTCGCTGCCGGCTACGGTCTGCTCCGCGATCTGCGCGGAGAGGGGCAGCAGGAAGTTGCCTTGAACAGTGCTGCCCTGGCCGACGCTTTGCTTTAGAGTGTCGCAGCAGGCGTCGCATCAATTAACCTCTACTACAGAAGAAGAGTATGGAATCAATGGGACAGTTGCGCCGGACGCATTCGTGTAACGCACTCGGCACCGGCGATGTGGGGGCGGAGGTGACCCTGATGGGCTGGGTCCTTCGCCGCCGTGACCATGGCGGGGTGATCTTTGTCGACCTGCGCGACCGCTGGGGGATTACCCAGGTGGTTTTCAACCCGACGGTGGACCCGGAGGTTCATGCCAAGGCGCACCAGATCCGCAGCGAGTGGGTGCTGGCGGTACGCGGCCGGGTGGTGGCCCGCCCCGCCGAGATGGCCAACACCAAGCTGGCAACCGGTGCCATCGAGGTGCTCGTCGATACCCTGCAACTGCTCAACAGCAGTGAGACCCCGCCCTTCCCGCTGGACGAGGAGGTGGAGGTCTCCGACACCCTGCGCCTCCAGTACCGCTATCTCGACCTGCGCCGGCCGGAGATGGCCGCCAAGCTGGTGATGCGCCATCAGGCGGTGCAGGCGGTACGCAACTACCTCAATGAAAACGGTTTTCTTGATATTGAAACCCCGATGCTGACCCGTTCCACCCCGGAGGGGGCGCGGGATTACCTGGTCCCCAGCCGGGTCAACGCCGGCCGGTTTTACGCCCTGCCCCAGTCGCCGCAGCTCTTCAAGCAGCTGCTGATGATCGCCGGCATGGACCGCTACTACCAGATCGTCAAATGTTTCCGCGACGAGGACCTCCGTGCCGACCGCCAGCCGGAATTCACCCAGATCGATATGGAGCTGAGCTTTGTCGGCGAGGAGGATATCATCGCCATCAACGAGGGGATGGTGGCCAGGCTGTTCCGGGAGACCCGTGGCCTGGAGCTCACCCCACCCTTCCCCCGGCTCACCTATGCCGAGGCGATGGACCGCTACGGTACCGACCGGCCGGATATCCGCTTTGGCATGGAAATCGTCGACCTCACCGGCATAGCCGCCGGCTGCTCCTTCAAGGTGTTCCGAGAGGTGGCTGATCGGGGGGGGACGGTGCGGGCGATCAACGCCAGCGGCTGCGCCGACTTCACCCGCCGGGAACTTGATCAGCTCACCGAGTTCGTTGCCCAGTTCGGCGCGAAGGGGCTGGCCTGGGTGAAGATCAAGGAGGGTGGCGAGTGGCAGTCACCAATCGCCAAGTTCTTTAGCGAAACGGAGCAGGCGGCCATTGCCGCCGCCACCGGGGCGGTGGTCGGCGATCTGCTCTTTTTTGCCGCCGACCAGAAAAAGGCGGTGTTCCAGGTGCTCGCCGAGTTGCGGGTGGAGTTGGCCCGTCGCCTGGAACTGCTCAGCAAAGATGAATTTCGCTTCGTCTGGGTGACTGATTTCCCTCTTCTCGAGTACGACGACAAGGAGAAGCGCTATCAGGCCCTGCACCACCCCTTCACCGCCCCCCGGGAGGAGGACCTGGACCTGCTGGCGACTGACCCCACGGCGGTGCGCAGCCGTGCCTACGACCTGGTGCTCAACGGCACCGAGATTGGTGGCGGTTCCATCCGTATCCACCGTCGCGAGCTGCAGGCGAGGGTGCTGGCGGTCCTCGGCATCGACGCGGCGGAGGCGGAGGCCAAGTTTGGCTTCCTCCTCCGCGCTTTGGAGTTGGGGGCACCACCCCACGGTGGCATTGCCTTCGGCCTTGACCGGCTGCTGATGCTGATCACCGGCAGCGACTCAATCCGTCAGGTGATTGCCTTCCCGAAGACCCAGAAGGCCACCTGCCCGCTCACCGAGGCCCCCTCTTCGGTGGCCCGCCGGCAGCTCACCGAGCTGCACATCCAGCCGGACTGGAAGGAGTAGCCGGGAAGAGGGGGCCGCCCCTTCAGTACCTGCTGTCGGCGAAGCCGACCCAGCCGTCCGCCTCCATTTGAGCCCGGCCAAAATCGGTCAGGGTGAAGGGGATTGCCAGTTCGCTGCCGTTGCCGGCCCGGCTTTTTTGTCTCATCTTCCGGGGAGAAGTTTTCTCTCCGGCTTATCCGCTGGCTCTCTGCCGGCCCCCTCCGCGGCGGCCCCTGACGGTTGCGTCGCTGGTGCCGGATTGCTCAGAGGTCCGGTCATTGCCGGGGTCTGTCGACGTTTCTTATCGGGTGGATGCGGAAGGTGGCGAGAAGGATGCCGGTAAAGATCAGCAGAATCGCCAACAGGTGGGTGGTGGTGAGAATCTCGTCGAGAAAGATGACCGCCAGGACAGTGCTGAACACCGGCATCAGGTGGATGAAGGGGCCGGCGATATTGGCGCCGAGGATGGAGATCGCCCGGTTCCAGAAGATGAAGGCAAGCACCGAGGCGAACAGGGCGACATAGAGGATGGTCAGGCCGACTTCGACGGAGAGGGTCATGCTCCGGCCGCTGTTCAGTTCAGCGAGGTAGAAAGGGAAGAGAACGGCCAGGCCGACGATGGCGATGGCGGTTTGGTAGGCGAAGGGGTGCAGTCCGACGGGGAAGTTTTTCAGATTGGCGGAGTAGAAACCCCAGAGGAAGGCGGCGATGAAGACCAGGACATCGCCCCGGTTGAACTGGAGGTCGAGAAGGCTCACCAGGTTGCCCTGGGTGATGATCAGCACCACCCCGAAGAAGGAGGTGGCCACCCCGAGCCACTGCCGCAGTCGGAGCCGTTCGTTGAACAGCAGTCGTGAGACGAGGACGATCACCACCGGAATGCAGGAGTTGACCAGCACCGCATTGATCGCCGTGGTGCTCTGCATGGCCAGATAGATCAGGGTGTTGAAACCGGCCACCCCCACTATCCCCTGGAGGGTGAGGTAGCGCCATTTGGCCAGAACGAGCCGGCGCTGGCGGAGAAGGGGGACCAGGCCGAAACAGGCGAGGATGAGCAGGGCCACCGCCCAGCGCCAGAAGGAGAGGGCGATGGGGGGGATTTGGTTGTGCATGCCGCGGCTGAGGACAAAGTTCCCCGACCAGAAGAGGGTGGTGAGAATGAGCAGCAGGTAGGGCATGGTTTACGATCCGGAGGACGGAGGGGCAGCGCCGCTGTCGCTGGTGGAGGGAGGCTCTATCGGGGCGGTGGAGGCCTGCCCGGCCCCGGCTTTCTCGTCGACCCCCTCCTGGGTGGGGGAAGCGGCGCTGCCGACGGCCGGCACGATGGCGGTCAGCGGCCCCACCTCGGGGAGCTGGTGGTGGAAGGTGTCGGCGTAAATCTCCCAGATGGTGATGAACAGGGCGGCGATGATCGGGCCGATGATGATGCCCAGGATACCGAACATGGAGATGCCGCCCAGGGTCCCGAAGAGGACGAAGAGGTCGTGCATCTCGGTATCCTTGCCCACCAACCGGGGACGGAGGAGGTTGTCGAGGTTGCCGGCCACCAGGCCGCAGAGCAGGGCGAGGATCACCACCCCGATGTAGTCACCGGTGAGGGCGAGGATAACCAGGGCGGGCAGCCAGATCAGGGCGGTGCCGACCGCCGGGACGATGGAGGTGACCGCCATCAGGGTGCCCCAGAAGACCGCCGCGTCGATGCCGGCAAAGAGGAAGGCGAGGCCGCAGATCCCTCCCTGGAGGAGGCCGATCACCAGGGTCCCCTTGAGCGTTGCCCGGGTCACCGAGGTGAACCGGATGAGCAACCGCCGTTCGCTGCGGTCATCGAGGGGAAGGAGGTAGAGAATCCGGTTGATCAGCCGGTCGCCCATGGTGAGGAAATAGAACATCACATAGAGCATCACCACCGAGGAGAGGACCGCCTCGATGGTCAGCCGGGTAAAGGAGGAGAGGGAACCGATGAGAAAGGAGCTGAGGGTGGTGACCAGTTCGCCGGCCTTGCTGATGATGATGTCGCGGTAGGGGAGAACCGCCTCGTAGCCGGGGATGTCCGCCAGCAGGCTGGAGAGGATGGTCGGTTCGTCGAGAAAGCGTTGCACCCAGGGGGTAACCGAACTGCCGACGCTGATTGCCTGGCTGACCACCACGGTGATCAGCAGGGCCAGAGGACCGAGAACCAGGGCGACGATGCCGGTGACCACCAGCACCGAAGCCAGGTTTTTTTGGCCGCCAAGGCGGTCGGAAAGCCGGCGGTGGACGGGGAGGACCATGGCTGAAAAAAGGCCGGCCATGAAGATCGCCATCAGAAACTGCTTGATCATGGTCAGGAAGAGGGCGGAGATCGCCAGCACCAGACCCAGCAGTACCCATTTGTGCAGGGAGAGTCGTTCCATGGTTCAGTGGGATGGGCCCTTTTGCCGGATCATCCTGCCTCCGGGGGGGCTGTGCTCTCCGGGGTGTCTTCCCTCTGCTTCGCTGACTCTGCGGGTTGCGCCGAGTGTGCAGTGTCGCCGGGCAAAGTCGGTTCGCTGAGCAGGATGATATGCAGTTCGCAGGGGCCATGGGCGCCGTGCACCAGGGTGGCCTCGATGTCGGCGGTCTTCGAGGGGCCGGTGACAAAAACGAAGCTGTCCAGCTGCTGCCGCTGGCCAAGCAGGGCGTAGGCCTCCTCCAGGTCGGCGACCAGCTTCTCGCTGCGGAGCAAAGCGACATGGATGGAGGGGACCAGGGAGGTGCTCCGCGGCCGTCCCGGGCCACTTATTTCCACCAGTGTTGCCGTCTCGGCAATGGCGATCTCCGGGGCGGTGATGCCGATACAGGCGGCAATGGTCTTCTCCCGCAGCTGCTGGTCCTGGCTGAAGCTGGTGTGCACCGCCACCGACTCCCGGGAAAAGCGCTGCCAGAGCCGCAGGCCGGCGATATCCGGGTGGTCGTGGCAGAGCAGATGTCTGGTGTGGCTGAACTCGGGGTCGGTTTGGCGAACCAGCTCCACCACCACCGCCTCCGCCTCGGCCAGGGAGCTGACCTGGTAGGTGGTGATCCGGTTCTCGGTCGCTGCGGCCAGCAGGGTCTCGGCCAGTTCCGCCAGTTCGGCCGGACCGCGGGCGGCGATCCGGGCCAGGGCCGGCCGGGGGTCGGGGCTGGCGAAGAGCTGGGGAAAGAGCTTGGCGGGCCGTTCACCATCGGCGGCCTGACCGAGGGCGGTGCGGACGGTGGCGAAAAACTTTTCCTCGCTGTTCATACCTTCTCCTCCCCGCTGTTCTCTGCAGTTTTTTTGGCCACGTCCGGGGTCGGCGGGTGTTTTTGCCGCCAGCGGGCGGCAAAACTCTGCCTGGCAATGGGCGGCAGGTCACGGCTGTCGGTCCAGCCGGCCGCCGGCCCGACCATCCTGCTGATCATCCGGTTTTTGCCGATAAAAGGGCGCTGCAGCAGGGCGGCCAGGCGGAGGCCGGCCCGGTAGAGGGCCGGTCTGGTGACCAGATGGCGCCAGAGGCGGAAGGCAAAGGCCTCGGCCGGGTTCATCTGCCGGGTATCCCATTGGTCGCTGCCGTAGGCCAGTTTGTGGCGCAGGGCGGAGAGCATCCGCGGCAGATCGTTTTCCACCGGGCACACCTCTTTGCAGGCCCCGCACAGGGTCTCCCCCTTGCAGAGGTCGGCGTGCTTGTTGATCCCCTCCAGCAGCGGCGATACCACCGCCCCGATCGGCCCGCAGTAGGCGGAGGCGTAGGCGTGGCCGCCGATCTTGCCGTACACCGGGCAGATATTGAGGCAGGCACCGCAGCGGATGCAGGCAAGCACCTCCCGGAACTCCGGGTCGGCGAGAATTTTCGAGCGGCCGTTGTCGACGATGACCAGATGGAACTCCCGGGTCTCGCCGGGGGTATCGGCCGGCCCGCCGACGAAGCTGACATAGGTGGAGATCTTCTGCAGCACCGCACCGCGGGTGAGCAGTTGGAGGGTCTCACGGTGCTCGGCCATGGTCGCCACCACCCGTTCCATCCCCATCACCGCCACGTGCACCGGTGGCATGGTGGTGGCCATGCGGATGTTTCCCTCGTTGGAGACCAGACTGATCTGGCCGGTTTCGGCGCAGGCCAGGTTGCAGCCGGTCAGTCCCATCTCGGCGCTGAGCAGTTTTTCGCGCAGGGCGTGGCGGGCGGCCCGGGTGAGGGTGGGTGGGTCCTCGCTGTAGTCGATGCCCAGTTGGTCGGCAAAGAGCCGGCCGATCTGCCGCCGATCGAGGTGGATGCAGGGGGCGATGATGTGGGAGGGAGGCTCGCCGGCCAGCTGGACGATGTATTCGCCGAGATCGGTTTCCACCACCTCGATGCCGGCCGCCTCCAGAACCGGATCGACGCCGATCTCGATGGAGGTCATCGATTTTCCCTTGACCACCCGTTTCACCTGGTTTTTGCGGGCCACCGCCAGGATGTAGTCGCTGGCATCCTGGGCGGTTTCGGCAAAATAGACCCGTCCGCCGCGGGCACGGACCTTTTCCGCCAGGCTGGCGAGGATGATGTCGAGGTGGTCGAGGGTGCGCATCCGCGATGCCTTCACCCGCCGGCGCTTTTCCGGGTCGGCCAGCTCCACCCACATGCGCATTGCCCCCTGGCCGAGCCGTTCCTGGAAGCTGCGCAGGTTCGTCTGCAGGGTGGTCGAGGCGATCCCCTTGATGGCCTCCCGGGTGTAGTTGGACTGGCTGGGTCGGTTCATTGTCCACCTCCCTGGCCGGCCCCGGCCAATACCTGGGCAAGATGGAGCACCTGCACCGGCTCGCCCCGCCGCGACAGGCGGCCGAGGATGTTCATCAGGCAGGAAATGTCGCAACCCACCACCGCGCCGGCGCCGCTGGCCAGGATGTTGTCAATCTTGGTGTCGACCATGGCGGTGCTGATCTCCGGGTAGTTGACGCTGAAGGTGCCGCCGAAGCCGCAGCAGGTGTCACTGTCGCGCATCTCGATGAGGGTCAGCCCCTCCACTCCCTTTAGCAGCTGCCGGGGCTGGTCGATGACCCCGAGCCCCCGGCTGAGATGGCAGGAGTCGTGGTAGGTGACCGTGCCGTGGTAGCTGGCCCCCACCTCGACCAGGCCCAGCTGGTCGACCAGGTACTGGCTGAGTTCGAAGGTCCTGGCCGCCACCGCTTCCGCCCGGGCCAGCATTGCCGGTTCGTCGGCAAAGAGGAGCGGGTAGGCGTGGCGGACCATGTGAACGCAGGACCCGGAGGGGCAGACAATCACTTCGGCATCTTCAAAGACGGCGATGAAGTGGCGGGCGGCATCGGCGGCCTCGCGGCGGTAGCCGCTGTTGAAGGCGGGCTGGCCGCAGCAGGTCTGGTCCGGCGGGAAACGGCAGGGTATACCGAGGCGGTCGAAGAGGGTCACCATCGCTTCCCCGACCTCGGGGAACATGCTGTCGACCAGGCACTGAATAAAGAGGGAAACGGTTGTGTTGGCCATGTTTGTACCTGATAATGGGCGCTCTGGGGGGACAGGTTGGCTGCCCCCAATCACCCCTCAATTCGCACAATCCCGGGCAAAGGTCAACAACATTTTTCCCCGGAGGATTCCACCCTCGCCGACACCAGCTGGCATGCCGGTCTGCAAAGGGTGGTTTCTCGTCGGTCGGTACGTGGCAGGTCAATACCCAAAAGAAGACCTGACTGCTGCCAGCTGGTGAGGGTGATAAAGGGGTGTCTTTTTGCCAGACCAAGGTTTGTCGAGTGGGTATTTGCGGGCATTTCTTGCTATCACACCAGCCATGCCTCCTTGTTGGGGTAGGGTTCTTCGTTTGGACCCAGCATACCCTGGCCGTACAGTCTATCCATTTCCCATCGGACTGGGTTTGTACTGATATATTCGCGAATACGGCTTAATTCCAGTTCATTGCGGATGATGTGTTCCCAGTAGTTGCGTTGCCATACTCTCCCGCCGGGGGTTTGGCGTAGGGCATTGATGTGTTTGCTGACGGCGGATTTGAATGAACGCACAACGGTAGGAAGCGAACCTGCAACCGGTTGGCCGAATCGTTCCATGGTAGGGGCACGGCATGCCGTGCCCCTACCAATAATGACCACAATACCGTGAAGATGATTTGGCATCACCACAAATGCATCCAATTCCGTATTGGCAAAATGAACCGGAATTTCTTGCCAGCATTGTTGGGTAAGCAATCCCGCATCATTTATCCGCATTTCGCCATCAACAATGTCGCCGAACAGGTATTGTCGGTGGTGGGTACAGATTGTCGTAAAATAGGCCCCGGCCAGAGAATAATTGTACCCCTGCAGACGGGTGGAACGGCGGTTTCTCATGGGGGCAGATTGCCTGATATCGGCTGGTGGGGGCACGGTATGTTGTTCCCCTACCCCTACGAAATGAATATCCCTGTCGGATTTGTGGTTCATGGTTTCCATTCCATTGTGAATGGTACGGGCATTGACGACGGGTAGGGGCACGGCATGCCGTGCCCCTACGGTGCGGCAATCGTTGTATTGGTATGGGCACGGCATGCCATGCCCATACGGTGCGGCAATCGTTGTTTTGGTAGGGGCACGGCATGCCGTGCCCCTACGGGACAATCAGCCGGTCGGGAATCTCCATTCCCTGTTCGCGGTAGAAACGGGCGGCGCCGGGGTGGAGGGGGACTGGCAGGCCGTCGATGGCCGCCCCCAGGGTGATTGCTTCGGTGGCCGAGTGGATGATATGGAGGAAGGGGAGGTTGCGGTAGATGGTTTTCACCAGCAGGTAGACCACCTCGTCGTCGATATCGGCGTGGACCGCCAGGAAATTGGGCTGGGCGATGGTGGCGATGGGCCGGTCCTGACCGGGGTAGGTGCCGGCGGGAATGACGAAACGGCTCCACAGTGGCGAACCGCGGTTCACCGCCTGCAGCTGGGCGTCGGTGAAGTCGAGGACGGTGATATCCTTGCCGAGGGCGCTGTAGGCCTGGCTCACCGCGCTCACCGGCGGCCCCCCGGGGATGTTCATCCCGTCGATGGTGCCGTTCTTGATGGCGGCGGCATTGCTGCTGTAATCGATGGCGGCGATCTGAAAATCGTCCCGGAAGTAGCCGAGCTGGCTGAGGATGTGGAAACCGGAGCCCTCGGTGCCGGAGTGGCGCTGGCCGAGGGAGAACCATTTTCCCCGCAGGGCGGCCAGGTCGGTCATGTCGCCGCTTTTCACATAGTCGGACTTGACCACGAAGTGCTCAACGTTGTGCCAGAGCATGGTCACCGCCCGCAGATAGGCTTGTCGCCCCTCCCCGGCAAAACTGCCGCTGCCGTTCCACCCCCAGGCCCCGTAGAGGGCCTGGAGGATGGCAAATTGGGCCTGCCCGTCGCGGAGCATGGTGATATTCTCGGCCGAACCGGCCGAACTGATTGCCGTCAGGGCGATGTCCCGGCTCGGTTCAAGCTTGACCTTGGTGAGAGTGGCCAGGGCCACCCCCACCGGATAGTAGGTGCCGCCGGTGTTGGCGGTGGCGAGGGTATAGTGGTGTCGCCGGGTTGTTGCCCCGGCAGGTTGCAGAGAGAGGAGGGTGAGGAACCCGGCCAGCAACAGGGCGGGAATAGGGAGGCGGGAAGCGGGGCGGCGCATCTCAGCTTCCCCCTTCCAGATAATCCTTGCGGGCCAGGCCATGGGTCTGCATTTTCAGGTTGAGGGTTCGCCGGGGCAGGTCCAGTTCGCTGAGTACGGCCTGGATGTTTCCCTGGTGGCGGCGCAGAGCCTGTTCGATCAGGCAGCGCTCGAAGTGGCCGATCTGCTCGCTCAGCGAGGGGCCGAAGGCGGGGTGACCGGCATTTTCGCCGGGCTCGAGGATGGCCGCCAGCCGTTGTGGCGGGGGAAGTGAGGTGATCACATAGCGTTCGGCGATATTTTCCAGTTCCCGGACGTTGCCCGGCCAAGGGTGGGCGAGAAGGGCGCTCATCGCGGCGGCGGTCAGCGGCGGTGCCGGCCGTCGATAGCGCTCCGCCGCCCGCTGGGCAAAGAACTCGAAGAGCAGCAGGATATCACTGCCCCGGCTGCGCAGCGGCGGGATATGGATCTCGGCGAGGTTGAGGCGGTAATAGAGGTCCTCACGGAACAGCCCATCCCGGCAGGCCTGGCGGGGGTCGCGGTTGCTGGCGCTGATCAGGCGGATATCGATGGGGATGGCCTCGGTGCCGCCGAGCCGCTCGATCTCCCGTTCCTGCAGGACCCGCAGCACCTTCACCTGAAGGTTGAAGGGCATCGCGGTCACCTCGTCGAGAAAGAGGGTCCCCCCCTCGGCCCGCTCGAACTTGCCGATCCGCCGCCCCTGGGCGCCGGTAAAGGCCCCCGGTTCGTGGCCGAACAGTTCGCTCTCGAACAGCGCCTCGGGAATGGCTCCGCAGTTGATGGCGATGAAGGGGCGCTGCCGGCGGCCGCTCGCCTGGTGCAGAGAGCGGGCCACCACCTCCTTGCCGCAGCCGGTTTCTCCGACAAGAAAGACCGAGGCATCGGTGGGGCCGAGGTCGCTGATCTCCCGGCGGAGGGCCTGCATGCCACTGCTGTGGCCGAGCAGCTGCCGCTCCTGGTCGACGGCATGTTCCAGCTGATCGCGCAGGGAGCGGTTTTCGAGGATCAGCCGCCGCCGCTCCCAGGCCCGGCGGATGGTCTCGAGAAGCAGTTCCGGGTCGAAGGGCTTTTCAATGAAGTCGTAGGCCCCCTGGCGCATCGCCGCCACCGCCATGCGGATGTCGCCATGGCCGGTGATCAGCACCACCGGAATCTCCTGGTCCCGGGCCAGCACCTCCTGGAGCAGGGCCATCCCGTCCATGCCGGGCATGCGGATATCACTGACCACCACCCCGGCAAAAGAGCGGTCTATGCCGGCCAGGGCGCTGGTCGCCTCGGCAAAGCTGGCCACCTGATAGTCGGAGAGGGAGAGCCACTGGCCCACCGACAGCCGCATCGACTCGTCGTCGTCGATCAGAAAGATGCGGGCCGTGCTGCTCATGGGTGGCTGCTCCTCGCTTGGGGGAGTGGGGTGGCCAGAGGCAGGCGCAGGGTGAACACCGCCCCGCCGTCGGGGTGGTTCTGACCACGGATAGTACCATCCATCTCCCGGACAATGCCATAGGTTATTGACAGGCCGAGACCAAGTCCCCGGCCGATCTCCTTGGTGGTGACAAAGGGTTCGAAGAGCGCATCCAGGGCCTCCGCCGCAATTCCCGGGCCGGAGTCGCGGCAGAGGAGGACCGCCTCCCCGTCGGTGGCCGAGAGATGGAGGCTGAGGGCCGGGTCGTGGCAACCGGCCATCGCATCCAGGGCGTTCTGCAGCACGTTGTTGAGCACCTGTTCCAGCTGCGGGCCATCGCCGGCGACCACAGCCGTACCGGCTGGTGGCAGATCCTGATACAGGGACACTCCCTGGGCGGTCAGTTGCGGGGCGAGGCAGGAGAGCACCCGGCTGAGGACCGTCACCAGGTCCTGTGGTTCCCGGCGGCCCCGGCTCTTGCGGGCGAAGGTCTTCAGCTGGCCGGTGATCCCCCCCATCCGTTCGGCCAGGCCGTCAATCAACTCGAGGTTGGCGCCGACCTGATCCATCCGTCCACGGGCGAGAAGAAGCCGGCAACTGGCGAGAAAAGTGCGGATGGCCGCCACCGGCTGGTTCAACTCGTGGGCGATGGCCGCCGACATCCGTCCGAGAGCGGCCAGCTTGCCGGCCTGGATCAGTTCCTCCTGGGTGTGGCGGAGGGTCGTTTCGGTTCGCCGGTGCTGGTCGATCTCCTCCTGCAGCCGCTCATTGAGTTCCCTGATTGCCCGGGCCTCTTCCGCCTCTCGCCGGGAATGCAGTTTCTGCCGCCGTTCGCGCAGGAAGAGGAGGGTGAGCAGCAGGGAGGCGGTCAGCACCGCCGCCACCGCCAGGGCGAGGCGGAAAGCAGTCCGCACCGGTTGGAGGTCGCTGAGATAATGGATCCGCCAGCCGTATTCGAGGAGTTGTCGGGACTGTTCGAGAAAACTCCTCTGGTCGAGGTGCAGGACGTTGTCCTCGCCTCCCGCCTGCCGCTCGGCCCGGAGAAGGGTCAGGGGGTGGCCGAGGTACTGCACCTCCCGCAGCCAGTCGGCGGTCTGTTGCGGCAGTGGACGCAGGGAGTGGTATTTCCACTCCGGTCGGCTGCTGAGGAAGAGAACCCCGTAGGCGTCGCTGACGATTACAGTTTCGCCGCTCTCCCGCCAGCTCAGTTCCAGCTCTGCCAGATCCACCTTGATCACCACCACCCCCAGAAGGCGACCGGCGGCCAGGACCGGGTAGGAGAGAAAGAAACCGGGCTGGCCGGTCTTCAGGCCGACGGCATAGTAGCTCCCCGGCCGCCCCTCCCGGGCGTCAAGGAAGTAGGGGCGGAAGGCGAAGTTGCTGCCGATCAGGCTCTGCTCCGTCCGCCAGTTGGAGGCGGCGACGGTGTCGCCCCGTTGGTCGAGGAGAAAAAAGAGGGCACCGGCGCTGCCGGCGAAATCCTCAAGGTGGGGGTTGAGCCGCAACGGCGACGACTCTCCCTGAAGGAGGGCGCGGACCCTGGGGTCACGGGCAAGGATATAGGGGATCGGGCGGAATTTTTCCAGGTTGTCACGCAGGGTGGCGGCGTAGAGGGCCACCCGCGCCGCCCCGGTTTCACGAAGTTCCGTCAGGGCCCACTGTTCGGCGAAGAGGGCGATCCGCCAGGCCGCCAGGACGGCGAGGAGCAACCCGCCCATGGCCAGCAGCCAGCGGTGGTGTCTCGGCGGTGGGGGGCGATCGGCCATCGCTAGCCCGCTGTGCCATGGCTTTCAACCCCTGTCGCCAGACGGGCGGCGCGAGTCACTTGCTGCACATGGCAAAGTACGGCCAGGGCCCGCTCTGCCGAGGCCAGCGGCACGAATATGTGATCGTGGTGGCAGGCGGCAATGACGTTGCAGCTGATCCCGGCCGCACTGAGTGCCGAGGCAAAGGCGGCGGTCAAACCGATGGCGGTCAGCTCCGACTGGATCTTGAGCGTGATCCAGGCGGCCCGGAAGAGGATTGGCAAATGGTGGGCCCTGGCAATCTCCTCGGCAAGGACAACGGTGGTTCCCTCCTCCTCGCGGAAGCTGGCGAGAGGCGAACTTGGCAACCGTGCCAGAAAGTGGCAGAGATCAGTGTCGGGAGGCAGCAGGCTGAAGACGTACACCCCGTCGTTCAGCACCGGTTCCATTTCGGCAAGAAGGTGCATCGCCGAATTCTCAGCCATTGCCTCTCTCCATGTGGTGGCGTGACGGGCTCACCCCTTTTTCACCAGCAGCCCGGCGTTGCTGATCACCGCCAGGCCCTGTTCCGGGCGCAGTCCGGCCAGGTAGCCGCACACCTGGTCGTGGTTCCAGCGTTCCACCCCGATCTGCCGGCAGAGTCTTTCGTCGAGGGCGGTGACCATGCCGATGCGTATGCGCCGGCTCTTGCTCATCATCGCCAGGGCGGTACCGCCGTTGCCCTCGTAGTGTTCGGCCAGCCTGGCGAAGGCGGCGGTAAAGGAGCCGGCGGCAAACCAGGGAAGAAAGGTCTCCGAGCCGACCCCGTCGCGGCACTCGCCGTAGAGGAGGAGCTGGCCGCCATCGTTGACGAAGCGGGCGGCGTTGTCCACCGCCTTGTGGCTCTGGATGAAATTGATATCCTTGGGAAAGCCGCCGCAGGAAGCCACCACCACCGGGAAGCCCGCTGAGGCAACCTCACAGGCGCTGCCATGGCTGGCGCAGGCGGCAAGAAAATCCTCCCGTCCGCAGCCGACCAGAAGATTGCAGACCGTGCCGTGCGAGTCGAGGATACCGTGGATGGCCAGATCTGCCGGCATTTTTTCTTCTATTTCGAAAAGATCCTCGGCAAGCGGATTGTTGTCGAGCACCCCGGGCTGGCAGCCGGCGGCGAGGGTGCCGGCTGTCTGGTCGAGATAGAGGCTGTGGTTGACGTAGATGGCCTCCCTCTCCCCGCAGCCGGGAAAGATGAGCTTGCGGCCGCCGCCATAGCCGGCGAAGTAGTGGTGGCCGACCGCCCCCATGCTGATCACCGCACTGGCCTCGACAAGGTCCCGCCGGCAGCGGATCGGAGTCCCCCGGCTGGTCCTGCCAAGATCGACAAAGTTTTTCTTCTCCCGGCAGTCGTGGTGGATGAAGGTGGCCCGGCCGTACATTTCGCCGTACACCTGCAGGCACTCCGCGTCGCTCTGGCGGGGGTGGATACCATAGGCGATGATGATCTTCAGGGCGTTGCCGGCCATGCCATGTTCCTGCAGGGTGTCAACCAACAGCGGCAGATACTCGGGGTAGCCACAGAGCCTGGTTTTGTCGGCGAGCACCAGGAGCGGCCGGCTGAGGTCGAGTGGCCGGTCGCGGAGGAATTGCTCCAACCGCCGTCTGAACAGGGCGGCATTGATCAGTTTCTCCGGTTCCCGCAGGCGCAGCTCGACGGCGTGCTGAGGCAGCGGCAGGGGCAGGCGCTGGTTGCCGTAAGGGATATGGACGGTCTGCTCGCTGGACATGGTACCCCTACCGGTCAGCGCTGGTAGTTCCGGCCCATGATCAGCCCCAGGTCGAGGGCGCGATTGTTCATGTCGATGAAATCCTTCGGCACCCGTTCGGCGATCACATCCATGACCGACTCGGCCTGGACCAGGTCGGCGATGCCGATCAAGGCCCCGAGAACGCAGATATTGAAGACGATCGGTTTGCCGATCTTCTCCATGACCCCTGCGTACATCGGCAGTTCGATCTGTCGGGCATCAACCTTTCTGGTGGTGGTGACAAAGCGGCTGTCGGTGAGCAGGGTGCCGCCCGGGCGGATGATCGGTGCGTAGCTGGTGTAGGCCTCCTGAGTCAGGCAGACCAGGATGTTTGCCTGATCGACTACCGGAAAATTGATCTCCTCTTCAGAGATGATCACATCGCTGCGGGTGGCGCCGCCCCTGGCGGCGGCGCCATAACTCTGGGACTGGGTGGCGTTCATTCCCTCGTAGATGACGGCAGCCTCGGCGAGGATGATGGCGGCGGTGATCACTCCCTGGCCGCCGGATCCGGAAAAGACGATTCTGGTGTGTTTCATGCTGTCCCTCTGGCCTCAAGCCCTGGAGCTGGTACTGTGCTGACTGGCCGGGCGGGCGTGCCGGGCCGGCTGTCGGTGGCGACCACCACGGGCGGGTGGCCAATGCAGGTGGCCAATGCAGGTGGGGCCATCCACGCCACCATGATAGCAGGATATTGCCAAGATTTTCAAGCGAATGTTGGTTTTTGGCCCCGGCCGCGGCAAAATTGCGCCGACGGCAAAACGATCAAAAAGGGTACTGCCTGGCCCCTCTTAGCTGTCGGTTTTGCTGTTGCCGGCAGCCGGTGCGGATGCTATACAGGGGGAGAATCTCTGTGCCGGGAGGGGGCCATGCCGATAACGGAAGGAAGGGTGAAAGGGGCGATTGTCCCGGCGGAGGAGATGCGGCGGTACGTCCGCGAATCGCACCAGCGCTCGCTTGCCTACGGTATCTGCCAGGAGGAGCGCAACAGCAACCAGAACCGTCTCTCGTCGGCGGGGCTTGCCGCCCGCCGACAGCAGAACCAGACCCTCTACGATGTGGTGGTTGGCCACATCGGCGAGTTCTACCAGCTCCTCTCACCGGAAGAGTTCATGATTGCCCTGGTGGACAGCGAGGGATACATACTCCATCAGGCCGGTGACGATTCAATCAAGGCCCTCTTTGCCCAACGCAACTGCACCCCCGGTTACCGCTGGCAGGAAAAAGATGTCGGCACCACCGCCATCAGTCTCTGTCTCCGGCTGCAGATACCGGTACAACTTCACGATACCGACCACTTTTGCCGGCGCGCGCATGGTTTCACCAGTTCAGCGGCACCGATATTCGGCCATAACCAGGATCTGGCCGGGGTTGTGGTAATTTCCGGGCAGACAGCCCTGACCCACCCCCACACCCTGAGCATGATCGCCACCACCGCTCGCTCCATCGAGGAACATCTCCGCCTCCTCCGCCGCAACCGCGAACTCTCTTTGTACATCGGTTTTCTCGATAACGTCCTGGAGGGGGCCGGCACCGGGCTGCTCACCGTTGACCGCGAGCTTCGCATTCGCAAGGCCAATCGCAAGGGCAAGGAGATTCTCGGCAACGACGATCCGGCCGGCCGGCCGTTGGCCGAACTCACCGGGCTCAACCCGGACCTTGAAGAGATTGCCGCCCGACCGGAGTTGTGGAGGGAGCGGGAGTGCTACTTCAAGGTCGGCAGCCGCACCCTCCATTTCTTCTTTTCCGCCCAGCCGGTCTTTTCGCCGAACCTGGAACTGCTGGGGGCGGTGCTGGTCTTTGAGGAGTTCGGCACGGTGAAGAAGATCGCCGAGAAGATCAGCGGGGCCCAGGCCTTTTTCACCTTCGACCATCTGGTTGGTCAGGCACCGGGCTTCATCGCTGCGGTCAACCTGGCCAGGCGGGCCTCGGCCAGTTCGTCGACGGTCCTGCTGCTGGGCGAGACCGGTACCGGCAAGGAGCTGTTCGCCCAGGCGATCCACAACGCCTCGAGTCGCCGCCGGCAGCCCTTCGTGCCGATCAACTGCGGGGCGATTCCCGGTGAACTGATCGAGAGCGAGCTGTTCGGCTATGTTGACGGTGCCTTCACCGGGGCGTTGAAAGGGGGCCGACTCGGCAAGTTTGAACTGGCCGACGGCGGTACCCTGCTGCTCGACGAGATCGGCGACATGCCGCACAATATGCAGGTGAAGCTGTTGCGGGTGCTGCAGACCGGCGAAATCCAGCCGGTGGGCAGCAGCAGAATGCTCCATCTTAATGTGCGTATCGTCGCCTCGACCCACGTCAACCTGGTTGCGGCGGTGGTGGAAAACCGATTTCGCCAGGATCTTTACTACCGTCTGAATATCATGACGATCCGCATACCCTCCCTGCGCGAACGGGGCTCTGGCGATATCGAGGCGCTCGCCCAACATTTCATCTCCCGGAACCGGCCCGGTTGCCGGCTCAGCGACGAGGCCGTGCAACTGCTCGGCAACTATGGCTGGCCGGGAAATGTGCGGGAACTGGAGAACACCATCCAGCGGGCCCTGCACCTCTGTGAGGGTGAGCAGCTGCTCCCCGGCCATTTCGAACTGGCCGGAGCAGCCTGGGTTCGGCCGGCGTTGCGCCCCGGCACCCTGCGTGAGCTGGAGCGGCAGAACATCGCCGCCGCCCTGGCCGCCAACGCCGGCAACATGGCCAAGACTGCCAGAGAGCTGGGTATCTCCCGGGCGACCCTCTACCGCAGGGCGAGGGAGTTTTCCCTCACCCCATGAATTGCTCGGGCCCCGGCAACCATGCCGGCGGCCGGGGCCCGGGGGGGAAGGATCAGTCGACGATGCTGTCCAGCACCTTCTGGCCCCACTCCACGCCGACATCTTCGAGGACGACCGGCCAGACCACCTTTTTGATCTTGGCGGCTATCGAGGCGATCTGCTCGTCGGTGATCGGCACGATCTGGGCGCCGAAATCGGCCAGGCGTTTTTCGTCCTTGGCCTGGTCTTCTTTAGCCATTTTCCAACGATTCTGCTCAAACTGGTTCGCCACTTCGACCAGTTTCTCCTGCTGGTCCTGGGGCAGCCCATCAAACAGGGTCTTGTTGATGATCAGGTACCACACCTCGAAATGGGTGTTGGCGGGGATGTAGTATTTGGTCACATCCCGGAACGAGGAGTAGTAGCCCTCGGCCCCGGAACCGATAACGCCGTCGACCACTCCAGTCTGCACGGCGGTGAAGGCCTCGGAGAAGGGGAGTGGCGCGGCCAGGTAGCCGGTCTGGTCAGCGAGCATCTGGAAGGTCTTCATCGGTGGAACCCGCAGCTTGATCCCCTTGGCGGCATCGGGATCTCCCGGCGATACCGGTTCACGGTTGAGGGAGATACCGCCGAAATAGACCGGCCAGGCGGCCAGCAGGTGGATGTTCTGCTCGGCATAGAGTTCCCCGACCACCCGGCGCAGGCCGGCATCGGCTGAGTAGTTTCTCTGCGCCTGTTCCCAGTTTTTCACCATGTAGGGGAAGTAAACCACCTGAAAGCGTTTATCGGCGGCCGACCCCGGGGGCTGGCAGGCCATGTCCACAGCCCCCAGGCCTACCCGTTCCTGGACCACGGTATAGTCGCCCAGGGAACTGGCCGGGTAGAGTTTTCCCTTCAGCTTGCCGCCGGTGGCCTGATCAAGATTTTCGGCAAAGGCTCGAAGATCCTTGTCGATTGCCGTGTCCTGGGGCCGGACATGGCTGATTTTCAGGGTTTTCGCCTGAGCGAAGGTGGCTGCCAGTAGCAGACAGGCGACGAGCAGACAGATACGTGGGAATTGTCTCTTCATTGTGGTGCTCCTTGGTTGCAGATTGTGGGGTGAACACCGGCAGGGATTGATTTCCCTACCGGTATATGCAGTTTGCCCCGGGGTTTGCCCCCCTGTCAGGGGAGATCAATACCCGAAAAGAGCGGGGATGAACAGCGACAGGTCCGGCCACAGCGAGGTCAAAAAGACAACCGGGACATAGCCGAACAGAATCAGGGTCATCGCTGGTTTGATGATCTCGGAAAATTCCACCTTGCCGATCCGCATGCCGAGGTAGAGGATGCTGGCGTAGGGAGGGGTGACCCCGCCCATGGCGGTGTTGACTCCCATGATCGCCGCAAACTGTACCGGCGTTACCCCGATTGCCTCCATCAGTGGCAGGAGCAGGGGGGCGATGAGGATGATGGCGGTGACATCGTTGACGATCATCCCGACGAAAAAGAGCAGCAGATTGATCAGGATCAGCAGGAGGATCTTGTTCTCGGTAATGGTGAAGACCCCCTCTACCAGGGCCTGGGGAACGTCCTCCATGACAAAGATCTGGCTGAGCATCAGACTGAAAACGATCATCACCATGATTGCCCCCACCGCGGTGGCCGAGCTCTTTGCCGCCTCGATAAAGGAGTCCCAGGTGAGCCCGCGGTAGATCAGAAAACCCACCGGCAGGGCATAGATCACCGCCACCGCTGCCGCCTCGGTGGGGGTCATCACTCCGCCGTAGATGCCACCGAGGATGATCACCGGCATGATCAGTGCCGGAATGGCCCGGGTGGTGGCGGTTACCCCCTCTCGGACCTGCTGCGGTATCGGTTTGGGCGGGTCGATAATCAGCGGAAAATTGCGCGACATCACCAGGTTCACCACACAGAACAGCACGGTGATCACCAGGCCGGGGCCGAGGGTGGCAAGAAAACAGGCGAGGATCGAGGTGTCGGTGACCCAGCCGTAGATGATCATCGTGACGCTGGGCGGGATAAGCAGACCGAGGATCGAGGAGTTGGCCACCAGGGCGGTGGCGTAGCCGCGGGGGTAGCCTTTGGCGGCCATCTCCGGGATGAGCAGCGGTCCGGTGGCGGAGATGCCGGTCAAACCACTGCCGGAGATCGCCCCGATGATTGCGCAGCTGAGGGTGGTGACCACTCCCAGCCCCCCCCTGATCCGGCCGACAAAGATGTTGACGAATTTGAGCAGGCTTTCGGCAATGCCGCTGACGCTCATGATCGACCCGGCAAAGACGAAGAGGGGAATACAGAGGAGGACCGGGTTGGCCAGTTGGGTGAAGCCCCATACCATGGTGCCGTTCATGGTCGCCCCGCCAAAGAGCACCATGGTCATCAGCGCGCCGCCGAAACAGTAGGGGAGTGGTACCCCGAAACTGAGCATCAGGACAAGAACACCTAAAGATATAAAGGAGATGGTAATTATTTCCATATCGTTATACTCCTTGTTCGGGCGGGGCTGTGGCCATCAGTCTGGTCATGTTCAGAACCAGGTGACGGGTGGTGAAGATGGTCATCAGCACCAGGCCGATGAACAACGCCGACTCGGCATAGACGGTGGGAATATAGAGGGTCGGGCTCTCTTTCCAGACCCTGACGGCGTAGCGAAAGTAGTCCCAGGCCCAGTAGGTCAGCCAGCAGGAGACCAGCAGGGCCATGCTGTCGGCGATGACGCGGACGATCAGCCGCGCCCGAGCGGTGGTGAGAAAGACATCGAGGACATTGGCCTTGATCTGGGTATCCTCCCGGGAGGCGTTGACGCTGCCGAGAAAGTAGAGCCAGAGGGTGGGGTAGACGAGGATCTCTTCAAGCCCCATTACCGAGGTCTCGAATACATAGCGCATCACGACCTGGTAGAACTGGACGGCGGCAACGCTGGTAATCAGGGCCGTGAGGGTATAGCGGAAAAACCGTTCCATAGCCTTTTCCTCTGTTTTTTTATGTACATCACCCGACCAAAAGACCGCTGCGCGGTCACCAACTGCGATGCTTTAGGTGTATTCGTCAAGCTGGAGAGGCAAGGCGGCCGGCCATTCCCGGCCCGGCCGCTGTCGACGCAAAGCTATCCGGCTGCGGCGACAACGGTAATTTCCACCAGCAGGTCCGGCCTGGCCAGCCGGCTCTCGACGCAGGCCCGGGCCGGGGCGTAGCCCTGAGGAACCCAGCTGTCCCACACCTCGTTCATGCCGGCAAAGTCGACCATGTCGCGCAGGTAGATAGTGGCCGAAAGCATCCGGCGGTTGTCGCTGCCGGCCTGCGCCAGCAGGTTGTCCACCTTGGCGAGCATATTTTCGGTCTGGGCGGTGATGCCGCTCAGACCGGCATCGGCCACCTGACCGCAGAGGTAGACTGTCCCGGCGTGCAGAACGATGCGGCTCATCCGCTGGCTGGTCTCGATTCTGGTTATTTCCGACATCACGGCTCCTTCTTCAGTTTGGCTATTTGCTTTGGTTTTTGAAGATGTTGGCCGGGCCGGAACCGCTTTCCGCCAGTTCCATAGCGGCGATCTCGCCTAAGGGAACAGGTTTTAACGGCGGTCGAATGCTGAGCAGGCCGGCCCGCTCGGGGGAGAGTCCGGTGGCCTCGGCGATCACCTCGGCGGTACCCGGGCCGCACATTCGCCCCTGGCAGGGGCCCATCCCGCAGCGGGTGAGAATCTTCATCTCGTTGACTTCGGTGACCCCTTCGCCGATCACCTTGCGGACCTGGCCGACGGTGACCATTTCACAGCGGCAGAGAACGGTGTCATCCGGCACTCTCCAGGTAGCTGGTCCCGGGGCGAACACCGCATCGACCAGGGGGCGGGGATGGCCGTCGTGGCGGAGGGCGGCCCGCAGCGGCAGGGCCTTGGCATCCCGCTCGTAAGCCGGCAATATTCCCAGGCAGCGGGCCACCTCGAGGGCGGCCAGTTCGCCTCTGTACTCGGCAGCAAGAGCGCCGGTGACACTGGCGCCGTCGCCGGCGGCGAAGATCCGCTCGTGGTTGGTCCGGCCCCATTTGTCGGTCTCCGGATACCAGTAGCGCTGCTCCCGGTTGTAGAGCATGTGGCAGCCTGCCTGCCGGAAAATATGGGTGCTGGGGATGACGCCGAAATGGAGAAGAACGATATCCGCCGGATAATTGAGCTGGTTCCCGCCGGCACGGGCGGAAACCGCCTCCACTTTCTCCGTGCCGTGGCAACGGATATCGACAACCCCCTTGTGATGGGGGACCCCGGAACGGCGGATCTCCTGGACCATTGCCAGCCCTTTCAGGAGAAAGTCGGTGCGCCGCATCGCCGCCGGAAGATGGGGCAGGGCCAGCGGTGAGGGAATCTTCGCAGTGGTCTCGAGGATGGCGGCGACCTGTACCCCCTTTTTGAGCAGGAGGGTTGACTCAAGGAGCAGCAGGGGGCCGCTGCCGGCGAGAACCACCTGACCGATCGGTTGCAGCCCGGCCTCCTTGGCCAGGTTGTTGGCTGCCCCGGCACCCATCACCCCCGGCAGTTCCCAGCCGGGGAGGGGTCTCGGCCGCTCCATCGCCCCGGTGGCGACAATGATGTAGGCGGCGTGGATCTGGGTTGAGCGGTCGTGGTGGGAGTAGCAGAGTGAGCCGTCAGCGCTCACCTGCCAGACCGACGCCCCGGCCAGATAGCCGGCACCGCTTGTGCGAAACCGTTCGGCCACCGTCCCTCCCCTGTCGTACTCGGCACCAAGCAGGGCGATGCTTTCCGGCGAGGCACTCTCGATATTGCGGTAGATCTGCCCGCCGGGGCGGAACTGTTCGTCGAGGAGAATCACCTTAAGACCGAGTTCGGCCAGGGAACTGGCTGCCGCCATTCCCGCCGGACCGGCGCCGATAATCGCTGCATCATAGGAGCCGCTCATCGTCTGTTGCCTCCGTTTTCGGGAAGGTCTCTTTTGATATCCATCCCCTCTTTCACCTCGGTGAGACAGGCCTGGCGCTTCCGGCCGTCGATCTCCAGCAGGCACTCGTGGCAGACGCCCATCAGGCAGTGGGGGGCACAGGGCCTGCCGCCGGCAGGCGATACGCCGGTGATCAGTTCTCCTCTCGCCAGCAGGGCGGCAGCCACACTCATCTCTCCAGGCAGGGAGGTGACCTGGCCGTCGAGCAGCACTGATACCGGTGGTCGTGGTGGATTCTCTTTAAACATGGAAGCGTCCGTTGCTGAAGGATGAGATCTGTTCGGTTTCCTTTACTCCCAGGATCCACGGGGCGATGGCGGAGATCTTCAAAGGGGCCAGGGAAACCGCACTGTGCAGGGCGATGGCGGTAATTGCCGGATAGTCGCGGAGCCGGCTGTAGATCGGCGCGCCGTCCGGAGTCATGACCCGCACCGCACCCCAGGCCCTGACCCAGTTGAGGCGGGCCAGGGAGGGGAAGAGGGTGATGGCGTTTGCGGCCTGATTTTTCATCGCCTCCATGGTCACCTGACTGTCGTGGCCGGTCTCTTCGGTGGAGAGGCCGATGACAAAGGTTCCGTCGGGGGTCTGGCGGACGGCCAGAATCGGAATATCAAGCAGTCGCGGATGGCGTTCGGTGACCAGCAATTGTCCCCGTTGCGGATAGATCGGCAACCGTTCGCCCAAGGGGGCGAGGAGTTTGTTGGTGCCATGTCCGGCAGCGATAACCACCTTGGCGCAGGGGAACCTCTCGCCGTCGGCCAGGACCACGCAGCTGCCCGCCGTCGCCGGCTGGATGGCGGTGACGCTTTTGCCACAGAAGTACCGGCCTCCCCGCTTCTGGAATTCGGCGCGCAGGGCACCAAGCAGTTTCAACGGGTTGACATGGCCCTGGTCGGCAGCGTACATGAAGCCGGTGACCGCTTCACCGATGGGGAGATGGGGAATCATGCCGGCAAACTCTTCCCGGCGGATCATCCGTACCGGATAGTCGAGGCCGGCCTGTTTGCAGGTTTCCCGGAGGGACTGAACCGATTGCTCGTAGGCGGCAAACTGCTCTTCGCCCACCGCATGCACCGCGCCGCCGGTCCACTCCAGTTCCAGGTCGTAGCCGCTCTCCTCCTCGAGTTCGGCGGCAAAGGCGGGCCACTGTTCGGTGGCCATCCGACACCATTTGGCATAGACCGGACTGCTGCCCCCTTTGCACATATACCAGGTCAGGCCAAAATTACCCCGCGAAAGTCGCTGGCTGGGTAGCTGCTCGTCAAAGAGGAGCACCTTCCCTCCCCCAAGGCGTACCAGGCCAAGTGCCACAGCAGAGCCGGAGAGCCCGCCGCCAATGACGATGATGTCAGCTGATTCCACAACACTCCTCCCTGTTGATGCCTTCCTGGTGCAGGTGAACGGGGCCCCCTTTCGGAAGCGGGGCAGGCAACGGGGGAAAAGCGAAAACTGTGCCACATCGTCAGGGTTGGCGAATGGTGGCCGGAAGAGTGGGCTCTGTTTTGGTCCAAAAGGGCCCTGGGACGTTTCTTAAGAATATGAAATAAAAAGATAAAAAAGCGCTTTTTTGAGGGTCGGCGGCCTGCCGCCGGTCAGCCTGTCGGGGGGGCGCCAGGATAGGGAGGAGATGTGGCCTCTGTCTCGTCTTGAAACACTTTTCAGGCCGCTTGTCTCCCCGACAGGCCAGTGGCCGGCCGCAGGGTGGGAAGAGGCGACAGTGTTTCAAATTAAGACATGTTTCACTTTAAGCCGGTTGCTGGCCGGGCAAGGGATGGCGGTCGGCGGAGGTTGAAGAAAAAGAGGAGGGTGAAGAGGATCGCCGCAGCCAGATGGACCAGGTTGGGCATCGGGGCGATCAGGAAAAAGGCCAGGGCCAGGGAGAGTATCCGCAGCGGCAGGTTGAGCCGGTTCTCCAGGTGGCCCTGGAAGCCACCGGCGAAGGCATAGAGGCCGATGAAGGCAAAGGTGAAAATGGTCAGGTCATCGGCCCAGCTGCCGCCGAGAAAGGGGGTGTAGGCAAAGAGGATGGGAACGATGTACAGGCCCTTGGCCAGCTTCCAGCTGTAGAATCCGGTGATCATGGGTGGGGTCTTGGCGATGGCGGCAGCGGTGAAGGCGGCGAGGGCGACCGGCGGGGTGACGTTGCTGTCCTGGCTGAGCCAGAAGATGATCATATGGGCGGAGAGGAGGGCGAAGGTGGCGGCATGGGGGGAGATGGCCAAATCCCGCAGGGTGTTGCTCAGCTCAAGGGGGACGGCGGCCAGCAGGGCCCGGGCCTCGGCCAGGGGCATCGCCTGGCCGAGCAGGGCGGCCTGCTCCGGCAGGGCGAGCAGGAAGATGGTCTTCGCCTCCTCGGAGAGCATGCCGCTGGCGATGATCTCCAGCAACTGGGCGTCGACAATCAGGTTGTAGAGGGCCGGGGCCGAGAGGGTGCCGAGGACAATATAGGCGGCGGTCACCGGCAGTCCCATCCCCAGAACCAGGGAGGCGAGGGCGATCAGGATGATGGCGATGAGCAGGTTGCCGCCGGCCCATTCGGTGATCATCAGCGAGAAGGTGTTGCCGATGCCGGCGGTGGTGATGACGTTGACGATGAGGCCGACACTGCACAGCAGGATGCCGGTCATCACCATGTTCCGCGCCCCCAGGGCGAGGGCCTCGAGGATTGCCTTCGGCCCCATCCGGTTGGGGGTAAACCAGGAGCCGACAACCACCGCGGCAATGGAGAACCCGGCGGCATAGGTCGGGGTGAAGCCGTAGACCAGCATGCCGATCAGGGCGGCGATGGGAAGGAGAAAGGGCAGCCCCCCCTCTTTCAGCACATCGACGGCACGAAGCTCCTCGGCCTCAACGAGACCGATTCCGGTCCGCTTTGCCTCGATACGGACGTAGAAGGCGACACTGGCGAAATAGAGAATGGCCGGCAGGATGGAGACGACCACGATGGTGGTGTAGGGAATCTGGGTATAGCTGGCCATGACAAAGGCGCCGGCCCCCATGATCGGCGGCATCAGCTGGCCGCCGGTGGATGCGGCCGCCTCGACGCCGGCGGCGAATTTGCTGTCAAAACCGGCCCGTTTCATCAGCGGGATGGTGATCACTCCGGTGGAGGCGGTGTTGGCCACCGCCGAACCGGAGATGGTGCCGGTGAGGGCGGAGGCGAATACCGCCACCAGGCCGGGGCCGCCGATGGTCTTGCCGGCAACCACCCGGGCCAGGTTGATGACGAACTCGCCGGCCCCGGAGCGGAGGAGAAAGGCGCCGAAGAGGATGAACATGAAGACGAAGGTGGAGGAGATCAGGGCGATATTACCGAACAGGCCGTCGTCGCCGTAGACCGAACGGAAGAGGATCGAGTCCGGGTTCAGACCACTGAACTTGAATACCCCGCCGAGCAGAGAGCCCCACCAGCCAATATAGCTCAGGGCGATGACGATCAGGACGGGGATGATCCAGCCGGTGGTCCGCCTGGTGAACTCCAGAGCGGAGAAGATCAGGATGACCCCGGCCAGCCATTCGGCGCTGCTGAGACGCATCCCCCTGGCATAGATGGCGTCCTCCATGGCGATCATGTAGATCGCCGAGCTGGCGGCGGCCAGGCCGAGGAGGAGATCAACGGCCAGCAGCCAGGAGCGCTGGCGCCGTTGCCCGCCCAGAGGGTAAGTAAGGCAGCAGAGAAGGGCGAAACCGGAGTAGTGGAGGGCATTCTGCCAAAGGTTTGGCAGCAGGGTGATCAGGTTAAAGTAGATATGGACCAGGGAGACCAGCACCGCCAGGAAAAAGATGGTCTGCTCCTTCCATCCGCTTCGCTCGCTCTGAAAGATCTCACTCCTTTCCACCGCCGCACCTCTTTTTTGCTCTTTTCTTTCTCGGTTTCACCCCCCCTGTTTGGAGCGCTCGCTACTCCTTCGGAATGAGGTGGGCCGGAATCTCCAGGCCAACCTCCCGGTAGTAGCGGAGGGCACCGGGGTGGAGCGGCATCGGCAGCCCGGCCAGGGCCTTGTCGATGCTCATGGCGGTGGTGGCTTTATGGATGGCGTTGAGGAAGGGGAGGTTCTCGTAGATGGTCTTGGTGATCAGGTAAACGGTTTCCTCGTCGATGTCGGCCCGCACCGAGAGGAAGTTCGGCTGGGCGATGGTGGTCACATCCTTCTCCAGGCCGGGATAGGCATTGGCCGGAATGTGGTAGGCGGTCCACAGGTTGAGGCCGCCGTCGGCTTTCGCCACCTGTTCCTCGTCAAAGCCGAGCAGGGTGGCCTTGTCGCCCATGCTTGCCAGGACCCGGGTCACCGCCCCGGCCGGAACCCCGGCGGGGGTGCTCATGCCGGTGATCTGGCCGTTCTGCAGGGCGTCGGCGCTCGGTCCGTAGCCAATGTAGACCAGGTCGTAGTCCTTGTTGATATCCACCCCGAGATTGCCGAGGATCACCTCGTTGGAACCGATGGTGCCGGAGTTCTTCTGGCCCATGGACATCCTCTCCCCCTTCAGCTCGACCATGTCGGCGATGGTGCCGGTTTTCGCCTTATCGCTCAGGATGACGAAATGCTCGACGTTCTGCCAGAGCATGCTGATCGAACGGAGGCCGGTCTGCGGACCGTCGGCAGCCAGCTGCCCGCTGCCGTTCCAGGCCCAGTAGCCGTACAGCCCCTGAAGGATGGAAAATTGTACCTCATTGTCGCGCATCATCTTGATGTTTTCCCCGGAACCGGCGGAGCTGATGGCCGACATGCCGATCTTGTGGGAGTCTTGGAGTTTGACCTTGGTGAGGGTGGAGAGGGCGACGCCCACCGGGTAATAGGTGCCGCCGGTGGTGGCCGTGGCCAGCAGATAGTCCTTCTCTTCTGCCGCCTGCAGGGTGCCGGTGGAGAAGAGGCCTACGGCCAGGGCCGCTACCAGGGTCCGTTTCAGTTGTGCGGTCAGTTTCATTGTTGGCTCCTTTTTGTGCATGCTGAAGTGGATGTTGGACGGTTAAGCAACCGGGATCGGCTGCGGCCGGGACCGCCCCCCCCCCGGCTGGCTGAAAAAAAACGGCAGGGTGGGCTCCAGCCTGGCTACTTTGCGCAGGGCCCGGGAGTTGGCTCGGTCGACAAGATTAAGCAAAAAGTGGGCCAGCACGTCCTGACCGCTGCCGTCATCTCTGCTCTTACCGGTAAAGCGCCAGCGACAGCGCGGGGGAAAAAATCGGCCGGCTGCGGCTGCCCGGCCTGGAGGCTGTCGGCTGGGAGTGGGCTTCGGCAAAATATTGCCGATCGACGGCCGATGGTCGGCAAAAATGTACCACTGTCAGGCGGTACCCGTTCACCAGCAGCCCATTTACCCCCGGTCAGACCACCACATGGAGCTGACGCATAAAGCCAACTTCCGCTCGGCGGCCTGCCCGAACGAACCTGGATCCCTGGCTGAACGGGTACCGCTCCGGGTTCTGCAGCCTTTTGCGGCATACCGTTGACGATTACCTCAGGCGGGCAGGCAATGGACGCTATTCCACCACCACGAAGCGGTGGGGGGGACGGGTGAAAAAACGTTGGCTGGCAGATGGCACCGTCTTGACAGGCGATGGGAAAAAATTATTATCAAGAACTGTTATTGTTCAAGCTGTGGTGGGCTGGCGGGTGGGCTGGCGGAAATCCTGCGGCAGGAGACGCTTCCGCAAGAGGAAAAGAGCCTTGCCGCAGCCCTGGTACCCAACGGCGGGTGATGAAAAAAACTTGCAAAACAATCAGCAAAAATGGAGACTCAAAATGAGCGGATGTGGTTGTGGCTGCGCCTGCAGCAGTACGGTGACGAGTGGTGAAGCTCCCGAGAAAAAGATTCTTGCCGCCCTGGCCAAGGCCGACAAGCCTTGTGGGAGCAAGGATATTGTCGAGGCGACCGGGCTGGAGAAAGAGGTGATCAGTGCCGAGATCGGCAAGCTGAAAAAACAGGGCTTGGTCGACAGCCCGGTCCGCTGCAAATATGGGATCACCGCCGACGGCCGGGCCTCCATCAACTAAATCGGTCCTTCAGGCCGGATGAGGGGGGGCGGTACACAGTGCCGCTGCCGCCGGTTTTTTACCTCAAATGGTGAGCCTATGCAGGAAATTATAGCCAAAACGAGAACATTTCGCCGTTTTGTCGAGAAGGAACCGATCAGTACGGCTATCCTTCACGAACTTATCGACCTGGCCAGGCTGGCCGGGTCGGCGAGGAATGGTCAGCCGTGGCAGTATCTGCTGGCCAACACCCCGGAGATGTGCGCCAGGATTTTTCCCCACCTGGGCTGGGCCGGCTACCTCACCGACTGGAAGGGGCCGGTGGAGGGAGAGCGGCCGAGCTCCTACATACTCTGCCTGCTGAACCGGAACTGGCTGCGCGGTAGTGAAGGAGAGGCGCAGTTTGACCTCGGCATCGCCAGCCAGAATATTCTTTTGGGGGCGATGAGCAAACGGATCGGCGGTTGCCGGATAGCCTCCTTCAACCCGAAGCTGGCCGAACTCTTCGTCCTCCCCGACCATCTTCAGCTCTCATTGGTGATTGCCCTTGGCAAACCCCGGGAGACGGTGATTATCGAAGATTGCCGGGATGACGGCGATATTCGCTACTGGCGGGACGAACATGGCGGCCACCATGTGCCGAAACGGACCCTGAAGAGCTGTCTGGTGCCGCTGCAGTTGCGGCCGGCGGCCGGGTAAGGGCTTACGGGTCAACGGTGGTGTGGGCGGAAGAAAAAGGCGCAACGCCAACCCAAGGAGAGAAATCGCATGTCCGAAGAGAAATCGTATGATGAGCGGATCGCAGCCCTGCGGCAAGAGGTACTCACTCTTGACGATGAAAGCAGCAGCAAGGTGATCGAAGAGACCGCCGTCAGGTTGCGCGGGCTCAACTTCACCGCACCATTGGTCACCCCTGTAGACCGCTTCCTTCGTCTGCGCAGGGAGGGGGTACTGGCCGAAATCGACCGCATCATGGCGATGTCCGAGGCCGAAGCCTGTGCCCTGGCCCCGGACAACAGCAGCAAGTGTGAGGACCTGCGGGTGCAGTACATCACGGTGCTCATCTTCTACTACCGAAAACTTCTCGCCTTGCGCCAGGGCAGCTCGGAGGAGTGGGACGAGATCGACGAACTCTACGTCCACGATTGAGCTGTCATTCTTCGTCCCGCTGCGCCGCTCCCTGCTCCGCCGCCGGGACGATTCTGGTGATGGTGCAGCCACTCCGCCACAGTGCGTCGAGTACCTCTTCCAACTCCTCCCCTTCAAAACGAATGGTGAGCAGGCGGTTCTCGCTGCTGTAGTCGTTACAGAGGGTCAGTGCCCGGATAGCCATATCGTGGCGGCGAAAGATGTCGATGGCCTGGTAGATCGCCTCCGAGCGTTGTCCGATGACCAACTCCACCCGGGTTCCCCGGTCGTTGCCGCCAAGCACCTCGGCGAAGGCCCGGAGGATATCCGATTCGGTGATGATTCCCGCCAGTCGGCCCTCTTCGACAACCGGTACCCCGCCGATCTTGTGCCGGCGCATCACCGCCGCCACCGTTTCCAGCGGGGTCGATGGTTCGGTGGTGATCGGGGCGGCAGTCATGAAGGCCTCGACCTTCGCCTGACTGGCGTAGGCGCGGGCGGCATGGTCGAATGATGCATCAAGCACCGACGGCAGGGCGCTTTGCATATCTTCGCGGCTGAGAATGCCCACCAGCATACCCTCCCCGTCAACGACGGGGAGGCGGCGGCACCGGTGTTCGCGGAGCAATCGGTCGGCATCGGCAATGGTCTCATCGGCGCGGATGGTGATGGGCCGGGGCTGCATCCACAGTTTGACAAACATCAACGACTCTCCTTCAGGGCAGGGGGTGGTTGAGGATACGGCGTCCTTCGCGATCGAGGCTGAAGCGTACGCCGGAAAGGTCTTCGTCGAGGAGACGGCTGAGGTTGCCGATGCGCAGTTCGGTACCGGCAAAGACCGTTCCCTGGATGGCAATCGAGGCGCTGACGGTCGTCCCGCCGGGTTCACCGCGGGAAAAGAGTGCCGAGCCGGGAAGGAGGTTGAGGCGGTCCAGATCGGTGGAGAGCTGCTCCAGTTCCGCCATTTCCTGCTGGTAGCGCGGTTCATTGGTTATCTTCCGGCCGTGCCGGATCCGTTTGGCGGTGAGCCGTTCGGCAAGCTCGGCAACCTGCCGTTGCAGCCGCTGGTGCCGGCCGTAGCGCTTGCGATCGACCCCGGCGGCTATGATGGCAGTGCTGGCTTTGGCGGTGCCCACATGGCCGCCGACAAAGTTGCCGGCACAGCAGCAGATGCCGCCGACCAGCCGGCTGGTCGGGCCGAGGGTGATGGCACAGGCGGCGTAAACCGACCCGTAGTATACCCCCTTGCGGATGACCGCTGACCCGCCGGTGAGCAGCTCCGCCCGTTCGAGGAACTCGACATCGGCATCCCCCTGACAGTTGAGGTGGGTCTTTTTGCCGAGCAGCCCCCCCTTCACCCGGGCATTGCCGCCGGTGATCACTGTCGCCCCCTGGATGGTACCGTCGACCTGCAGATTGCCGCCACTGCGGACGGTGAAGCCGGGCAGGACACTGCCGCGGATGAGCAGGGCATCTCTGGATTCGATGTTGCCCACTGTGAAGTCGATATCGCCGGCGATGGTCAGGATGGCGCTGACCGTGAGTTCGCAGTCGTTGACCACAGTGAGCACTCCGCTCCGGGCGGCGGTGATCCTGCCGCTCTCCGGGTCGAAATCGATATCACCGGCCAGTTTGAGAGCGATATCCTCGCCACTCTTCTGGCTGATCGCCCGGCCGAATATGTCCATACCCGGGGTGCCGGCGGTTGCCGCCACCCTGGTGGCGATCAGTTCGCCCTGATCGACACCGATGAAGATGTTTCGCTCGTGGAAATCGATGCTGCCGTCACGCAGTAACCGGCCGGGAAGGGGGGCAACCTCTAACTCGAAGCGCAGATGGGCGTTGCGGCCGGCCATTGGCAGGATCCCACGGGCGATGGGCTGGGCGGTCAGCGGTTGCCGTCGCGCCGCCACCGTTGCCAGGACTTCGGTGAGAACGGTCTGGTCGAGGCCGTAACGGACCCCCTCGGCGGCAATGAGGTGGTTCAGCTCTTCCAGGGAGAGGGGGGGGTGGTTGCCGCACGGCGGGTAGAGGTTGAGGCAGGCGAGCATGCCCTGGCGGTCGATTTCCAGCAGGGGGAGAATCTCCACCGCAACCGTCCAGACCCCCTTCTTCTGGTGTGCCGTAGCAAAGGGGTAACCGGTTGTCTCGGCGACAAGGGCGCTGCCATCGGCGAGCAGTCGGCAGTGGCTGCCGGCGGTGAGCATGGTGGTTGCACCACCTTCGCCGGTGGCGCTGACCAGGGTTTCTCCCTCACTGACCAGCTCCGGAACCGTTGCTGCCCCGGCATCTTCCCCAGGCGGGTCATCCCAGGCAAAATGGAAGGTAAAGGGTTTCGGCATGGTTTCGCGGGTTCCGATCATTTTTACAGCATGCAAGCCTGTACTTACCCCAACCGCCCGCTGTTCGTCAACGGCGATCGGCTCTTGCCGCAACCGGCTGGACCAGAGGGAGAAAATGTCTTACAGGTGTCAAGCAACAGTTGGCCGCATCCCAGACGCGCGCCGGTTGTGACGACCACCGACTTCCTTCCTGCCTGTCCGGCGGCTGCCTATAATACTTCTACCAGGACGGCCGAGGTGATGGCGACAACTCTTTTGAAGGAGCAACCATGGCTAAAAAGAAAAAGGACAAATGTTGTGGCAAGGGGAAAAATAATCCCGACAAACGCTGTGGAAAATGCCCTAAGGCTTGAACAGAAGTGGGCCGGCCCGATAAACCCTGTCGTTTTTCCCAGCCGGCCCACTATTCCATGGCAACATTTTTGCGCTTGCGATAATAACAGAGCGGTACCAACTGAGCCTATCGTGGTCGGCCCTCATGGCCGGTCGCCACGGAAAACGAGAAGCAGCAGCCAGCGGGGGAGTCCATGGAACAACCTTTTACCGTTCGTTTTGCCGAACGGATGAACCAGTTGCCGCCCTATCTGTTCGGCATGATCAACAAGATGAAGATGGAGAAGCGCTGGCGGGGCGACGATGTCATCGACCTCGGTATGGGCAACCCCACCGATCCCACGCCGGGGGCGGTCACCGAAAAGCTCTGTGAGGTGGCCAGCGACCCGAAGATCCATCGCTATCCGGTCGCCGGGGGGATGAAGAACCTGAAGCGGGAAATCGCCCTCTACTACGACCGCCAGTACCGGGTTAGCCTCACCGGTGAGGAGGATGTGATCTGCACCATCGGCTCGAAGGAGGGGATATCGCACCTCTGTCTGGCCTTGCTAGGTCCCGGCGACACGGTGCTCACCCCGGCCCCGGCCTTTCCGATCCATGTCTACGCGGCGGTGATTGCCGGTGCCAATGTGCTGCGCATCCCGCTCGGCAGCGAAGAGACCTTTCTCGCCCAGATCGACGGGATGTGCCGCTCGCTCTATCCCCCCCCGAAACTGCTGATGCTCAATTTCCCCCACAACCCCACCGGAACCCTGGCCTCAAGGGAGTTCTTCGCCGAAGTGGTCAGGCTGGCCCGCCGCTACCGGTTCATGGTGATCAACGATTTCGCCTACTCCCGGATCACCTATGACGGCTACGTTGCCCCCAGTTTTCTCGAGGCCCCCGGGGCGACCGAGGTGGGGGTGGAGTTCTGTTCGTTCTCGAAATCCTACAACATGGCCGGCTGGCGCCTCGGCTACTGTGTCGGCAATACGGCGATGATCGGTGGCCTGGCCAAAATCAAGGGTTACTACGACTACGGGATTTTTTCCGCCATCCAGGTGGCGGGAATTGTTGCCATGCGTGACTGTGACGACACCATCGGTGAACAGGTGGAGGTATACCAGCGTCGCCGTGACCTTCTCTGTGACGGTTTGCGGAAAATGGGCTGGGAGGTGGAGACCCCGAAGGCCGGGATGTTTCTCTGGGTGAAGATCCCCGAGCCTTACAACCGCATGGGCTCGGTACGTTTTGCCGTCGAGATGATGAACCGGGCCAATGTGGCCCTGGCGCCGGGGGCCGGCTTCGGCATCGAGGGGGATGGCTATCTGCGCCTGGCCCTCGTTGAAAACGAAAACCGGACCAGCCAGGCCCTCAAGCAAATGCGCCGGGCCCTCAAGGAGATCGATGCCGAAGTGGCCACCGGCACCCTCGAGCTTACCCCCTGAACCCAGAATCGTAGCCTGGGAACTGCTCCCACCTTCAGACGATCCCTTCCGGCCGCATCGCCCGGCTGAGGGCGTTTTGCAGTTCAAACTTGGAGAAGGGTTTGTGCAGGAAGGCCTGGGGCTGCTCGGCCTTATCCCGGCTCATGGCGAGAAACTCGTCATAGCCACTGGCCAGGACCACCGGCAAACCTGGCTGGAGTTGGCGCAGGGCGGCAATGGTTTCCCAGCCGTCCATATTCGGCATGGTCAGGTCGGTGACCACGCAGCAGATTCTCTCCTGGTGCTGGCGGAAAAGCTCCACCGCCTCCCGGCCGTCGTTGGCCAACAGGCAGGCGAAGCCGAGCCGTTCGAGCATTTTCTCGCCCATCTGTCGCAAGCGTTGGTCATCATCGGCCAGCAGCACCACTTTTCGTCTGTCGTCCAGAGAGAGGGGCGGAACCGGTTCAGCCTCGGCAGTGGCCCTTTTCCCGCTCAGCGGAAAGATGAGTCGGAAATCGCTTCCCTCACCGGGGCGGCTGTGGACATTGATTGCTCCGCCCCAGGTCTTGACCAGCCCCAGCACCACTGACAGGCCCAGCCCCCGGCCGGTGAACTTGGTGCTGAAGAAGGGGTCGAAGATCTTTCCCAGTACCTCTTCCGGGATGCCGCAGCCGTTGTCCTGCACGCTCAGGCAGACATACTCGCCTGCCGTCACCTGCCACTCGGAGGGGACGATGAAGCCGGCGGGGAGGGCCTCGGCGGTGAGAGTTTCCAGAGACAGAGAAACCTGTCCGGAGTTCTTACCGATCGCTTCGACGGCGTTGGTGATCAGGTGGTCGAGGATGATGCGCAGCTGTCCGGGATTGGCGAGGACCAGCGATTCCTGGTCGCTTACGGAACAGTCAAGGCTGATTCCACCGGGGAGGGTATCGCGCAGGAGGGGCAGATTCTGCTGGCAGATGTCAGCCAGACTGACCGCCTCGCTCTTGCCGCCCCCCTGGCCGATGTAGGTGAGCATCAGACCGCTCAGTTCCGACGATTTTCGTGCCGCCTGCATTGCCGCGTTGAGGAAGGGGACCTCTCCTGCCTCCTGCGGCAGCTCGTCCAGGGCCAGTTCGAGATTGCCCATCACCACGGTGAGCTGGTTGTTGAAATGGTGGGCTATGGCCCCGGCCATCCGTGAGAGGCTTTCCACCTTCTGGGCCCGAATCGCCCGTTCTTCTCTGTTCTTGCGCCAGGTGATGTCACGGCAGACACACATCATGGCTGTCCACCCTTCCCAGTCAATGCGGCGGGCGTGGACTTCGATCGGGATTGCTTTTCCATCCCGGTGTCGGCAGAGGGTGGTAAAATCGAGCAGGCCTTTGTCCAGCAGTTGAACGATACGGGCCTGCTCGCCGGGTTTTTCCTCGACACCGAGCAGATTGTGCCAGGAGATCTGCAACAACTCCTCCCGGCCGTAGCCAAGGAGGGTACTGACCATCTCGTTGACCGCCAGGATCGCCCCGTCCGGGGCGAGGACGCAGATCGGATCGGCGGCATTCTCGAAGAGAAAACGGTGTTTTTCCTCACTCTCGCGCAGCGCCTCTGCCGCCCTGTGGCGCTCGTTGGCGTCGATGATGAAGCCTTCGATACCGATTACCCGCCCGTTCCGCAGCACCGGGTGGGCGGAGAAGCTGTGGTAGCCGACCGTCCCGTCCCGACAACGGCGGCTGAACTCGTTGGCGAAAAATATTTTGCCGGCCAGCATCTCCTGGACATTCTTTTCTGCCTGCGACAGGTCGGCATCAACCTGGGTGATGGCAAAGTGTTGCCCCACCACCTCTGCCGCCGAGTCGTAGCCATGGATCGACAGCCAGGCCTGGTTCACCTGCCGGATTATGCCGGCGGTGTCGAGAAAAAAGTAACCGGCATCGGCATGCTCGACAATTTCCCGGAATCGTTTTTCGGTCTCGGCAAGCCTTCTGTTCAATTTCAGCACGGAGAGATAGTGCCAGAGGAGCATGAGCACGACGGTTGCCCCGAGCGCAGCCCCGGCTGCCATGAGTACCCGGACGTCGGTCCAGTAGGGGTTTGGCTGGCCATACCATTTCCGGTAGATGTCCTGATAGTCACTGCTCTCGATGAAGCTCTTGACAGCCGTATCGAGAGTGGCCAGCAGGGCGGCCTCCCCCTTTCTCACCGCAATGGCCCGTTTTACTTCTTCAAAAGGGGCGCCAATGGCCTTGATTTTGTTGTCCAGGCCGGCCTCCCGGGCCATTTCCTCCATTGGCTGGTCGGGGTAGACCAGGGCCTCGATATTACCGGCCAGCAGGGCGAGGAAGAGTTGCTCCTGGGAGTCGAAAACCTGCAGTTGGCTGCCGCCTACCTCCTCCATCAGCTGAAGGCCGCGGTTTTTCCGTACCACCCCGACCTTGCGCCCGGCCAGGTCGGCAGTATTGCGGATGTTGACACTGTCTTCGCGGACAAAGGTGCGGATTCTGAAGGTTTGATAGGAGGTGGTGAAATCGAAGGTGTCCAGGCGGTCGGGGGTGATCCCCAGGTTCGGGGAGAGGTCGGCTCGCCCCTCCTGCAGTGCGGCTATGGCCTCCGGCCAGTTCTCGCAGACCAGGTAGCGGATTTTCAGACCGCTGAGGGCGGCGATCTTTTCCATCACCTCGATGGCAAAGCCAGCGGGCCTGCCGGTCTTTTCATTGGTCAGGTATTGTGGCGGCCAGTGCCGCAGGGTGACGGCGGTCAACTCCTTGGCAGCCTCTCTCGCCTGGGCAGGAGGTGGGAGGCTGGCCATCAGTGCCAGCAGCAGGAAAACGGGCAACAGGCGAATCATCGGCGGCAAATCCTCTCTTCGGTGGCCCGGCCGTCCCGGAGGGACCCGTGGTTTTGCGTCCCCGAATTACTTCGGGTTTGCCCTTATCGGTAGCCCATAACTGTTCCCTGCCCGTCCGGAGTTTCCAGCAGTATGACACATTGTCGGTGATATGTCCGATTGCGTCAAGAAAAAATGGTGGTTGGGAAGGTGATATAAACCTTGACGGCCGGAAAGAGGTTGAGCACAGTGGGCGTTGGAGAGGGGGAAGGAATCCCCTGCCCGGGCCGCAATTTCAGGACATCTTAACCAGGAGGAGAACATGGCCAGTACCACCGAAAATCTGCAGGAAGCCTTCGCCGGCGAGAGCCAGGCCAACCAGAAATACCGCGCCTTTGCCAAGCGGGCGGAGAAGGATGGTTTCGCCAATATCGCCAGACTGTTTCGCACCACCGCCGAGGCCGAGCGGATCCATGCCGAGGGGCACCTCAAGGCCCTGGAGATGATCGCCTCCACCGCCGAGAACCTCGAGGCGGCGATCGCCGGCGAGACCCACGAGTTCACCGAGATGTACCCGCCCATGGTCGCTCTGGCCCAGGCCGACGGCCACAAGGCCAAGACCATGTTCAAGTTTGCCGTCGACGCCGAAGAGGTCCATGCCCGGATCTACCAGCAGGCTCTGGATGCGGTACGGCAAGGGGTTGATATGAAGGCGAGCGAGTTCTACCTCTGCCCGGTCTGCGGCTATATCGAGTTGGGCGCACCGCCGGAGAAGTGCCCGGTTTGCGGTGCCCTGAAAAAGATTTTTACCCTGGTCGAGTAGCCACCCGGGTGGCGACGCACCCTCCTCCGCCCCTGCGGAGGGGGACAGGGGAAGCGCTCGCTATCGTTCACCCTGCCACTCTGCCACCGAGCCAGCCAACCACCCTGCCTTCTGGGCACGGGTGGTTGGACCCGGCAGGAAGGGGGATCAGGGCAGGAACTTTTCCCGCAGCACCCTTTTGTTGATTTTGCCGACGCTGGTCTTGTCGATGGCCTCTACCTGCCGCACCTCCACCAGGAGGGCCAGCTTGCTCACCAGTCCCTTGTCGATATAGGCCCGAACGTGCCGGACCAGTTCTTTCTCGGTGGGTGGTTCGGCCCCTTCCGGGACAACGATCAGGGCCAGCGGGCGTTCTCCCCATTTGTCGTCCGCCATGCCGATCACCGCCACCTCCGCCACCAGCGGGTGGAGGCTGAGGATATCCTCCAGTTCGAGGGAGGAGAGCCATTCACCGCCCACCTTGATGATATCCTTCATTCGGTCAGTGATGCTCAGGTAGCCGTCCGTCGTGCGGTAGGCGACATCACCGGTGTGGAGAACCCCGTTACGCCAGAGCTGCTCCGAGTTGCGGCTGTCCTTCCAGTAGCCCTGGGTCAGCCAGGGGGCGCGGACGACAATCTCACCGACGCTGGCGCCGTCCCATGGCTGCTCGCGCATCTCTTCATCCACCACCTGCAACTGGACTAAAGGGAGAGGCCGGCCGGTTCTGCAGCGCAGTTCAATCTCGTTATCGGCGGCGGTATCGTCGATCTGGGCAAGGGTGAGGATCGGGCAGGTTTCCGACATCCCATAGCCGGAGAAGATGTCGATTCCTCGGGCTCTGGCCGCCTGGCAGATCTTTTTCGGCAGTGCTGCGCCGCCGATCACCACCTTCCAGCCTTTGAGGTCGGTGCGGGCAAATTCCGGGCTGGCCATCAGCATGTGCATGATGGTCGGCACGCAGTGGGAAAAGGTCACCCCCTCCCGTTCGATCAGCTGGAGCAGGCTGGCCGGGATGTACTTGCCCGGGTAGACCTGTTTGACCCCGACGGCGGTGGCGATATAGGGAAAGCCCCAGGCGTGGACATGGAACATCGGGGTGATCGGCATGTAGACGTCGCGGCGGTGGAAGCTTCCTTGCTCCGGGGCGGTGGCCAGGGCGGCGATGGAGGCCAGGGTGTGGAGGACCAGCTGGCGGTGGCTGAAGTAGACCCCCTTCGGCAGGCCGGTAGTGCCGGTGGTGTAGAAGGTGGTGGCGCGGGTGTTCTCGTCGAAGTCGGCGAACGGGAAGGTCTCGGCGGCGGCGGCGAGGAGTGCCTCGTACTCGCCGGCAAAGGGGATGCTGCTGGTGGGTGGTTCGGCCTCGTCGGTGAGGAGGACATAGTCCCGCACCGTGTCGAGGCGGCCGCGAATCTGTTCGATGATCGGCAGAAACTCGCTGTTGACCAGCAGGTAGTCATCCTCGGCGTGGTTGATGGTGTAGATGATCTGCTCCGGGGAGAGACGGACGTTCACGGTATGGAGGACCGCCCCCAGCATCGGCACGGCGTAGAAACACTCCAGGTAGCGGTGGCTGTCCCAGTCGAGCACCGCCACGGTATCGCCGGCCCGCACCCCCAGGCTGGTGAGGGCTCCGGCCAGACGGTGGACCCGTACCTGGAAGTCGCGATAGCTAAAGCGGAAGAGGTCGCGGTAGACAATCTCCTGCTCCGGGTTGTCGACCACCGGGGCGAGGAAGAGGTTCTTTATCAGCAGGGGGTAGGCGTAGGCGGAGGCGGTGCGGGGGATGAGGGTATCGTTGGCAGTGCTGTTCATCGGTTTTTCTCCGTGTGGTTGCGGTCAGGGTGCGGTCTGTTCCAGTTCGTGTCGGGCCAGTTGAGACAGGGCAGCGGTCAGCTGCAGGACCCGGGTCGCCAGCTCTACGGGCAGCGAACCGGTGCCGCAGGCCGGGGCGATCAGGGTCTGGCAGAGCAACTGCCGACGGGAAAGGGGGCAACCGCTCAGCGAGGCCACCTGCTCCTGCCAGCGGGCAAAGAGGCTTGCCGGGGTCTCGCGGGCGATTGCCTGCCGGTCGCCGGTGGGGACGATCCCCCAGGCGAGGATGCCGCCCCGGGCGAGAAAGTTATCCAGTTCCTGCCGGTAGAGGCTGAAGTTGGCAAAGTAGCTGTAGGCGTCGAAGCTGATGATGTCGGCGGCCGAGGTGAGGGCCGGGCCCCATTCGCCGTTGGCGCAGATGTGGATGCCGGCCAGGGCGCCCGCCTGGTGGATGGCCGAGATCACCGCCCCCACCGCCTCGCTGACCATTGCCGCCGATACCGCGGCAAAGCCGCCGGCGCCGAAGGCGACCATCCCCGGCTCGTCGATGAAGACGAGCGGCGGGACCTCGGTGTCGATCCGCCGCAACTGCTCCGCCTGCCAGCGGCCCTTCAGGGCGAGCAGCTTCACCAGGATATCGAGGAGGTTGTCGTCGTAGAGCACCGCCTGTCCCTGCCGGTCTTTCAGGCCAAGGCCGGCGGTGATCGGCCCGGTGAGCTGCCCCTTGACACTCCAGGGGCGAGGGTCGACACCGGCCAGGGCCTCGCCCATGGCGAAAAATCCTGGCGCCGTCGCTGGGCCGAGGGCAAAACGTGACTCGGCCAGCCGGCCCGGTTCGTCAACCACCGCCAGGTACTCTTCGTAAAAGCCGGCCATGTCGGCGGTGAACCCCTCATCGTCACCGGCCAGCCAGAACCGCCCGCCCTCGTCCCGAAGGCCTGGGAAACCATCGAGAAACTGCCGCAGCATCCCCTCCCGGGGCAGCTGCGGCAACTGCGGCCAGAGGGGGATCTCCGGGCAGTGACGGAGAATCAGCGCCATCGCCTGGCGGTGGTCGGTCAAGGGCAGGCTGCCGATCAGCACCGGTCGACAACGTGGCTCGGGTCGGACCGAGTTAACGTGTTCTATTTCCATGATTACTTGCTAGAAACTGGTTGATTTCGGCTCTTAAAAGACCATTTTCAGGGCCAAAATGGCGGTTCTAAGGATTGCCTGCACGCCGGACAGTGCGGCTAATTCTTGACCCCTTACATGGCCGGTTTCGAGTGCCGAAATGACTTTTTAAGGCCAAAATAAACCCTCTATTTTACAATTTATCATGTAATTATAGTTTTTTGGCTCGGTCCGACCCGGCACGCCAGGACGCTATCCTGTTTATAGTGGGAAAGTGGTGCGCTGGCAAGTAGAGTGCAGTCGGAGATGAAAAAAATGCCGTTCAATGGGTACAACCCGGAGAAAAAGGGGGGCGCAGGGTATGGACAGGGGAAAGGTTGCCGTGGTCACCGGCGGCGCGCGGGGAATAGGCAAGGCGATCTGTGACGACTTTGCCCGGCAGGGTGTTGCCGTCTGCACCATCGATCTGCTCGAAAACGGCTTTTTTGTCGGCGATATCGCCGAGGAACAGGTCCTTGGCGATTTTGCCGCCAAGGTAATCGGCCTGCACGGCAGGATCGACTATCTGGTCAACAACGCCTGCCTCTCCCGGGGTGGCCTCCAGAGCTGCACCCATGACGATTTCAACTACGTGCTGCGGGTGGGTGTCACCGCCCCCTTTACCCTCTGCCGGCTCTTCCTCGACCACTTCACCCCCTCGGCAAGCATTGTCAATATTTCCTCGACCCGACAGCTGATGAGTCAAGCCAATACCGAAAGCTATACTGCCGCCAAAGGCGGCCTTACGGCGCTGACCCATGCCCTGGCCATCAGCCTCGCCGGCCGGGTGCGGGTGAACGCCATTGCCCCCGGTTGGATCGATACCAGCGGTGCGGCAGGCGATGATGCGGATATGCGTCAACATCCGGTGGGGCGGGTGGGTAGCGTATCCGACATCGTCCACGCCGTTATGTTTCTCTGCGACCCGAAAAGCGGCTTTATCACTGGCCAGACAATCACCGTCGATGGCGGCATGAGCAAGCTGATGGTTTACCATAATGATTGCGGGTGGCGGTACAGCCCGGGGCCGGACTGAGGAATTATTTTGCCTTGATTTTGAACGGAAATACCAATTTTTCAAGGCGGCCTTATACCTTGATGCCGGGCAGTTCTTTTGCACTTGCCAAAAACCGCTGACAATGGGTTTTTATCGTACCCAGGAGATGCTGGCCAAACCCTTGCTCCTCGCTGGTCAAGAGGCCTGACAGTTCAAGAGTATCGACGGCTTTGACCAGCGAACTGCCCAGAGCCTGCAGAGCTGTTGCCACCTGCCTCTGGGGCAAGCCACATTCATCGCACATCTCGGCCAGTTGGTAAGCATGGATGGCGTCAAACGCAAAAGTGTCACCAACCGCCATCGCCAGGTCTCGGTCGTATTGGTCGCCGTATATCGCAACGTTCACCAGATCATAGGCCGGCGCGACGTCAATCCCATTTGGGCCCACATGAAATGAGATATTTTTGCCATGGGCATCGCTGTTCCCGATCAACAACTGAAAGAGAACCCATTGTAACAGGTCACGGATCGCCAGTGCCGGAATCCGGCACAGCCTGCATGCGGCAAAGAGGGCAGGAAGAGAGGCTCCGGTCCTGATTTTCGCTCCTTCACCGGATTTCCCGAATGGGCGTTCGTATTTGTAGGTCGGCGGCAAATCGAGCATCTGGCACCCATCGATCAGGTGCAGCCGCTCCACCCGCGCCCCGGACCACTGCCGATCAAATCTTTCAACGACCAGGACCGGCTCACCATACCTTGCCAGAGATACCGGAGCCACCGGCAGTTTTGCCAAGCGGGCAAGTTCCATGCAGATAAACTCGTTGACCACCATGTGCATGCCGGCCTTTGTCCCAAACTTGAGGATATGGGTTGACGCCAGGTCTCCCTCACCGAATCCCATTTCTCCGTCGGGTCTGATGAGTATCGGTAATTTGTCTTGGACACCGGCCACCGACAGTCTTGGCGTACCGTCCCAGGTCGCGATGGAGCGTTGTTGGCGTATGGCCAGTCTGTCTCGCAACTCCTCGCTGCCGACCGGTCGGAAAGAGGTGGGGATTTTTTCCTCCCTGCCGCCATCATGACGGAAAGTCAACGCACCGGTGGTTTCGATACCAATGGCGGCAATCAGCCCAAAAATGTTGCTCTTTGATATCTGGAGATCAACCGACAACTCTTCCAGCCATTTCCCCTCCGGCAACAGGTTGGCCAAGAACCTCTTCACCGGCTCCGACTTACACGCTCCAGGCGGCAGATGCGGTGAAATCGAAAAACCTGACTTTACTTGCCATTCCGGAGCATACGCCAGACCATATCGATCGTTGGGACCGTCGAGGGTTATTGCCCCTAAACGCTGTTGGCCGCAATACACGGCAAGGTGTTCGCTCATTGCCCATCCCACGGTTCAACTTTCAAAACTATCCCCAACATCCCGCAGACCTTTAAAACACTGGAAAGCTGCACATCGCCCAAGGCCTTCTCGATCTTGGTCAAGGTATCCACCGCCACCCCACAGAAAGCGGCTGTCTCGTGAATACCCATGCCGGCCTGGGTCCGCCTGGCTCGAACGAAAGCCCCCAGTTGTCTTGCATCCAATGGTCCTTCCTGAACCGGCGTGGATAATGGTTTTACTCTTTTGACCATAGCTTCTCCGTGACCAATAATTAAATACTGCTGAAACAGTATTATTTTACCGAAAGGCGGATGTCAATATAAAATACTGCTATAACGGTATTAAAGAGGAAGGGTGCCAGAGCGCCAGGTAAATACCGCTATGGCAGTATTTAATTCGCCATCGTCCTGGGCCTGAGGACCACCTTCGTCGCCATGGGGGTAATTACCGCCATCTTCGGCGGAGTGGTGGCCGGGGTCATGACGGCACGACCAACTTCTTTCAGAAAACGGTCGGACCAAGTAATCATTGATAGTTGATTCGGTCTGAGCGAAGAGTAGCTGCCTCTTGATTTCAGATGAGATTGGGGGTATTTCTGGAGCACGCAGGGGCAGGCATGTTCGGCAAGACCCACGGCAAAGGAGATGACCATGGATCAATATACGGAAGCACATCTCTATGTGGCGGCGATCAGAATCCTCCAGCACAAGGAAGGCGGAGCGCCGGCCCTGGAAGATGTCTGCGCCCTGGTGGGTGTCTCGGTGGAACTGGGCACCACCATATGCCGCCATCTGGAAAAGGAGGGCATCGTCAACATTCTCAGCGACCCCTTCAGCCTGCGGCTGACTGTGGCCAATCACCTTACCATCGAAAAACTGCCGAAAAAGGTCTCCCAGGAAAACCAGCTGGCCCGCGAACTCGAGCGTTTTCAAGCGCAGAAGAGTGATGTCGACCGGAAGGCGGCGGCAATCCAGGCCGAACTGGCGAAAAAGAAACAGGACCTCTTTGCCGATATCGAGGCTAAATTAAAAAGGGAAATGGGCAAAAAATAGGCGGCCCGGCCGAAAGGCCATCAACCGGGCAATGCGGTTATTGCCGCCCACTTGCCGCTTACCTGCCGCTCATCTCCGGCCGCCACCACCACCACCATTACCCCCGCCACCGCCGCCACCGCCGCCACCGCCGCCATTACCCCCGCCACCGCCACCGCCACCACCGGCGCCGCCGCCCCCTCCTGGGCCACTGCCTCCTGCCGCCCCGTCGTTACCGCTGCCATCGGCGGCCCCGCTGCCCGGACCTGATCCGGACGGTGTGTCGTTTGCACCGCTTCGACTGCCCGGCCCCAAATGGGCATTATTATCATCCCCCCGGGAGAAAGCCGCCGCCAGTGCCCTGGCACCGCTTTCCGGGTCGCCACTCCGTCGGCCGAGGTTGTCGCGCAGGGCGCGCATGCCGCTCCCGTCGTACCCTCGGGCGAGGGCGTTACCGAGCACCTCCACGGTGGTGGTGGAACGCACCTGCCGGCGGACCATCTCCCGGGCGGCGAGCAGGGTTTCAAGGTTGAGATTCGGCCTGTCGGTACTGGATGTGGCCTGGTCTCTCGCCCGCAGAGCGGTGGTGAGGGTGTCGGCGTCGGCAAGGCTCAGGCCGGCGGCGAGGCAGTCGGCATAGGTGGCGGTGAGCTGCCGGTCGGCCACCCCGCGTAACTGGCCGGCCAGTCTGCCGGCCTCGGCATAGCGCTGCCGGACCTTGTCGGTGGCGGCGACAATGACAGCCGGCGGCACCCCCTTGGCGATCCCCTCATGGATCTTGTCACGGATGGCCGGGCCGGTGAGCTGGTGCTGGTCGGCGACGGCCAGCTGTTCGGCCAGCCGCGCCATCTGTTCCTGGTTGAAGCCGGCCGCCTGCATCGCCTGGAGCGTAGTCCGGGCGGCCGCCGGGGCGAGGCCGCTGCGGACCATCTGCCGCTCGGCAACCTCGAGGGCGACCGGCAGGGCCGGGGGCTCTTCGGCGGCGGCAAGGGGGCTCGCCAACAGGAGGACGAAAAGCAGTGGGGGCAGAAGCGGCAGGGTGGCCAGCAGCTGGGCTGCTCGGCAACGAGTGGTAGTTGGACGCGGCGTAGTCATGGCTGATGGATACAGGTGGCGGTGCCGAAATCATCGTGCTGGCGGTACCGGCAGTCGGGAAGATAGAGTTTGCCGTCAACGAGAAAAAAGTAGTGGAATTCGCGCTCGGCGGGAATCCTGGTGATCCAGCGGCCCTGGCGGTCGCGGTGGAGCGGCTGCGGTTGGTAGCTGTTACGTGAGGAGGCAAAGAGCACCTCGCCGGCCTCCGGCAGGTGGAGCCGGAAGTCGAGGTGTCCGTCCTGCCGGCTGATGGTGGGCGAGGCGGCACAGCCAGCCAGGCAGAAAAGGAGGAGGAGGCTAAGAGAGCGGCGCATCGCCCAGTACCAGGAGTGAATTTTCCCCGCCAAAGTCGTCCTGCTCGCGCAGCACCACAGTGGGGTCGGCGATTCGGCTGTCCCCCTCGACCAGAAAGCTGTAGCGGTGTTCGCCGGCGGGGAGCGGTACGGTCAGGGTCCAGTAGCTGCTGTCGCCGACCCGTTCCATCGGCAGTGGCCGCCAGTCGGTGAACGAGCCGGCCAGCTTGGCCTCTTGTGCCCCTGGCTGATAGAGAACGAAACGGTGCTCGTGCCGAGTGGGTGGCAAAGGCTGGTCCGGCTGGAGCAAAAAGAGCAGGCCGACCAGGAGCAGGGCGGCGGCAAAACCGCTCAGGGGCGGCCAACAGGTGGTGAACCACCGGCCCCGGTCGACCACCTTGTTTGCCGGTCTGGCAATAGGGGCAGCCTCTTGCCAGTCGCTCCGGTCGCCCCGATCGACATGGGCGGGTGCGGGCAGGGGGAAGGAGGCCGGCAGGGTTGAGGGTGGCTGCTCGCGGAGGAGCCTCTCCTGGCTCAGCAGGGATAGGGTCTCCTCGGCAAAAGGGTGGCTGCGGCGGGTTGCTTCGACAAAGGCGATCTTCTCGTCGAGATCCAGTTCGTCGTCGATGAACTGCGAGATAAGGAGGTCATCCATGCTCTTTCTCCTGATAGAACTGCTGCAGTTTCTGCCGTGCCCGGTGGACCTTCACCTTGACATTGGCCGGGCTGCAGCCGCGGATTTCGGCGATTTCCCGGTAGCTCAGGCCACTGCCGGCCACCAGGGCGAGAAGGTCCCGGTCGTCATCGCCCAGGCGCCGGAGGGCGGCGAACATCTTCTGAGACTCCTCACGGGCGATGGCGATCTCCTCCTCGTTGGCCACCGCCTCCCTCTCCGGTTCGGCCATCTGCCGGTCGCGCCGGCCCTGGCGACAATGGTCGTAAAAGAGGTTTCGGGCGATGGTGTAGAGCAGCGGCGAGCTGGCCGGGCCGGGACGTTCCAGGCAGCGGGTAAAGCTCTCCTGGGCAAGGTCGGCGGCCAGCTGCCGGTCGCCGCATTTGCGGAGCAGATAGCCGAAAAGCCTCTCCCGGTTCTCATCATAGAACTGCTGAAAAACATCCATTCTCAAAGCTATAACGTTTGCCGCCGACGGTGGTTACAAAAAAAAGGGTGTAACCTTCTCTTTGCTGCCGCGTTGTATGAGAAAATGCCGTCCAGGTTCGCCACGCTTGCCACCGGGTTGGCCGGTGGCCGGACCGGGGCCACAGCAGATGGAGAAGAGACAATGCAGATATTGAAGTTAATCGGAAAGATCATCCTCACCCTGAGCATCGTCATGGTGCTGGCCAATCCGGTGCTGGCCGGCCGGGGTGGTGGCGGACATGGCCCGGGCGATGGCACCGGGAATGGTGGTAACGGCCCGGGCGATGGTACCGGCAATGGGAAGAAAGCCGGCGACTGCGTTTATAGCCAGTAACTCCACCTCAAGCCCAGCCCGCGGAGCGGACGCGAAGCCGGCCCTCCCGCCCAGTGGCGAGATGCCGGCTTTACGTCGTTTCAACGGCCGGTCATCGTCCAATTTCGCACCGGTTCAGATACCGGCCGGCCGGGGGTGTTTGAGGAAGGTGCCTTTGCGGTATTCGGCAAAGGCCTCGTTCAGTTCGGCCTGGCTGTTCATCACGATGGGCCCCTGCCAGGCCACCGGTTCCGCCAGAGGCCGGCCAGTGCAGAAGAGGAAGCGGACCCCGCTCCGCCCGGCCACCACCTCGATCCCCTCACCCTCGGAAAAGAGGACCAGGGTGGTGTCGAGGCACTCCTTGGCCTCTTCCGGGGCAAAGCGGGCCGCCCCGGCGATCACGTAGGCAAAGGCGGTGTGGCCGGAGGGGGTCGGCTGGTGGAGGCGGCCGTCAGGTGGCAGGCTGATATCCAGGTAGGTCGGATCGGTACTGATGCCGGTAACCGGCCCCTGGCAGTCTGCCACCCGGCCGCAGATGATCCCGAGAGTGCCGCCACCCGGCAGGGCCAGGCGGGGGATGTCGGCGGCGGTGATACCCCGGTAGCGTGGCTGGCTCATCTTCTCCGCCGCCGGCAGGTTGAGCCAGAGCTGGAAGCCGTGCATTGCCCCCCCATCGTCGCCCTTCGGCATCTCCTGATGGATGATGCCGCTGCCGGCGGTCATCCACTGCACCGCACCGGCGGTTATCGTGCCGTGGTTGCCGAGGCTGTCGCCGTGGGCCACTTCCCCCTTGAGCAGATAGGTGATGGTCTCGATCCCCCGGTGGGGGTGCCAGGGGAAGCCGGCGGCGTAGTGGGCCGGGGTGTCGGAACGGAAATCGTCGAGGAGCAGAAAGGGGTCGAACCGCTCAGGGGTGGCAAACCCAAAAGCCCTGCGGAGGTGGACTCCCGCCCCCTCAAGGGTGGGAACACTGCGGCTGATGGCGGCTATGGCACGGATGGTTGGCATCGTCGTCTCCTTCTGCAAGTTGTTACGGGTGGTGCCCCATCTGTCGCAGGCGGTGGGAGATGCGGGCCATGGCATGGGGCGTCTGCCCACCAGGACAGGAAGGCCATGGGCCTCCACGAGTGGCTGGTGTGGGACATACCCCGCACCCTGCTGCATCCTAAGGGGTGGTCCACCATGCCACTATACGCCAGCAGCCCCCCGCAGGCGACGATTTTTCTGCCGTCCGCCCCCAGGTCGGCGCTTCACACTTGACAGCAGCCCGCGCCCATGGTTAACGGGTTAACCATGTTGCTGAAGCGGGTTTACGAATCTGCCGCCACTGCCGGCGATCTGGATGGAGACGATGAAACAGGCGATCATGGCAATGCTTGCCGAAAACAGCACCCCCCTCTCCGGTGAGGAGATCAGCCGCCGGCTGGGGGTTTCGCGGGTGGCGGTGTGGAAACAGATCGGCCGCTTGCGTACCTGCGGCATCGACATCGAATCCACCACCAAGGGCTACCGCCTGCGCAGCCTCCCCGACACCCCCTTCCCCTGGCGCTTCGGCCGGCGGGCGGGACAGATCGAGTACCATCCGGAACTGGCCTCGACCATGGACCGGGCCGGCGAACTGGCCCGCGCCGGCTGCCCCCCCTTTACCGTAGTGGTGGCCGACCGCCAGTTCCAGGGGCGTGGCCGGCTGGCCCGCCACTGGCAGTCGGCCGACGGCGGCCTCTATTGCTCGCTGGTCCTGCGGCCGCCCCTCTCCCCCCGCGAGGCACCGCTGGTCACCTTTGCCGTCGCCCTGGTGCTGGTCGAGACCCTGGCCGCCTGCTGCGCTGTCGAGGCTAGGGTGAAATGGCCCAACGACGTGCTCGTCGGCGAGGCGAAGATCGCCGGCATTCTTGCCCAGGTGGAGTTCGAGGCGGACCAGGTCCGTTTTATCAATCTCGGGGTCGGCCTCAACCTCAACAACCGGCCGGAGGTGGCCGACAAACCGGCGGTGTCGGTCTGTCAGCTGACCGGTCGAGCGGTTGACCGGTCGGCGGTGCTCGCCTTTTTTCTCGATCGGCTGGAGGAGCGGCTGGCCCGTTTTGCCGCTGCTGAGGTGGTCGCCGACTGGAAGGCGAACACCCTCACCCTCGGCCGTCAGGTGACCATCAACACGGCCAGGGGGAACTGTACCGGCCTGGCGGTCGACCTCGATGAGGCCGGCGGCCTGATTCTCGAGTTGCCGGATGGCCGGCGGCAGACCATCTTCTATGGCGACTGTCTGCATGCCCCCCTGACCGGCAGCGACCAGTGATGCGTGTCCGCCACCACCCCCGCTCGGCCGCCTTCGCCGGCAGTACCATCGCAGCGGCTGGCCGCCGCCCCGCCTGCGGTTCGGCAGCGGCCTGCCCCTTTTCCCCCAAAATCGCCAGAAGAACATGAACCAACAGCCAGATCTGCGCAACCTCGTCCTCGCCTCGCTGATGGCCGCCCTGATCGCCGTGGGCGGCTATCTGGTGGTCCCCATTGGCCCGGTGCCCATCGTTCTCCAGAACCTCTTCGTGCTGGTGGCCGCCCTGCTCCTTGGCAGCCGCTGGGCCAGCGCCGCGGTGGCCGTCTACCTGCTCGCCGGTGCCTGCGGTCTGCCGGTCTTCGCCGGCGGTGGCGGTGGTCTCGGCCATCTTTTCGGGCCGCGGGGCGGCTACCTCTTCGGCTTTCTCGCCGCCGCCTGGCTCACCGGGCTGATCGCCGAACGGGCCGGCCGGCGCCCCTGGCTGGAGGTGGTGGCGATGGTGGCCGGCAGCCTGCTGATCTATGCCCTCGGCGTCCCCTGGCTCCAGTGGATGCTGGGGCTCGATTTCGGCAAGGCGATGGCGGTGGGGATGCTCCCCTTCCTGCCCGGCGATGCCCTGAAAATTGTCGCCGCTTTGCTGATCGTCAGAAGTGTCCGGCCGCTGCTCCGCCCGGCCACCGCCCCCTCACAACCGCCGCGCCGAAGCGCCGGCTGAGCCAGCAGATGGGCGAAGATATCATCACCATCAGTGGCCTCAGCCACCGCTACCCGGATGGCCGGCAGAGCCTGAGCCAGATTGATCTGCGCATCCCGGCCGGTGCCTTCGTTCTCCTTGCCGGCGCCAACGGTGCCGGCAAGAGCACCCTGCTCAAGCACCTCAACGGCCTGCTCACCCCGACCAGCGGCGAGGTGCGGCTGGCCGGCCGGCCGGTGGGCGAGGACCTTCGCCGGGCCCGGCAGCTGGTCGGCATGGTGTTCCAGGATGCCGACAGCCAGATCGTCGGGGAGACGGTGTACGATGATGTCGCCTTCGGTCCGGAAAACCTCAACTGGCCGGCGGTGAAGGTCGAGGCCAACGTCACCCGCGCCCTGGAACTGGTCGGGCTGATCGGGATGGCCGAGCGCAGCCCGCATCTTCTCTCCGGTGGGGAAAAGCGCCGGCTGGCCATTGCCGGGGTGCTGGCCATGGAACCGGCGGTCATCGTCCTCGACGAGCCCTTTGCCAACCTCGACTACGCCGGCGTGCGGGATATCCTCAGCCATATCGTCGCCCTCCATGCCGGCGGCAGCACCATCGTGGTCAGCGTCCACGATATCGAGAAGGTCCTGGCCCACGCCACCCGCCTGGTGCTCATGGCCGGCGGGCGGGTTGTTGCCGATGGCCCGCCGGCGGTGGTCGCAGGGGAGGTCGAGGCGCACGGTGTCCGGCTGCCGACGGCCATTCGCCTCGGCCTTGAGGTGGCCTCGTGGCTGGCCTGATCTTTTCCTTCCAGCCCGGAGCGAGCCCCCTGCACCGCCTGGATGTGCGGGTGAAGCTGGCCGCTCTGCTCGCAGTCAGCCTCACCTCCCTGCAACTGGGCCATGCCGCCCTGGCCCTGGCGCTCAGCGCACTCCTGCTGCTGCTCGCCCGGGCCGGCTGGCCGCCGCTTTCCACCCTGGTGGCACTCAGATGGTATCTCCTCCTCCTGGCTATTGTGGTGTGCAGCCAGGCTCTGACCACCGCCGGCGAGCCGCTCCTCCCCATTTCCTGGCTGCCGGCCAGCCGGCAGGGGCTGGAGGTCGGGCTGCTCAGCGCCGGCCGGCTGCTGCTTGTCGCCCTTGCCGGCCTGCTCCTCACCGTCACCAGCCGGCCGGCGGCGCTCCGGGCGGCGGTGGAGTGGCTGCTCCGGCCGATCCCCCTGGTCCCCCATCGCCAGGCGGCCACCATGGTCGGCCTGCTGGTCCGCTTTATCCCGGTGATCCTTAGCCAGGCGGCGGAGTTGAAGGAGGCGCTGCGGGCCCGGGCCATCGAAGAGAGCAGGAGACCGCTGCGGCGGCTCACCGCTCTCGGCCTGCCCCTGCTCCGCCGTACCTTTCTCACCGCCGACCGGCTGACGGCGGCCATGGAGGCCCGCTGTTACGGGGCGGAGCTGCAGAGAGACTGGCCATCGCTCGGCACTCGGGACTGGGCGGCGCTCGCCCTGGTCGGCTGCTGTTGTCTGGCCCTGCTGCTGCTCTCCCTCTGGTGAACGATTACCTTTCCGGGGGCGGTGGGAGGGGGGGGGTGGCCGGGGAAAAGGGGCCACCGACTCATGGGAGCGGCGGCAGCTGGCGGTGCAGGGCGAGCAGGTCGGCCGGCAGCGGCGCGACAAACGCCAGCCGCTCGCCACTGACCGGGTGGTGGAGTATGAGGCGGCGGGAGTGGAGGGCGTGGCGGGCCAGTTCCACCGCCGCCAGGGTCTGCGGCCCGCCGTAGCGGCGGTCGCCGAGCAGCGGATGGCCGGCGGCGGCCGCCTGGGCCCGGATCTGGTGGGTCCGGCCGGTGATCAGGGTCAGTTCAACCAGGCAGGCCCCCTGGTAGGTGCGGCGGAGGCGGAAGCGGCTGAGGGCCTCCCGGCCGCCATCGGCCACCGTCACCACCCTGCTCTGTCGACGGTCGCGGGCCAGTCTGCTCCGCCACTCTCCCTCCGCCGGCTCAAGGTGGCCGGAGAGAAAGGCGAGGTAGCTCTTTTCGGCCAGGCGTTGCTGGATCTGTTCGCTCACCCCCTTGTGGGCGCGGGGATGGATGGAAAAGAGGATCACCCCGCTGGTGTCGCGGTCAAGCCGCTGGACCATGCCGATCTCAAGCTTGCGGCCGAAACGGGTATCCCGCCCCAGCCAGAGTTGCAGGGCCTCGTAGAGGGTGCCGCGGTAGCGGGCGAGGGTGGGCTGGGTCTCCACTCCGGCCGGCTTGTTCAGGGCGATGAGGTGGCGGTCTTGATAGAGGACATCGGCGGTACTGATCCGGTAGGGTTCCAGCGGCCCGTCATCGACATGGAACTCCAGTCGCTGGCCGGCGACGAGGGACTGGCCGCATTTGCGGCTGCGCCGGCCGTCGATATGGACGGCGCCAAGATCGACCCTCGCCCGCACCTCGTTGCGCGACAGAGCAGTAAGGCGAGTGGCGAGGAAGCGGTCGAGACGCTCCCCCGCCTCCTCCGCCGCCACCTGAAGACGGTGGATCATCGGTTTCGCCCGCTCTGTTGCCCGGTGCCGTTATCCCCGCGAGCCAAGACGCAGGCCGCCGTGGATGAAGTAGGTTTCGCCGGCCAGGGCCTCGTTGCGGTAGATATCGCAGGCGAGGACGGCCACCTCCTCCGGTTCGATCAGGCGGCCGATGGGGACTTCGGCAAGGATCTTGTCCAGGGCCTTCTGGTTCATGTTCTTCACCATTTCGGTGCCGACATAGCCGGGGGCGATGGCGACGCAGCGGATGCGGTCAGCGATCTTGCGGCGGAAAAACTCGGCGGTGATCACCTTTGGCATGACGCTCATCGCCGCCTTGGTCGAGGCGTAGTTGATCTGGCCGGCGGTGCCCAGGGACCCGGTGGAGGAGACCAGGCAGATCAGGCCGCGGCAGTTGTGGTTGATCATCTGCTCGGCACACTCGCGGACGGTGAGAAAGACCCCGGTGAGGTTGATGTCGAGCACCGTCTGCCAGTCCTGCAGCGACATCTTGCCGGTTACCTGGCCGGTCTCCCGGTCGGGGGAGAGGAGCAGGCCGTCGCGGATGATCCCGGCGAAGGGGGCGACCAGGTTGATCTGGCCCATTTTCTCCATGGCAAAAGCGGCCAGGGCGGTACAATCCTTTTCTTTAGTGACGTTGCCGACGAATATCTCCACCCCACCGCCAAGGCTCGCCCTGGCCCGCTCCAGGGCCTCGCCGTTGATGTCGGCGATCACCACTCTGCCGCCCCGGTCGAGCCACTCCCTGGCCAGAGCCATGCCAATGCCGCCACTGCCGCCGGTGATTACCGCCACTGCCCCTTCTATTGTTAGCATCTGTCTCCCTCCTGCTTTCTCTTTCCAAAAAAAAATAACAGCGACCCTTCGGCCCCACTTCATCCGTCGGGCCATTAGAAAGCGGTAAAGACTTTTTTGTCAAGCTGATACGTCAAGTTGACTGTCTCCCTTTCTCCCTGTCACTGCCGCCCGGCCTGTGCAGCCGGGTCGGCAGCCTGCCCTTCTCAGGCTCGACCCCGGGTGTGCGGCAGGCCGGATCGGCTTGAGTGGAGGGTTCATTTGTTCCCGGGGTTGGCTGATTTTTTTGTTGTTGACGGGCAGTCGACAAATGGGCTATAAGCCATTTACGGACTAATTAAGGACAAAGTTATAAATAGGAATGGCTATGGTCGATTTTCTTCGTATTGCCGAAAAGTATCGTGATGATATCTATGCTGATCTCCGCCGGCTGGTCGACGCCAACAGCTTCAGCGCCAACCTCGACGGTGTGGCTGCGGTTGCCGGGATGCTGCAGGAGATGGCAGCCCGGTACCGGATACCCTTCGAGAGACTTGTGGTGGAGGGGGAAGATGGGGAGCAGAGGCCCCACCTTCTCTATTGCAGTCCCCACCAAGAAGGGTACTACGCCCTGGTCGGACACTTCGATACGGTCCATTCCCCGCAAAGTGATTTCAAGCAGTTGTCGGTTGATGGGGATAATCTGGTCGGTCCCGGGGTGAACGATATGAAGGCGGGGCTGTTGGTGGCTCTCTATGCCATGGTGGTCCTGCAGGAGCGTATTCCCTTGGCCGAGATCCCGGTGCGCATCCTCTTCAATGCCGACGAAGAGATCGGTTCACCGGGGTCGCGGCAGATCATGGCGTCCTCCCTGGCCGGAGCCAGGGCTGGCTTTGTCTTCGAGGCCGGGCGGTGGCCGGGCAACCGGATTGTCACCCGGCGGAAGGGAAAGTGGAGCCTGGAGGTTGAAGTGTTCGGCCGCCCCTCTCACTCCGGTGACGCCCCCCAGGCGGGAGTCAACGCCATTGTGGCCGCCGCCGCAATGATTTGCCGGCTGAACGGTTTGAACGAGTACCAGACCGGCCTGACCGTGGTTTGCAGCCTGGTCTCGGGCGGGGTGGCCAGGAATGTGGTTCCGGACTATTGCCGTTTCTCCGCCGACATCCGGGTTCCGGATGAGGCGGCCGGGAAGATGATGGAGGCGGCGGTGGCGGAGATTCTGCAGCCGGACCGGGAAAATCTCCGGGTCAGCTTTTCTCTGGAGGAGCGCCGGCCACCTCTGGTGCGCAGCGAAGCGGCCGGGGAACTGGTCGCCCTCTACCGCCAGGTGTCGGAAAAGTATGCCCTGCCCTGCGACGAGGTGGCCTCCGGCGGGGTGTCCGATGCCAACCTGCTGTCCAGTTACGGCATGCCCTGTCTCGACGGTCTGGGTGCCGTCGGGCAGTTTCCCCACACCGGGAAAGAGTACATAGTGGCGGAGAGCCTCGTGCAGCGGGTGGTGATCTTCAGTGAGTTTTTCCACCGGTTGCTCACCGAAAAGGGGGAGTAGCCATCAACAACCAATACAACCAACACGAAGGGGGAAGAGAAGACCACCTTGCCGCCTTTTTACCGGACTGCAGATGTGATTGCAGAACACCACTGATCGCCTGAAAAAGAGGAGGAGTGAAATGCGAAGGGTATTTTTGGTAATTCTGTTGCTGGCTGTCTGGATAGGTAGTGCCCATGGAAAGACTCTGCGAGTCGGGCTCGCTTCTGACGCCCGCTCCATGGATCCGTTTTTTCACAACGAAACGGCAACCAACTCGATCCTTAACAACATGTTTGATGGCCTGGTCCGCTTTGACCACAACCTCGAGGTCCATCCGGCCCTGGCCGAATCCTGGTCGGTAGAGGGGGACAACGTGTGGCTCTTCAATCTGCGCCGGGGGGTCACCTTTCATAACGGCGGCACCTTCGATGCCGACGATGTTCTCTATTCACTGAACAGGATGAAAAATTGGGATAAATCGGGTTTCAAGGCACAGATGAGCCAGGTGCTCGAGGTCGCCAAAGTCGACCAGTACACTGTGCGGATAACCACCGATGGCCCCGCCCCGACCCTTCTCCGCAAACTGACCTACGCCAAGATGATGGACAGCGAATTCGCCGCTGACAAGAGTGACGAGTTTCTCGGCCTGCATCCGGTGGGAACCGGGCCGTACATGTTCTCGGCCTGGAACAAGGGGGAGAGCATCAAGATGGCTGCCCACCCGAAAGACTGGCGGCCGGCACCGGCGTTCAGTGAGGTGGAGTTCAAGGTGCTGACCAACGGGGCGACCCGGATTGCGGCGATCCTGAGCGGTGCCGTCGATCTGGCCGACAAGGTGCCGGTGATGGACGTGCAGAGGATCGAGGCCAACGACAATCTCCAGTTTTTCAAATATCCCGGTTTGCGGCTGGTCTATTTGCAGATGGATCAGGGGCGTGAGGAGACACCCTACGTCGCCGGTAAGAACCCCTTCCTCGACCTCAGGGTGCGCCAGGCCTTTTTCCTCGGCATCGATGCCGAGGCCATTGTCAAGCATGTTATGCAGGGGTACGCCAAGGTTGCCGACCAGTACAGCCCCGAATATGTTTTCGGCCACGACAGCAGTATCGTCCGTCCCCCCTTCAACCCGGAGGAGGCGAAAAAACTTCTCGCCGAGGCCGGCTACCCCGATGGTTTCGAGGTGGTTCTCGATTCCCCCAATGACCGCTATGTCAACGATGCCCAGATTGCTCAGGCGGTGGCCTCCAGTCTCTCCAGGATCGGTATCCGGGTAAAGGTCAATGCCCTGCCCAAATCGGCTTTTTTCCCGAAATCGGACCGTCTCGACACCTCTTTCTTCCTGATTGGCTGGGCCAGCAATGATGGTGACGCCAGTTCCCATCTGAACGGCATAACGCATAGCTACGATAAGGAAAAAGGCTTTGGCCGCTACAATCGCAGCCGCTACAGCAACCCGCAGGTCGATGAACTGATTGAAAAGGCCCAGATCGAAATGGACCGTGACAAGCGCCTGCTGTTGCTCCAGGAGGCGCAGAGGATTTCCCTGCTCGAGGATTTCAGCTGTATCCCGCTCCATTACGAGGTAGACCTCTACGCCACGACCAAAAAGATAACTTTTGTTCCCCGTGCCGATACCAATCTGTACATCTACGACATCAGGTAGGAGGGGAGAGGAGGAGGCGCCCCCCCCGGCGGGGGGGCGCCTGGCCAGTCAGTTTCGAGGAGGGTGATGTGCTGCGTTATCTGCTCAACCGCTTGATCCACGCTGTCCTGGTTCTCTTTGTGATCAGCCTGATCGTCTTTTACATCATGTACAAGACGGGCGACCCGGTGGAACTCCTGCTGCCCCCGGACGCGACCCAGCAGCATGTTGAGGAGATGCGGGTCTCCCTGGGCTTGGATAAGCCCTTTTCCACCCAGTACCGCCTCTTTCTCGGCAACCTGCTGCAAGGCGATGTCGGCTATTCCTTTATCTATGGCCAACCCGCCCTGACCGTCGTC
>JAABSV010000060.1 GCA_011390165.1 Desulfobulbaceae bacterium
GGCCTCGCCGACCTCGCCAATCCTGCCGCCCGCGCCCAGGTAGATGAGGCCTGCCGCCGCCTCGCCATCACCCCGGCCAACGTCGAGCAGGCGGTGGCCGAGCTGATGCGCCGGTTCATCTGATGCCGATACGGTGGTTGAACCGGGCGAATATGAAAGGCCGGGAAACACTCACCACCTGATCGTGCCTTGATTGCTGCCGGAGGGTATCCCGCCCATATCTCTGTGGGAGCGGGCCATGCCCATATCTCTGTAGGAGCGGGCCATGCCCGCGATGCTATAGCCACATTGCATTCCAGAATGGATACTCCTGCACCTGATACACCAGACCGGCCCGCACGGGATTGGTAACGATATACCGGGCTATCTGCCGCAAATCCTCCTCAGCCCGCAAGGCGCGGTCATGAAAGGCCTTTTGCCATAAAGCGCCTTCTCTTTCCATAACGCGATTGGCATGACGTGCGCTTGCCGATTTGAGACGATTCACTATCTCAGTCAATGTGTAGCGGTCTCCGGGTTGCACGAGCCAGTGCGCATGGTCCGGCATCAGAACCCAGGCAACCATTTTTGTGTCGTCCAGAATTGCCTTGTCTTCGAAACAGCGGGCCGCTGCGCAGCCAGCCTGAAAATTGAGAAAAAAGGGCCGGCGTTGCACGGTTGCCGTTGTCACCAGATAGACGTGATGGGGTATGGATGTCCGGCCCCGTCGCAGAGCTGAATGCCCCTGTTTGTTCTCGGGTAGGAGCGGGCCATGCCCGCGATGTGTTCTGTTCGATGTCATTTTTTTCGCGGGCATGGCCCGCTCCTACAGGTTTTGTGGGTATTGTTGGCCCTGTTTTCGCGGGCATGGCCCGCTCCTACAGATTTTGTGGGTACTTTTGGCCCTGTTTTCTGGGGAACGGCCCGCTCCTACAGGTTTTGTGGGTGTTGTTGGCCCTGTTTTCTGGGGAACGGCCCGCTCCTACAGGTTTTGTGGGTATGGTCGGTCTTACCGAGCGTCCCACGGGGAGTTATACAAGGTATTCTTTTGCCGGGAAAGTGCCTGCATCGGGTTTGTCCTCCCGGGGCCCGGGAGAGAAGGCCAGCAGGGGAATTCGAAGCGTCCGGGCAGCCCTGTCGGCGACACCGAAATGGTGGATGACTTGTCCGGACGAATGTGTTTGAATGGGGCCGAATGAGACATGAGGGGGTGCCAGGCGCCGCCGTTGCCCGAGGTGCCCCCGGCAAGCCGTGAAGAAGCGAGGAAAGCATGACCCTGTACAATCAGCAGCTGGAAAAAGACAACTGTGGTTTTGGTTTGATCGCCCATCTCCAGGGAGAGGCCAGCCATAGGCTGGTGCAGACCGCCATCGGTTCCCTGGCCCGGATGACCCACCGTGGCGGGCTGGCCGCCGATGGCCGGACTGGCGACGGCTGCGGCCTGCTGCTGCAGAAACCGGATGGTTTTTTTCGCGCCCTGGCCGAAGAGCATGGTTGGAACCTCGGCGGCCGCTACGGGGTGGGGATGGTCTTTCTCAGCCGCGATCCGCTGCTGGCCGAGGAGGCCCGGGCGGTACTTGATGCCGAACTGACCAGAGAGACCCTCACCGTGGTCGGCTGGCGGCAGGTGCCGGTGGCCGAAGAGGTCCTCGGCGACTTCGCCCGGCATTCCATGCCGCAGATTGCCCAGGTGGTCTTCAACGGCCCCTTCGGCTGGGGGTCGAAGGAACTGGAGCGGCGCCTCTATATGGTCCGCCGGCGCACGGAAAAGCGGCTCGACGGCGACGCCGATTTCTATATCGCCAGCCTCTCCAATCTGGTGCTTGTCTACAAGGGACTCTGCCGGCCGGTGGATCTTCCCCTTTTCTATCCCGATCTGGCCGACCCCCGCCTGGCCTCGGCGATCTGCCTTTTCCACCAGCGCTTCTCCACCAACACCCTGCCGAAATGGGCCCTTGCCCACCCCTTTCGCTACCTCGCCCACAATGGCGAGATCAACACCATCACCGGCAACCGCCAGTGGGCCCGGGCTAGGTCCTACAAGCTGCGCTCGCCGCTGCTGCCCGACATGGCCGATGCCGCCCCCTTCGTCAACGCCGGCGGCTCCGACTCTTCGGCCCTGGACAACATGCTCGACCTCTGCCTCGCCGGCGGCATGGACCTTTTCCGCGCCTTCCGCCTGCTCATCCCGCCCGCCTGGCAGCACCACCCGGATATGGATCCGGACCTGCGTGCCTTCTACGACTTCAACTCGATGCACATGGAACCCTGGGACGGCCCGGCCGGGATCGTCATGAGCGACGGCCGCTTCGCCGCCTGCGGTCTCGACCGCAACGGCCTGCGCCCGGCCCGCTACGTGGTCACCGCTGACGGGCTGATCACCCTCGCCTCGGAGGTGGGGATCTGGGACTACCGGCCGGAGGACGTGCTGGAGAAAGGGCGGGTGGGGCCCGGCGAACTGCTGGTGGTGGACACCCTCACCGGCCGACGCTGGACATCCTGGGATATCGACCGGGAACTGAAAGGCCGTCACCCCTACCGGGCCTGGATGGAGCAGTGCTGCCACCACCTCGCCTCCTTTGACCAGGACGAGAACCTGGAGACCGGGCACCGTTCCCTCAACGACGACCAGCTGCTCTCTTACCAGAAGCTCTTCGGCTACAGTGCCGAAGAGCTCGAACAGGTTCTGCGGGTGCTGGCCGAGACCGGCCAGGAGCCAGTGGCTTCCATGGGCGACGACGCGCCGATGGCGGTGCTCTCGGCGAAAGTCCGCAGCCTCTACGATTACTTCCGGCAGATGTTCGCCCAGGTCACCAACCCCCCCATCGATCCCCTGCGCGAGCGGCACGTCATGTCGCTGGCCACCTGCATCGGCCGGGAACAGAACGTTTTCGACGAGGTGCAGCGCCACGCCTGGCGGGTGATGTTCCAGTCGCCGGTGCTGGTCTACAGCGACATGCAGCAGCTGTACCAGCTCGACCAGAGCCACTACCGCCATGTCCTCCTCGACCTCAACTACCCGCCGGAGCTTGGTCTGGCGGCGGCCATCGACGAGCTTTGTCGGCGGGCCCTGGCCGAGGCCGGCGAGCGGGCGGTGCTGCTCATCCTCTCCGACCGGGCGGTCAGCCCGGAGACCCTGCCGATTCCGGCGGCGATGGCCGTGGGGGCGGTGCAGCAGACGCTGGTGAAGAACGACCGCCGCTGCGACACCAACATCATCGTCGAGACCGCCAGTGTCCGTGACCCGCACCACTTCGCCGTGCTTCTCGGCATGGGGGCGACGGCGATTTACCCCTATCTGGTCTACGAGACCCTGGCCCAGCAGGTGGCCGAGCGGCTGATCACTGTCGACCTCCGTGAGGCGATCCGCAACTACCGCCGCGGCATCGACAAAGGCCTGCTCAAGATCCTCTCCAAAATGGGCATTTCCACCATCGCCTCCTACCGTTGCGCCCAGCTGTTCGAGGCGGTGGGGCTGGCGGCAGAGGTAATGGAGCGCTGTTTTCAGGGGGTGCCGAGCCGTATCGAGGGGGCCGGTTTCGCCGACTTCCAGGCCGACCAGGAGCAACTCGCCCAGCTGGCCTGGCGGCGCCTCCACTGGCCGCTCAGTCGGGGGGGGCTGTTCAAGTATGTGCATGGTGGCGAGTACCACGCCTTCAACCCGGATGTCGTCCAGTCGCTGCAAAAGGCGGTGCGCAGCGGCGACCAGGCCGATTACCGGCGCTTCGCCGGCCTGGTCAACGAGCGGCCGGTGGCCTGTCTGCGTGATCTGCTGCGGCTGAAACCGGCCGCACTACCGCTCCCATTAAGCGAGGTGGAGGAAGAGGAGACCTTCTACCGCCGTTTCGACTCGGCGGCGATGTCCATCGGCGCCCTCGGCCAGGAGGCGCACGAGGCCCTGGCCATCGGCATGAACCGGCTAGGTGGCTACTCCAACAGTGGTGAAGGGGGGGAGGATCCGGCCCGCTTCGGCACCGAGAAGGTGTCGCGGATCAAGCAGGTGGCCTCCGGCCGCTTCGGGGTCACCCCCCACTATCTGATCAATGCCGAGGTGCTGCAGATCAAGATGGCGCAAGGGGCCAAGCCGGGCGAGGGGGGGCAGCTTCCCGGCCACAAGGTGACCGCCCAGATCGCCGCCCTGCGCTATTCGGTGCCCGGGGTGACCCTGATCTCGCCGCCGCCGCACCACGACATCTACTCCATCGAGGATCTGGCCCAGCTGATCTTCGACCTCAAACAGGTCAACCCGAAGGCGCGGGTCAGCGTCAAGCTGGTCTCGGCACCGGGGGTGGGCACCATCGCCACCGGGGTGGTCAAGGCCTATGCCGATCTGATCACCATCTCCGGCTACGACGGCGGTACCGGCGCCAGCCCGCTCACCTCGGTGAAGTATGCCGGCAGCCCCTGGGAACTGGGGCTGGCCGAGACCCAGCAGGCCCTGGTGGCCAACGGCCTCCGCCACAAGGTGCGGCTGCAGGTCGATGGCGGCCTGAAGACCGGCCTCGACATCGTCAAGGCGGCGATCCTCGGTGCCGAAAGCTTCGGCTTCGGCACCGGCCCGCTCATCGCCCTCGGCTGCAAGTATCTCCGCGCCTGCCATCTGAACAACTGTGCCACCGGGGTGGCCACCCAAGACGAAACTCTGCGCCGGGAGTACTTCGCCGGGGTGCCGAAGATGGTGATGCACTACTTCCAGTTCCTGGTGGCGGAGACCCGTCAGCTGCTTGCCGAACTGGGTGTTTCCCGCCTGACCGATCTGATCGGCCGAACCGACCTCTTCGAGGTGCTCCCCGGTCTCACCCCCCGGCAGCGGCAACTGGACCTCTCACCACTTCTCGCCCACAGTGCGGCCCCGGCCGGCAGCGCCCTCTTTTTTCGCGACCCCAACACCCCCGACGATCCCGGCCGGCTCAACCTTCTCCTCGACGAGAGTTTTGCCGAGGCGGTGGCCCAGGGCAGCGGCGGCCAGGGTGATTTCTCGATCAGCAACACCGACCGTACCGTCGGGGCCAGGCTTTCCGGGCGGATCGCCGGCCGCTACGGCAACCGCGGGATGGAGTCGGCACCGATCCGGCTCTTTTTTACCGGCAGTGCCGGCCAGAGTTTCGGGGCCTGGAATGCCGGCGGCCTCCATCTTCACCTCACCGGTGACGCCAACGACTATGTCGGCAAGGGGATGGCCGGCGGCAAGCTGGCGGTCTGCCCCCCCGGCAATGCCGTGTACCGCAGCCATGAGGCGGTGATCGTCGGCAACACCTGCCTCTACGGCGCCACCGGCGGCCGCTTCTACGCCGCCGGCCGGGCCGGCGAACGCTTTGCGGTGCGCAACTCCGGGGCCCTGGCGGTGGTGGAGGGGATCGGCGACAATGGCTGTGAGTACATGACCGGCGGGGTGGTCACCATCCTCGGACGCACCGGGGCCAACTTCGGTGCCGGCATGACCGGCGGTTTTGCCTATATCCTCGACGAGGACGGCGGCCTGGCCGGGCGGGTCAACGGGGAACTGGTGGAGGTGATCGATCTGGACGACCAGGAGGTGCTCCTCGAGCATCTGCGCGGTCTGATCGCCGCCCATGGTGAAGAGACCGACAGCCTCCGGGCCGAGCAGATCCTGGCCGGCTTCGAGGAGCATTATGCCGGCCTTTTCCGGCTGGTCAAACCGAAAACCTCCGCCATCGCCACCCTCCTCGGCCATCGGGGCAATTCGCCCCGGGAGACCCTGGCGGTGGTGCAATAACTCCCGCGGGAGGGGAGATAAGATGGGTCGGAACCTATTCCAGTTTGTCGAGGTCGATCGGGTCGGCCCGCAGAAGAAGCGGCTGGAGCGGCGCTGCCGGGAATTTGCCGAGATCTACCACCCGCTGCAGCAGTCACAGCTGCGGATGCAGGCCGACCGCTGTCTGGACTGCGGCAACCCCTACTGCGAGTGGCGTTGCCCGGTGCACAACTACATCCCGGACTGGCTGCGGCTGGCCGAGGCCGGCCGGATCATCGAGGCGGCGGAACTCTGTCACCAGACCAACAGCCTGCCGGAGGTGTGCGGCCGGGTCTGTCCCCAGGACCGTCTCTGCGAGGGGGCCTGCACCCTCAACGACGATTTCGGGGCGGTGACCATCGGGGCGATCGAGAAACATATCGTCGATACCGCCCTGCAAATGGGCTGGCGACCCGATTTGTCCAAGGTGGTGGCCAGCGGCCGGCGGGTGGCGGTGGTCGGGGCGGGCCCGGCCGGGCTGGCCTGTGCCGATGTCCTGGTGCGCAACGGCGTGCAGCCGGTGGTCTTCGACCGCCACCCGGAGATCGGTGGCCTGCTCACCTTTGGTATTCCCGCCTTCAAGCTGGAAAAAAAAGTGATGACCCTTCGCCGGGAGGTCTTCACCGACATGGGAGTGGAATTCCACCTGGGGGTGGAGGTGGGTGCTGACCTCTCCTTCGCCGAGCTGCTGGCCGAGTATGACGCGCTCTTCGTCGGCACCGGCACCTACCGGGCGATGACGGCGGGACTGGCGGGCGAGGATGCCCCGGGGGTCTACCGGGCCCTGGACTATCTGATCGGCAATACCGACCATCTCCTCCGGCTGCCCCGGGGTGAGTACCCCTATATCGATCTGGAGGGGAAGCGGGTAGTGGTACTCGGTGGTGGCGACACCGCCATGGACTGCCTGCGTACCGCCCTCCGCCAGGGGGCGTCCGAGGTGGTTTGCGCCTACCGCCGCGACCGGGCCAATATGCCCGGTTCGGCCCGGGAGGTCGACAACGCCCTCGATGAAGGGGCCCGTTTCCTCTGGAATCTGCAGCCCCTGGCGATCCTCACCGGGGAGGATGGCCGGGTGCGCGGCGTGGAGCTGGTCGGCACCTGCCTGGGGGAGGCGGACGAAAAGGGCCGTTGCCGGCCGGAGCCGGTGCCCGGCAGCGAGACCACCCTGGAGGCCGATGCGGTGATTATCGCCTTCGGCTTCCAGCCCAGCCCACCGGCCTGGCTGGCAACGGCCGGAGTCGGTGTCGACGACCGGGGGCTGATCATGGCCCCGACCTCAGGCGCCTTCCCCTTCCAGACCAGCAACCCCAAGGTGTTTGCCGGTGGTGATGCGGTGCGGGGGTCCGATCTGGTGGTGACCGCCATTGCCGAGGGGCGGGCGGCGGCCATGGCGATGCTCGACTATCTCCAGGTGTAGGCGGGCGGTGCCTGCGGCAGCAGGTCGCTGACCTTATCGCTCACTTCGGTTGCGGGGTATCCGATGCACGGCCTCTCCTTTCATCAGCTGGCCCAGGTGCAACCTTTCCATTTTGCCGTCGATTCCCGGATGGTTGTCGTCCAGGAAGGGGCGGCCCTGCACCGGGTCGCCGCGACCGCCACCGGCAGCCCCTTCCACCGCCTTTTTCGTCTCCTCGAGCCAGCTCTTGCCGCCGAACCGGCGGTGATCAGGGCCCATCTCGACAGCCAGTGGCAGCTGCTGGCCATTAACAGCGGTGTCCGCCTCACTGGCCGCTTTTTCCATGATGCCGGCCAGGACCTCTTCTTCTTCTTTGGCGCCCCCCTTGCCGACCAGCCGGTCATCTGCAGCAACCAGGCCCGTCTCCGCTTTCTCTCCAGGGTGCTGATGACTGTCTCCGACCCGATTCTGATCGAGGACCTCGACGGGAAGATTATCGAAGTGAATGACGAGGCGGTGCGGGTCTATGGCTGGCCGCGGCAGGAACTTCTCGGCCAGTCGGTGAAAATGCTTCTCCCCCCCGGCCACCACGCCTTTTCCGATGCCTTGCTCGAGTCGTGCAAGGCCGGCCGGGATATCTTCAACCTGGAAGGGGAACGGCAGTCCAGGGAGGGGAAGATACTCCCCGCCCTGATCACCATGACCCTGCTTCGTGACGAACAGGGCAATCCGGCCGGGGTCGTTTCCATCGCCAAGGATATCAGCGCCCGGAAGGAGAAGGAGTCCAAACTGGAGAAACAGCGACAGCAGCTGGAGGAGCAGGTCAACCTGCGCACCGCCCAGCTGCAGGCGGCGATCCGCGAGGCGGAAGAGGCCAACGCCCAGTTGCAGAAGGTGCAGGAACGGCTCACCATCGCCCTCGACTCGGCCCAGATCGGCATCTGGGAGTTTGATGCCAGAAGCAAGGAGGAGACCTGGGACGAGCGGATGTACGAAATCTTCGGTATCGAGCGGGCCACCGCCGCCGACCCCCATACCGAGTTCGCCCGGGGGGTGTTGCCGGAGGATCTGGTCAAGCTGCAGGAAGAGATCCGCATGAGCCTGCTCGGCGAGATCGACTACGACACCGTCTACCGGGTCCGCTGGCCGGACGGTTCCCTCCACTACATCAAAGGGTCCGGCCTGGTGATCCGTGATGGCCAAGGGAATCCAAGCAAGGTGATCGGGGCCAACTACGACATCACCGAGTTGAAGGAGTACGAGATCAACCTGCACATCGCCAAGGAGGCGGCCGAGGCGGCCAATGTCGCCAAGAGCGATTTCCTTGCCCGGATGAGCCACGAGATCCGTACCCCGATGAACGCGGTGATCGGCATGACCCATCTCGCCCTGCAGACCGAACTGACCGCCAAGCAGCGCGACTATCTCGACAAGGCCCACTCTTCAGCTGTTTTTCTCCTTGGAATCATTAACGATATTCTCGATTTTTCCAAGATCGAGGCCGGCAAGCTGGAGTTGGAGGAGACCGATTTTTCCCTCGACGAGGTGCTTGAACAGCTGTCGAATATCTTTGCCGTGAAGGCGGCGGAGAAAAATCTAGAACTCCTTTTCCACGTCCACCCGGATGTCCCCGCCTTCCTGCGGGGCGACCCGCTGCGGCTGCGGCAGGTGCTGATCAACCTCACCGGCAACGCCCTGAAGTTCACCCCGGCCGGGGAGATTGTCGTGGCGATCAGAGTGCAGGCCCTGGCGGCGGAGAGAATCCGACTGGAGTTCTCGGTCCGCGACAGCGGCATCGGCTTGACCGAGGAGCAGATTGGCAAGCTCTTCGCATCCTTTTCCCAGGCGGACGGTTCCACCACCCGCAAGTACGGCGGCACCGGCCTCGGGCTGGTGATCTGCAAGCGGCTGGTGGCAATGATGGGCGGGGAGATCCGGGTCGAGTCGGAGTACGGGGCCGGCAGCACCTTCAGTTTTACCGCCGATTTCGCTCCCTCGCCGCGTAACCTGCTGGAGGAATTTGCGGTGCCGGAGTGGTTTGCCGGCCTGCGGGCGTTGATCGTTGACGACAGCGACGTCTCCCGGCGGATTCTCAGCGGCGCCCTGGAGTCATTCGGCATCACCGCCACCACCGTCCCCTCCGGTGAGGCGGCTCTCGAGGCCATAGCCGCCGCGCCGGTCGACCACCCCTTCCAGCTGGTGATGATGGACAAGGAGATGGCCGGCATGGACGGCATCGAAACCGCCCGGCGCATCCTTGCCGACGCGCCGCCGGGAGGGAAGACGAAGATCATCATGGCCACCGCCTACGGCCAGGAACATGTGGCCAAAGAGGCGGCGGCGGCCGGTATCCACGGCTTTCTGGTCAAACCGGTCTCCAGGTCGGCCCTCTTCGAGGCGATCGGCGAGTCGTTCGGGCTTGCCTCGTCACGGCGAAGCGGCCAGCGCAGCAGCGGCGGAGTGCTGCCCCCTTCGCTGCGGGGGGCACGGGTGCTGCTGGTCGAGGATAACCCGATCAACCAGCAGGTGGCCCGGGAACTGCTGGAGCAGGCGGGGCTGCTGGTGAAGGTGGTGGAGAACGGGCGGCTCGGGGTGAGCGAGGCGGTGCAGGGTGGCTACGATCTCATCCTGATGGATATCCAGATGCCGGAGATGGATGGCTACACCGCCAGTGCCCGGATCCGCGCCCAGGGCGAAAGCATGGTGCCGATTCTGGCGATGACTGCCAATGCCATGGCCGGCGACCGGGAAAAGAGCCTGGCGGCAGGGATGAATGACCACCTCACCAAGCCCATCGATCCCGTTGATCTGTACCGGGCCCTGGCCAGATGGATCGCCCCCGGCGAGCGGCCACTGCCGGAATCGGAGCGGCCGGCGGCCGACAGTGGCGGAGCGGCACCGGTTACCCTGGCCATACCGACAATCTCCGGCATCGACACCGCCCTCGGGCTCACCAGGGTGAACAGCAACCGGCAGCTTTACCGGCAGCTTTTGCGCGCCTTCGTCAGCGACCATGGCGGCGATGCTGAACGGGCCGGCCAGTGCCTGGAGAACAACGACCCGGCCACCGCCCTGCGCCTGGTCCACACCGTCAAGGGGGTGGCTGGCAGCATCGGTGCCCTGGCTGTGCAGCAGAGCGCTGCCCTTCTTGAAGAGGCGCTGCGTACCGGCGAGGCGGAGTACCGGCAGCTCCTTGCCGACCTGACCGAAAGGCTTGCCGGCCAGTGTGCGGCGGTGGAGGCGGCACTGAAGGGGTTGGATGAGCTCGAGGGGTTGGATGGGCAGAAGGGGCTGGCAGCATCGGCGGCCGACCAACCGGAGGGTAGGCCTGCCGAACTGTTCTCTCTGCTCAGCGAGTTGCGCCCCCATCTTGCCAGGCGCAAGCCGAAGCCGGCGGCGGAGCTTGTCGCCCGCCTTCAAGCCAGCCGTTGGCCGGGGGAGTGCCAGGACGATCTGGCCGAATTGGCCGCTCAGGTAAAAAAATACCGGTTCCGGGAGGCGGAGGCGGCCCTCGACCGCCTCCTCACCGCTCTCTCCGGGGGAGGTTGAGATGACCGAATCTGCGCAATGCACCATCCTCATCGTCGATGATACTGAGACCAATGTCGACATCCTCATCGATACCCTCGGCGACCGCTATGACATCAGCGTGGCCATCGACGGCGAGTCGGCCCTGGAACTGCTTGCCGACTTCACCCCAGACCTCATTCTTCTCGATATCATGATGCCGGGAATCGACGGCTATGAGGTGTGCGAAAGACTGAAAAGGGAGAGCAGGACCGCCAAGATCCCGGTGATCTTCCTCACTGCCCTGAACGAGGCGGCGAACGAGGAAAAAGGGCTGCGGCTGGGGGCGGTGGACTATATCAGCAAACCCTTCAACCCCTTCCTGGTCAAGGCAAGGGTCCAGAACCACCTCGAGTTGAAAATGCACCGCGACAATCTCGAGCAACTGGTGCAGCAGCGGACCGTGGAGTTGGAGTTGACTCAGGAGGTCACCATCGAGAGCATGGGTACCCTGGCCGAGTACCGCGACCCGGAGACCGGCGGCCATATCCAGCGAACCAAGTACTATGTCAAGGCACTGGCCCGGCGTCTGCAAAGGGAGGAGGGGTTCGCCATGGAACTGAACGACGAGGTGATCGAGGCGCTGCATAAATCAGCACCGCTGCACGATATCGGCAAGGTGGGGGTGCCGGACCATATCCTCCTCAAACCGGGGCGGCTCACCGAGGTGGAGTTCGAGGAGATGAAGAAGCACACCATCTACGGCCGCGACGCCATCTCCCGGGCGGAGAGCAAGCTGGGGGGGAACTCCTTCCTCCATTATGCCCTGGAGATTGCCGAGAGCCACCAGGAGAAGTGGGATGGCTCCGGCTACCCGAACGGCTGGGCGGGAAGCGCCATCCCCCTCTCCGGCCGTTTGATGGCGGTGGCCGATGTCTACGACGCCCTGATCAGCAAGCGGGTCTACAAGGCCCCCTTCACCCACAGCAAGGCGGTGTCGATTATCAGGGAGGGGCGGGGGAGCCACTTCGACCCGGCAATTGTCGACGCCTTTCTTGACATTGCCGAGGATTTCCGCCAGATTGCCCTGCAGTTTGCCGATTTCGACGAGGAGCGCGAGGCGCTTCGCCAGTAATCTTCGGCTACCGCTTGACGCTGCGGAACTCCTCGCGCATCTGCTCCACCTCCGGGTCGGCCAGGAAGTCGTCGTAGGGGCGCATCCGGTCGATTACCCCGCCGGGGAGGATCTCGATGATCCGGTTGGCGACGGTCTGCACCAGGGCGTGGTCGTGGGAGGAGAAGAGGATGATCTCGCTGTAGGCCTGCATGCCGTTGTTCAGGGCGGTGATCGACTCCAGGTCGAGGTGGTTGGTGGGCTCGTCGAAGATCAGGGCGTTGGCGTCGCTCAGCATCATCCGTGACAGCATGCAGCGGACCCGTTCGCCGCCGGAGAGAACGGATGTCTTCTTCAATGCCTCGTCGCCGGAGAAGAGCATCTTGCCGAGGAAGCCACGGGCAAAGCTCTCCCCCTCGGTCACCGGGGTGTACTGGCCGAGCCACTCCACCAGGTTCATCTCCGCCTGAAAAAAGGCCGAGTTTTCCTTGGGGAAGTAGGCGGTGCTCATCGTCTGTCCCCAGCGGAAGGTGCCGCTGTCCGGGGCCAGTTCGCCGGCGAGGATCCGAAAGAGGGTGGTGATCGCCTGGTTGTTGGTGCCGACGAAGGCGATCTTTTCCCCCTTGTTGACGGTGAGGCTGAAGTCGCGCAGCAGCGTCTGGCCGTCGATGGCCTTGCTCACCCGGTCCATCTCGAGAATGACGTCACCACAGGGGCGGCTTGGTTTGAAGAGCACGAAGGGGTATTTCCGTGACGACAGGGGCAGGTCGTCCAACTCCAGCTTGTCGAGGAGTTTCTTCCGCGAGGTGGCCTGCCTGGCCTTGGAGGCGTTGGAGGAGAAGCGGCGGATGAACTCCTTCAGGTCACGGGCCTTGGCCTCCGTCTTCTTGTTGGCGTCCTGGCGCTGCTGCAGGGCCAGCTGGCTGGCCTGGTACCAGAAGTCGTAGTTGCCGACGTAGATGGTGATCCGGCCAAAATCGATATCGGCCATGTGGGTGCAGACCTGGTTGAGGAAGTGCCGGTCGTGGGAGACGATGATCACCGTGTTCTGGAACCGCTCGAGAAAGCCCTCCAGCCACAGGCTCGATTTGACATCAAGGTTGTTGGTCGGTTCGTCGAGGAGGAGGATATCGGGGTTGCCGAAGAGGGCCTGGGCGAGGAGCACCCGCACCTTCTCGCCGCCGCTCAACTCCTTCATCTTCCGGCCGCGCAGCTCCTCGCCGATGCCGAGGCCGCTGAGCAGCACCGCCGCCTCCGACTCGATCTCGTAACCGTTCATCTCGGCAAACTCCGCCTCCAGCTCACCGCTGCGGATGCCGTCCTCCTCACTGAACTCGCTTTTCGCATACAACGCCTCCCGCTCGGCCATCACCTCGCAGAGGCGCTGGTGCCCGAGCAGCACCGTTGTGGTCACCGTCTCTTCGTCGAAGGCGAACTGGTCCTGGTTGAGGTAGGCAACCCGCTCGCCGCTGCTGACAAAGACCTCGCCGCGGTCCGCTT
>JAABSV010000061.1 GCA_011390165.1 Desulfobulbaceae bacterium
ACTACCGGGATCACCCCGCACATGGAGATGCGGTGGGCGAAGACGGTGTGGTAGAGCCCTTCCGGGTCAAGATCGGCGATGGTCTGCAGGGCGAGGTGGTCCTTGCCTTCGGCGCTCTGCCGCGATTCGTAGTGGCTCATGTCGGTGGAGGCGAGGAGGAGCCGGTCGCTGCCGTCAGCCTGGATCGCTGCCGCCAGGCCCTCCGCCAACTGGACGCAGGCGGGGTAGCCGAGGTGGGAAAGCAAGAGAGGGGTGATGCGCAGCGGCCCACCCAGGTACTGGAGGAAGGGGAGTTGTACCTCGAGGCTGTGTTCGGCGGCGTGGGCGGCCTCATCAACCTGCACCATCGGTGCATGGGCAAGAAGAGTGGGGTGGAACTGGCTATCGGCCGGTACCAGGCCAAGGGGTGTCTGCCAGTGGGCGGTGGAGAGGGCAACCGGCGCGCCGCTGCCCCGATGGTTGGGGCCGAGGAGGACTACCGCCTCGGGGATGGTTACCGAGGCGAGTGTTCTGGCGGCCAGGGCCCCGGAGTAGACGTAGCCGGCGTGCGGGGAGATGACTGCCAACCCCTTCTCGGTGGCGGTAGTTTTTTCAGGGCGGGTAACTTGTTCGGGTGAGGGGTGCACGGGTGAGGGACCGGGGGGGACAACTTTTTCAACCAGCAGCCTGCCGATAGTCTCGCGCAGGTCGGCCGCCGAGCCGGGGTAGAAGCGGTCGGCCACCGCCGGTCGGCGAACAGTCTGCTTGGCCTGCTTGGCCTGATTGGTCTGCCTGACCTCGCTGGGCTTCTCACTCATTTTGCGCTTTCCACCTACCCCTTGACAGTCCAGGTCGTTCCGCCGGCCCCATCCTGGATTTCGATGTTGCGGCTGAGCAACTCGTCGCGGATCTGGTCACTGCGCTGCCAGTTCTTTTCCCGCCGGGCCTGGTCCCGCTCGGCAAGCAGCGCCTCGATGGCCGGGACGTCGACACCGCTGCCGGTAATCTTCGCTGTCCGGCGGTTGGCCAGGAAGGTGCGGGCATCTTCACGGAGCAGCCCCATGATGCCGGCCAGTTCTTTGAGGGTGGCGGCAGTCCCCCGCAGGATGGCGACATCGGCGCGGGCCGGTTCGGCCGGCAGGAGGGAGAGGAGGCGGTTGACGCTCTTTACCGTGTCAAAGAAGATCCCCTGCGCCTGGGCGGTATTGAAGTCGTTGTCCATCGCCTCGACAAAACGGTCCCGTACCGCGGCAAGCCGGCCGCTCTCCTCGGCTGGGAGCAGCGTCGGGGTGTCGGCTGAGCCGCCCGGCAGGGCATCCACAGCGGCGATGCACTCGTAGAGCCGTTCCAGCCCGGTGGCGGCGTCCTGCATCGCCGACTCGGAGAAGTCGAGCGGGCTGCGGTAGTGGGTGGAGAAGATGAAGAAACGGAGCACCTCGGGGTGGTAGTGGGCGAGGATATCGCGGATGGTGAGGAAGTTGCCCAGGGATTTCGACATCTTCTCGTCACGGATGGTGACAAAGCCGTGGTGCACCCAGGTGTGCACATAGGGGCAGCCACTTGCCCCCTCACTCTGGGCAATCTCGTTTTCGTGGTGGGGGAAGATGAGGTCCTGCCCGCCGCCGTGGATATCGAAGGTGTCGCCGAAAAACTTTCTGCTCATCGCCGAGCACTCGATATGCCAGCCGGGCCGCCCCGGCCCCCAGGGGCTCGGCCACGAGGGTTCGCCGGCCTTTGAGGCCTTCCAGAGGACAAAATCCATTGGGTGGCGCTTCTGCTCGTTCACCGAGATCCGCGCCCCGGCCTGCATCTCGTCGATATTTCTCTTCGACAGCTTGCCGTACTCGGGAAAACTCTCCACCACATAGTAGACATCCCCACCCGCCTCGTAGGCCTTGCCCTGGGCGATCAATTGGGTGATCAACTCGATCATCTCCGGGATGTGCTCGGTGGCCTTCGGCTCGAAGTCTGGGCGGAGGGTGCCGAGGGCATCCATGTCGGTGTAAAACTCGCCGATGAACCGTTCCGCCAGTTCCTCCGGGCTTGTCTGTTGCTCCTGGGCGCGGGTGATGATCTTGTCGTCGATGTCGGTGAAGTTGCGGACAAAGGTCACCCGATAGCCGCGAAAACGGAGGTAGCGGACAATCATGTCAAAGGCCAGCGCCGAGCGGGCGTGGCCGATGTGGCAGTAGTCGTAGGAGGTGATCCCGCAAACATAGAGCTTGACGTGGTTCGGCTCGAGGGTCTGCAGAGGCTCTTTCTTGGCGGTAAGGGTGTTGTGGATATGAATAGTCATCTGCTCGCGGAAGTGGTTCTCGACAGGTTGTCAATCATCGGTTAAGTATCGGCAGGAAACTGCCACCACCATAACCCTCTTGCCAGGAAAAGACAACAATGAGCCATAGCGATGGGCAAAAACGGAGCTGGCGGGAGGGCTGCGCCGCCTGGTTGCGGCCACAGTCGCTGGTGATGCTCTGTCTCGGTTTTTCCGCCGGCTTGCCGATCCTGCTGATCTTCTCCACCCTGTCGGTATGGCTGCGCGAGGCCGGTATCGAGCGCTCGGCGGTCACCTTCTTCTCCTGGGCCGCCCTCGGCTATTCCTTCAAGTTTCTCTGGGCACCGCTGGTCGACCTTCTGCCCCTGCCGCTGCTCACCCGCCTGCTCGGTAGGCGCCGCTCCTGGCTGTTGGTCAGCCAGTTGGGGATCGTCAGCGCCATTGTCCTGATGGCCACGATCGACCCCTCCCAGGCAGAACTCGGCCTCACCCTCATGGCCCTGGCGGCGGTGCTGCTCGGCTTCTCCTCGGCCAATCAGGATATCGTCATTGACGCCTACCGGATCGAGTGTGCCGAAAAGAGCCTGCAGGCGCTGCTTGCCTCGATGTATATCGCCGGCTACCGGGGGGGGATGCTGGTGGCCGGTGCCGGCTCGCTCTTCCTCGCCGACCTGCTCGGCACCCGGAGCGGCGCCTACAGTTACGGGGCCTGGCAGACCACCTACCTGGCCATGGCCGCCTGCATGGCGGTGGGGCTGGCCACCACCCTCATCGCCCGGGAACCGGAGGTGAACCCGGAGGTGGTACGGCACCACTACACCCCGGCCGATTATGGCCGCTTTCTCGCCCTCTTTATCCTGGCGGCGACCGGCTTTGCCCTCACCTTCTTCTTCTCGGCCGAACCGACCAACCAGCTGGCCGGCCAGCTGCACCGCCTGCCCCTGCTTGCCGGGGCCTTTGGCACCTTTCTCGCCGAGTGCCTCCGCTTCGCCGCCGCCGTCGGCGTCGCCGCCCTGGTTATCCGCCTGCTGGTGCTGGCCGGCTTTGTCAATGTGGCGATGGCGACGCAGAGCTACGTCGAGCCGATCCGTGATTTCTTCAGTCGCTACGGTGGCCGCACCGCCCTGCTTCTCCTCGTGCTGATCGGTTTTTACCGGATCTCCGACATCGTCCTCGGGGTGGTCTCCAATGTCTTTTACCTCGACATGGGCTTCAGCAAGAAGGTGATCGCCGGGGTGACCAAGACCTTCGGCCTGGTGATGACCCTGCTCGGCGGCTTTCTTGGCGGCGTCCTGGCGATCCGCTTCGGGGTGAACAGCATCCTCTTTCTCGGCGCCCTGCTGTCGGCGGCGACCAACCTGCTCTTCATGCTCCTGGCCGGGGCGGGGGCCGATGTCACCCTGCTCACCCTGGTGATCGCCGCCGACAACCTCAGCGCCGGGATTGCCACCACCGCCTTTGTCGCCTTCCTCTCCAGCCTGACCAGCGTCTCCTTCACCGCCGTCCAGTACGCCATCTTCAGCTCGGCGATGACCCTCTTGCCGAAGCTGATCGGCGGCTACTCCGGGACCATGGTCTCCAGCTTCGGCTACCAGAACTTCTTTCTCCTCACCACCCTGATGGGGGTGCCGGTGCTTGTCCTGATCATCGTCGCCGGGAGGATGGCGGCCGCCGGGAATGATCCGCCGGCGGGGTCTCCTTCAACTCCTTCGGGTTGATGGCGGAGCGTTTCAGCTTCTCGTAGAGGGCGGTCTTGCCGATCGCCAGCTGCTGCACAGATATCATCGGAAACTGTCTGTCTCGGCACCGTCCCGGTTACAAATTGCCCTGTTGATCGCTGCCCGGCCAGAGGAAGGGCTCCCGGCCGCTCTTTCGGCGCAGCCAGTCAAGCCCCAGGCGGGTCTTCGGGCCGCGGGTGGCGAAGAGGAGGAGACGCCCCTTGCCGGGAAAGGAGAGGAGAAGAAGGCCAAGGAGAATGGTCAGCAGCCCCTGGCCGGGAAGAAAGAGCATCAGGATACCGGCCACCAGCAGCAGGGCCCCGAAGAGGTTGCGCAACACGCTGAGGGCCAGGCCGGTGCCGGTGATTTTTTTTCGGCATTGGCCGCTGTCGGCCAGGCAGAGAAAGCAATCGGCGGGCAGTCGGCCCACCAGCCAGGGAAGCAGCAGCAGGCTGAGGACAAAGGTGGCAAAAGAGAGGAGGGCGAGGCCGCCGAGGAGGGTCTCCACTGGTCCTGCCGGGCTCAGCCGCCCATCGTGGTGAGTTTGATCTGAACCCCGTTGCCGGCACCGGTTCCGGCGCCAGCGGCACCAGTTCCGGCAGCACCGGCAGCAGCATCAGCAGCAGCGGGTGCAGTACCGGCCGTGACACCGGCAGCGGCACCGGCGGGCACCGTCGGCTCGACGATGGTGATCTGGCCGGGGGGGAGGGAGAGTTGGGTGGTGAAGTACTGGTGGAGCACCTCCAGACGTTTCCGGGCCAAGTCGAGGAGCATCTCCTGGCTCACCGCCACCGTCGCCGGCTGGATGGGGACAAACTCTTCGAGGAGGTTGGTGGGGATATCGCTTTCAACAATGCTACCGGTGGCGCCGGTGGCGCCGCTCCGGGCAGCCGCCTCCTGCTGCTGCCGGCGCTGTTCGTAATAGGCGGTCCGGCGCTCCTGCCACTGTTTATAGAGCCGCTCGTTCTCGCGCTGCACCCTGGCCAGCTCCACCTCCAGCAGCTGTTCGGCCAGGGCCTGGCCGTCGACGGCCGGGTCGACGCCGCCGGAGAGCTGCAGGCCGACGCGGGGGTGGGCGATGAGCAGGGCGCTGAAGCGGCTGGTCACCTCCCGGCCGCGATCAGAAAGCATGAATTCGCCGGGGCGGAACTCGGCGAACTCCCGGTCGACCAGGTCGGAGAAGTCGCCACTGGCTAAAAGAAGAGGAGAGACGGTGGCCTTGAGGACCAATCCCTGAAACTGTCTGATCATCTCGTCGATGAACACGCTCTCCTCCCCCGGGGCCGGCCGGAAGTCGAAGGGGAGACGAAAGCCATCATTGGCGCCGGTGAGCAGGGCCAGCGGCAGAGCCGAGGCGGCATCCGGGCTGAGCGGTTCCAGATTGGTCAGCTCGACAAAACCATTCAGCTGCCGCTGCCCATCCTGGCGACGGGCAAGCAGCTCCAGGCGCACCTCGCCGATACCACTGTTGATATCCAGCCGCGGCGTCAGCTGCTCGTGGAAGCTGGCCAGGGGGAGGCTGTCGATCATAAGGCGGCAATTGCCGTTGGCGGCGGCGGCGAACAGTTCGATCTCCCCCTCAAGGCTGATTTCGCTGCCGTCCAGGTTGCCGCTGAAGGCAAAAGGGCTTGCCTTGGCGGCGGCGGTGGCGTGGATGGCGCTAAGCTCGCCGGAAAAGTCGCTCAACTCCGCCTGCCAGGGGGGGCTGAGGCGCTGGTCGCGCAGGAGGATGCGGCCGGCATCGAGGGCCAGGCTCTGGATATCGAGTGGCGAGATGGCTCTGCCGCGGTCGGAGGCACCTCCCTTCCCGGTCGTTCCGCCCTTTGCGGCAGCTTTGGGAAGGAGATCGGTGAAGAGGCTGGCCAGCTGCTGCAAAAGGTCGGCCTGCCCCTCCTGGCGGAGAACGACCAGCTCGGCCTCGTTGATCAGCAGGCGGGCGATGCCCAAATGGAAGGGGGTGGCGGTGTAGTTGAACTCCTCGAAACGGGCCGATTCCCAGCCCAAGAGGCCGCTTTTGGCGCCGGTCCGGCTCAGCTGCGCCACCTGCAGCTCGCCGGAAAATGATTTTCCCGGCAGGCTCAGCTGCCCCTTGCCGCTCAGTTTGCCGACCACCCCGGCAAAGGAGGAGGTGCCGCTCAGCCAGCGCAGGGTTGCCAGCGGCAGATCGGTGAACTCGCTCTGCAGGGTGAGGGAGAAGGGGGCGAGGGAGATATCCCCCTTGCCACTCAGCCGGCCGCCGCTGTCGAGCGCCGCGGTGAGTTCGACACTGCCCATTTTGCCCTTTTCTGCGGCCACGAGCCCACCGGCGCGAAGACTGAGGCTGGTCAGGTCGATCTCCCGCTCGTCAGCGCTGCCGGTGGCCAAGGTGGCCCGGCCGTCAAATTCCAGTCCCTGCAGGCGGTATCTGCCGGTGGTCAAGTGCCGCAGCGACGGCGGCAGCCGGTAGTCGAAGCGGGCGGTCGCCCCCTGCAGCTGGGCAAGGCCGAAGTCGATGCCGCTTTCGTCCCAAAAGAGAGGGGCAAGGCGAAGCAGGGGGGTGGCGAGGAGGCTCTTCTTGCCATCCAGCAGGGCAAAGTCCTGCACCACCACCTCCGCCTCGCGCAGCTGAAAGGCCAGTTCGCCCGGCGGGCCGCCTTCCTGCCCGGCCAGCGGCCGGAGGTGGAGCTGCCCCTTGATGTCGACGCTTCCCCGGGTGGCAAAGTCCTTCGCCGCCCCAGCCACCTGGAGGAGTCGGCCGCTCTCTGCCTTGATCACGGTGAGCGGCCCGGCCAACTGCTGGCTGCCGGTAAAGTTCCCCTGCCAGGTGAAGAGGGTGGCGCTGCCCCCCCGCTCGGCGGTGCAGCGGAAGGCCCCGAATTCCTCGGCCCGGCCGGTGGGGTCGGTGCTGTACTCCTTGACGCTGAGCTGGACACCCTGCCAGGTGGCCAGCGGCTTTTCCGCCCCGGTCCCGCCGCCGGCCGCTGCCAGCTGCTCGACAGTGCCGTTGTCAACCAGCAGGGCATCGACGGTGAGGGCGAAGGGGATGCTCCCGTCGGCCAGGTGGTCGTTGCGGAGGCGGTTCCAGGTGGCGAGAAGCGACGGGCCGAAGGTGCGGAGGAGCGGCTCCCGCAGGGTAAGGTTGTGCAGGTGGATGGTACGGGACACCGGCCGGAAGGTGCCGTTCACCTGGGCGCCGGGGGCGGTCAGGGAAAAATTCTGCTGGCTGCCGGCAAGGTCAAGGCCCTTCAGCTCGAGGTCGAAGGCAAAACTGAGCTGGTCCCCCTTGGCGGCGGTGGGGTCGAAGGAGAGGGCGATGGTGCCGTCCCCACGCCCCTTTTCGAAACTGGCCGGCGGTTTGAAGGGGAGGTAGCCGACATAGGTGGCCAGGTCGAAGTCGTGCAGATCGAGGGAGAGGCGGGTGGCCTGGTCGCCCCCCTCGCCCAGATGGGCCTGGCCGGTCAACTCCACCGGGCTGCCGTTGACCGTGGCGCTGAAGTGGGGCCGGAGGTAGCTGTTGGCCTGGAAGGGGAAGTTGGAGAAGGTGGGCAGTTCCAGCTGGATATCCTCGAGCAGGTGGCGTTTGTCGGCCGGGATGTCGGTGAAGCGCAGGCTGCTGTTGCTGATTTGGATGTTGTTCAGGGAGAAGACGATGGGCAGGTCGGAAAAATCGATGATCTCCGAGGGACCGGCGCCGGGGCTCTGGCCGATCAGGCGGGCGATGTTGTAGGCGCCGTCGGCGTTGCGGACCACCTCGGCGGAGAGGCCGTCGATACGCAGGCTGTTGCTGACCAGGCTGTTGCGGAGCAGGGAGAGGGGGGCGAGGTCGACATTCAAAGCGGCCAGGCCGACGATCTCACTGCCGTCGGTGTCGTGGATCCGCAACCGTTTCAGGCTGAGGTGAAAGTTGAAGGGGTTGAAGGTGACCTCACCGGTCTCAAGGTGCAGGCCGGTCATGGCCGCATAGCTGCCGGGAAGAATGGTCTTGAAGTAGTAGGGGACGCCGAAAAAGCCCAAAGCGGCGTAGCCGGCCAGCAAGAGAGCAACGAGGAAGAGGAGGAGGAGCTTCCCCTGGCCGGACGGGGTGGCGGCGGGCTTGCGCCGGCCGGGCGTGGCAGGGGTGGGCTTGCGCCGGTCCCGCACACTGTTGCCGGTGGGGCGCTCGCCCACCGGGTTGCGGGGTGGCCGCCGCCCGGGCTGCGGCTCGCGGGGGCGCTGCGCCCCCAGCCGGGGCGGTGAAGTGGGGGTGGGGCCGGTGGTTGCCGCCTCGCCGCCCACTCCGCTGCCATCCTTGTCGCCGGCGCCGCCCGCGTTCTCCACACCGGGCCCGGGCCGGGATGGTGGCGCCGGTCGGGAGTGCGGGGGCTCGATGGGGATGGTACCAAAACGATCGGTCATGGCGGCAGGGGACGGGGTGGTGGCAGAGGTTGTCGGCGGTGTCGACCGGCAGGGCTTGCCGGGGGGGTGAACCCCGGAGATATTCTTATCGTATACGTGCGCTTCTGTAAATTAGAGATATGCAGGGAATGGCGATATTTTCCTGCCAATTGTTCGGGGTGGCCCGATTTTTTTTAACAAAGTGTGAAAATAACTTTAAATATCTGAATATTATCTGTACAAATAAGAAGGAGAAAAAACCGCTTCGGCAAAGCAGACCAGATCAGGACCCATCCCCGATGCCCATGTTCGACCTTTTCAGTTATTTCCGCTGGCAGGATGTCGTCGACATTCTTGTTGTCGCCTTCGTCATCCACCAGCTCATCTCGGTGATCCGCGGCACCCGTTCGGTGCAGATGGTGCTCGGCCTCGGTATACTCACCCTGGTCTACTTCTTCGCCAGTGTCTTCGATCTTGCCACCCTGAAGTGGATCATGCAGACCTTCCTCAGCTCCATTCTGCTCATCGTCATCATTGTTTTCCAGCAGGATATCCGCCGCGCCCTCACCCAGGTGGGCAAATCCCCCTTCCACCGCAATACCGACACCACCGAAAAGGAGTTGGAGGAGATTATTCGTACGCTCTTCTACCTGGCGAAAAGAAGGATTGGCGCCCTGGTGGTGATCGAACGGGAGACCAATCTCGGCGACTTCATCGAGTCCGGCTTCAAACTCGACGCCAGGTTGACGAAAGAGCTGCTCATCTCCATCTTCATGCCGGTCTCCCCCCTGCATGATGGGGCGGTGCTGATCAGTAACGGCCGCATCCAGCATGCCGGCTGCATCCTGCCGCTCACCCAGAACCCCTATATCAACAAGCGTTTTGGCACCCGCCACCGGGCGGCCATCGGCCTCACCGAAGAGACCGACGCGGTGGTGCTGGTGGTCTCTGAAGAGACCCAGGAGATCTCCCTCGTCCGTCATGGCGCCCTCACCACCATCGATGGCGAGATCAGTCTCGGCAACAACCTGCGGGCCATCTTCATTCCGAAACAAAGTTCCGGCGGCCTGTGGAAAAACTGGATGGCGAAGCGATGAAGCAGTTCTGGGCAAACCTTTTCAACAAGATCGACCTCTCCAACCTGGTGTCGAAAAACTGGCTGTTGAAGATGATTTCGCTGGTGCTGGCGGTGGTCCTCTGGGCACTGGTGGGGGGGGAGGACCGGGTCGACAAGAATGTGATGGTCCCCATCGAGATCATCAACCTCCCCCGTAACCTGGTGATCTCCAACCAGTTCAAGAAGGAGATCGAGGTGGCGGTGAGCGGCCCGCACACGCTGATCCTGGAGATGAGTGCCCGTTCGGTCACCCGGCAGATCGACCTCTCTGCCGCCACCCCGGGGACCATGGTGATCGAGAACACCACCAGCCACATCCCGGTGCCGCGCGGGGTGACCGTGCAGCGGGTGCAGCCGGCCTCGATCATCCTCTCCTTAGACAAACTGGTGCAGAAGCAGTTTCCCATCACCCCGCGCACCACCGGCCGGGTGGCGGAAGGCTACTATCTCCGCAACCTGCGCACCGACCCCGACCTGATCACCATCACCGGCCCGGAGACCGCCCTCTCCAGCATCGATCAGCTCTACACCCGGGCGATCAACCTCGAGGGGCTTCGCCAGCCGACCCAGTTGCAGGTCCCCCTGCAACTGGAGGCCAATATCGTCGAGTTGATCGGCGAGACCTCGGTGACCGCCGAGGTCACCGTCGCCCTCGAGGTCACCACCCTCACCCTCGAGGGGCTGCCGGTGCGCCTTACCGGCGGCGGCGAGAGCTGGCGGCTGCAGCCGGCCCGGGTGAACCTCACTGCCAGCATCCCCGAGCTTTACCTGCGCGGCAAGGTCGACCCAAAGAGCCTCTTCCTAGTCAGCGCCAGCCCCCGAGAAGGGGAGAACAAACTGCGGGTGCAGGCCCTGCCCCGGCCGGGTCTCGACCTGCCCATCGAGGTCTTCTCCGTCTCGCCGGCGACGGTTGAGCTGGTGGAGTTGAAGACCGATGAAGAACTGCCGGTGGCCGAGGAGGAGAGCGACGGCAAAGAGGACCCGACAGCACTCCCCCTGGCCGGCTCGACGCCAGTGCTTGGTGATTTTGCCACCCGTGACGCCACCGGCGGCGAGGTGGCAGAGGATATCCCCCCCCTCTCCCCCGTGCCGCCCCCCCTCACCCAGCTGAAAAACAGCAAACCAAAGAGGCTTTTGAACGACTGATGCGTAAACTATTTGGAACCGACGGCATCCGCGGGGTGGCCAACGTCTACCCGATGACCACCGAGATCGCCATGCAGGTGGGGCGGGCCATTGCCTTCATCGTCAAGGACAAGGCGCGCGGCCACCGCATCGTCATCGGCAAGGATACCCGCCAGTCCGGCTATATGCTGGAAAACGCCCTGGCCGCCGGCATCTGCTCGATGGGGGTGGATGTCCTGTTGGTCGGGCCGCTGCCCACCCCGGGCATCGCCTTTATCACCACCTCGATGCGCGCCGATGCCGGGGTGGTGATTTCCGCCTCGCACAACCCCTTTCAGGATAACGGCATCAAGATCTTCTCCAGCGACGGCTTCAAGCTCCCCGACCAGGTGGAGGCGGATATCGAGGAGCTGATCTTCTCGCAGAAGATGGCCGCCCTGCGGCCGGTGGCCGAAGAGGTGGGCAAGGCGGCACGGATCGATGACGCCAAGGGACGCTACATCGTTTTTTTAAAAAACACCTTCCCGAAAAACTACACCCTCGACGGCTTCCACATCGTCCTTGATTGCGCCCATGGCGCCACCTACAAGGTGGCACCGCACGTCTTTGAAGAGCTGGGGGCGAAGGTGACCACCCTCGGTGTCAGCCCGGACGGCGCCAACATCAACCACCAGTGCGGCGCCCTCCACCCCCAGGAGATGGCCGACACGGTGCGCCAGCTCGGCGCCGATATCGGCCTGGCCCTGGATGGCGATGGTGATCGGCTGATTGTCGCCGACGAGCGCGGCGAGATCGTCCCCGGCGACCACGTCCTGGCCATCTGCGCCCAGGAACTGCTCGCCCAGCGGCGCCTGAAGAAGAGGACCCTGGTGACCACGGTGATGTCGAACATGGGGCTGGGGGTAGCCATGGAGCGGCTGGGCGGGACGATGGTCCGCACCGCCGTCGGCGACCGCTATGTGGTCGAGTGCATGCGCAAGAAGGGCTACTCCTTCGGCGGCGAGCAGTCCGGCCACCTGGTCTTCCTCGACCATATCACCACCGGCGACGGCACCCTGGCCGGCCTCCAACTGCTGGCGATCATGAAGAAGCGGCGCCGCCCTTTATCGGAGTTGGCCACGGTGATGGAGAGTTTCCCGCAGGTGCTGCAGAATGTGCGCACCAGCCGGCGGCTTGATCTGGGCGCCATCCCCAACTTCTCCGAGCGGGTGAAGGCGGTGGCGGAGAGCTTCGGTGGCGAGGGGCGGGTACTGGTCCGCCCCTCCGGCACCGAGCCGGTGATCCGGGTGATGGTCGAGGGGCAGAACGAGGCGGATATCCGCCAGATCGCCGACGAACTCTGTGCGATGATCAGCGCCGCCGACCACGGATAAAAAGGGGAGGGGGGGGATGTTCGACCAGCGGCCCCGGGAAACGGAACTCCTTTCCTGGCTTTTCTTCACCCTCTGGCTGCTGGGCATCTACCTGCTCATCCCCTTTGCCCGGGCGGTGCAGCTATTCATCGCCGGGACGATCAGCCCTGTTTTTTTTGCGGCTGTA
>JAABSV010000062.1 GCA_011390165.1 Desulfobulbaceae bacterium
CCTTCTACGCCAGCGGCGATGACGGCAGCGATGCCACCGAGAACGAGGCCTTTGTTCTTCCTCCCGGTGCCTCCTACTACTGGTCTGAGATCATGGGTTACGGCGTGTTTGATAATGCCGCCTCAAATGGTTCACCTAATAATAAAATCAGCAACATCGCCGCCTTCAACGCCGGCGTAACTGTCAAGCCGATGGACAAGCTGAAGCTTGACTTCGACGTCTGGTACGCCATGCTCGCCGAGGAAGATGAGAATGGCAACGACGAGTTGGGTGTGGAGTTTGACGGTAAAGCAACCTACGCCATCATGGACAACCTGAATGCCGAGTTGATCCTGGCCTACCTGGTTTCCGGCGATGCCACCGGTGACGAGGATGTGATGGAAGGTGGTGTACGTATCTCCCTCAGCTTCTAAGCAGTGTAGAAGTACCTTGAGTACGGAGTAAACCTTGAAGGCCCGGCGGGAATTCCCGCCGGGCCTTTTTTTATCCTCTGCCGTTCTTTGCCGGCGCCATCTCTTTCAACCGCGCCGCCGCAAAGCGAATCGGCAGTGCCCCATTGACTGTAAGTTGGCCCCCCTTGTCGCAACTGCCAGCATCGCACCCACAGCCGGAAGCACAGCCGGCCGCCGGCCGCCTCGGGCAAGCGTCGCCCGGCCCTCCCCCGAAGGCGGCCATGCTCCTGGTCATGGGCGGGGTGCTCCTCTCCACCATGGACAGCGGCATGGTCAACGTCGCCCTGCCGACGATGATGCGCGACCTGCGGGTGGAACTGGCAGCGGCCGGCCTGGTGGTAAGCGGCTATCTGCTCACCGTCACCGCCACCCTCCTTCTCTGGGGGCGGTTGGCCGACAGCATCGGCCGCGGCCGGCTCTATCTCTTCGGTCTGCCACTTTTTGCCGTCGGGGCGATGGCCTGCGCCTTCAGCAGCAGCTTTCCCCTTCTCCTTTGCAGCCGCTCTCTCCAGGCCCTGGGGGCTTCCATGCTGATGGCCACCGGCCCGGCGATCATCCGCCAGGCCTTTCCGGTGGGCCGGCTGGGACGGAGCATCGGCCTGGTGGGGATTGCCACCGCAGTTGGGTTGCTGGCCGGCCCTCTGGTCGGTGGCCTGCTCCTCAGCCATTTTTCCTGGCGGGCGGTTTTCCTCCTGCCGGTACCCCTCTGCACCCTCGCCTTCCTCTTTGGCCGGCGCCTCTTTCCCGCCCGCCCGCGGCAGCGTGCCGCCTCCTTCGACTGGCGGGGCAGCTGCTGCTGGCTGGCCATGGTGCTGCTCTGGGTGGTGGCGGTGCACCGCCTCGATCTGTTCAGCCTCCCGCTCCTTCTTCTTGCCGCTCTGCTTCTCCGCACCTTTATCCGTCTGGAGGGGAGGCTGGCGGCACCGCTGCTGCCGCTCTCGCTTTTTACCCACCGCTCCTTCTGGGTGGCGGTGGTGACGGCGGCCCTCTCCTTTGCCGTCCTCTTTGCGGTGATGGTGCTGCTCCCCTTCTACCTGGAATATATCCTTGCCCGGCCGGCACTGGTGGTCGGCCAGGTCCTGCTGGCCGGGCCGGCCAGCCTGATCGTAGTCTCACCATGGGCAGGCCGGCTGTACGACCGGATCGGCGCCAGGTTTTTGACCACCGCCGGCATGGCCATGAGCAGTCTCTCTCTGGCTGCCTTTGCCACAATGACGGCGGCGACGCCAATCTGGTTGGTGGCTGTGCAGCTGGCCCTGCTTGGCACCGGCCAGGCGGTGTTTCTTACCCCCAACAGTGCCTCGGTACTGGCCCGGGTGGAAGAGGGGCGGCTGGGGGTGGCGGCCGCCATCCTGGCCACGGCGAGAAATCTTGGCATGGTGAGCGGGGCGGCTCTCGCTTTGAGTGCCACCGGCCTCCTCTTTGCCCGGCTGAGCGGCGGTGTGCCACTGGCCGAGTTCCAGCTGGCCGATCACGGTGCCGCCCTGCTTGCCGCCCTGCGCTGGGCCTTTGCCGGCGCTGCCGCCGTCGCCCTGCTCGGAACTTTTCTGTCGCTGTTACGCAGGCGTTGAGGGGAGTGGCTTTCTGGGCAGGATGACCTCGGCCAGGGTTCCACCCTGTGGTCCATCCTGAATGGTGAAGCGGCCGCCGTGGGCGGCGACGATCTGGTCAACCAGGGCGAGGCCGAGGCCGTTACCGTAGGTCTTGGTGGTGAAGTAGGGGTTTTTAACCAGGGGGAGAGTCTCGGCCGGAATTCCTGGTCCGGAATCGATAAGGCGGATGGTTACCCAGTCGGCATCCTCCACCCCCTCGATGCGCAGCTGGCCGCCGCCGACCATGGCCTCGATGCTGTTTTTGATCAGATGGAGAAAGACCTGGCGAATCTTGATCTCATCGATGGCCAAGGTCGGCCCGGGCCCCTCGCAGGCGAGGATGTAGTCGATGCCGTTCTTCTTCATCGCCGTATAGAAGACCATCAGGCTCCGGCGCAGGAGGGGGAAGAGCGGTTGCTTTACCAGGGTCAGCTCCCGGTCGTCGACAAAGCTGAACAGATCTTCCAGGCTCTCTTCGATCTTGTTTGCCTCGCGGGTGATGATCTCGAGGAAGGGGCTGAGGGCCGGGTCGGGGTTTTTCCGCTGCAAAAGGCGGGAGACGGTGCCGATGGAGGTGAGCGGGTTGCGGATCGAGTGGAGGAGCTGGGCCGCCATTTCGCCGACCGCCGAGGCCCGTTCGGCGATGACCAGCAGGTCCTTGCTCTTTTCCAGCTCCTGGGTGACCATCTCCAGGGCGGCGATCTGCTCGGCCATGGCGGCGTACAGGTGGCTGTGCTCGATTGCCAGGCTGGCCTGGCTGGCAAAGATCTGCAGGCCGCCGATATCATCTTCGCTGATTGGGTTGCCGGTGACGAAGTTGTCCACCAGCATCACCCCCAGGGGGCGATCCGGCGAGTAGAGGGGGACCACCGCGAAGGAGCGTTCGCTCAAGGTGGCGAGCAGTTCCGGTGGCACCCGGCATCCCTCCGCCCAGCCATCCACCACCTGTATCGGCACCTTGCTCCGGCTGGCGTGGATGAGCACATGGTCCTCCTCGTTGGTGGAGACCTGCAGGCTGCGGATGATCCTGTTCACCCCGGCATCCTCATCGACCAGATTTTTCCCCTGAATCGTCTCGAGGATGTCGTCTAGTTGCAGACCCTTCTCCCTGATCTCCGCCCAGACCCGGCCGGCTTCCTCTCGGGAGGCCGGGCCAATGGCCATTCTTCCCTGGAGCAGGGTGTCACCGGCGTTGTACAGGGCCAGAAAGGCACGGTTGAAGCGCAACCCGTCTTCGGCGGTGATCCCCACCAGGATCGCCTTGAGAATCCCCTCCAGCTCAACGGTGTTGAGGTAGGCGGTATTCATCTTCAGGTTGAGATGGTGGAGGAAGCGCATGCGGGCGTTGGTCTTGGTCATCTCCTGCTGGAAGAGGCGGCTGTTGATTGCCAGGCGACGTTTCTTCAGGGTGTTGTCGACCACATAACCAAGTTGGTGGGCATTCACCGGTTTGGTGAGAAAATCGTCGGCACCCTGGCGGAGGCAGTCCAGGGCGATCTGCAAATCGGTGGTACCGGTGACCATGATCACCCCAAGGTCGGGGTGGCGGGGGACAAAGTCGCGGAGAATGTCGTTGCCATTGCGGTCGGGGAGACCGATATCGAGAAGGACCAGGGCGATCTTCCGTTGCTCGAGGAGGGTAAAGAACTCGTGCGCGGAGCCGGCATGGACGACGCTGAAGCCGTGCCGTTTCAGGTATTGGCTGAGGATGAGGACAATCTCGGGAGAGTCGTCGACGATGGCGATCTCCTCGCCGGGGGCGAGCAGATCGGTGGTGTGGCTCGAATCGGCCGATTGACTGAGCAGTATTTCAACCATAGGGCGCTGGTCCGGGCGTGAAGGGTGCGCTGCATCAATGCCGGCAAAGTCACAAACAGTACCTTTGTAGCACAGATGGCGGTCATTCTGCAAAAGCAATTGCATTGCCGGAACAATTAAGCCGGCCGGTGGCGATAAGGGAATGCAGAATCGCCTTACCCGGGGCGGCAATCTGTTGTATAGTGGCGGAGCCGGCTGCTCATCAATGGGGGATTGCAGACAATACGATGGATCTGAACGTTCAGGAGGTAAGCGCCCTATTTGGGCCGGAGGGGGCATTGGCTGCCGCCCTGCCCGGCTACGAACCCCGTGCCGGTCAGGTGACGATGGCGGCGGCGGTAGCCGAGGCGCTTACCCCCCCCTTGGTGGAGAGTGACGGTAGCGGCGCCCGCCTTCTGGTCGTTGAGGCGGAAACCGGAATCGGCAAGACCCTGGCCTATCTCATTCCCGCCCTCCTTTCCGGCCGCCGGGTGGTGGTTTCCACCGCTACCCTCAATCTGCAGGACCAGATTATCCACAAGGACATCCCCCTGGTGGCTCAAGTACTTGGCCAGGAGATCAGGGCCCTCTGTGTGAAGGGGCGGGACAACTACCTCTGCCTGCACCGCTATTACCAGTACCGCTCGTCGCCACAGCTACCTGGGCTGGCCGAGCCGTGGCTGGAGAAGATCGACCGTTGGCTGGCCCACACTGACAGCGGTGACCGGGCCGAGTTGGACTGGCTCGCTGATCGTTCCACGCTCTGGCCGCGCTTTGCCGCCAGCGCTACTCGCTGCCTGGGGGGCGACTGCCCGGAGGCGGCGGAGTGCTTTCTCCAACGCCTCCGCAGAAAGGCCGGCGCGGCACGTCTGCTGATCGTCAACCACCATCTTTTTTTTTCCGACCTGGCCCTGCGTGCCGCCGGTTACGGGGAACTGCTTCCCCGCTATGAGGCGGTGATCTTCGACGAGGCCCACCATCTGGAAAATGTCGCCACCACCTTCTTCGGCAAGAGTTTCAGCCACTATCAGCTCCTCGACCTGCTCACCGATATCGACCGCCCGATCCTGTCAGAATTGCCGGAAAAAATAGCCGCCAGCCTCACCTCACAGCTGACCGGACTGGGTGTACGACTGAGTGACTTTACCGCCCTCTTCCCCGGCCAACCCGGCCGCTTTCCCCTTTCCGCCCTGGTGGCCGAAATTGGTGCCGACCGCTGGCGGGAGGCAGTTAGCCTGCTGGTCGAGGCGATCCGCCGCCTGGCGGCAAGCCTTGCCCAGGCGGCGGCCGCTGCCGGTGAGCCGTGGTCGGCCCTGGCCCGCCGCGCTGAGGAGATGGCGGTGCGGCTGGCCGAAATCTCCCTGAACGGGGAGGGGGCGGACCGGCAGTGGTGGCAGGATGCTGCCGACGAGGCTGACGGGGAGGGGCGGCAAGATCTTCAAAGAGTGGGTGAGGTGGTCCGCTGGTACGAGCAGCGGGATCGGGCGGTACTCCTCTCGGCCACTCCGGTGGACATCGCTCCCGAGTTGCAGCAGCGTCTCTACGCCACCCTGCAGTGCTGTGTCCTCACCTCGGCCACCCTGTCGTCGGGGGGCTCCTTTGCCTATATCCGGGAGCGGTTGGGACTGGGTGACGAGGCCCTCTACCTCCGTCTCGCCTCTCCCTTCGATTACCCCGGGCGGACTCTGCTCTATGTCCCGGAGGCCGATTTTCCGGAGCCGGGGACGGAGCGCCATGGCGAGGCGCTCGCCCGGCGGGTGGTCGAGCTGATCCGGCTCAGCCGGGGACGGGCCCTGGTACTCTGTACCAGCCTTCGGGCGATGGAGGCGCTGGCCGCTCATCTCGAGGAGCATCTGCCGGACTATCCGCTTCTCGTCCAGGGACGGGCATCGCGGCATGCCCTGCTGGAGATTTTCCGGGCGGAAACCGATTCGGTCCTTCTGGCGGTGGCCAGCTTCTGGGAGGGGGTGGACATCGCCGGTGAGGCCCTCAGTTGCCTGATCATCGACAAGCTCCCCTTCGAAGTACCCAGTGACCCGGTGATTCAGGCCCGGATTGCCCGGATCAACCGGGCCGGGGGCAAGCCCTTCTTTGCCTTTCAGGTGCCCCGGGCGATTCTCACCCTGCGGCAGGGGGTCGGTCGGCTGATGCGCTGTGCCAGTGACCGGGGGCTTATTGCCATTCTCGATGTGCGGCTGTTCAGCAAGGGTTATGGCAGTACCTTCCGGCGCAGTCTGCCGGCGTCACCGCTTTGTCGGGATATGGCCGGGGTCGCCGAGTTTTTCCAGCAGCTGGACGGCGACTGCCCGCCAAGCGACAACAGGGTATGAAAAGACGGAAAAACCACCGGCAACAGGGCATGAAAATACGGAAAGGCCACCTTGAAAAATGGTATTTCCACCTAATCTCTGCGTTGAAGGAAAACGATTTGTCCTCGGCATATCAACTATAGGCCTGCGGCAAATTGTTTTTCTTACGCCTTGATTTAGAACGAAAAATCGAATTTTTCAAGGCAGCCTGAAGGCATGGTGGCCAGGCCGGTCGGCTTTTCCGGCAATGGTATCAGCCAAGGCCCGGCGCGATGGTCGGCCTGATGCCAGGGGTTGCCGCCTGGCGGCCGGGCCGGCTTGATGCCAGGGGTTGCCGCCGTTGCGGCCAGGTCGGCCGGTACGGATGGTATTGAGGCAGGGAAGGGTAGCCAGGATGGCCGCAGCAAGCGGCAAGGGTCGGCAGGCCCGGCAGGGTAACCAGATCGACAGAGAACAGGGAAGGGTGATGGGCAAACGGCTGGCGGTAGAGAGCTTTCTGACGACGGTGCGCGACGAGGCGAAGGCCGTGGACGACTGTATGCGCGACGATCTGGCTGCCTTGGCCGGGGAGGCCGACCCTCTGCTCATGGAGGTCCTCGACTACGGCCTTTTCAACGGCGGCAAACGGCTGCGGCCGCTGCTGGTGGTGCTGGCGGTGCGGCTCTGCGGTGGCCCCCGCGACCTGACGACCCTGCGGCTCGGTTGCGCCTTTGAATATCTCCATGCCGCCACCCTCTTTCACGACGATATTATCGACAACTCTGCCACCCGGCGGGGCAGGCCCTCGGTGGGCAGCCGCTACGGAACGGTGGCGGCCATCCTGGCCGGTGATTTTCTCCATGCCTGGTCGATGGCCACGGTTGGTGAGATCGCCGGCAGGCAAGGGTTGGCCCTCTTCAGCCGGGCGACCACCGGCATGGTTGCCGGCGAATTTCTCCAGTTGCGCCACAGTGAACGCGTCAGCCTTGCCGAGTCGGACTACTTCCGGGCGATCATGGGTAAGACCGGTCTGCTCATCGCTGCCGCCTGTGAGGTTGGCGCCACCTTTGCCGGGGGGAGCGTCGAGAGTGTCCGGGCCTTGCGGGAGTACGGCGAGCAACTTGGCTGCGCCTTCCAGATAGTTGACGATCTCCTCGACTACCTGGGCGATGGCGAGAAGACCGGCAAGAGGGTCGGCAACGATCTGGCCGAGGGAAAGCTGACCCTGCCGCTCATTCTCGCCCTCGAGCAGATGGCTGCGGCGGAACGGGGCCGGCTGCAGACGATCTTAGCAGACCGGCAGGTGAGGGCCGCTTCCTTAAGCGAGGTCACCACCCTGGTCGATGGCGCCGGGGGCTTTATTCTGGCCAGGCAACGGGCCGAGAAGGCGGTGGCCGCCGCCATTGCCGCCCTCGGCAGAGTGCCGGGGAGCGGCGAGAGCAGCGAGGGGCGGCTCTTGGCCGATCTGGCCCGCTATACCCTGGTTCGCGACAAATGAGCTGGTTGCCCCCCACCATCCCCGCCCCGGCCTGTCGGCCCAGCTGCTGATGGCGGCAGGGAACCGGCAGAGCGGCAAGGCGCCGGCGAAACGGCCGCCAGGGAAACGGCCGCCGGTGAAGCGGTCACCGCAGGTGCGGCGAAGGGGCGGGAAGCAGCCGTCGCTTTTGCTCCGGCTGCGCCGCTGGTCCCTGTTGCTGGCCCTGCTTCTCTTTCTTCTTGGCTCCCTTGCCACCCTTGGCTATGTCCTCTTCTTCGGCAGCGCTCAGGCCAGCGAAGTGCCGGAGAGGGCTGAGGCGGCAGCGGTGCCGAAAGTGGCCCTGATCATTGATGACATGGGCTACAACTGGCAGATCGGTGAAGAGCTGCTGGCCCTCCCCTTTCCCTGCAGCTACTCCTTTCTCCCCTTTGCCCCCTATAGTGGACGGCTGGCGGAACTGGCCGGTCGTTTGGGCAAGACGGTTCTTCTCCACCTTCCCCTGGAGCCAAAAAGGGAGGATGCCGATCCCGGCCCGGGGGCTTTGTACCTTGCCGACTCTCCGGCCCTGCAACGGGAGAAGTTTCGTCGCTGTCTGGCCGAAGTGCCTGGGGCGGTGGGGGTCAACAACCACATGGGCTCACACTTCACCGAGGACAAGACAGCGATGGCCAGACTGTTGCGGGAATTGCGCCGGCGCCAGCTCTTCTTTATCGACAGTTTCACCACCCCCGACAGCCAGGGGCTGCGTCTGGCCGGGGAAATGGGGGTGGAGAGCACCCGCCGGCACGTCTTTCTCGACAATGATATCGAGGCGGATCAGATCTGCGCCCGTCTGGCGGAACTGGTGGCCATTGCCGAGCGGGACGGGGTGGGAGTGGGGATCGCCCACCCCCACTCGCCGACCCTGGCCGCCCTGCGCAGCTGTGCCGGGGCCTACCAGGGGCGGGTCGATTTTGTCGGTATTGAGGCGGTGCTGCAGCCGGCCCGCTGAACTACGCTCCGGGCCGTGGTTGCCACCATGGTCGGTGCCGTGGATTGGTTCCGGTCCTGGTGTTGCCACAGGTGGTCAAAGTCGTCGTCCGGGCCGTGGTGAGAGGCGGAGTCAGAAACGTGCTTTCAGCCGTCGTCGTAACTCTGGTCCGGGATGCGTACGCCTTGTTGCCGTCGTGCCCCCAACCATGCTTGCAAACATCCCCCCCAGCTGATCTGGCTGTCGCGGCATTCCTCTCAGTGCTTGAAGGAGCGCTGGCCGGTGAACATCATCGCCACCGCCGGTTCGGCCTGGTTGCAGGCCTCGATCACCTCGAAATCACGCATCGACCCCCCGGCCTGGAGGATAGCGGATACACCCTGGGCGATGCCGACATCGGCGCCGTCGCGGAAAGGGAAGAAGGCATCGGAGATCATCACCGAGCCGGGGAGGCCGGCCCGCTCTTCCTGCACCTGCCGGTCGATCTCCTCTTTGTCCGCCGCCGCCCTTTCTCCCCGGGCAATGGCTGGGAGGAGATCGGCATAGCCGATACCGAAGCGATCAAAGCAGAGGAGATCTGAGTACTTGCTGTATGCCTTGTGCACCGCGATCTCGGCCACCCCCACCCGGTCTTGTTCGCCAGTACCGATGCCAACGGTGCAGCCATCCTTGACGTAGAGTACTGAGTTCGAGGTCACCCCGTGTTCGATGGCCCAGCCAAAGAGCATGTCGTCGATCTCCCGGGCGGTGGGCTGCCGGTGGCAGCTGTACTCCCGGCCCTGCCAGCTGGCGGTGGCCGGTTTCAGGTCGGCCGGGGTGCGAATCGAGTTGCGGGCCGACTGCTGGACAATAATGCCGCCGTCAATCAGGCTCTTGAAGTCGAGAAAGCGGTGGTCGGCAAAGTCGGCCAGCCGCTCGATCCCGGCTATCCGGATGATGCGGAGGTTCTTTCTCTTTTTAAGGATGGCAAGGGTCCCATCGGCGAATTCCGGGGCGGCGACCACCTCGAGGTAGTTCTCGGCAAGGAGGTGGGCGGTATCGGTGTCGCAGCAGCGGTTGAGGACCACCGCCCCGCCGAAGGCGGCAATCCGGTCGGCGCGCAGGGCCCGGCGGAAGGCCTCGGCAAGACTGCCACCGTAGGCGGCCCCGCAGGGGTTGTTGTGTTTGAGGATCACCGCCGCCGGGCGGTCCATCAGGTATTTGATGATATTCAGACCATTGTCGACGTCGGTGAGGTTGATTTTGCCGGGGTGTTTCCCCACCTGGAGCATGTCGGTGGCGGTGATGGCCGAGACCAGGCCGTTGCCCGGTTCGATGTAGCGGCAGCCACCCAGGGTCAGGTTGCCGTTGACCAGTTCGTACAGGGCTGCCTGCTGGTCGGGGTTTTCCCCATAGCGCACCCCCCGTTCCTCCAGCGTGCCGTCATCCTGGCTGATTTTCCAGGTCCGTTTGCGGTAGACCAGGCTCTGGCCGGCAAAGGAGATGGTCATCTCCATGGGAAAGTCATCGCCCAGGATGCGGCTGTACATTTTTTTCAGATCACTCATTTCGGCTCCTTGGTTGGCAACATAATTGTGAAACAAAGATTTGCTCGAGCTGGCAGCGGCGGCGGGGGACCACAGCGCAGAGTCGGGGCTGTGCCGGTGGCAGCAGTGCCGGGCCTCTGCCGCTGGCGATGGTCCATCTTCTCACCCCCTGCTGCCGGCTGGCAGTATGGCCCCGGCCGGCAGGGTGCAGCCTTCCAGGCAGGAGTAGGGGCCGACCCGCACGCCATCGCCGAGCCGGCAGTCGCTGAGCACTGCTCCCTGGCCAATCCGGCAGGATGAGCCGAGCAGGCTTCCCCCTTCGACCACCACCCCGGCCTCGAGGAGCGAGTCTTGACCGATCCGGCAGCCCGGGGCGATGCGAATCGTCTCCGGATTGTACATGCTCACCCCGGCCGCCATCAGTTCGTGGTTGCGACGCAGCTGCAGTTGCCGCTGGGCCTCGGCCAGTTCCAGGCGGGAGTTGACTCCCAGGACCTCCACCGGCGAGCCGGCCGGGTGGCGGCAGACCTTCAGCCCCCGGGCCACCGCCAGGGCGATGATGTCGGTGAGGTAGAGTTCTCCCTGGCTGTTGGCGGTGGTCACCTTTTTCAGGGCGGCAAAGAGGAACTCCCCTTGCGTACAGTAGATACCGGCGTTGATCTCGTTGATCGCCAGTTGGCTGGGACTGGCATCCTTTTGTTCGACGATGGCCTGCACCGCCCCACCCTCATTGCAGACCACCCGTCCGTAGTTGGTGGGATCGGCGAGGGTGGTGGTGAGAAAGGTGACCGCAGCCTGCTCCCGTCGGTGCGCCTGGCAGAGGTGCTGCAGGGTCTCGCTCTGGATAAGCGGTGTGTCGCCGCAGAGAATGAGCACTGTCCCCGGGGAACTGCCCAGGGCCGCTTCGGTGGCCAGAACGGCGTGGCCGGTACCGAGCTGTTCTTCCTGGACGATACACTCCACCGCCGCGTCGGCCAGGGCGGCCCTCACCTGGTCGCCCTGATGGCCGATAACCACCAGGGTGCGGTCCGGCCGGAGTAGGGCGGTCGCCGTGACCACGTGCCGAACCATCGGTTGGTAGAAAACCTCGTGCAGAACCTTGGCCCGGGCCGAACGCATGCGGGTTCCCTTGCCGGCGGCGAGAATGATGACGTTGAGTGTGGGCATGTTGTCAGAAGCCAGAAGTCAGAAGCCAGAAGTCAGAAGCCAGAAGCCAGAAGCCAGAGGACAGAAACCAGATGACAGAGGACCTGTAGGGGCGACCGGCGGGTCGCCCCAATCGTCTACGAGGGTGAAAAAGAACAAGCCCCATGGCGAAGTAATCACCATGGGGCTTGTTGAAAAGAATCGGCGACGACCTACTCTCCCACACAGTCTCCCGTGCAGTACCATCGGCGCTGAAGAGCTTAACTTCCGTGTTCGGAATGGGAACGGGTGGATCCTCTTCGCTGTTGTCACCGAAAATCAGAAACCTGTAGGGGCGACCGGCGGTCGCCGTCCCAGAAGCCAGAAACCAGAGGACAGAAGCCAGAAGCTGGTTGCCTTCGGCAAGAGGCAACATGTCTGTCCTGAGGTCGTCGGCGAGGGGCAAGGAGT
>JAABSV010000063.1 GCA_011390165.1 Desulfobulbaceae bacterium
GCATCAGACCAACAGCTGAAGCAATAATCTTTTTCATCGTTTCTTTCTCCTTGGGTTTGTTTTTGCCCCAATTGAGGCGCCACTGCCCTTTACCAATGAGCAGGCTGACCACCAGCCCGCCAGCTTCCTGCCCCGTAAAGAAAAAAGAACAAAGGAGGCAAGGAGAAGAGTAAAGGTATCTCAATGTTGGGCCAAACATATACCCCGGCTCTTACGTTGTCAAGATTTTTTAACCGGCAGGTATAATTTTTTATACCCTACGTTTCGGGCGACCGCCGGTCGCCCCTACATTGGTCATTGCTGTTCCTTTACTCCGCCGCCACGCCGGGGGTGAATTCCAGGTCGTAGAGGGCCAGTTCCGTTTCGTCGCTGCCGGGGAGCAGACCGACCAGGGAACCACGGTTGGGCTGGTGGGCCACCGCCAGACGGGCGGGCAGTGGCTGGCCATCGCCGGCGACGCCGTCCAGGCGGAGACTGTGGTCGGCGATGTAGCCACGGAAGTTGCCGGTCCGCCAGGCCTCCACCAGGCCCTCTCCGTCCCAGGCCAGCCCCAGCACCGCCCCCCCCTCGTAACTTCTCAGTTTATGAAAAAAACTGAGTACGGTGCTCTCGCTCTGGTTGACCACCAGGTGGTCGCGGCCATCACCGTTCACATCTACCGCCTGCAGGCGACCGGGGAGAAAGAATGTTTCTCGCTCCGCCTCTTCATCGACGCTGAGAGTCCCGGCAGTGCCCCGTTCGCTGGCCATGCCCATGCTTGGCCCGAGGGCGGTGGAACTGGCGGCGTAGCTCTCCCGGCTGACCCAGAGCAGCTGATTGTCCGGGCCGTAGAGACGCAGTTTTTCCCGACGGTCGACGGCAACCGTCTCCATGCCGCCATCACCGTCGACATCGGCGTAGACAAAATCAAAGAGGTTGATCCCCCGGGGCAGGGGCAGCTGCCGCCCCCGGCTCAGCCTGAAGCCGGCATCGACCGTGTCGATGTCAAGGAGGAAGACGCCGGGACGAACGAGATCAAGACGCTCGCCGCCGCGCTCCTGACCGGCCAGACGCCACCCGGCGCCGGGAACCGACAGCGGCCGCAGATACCAGGGGAGGCGTTCGGCGAGAACCGTAAAGCCCCCCTGACGCTGCCAGGCAAGAACCATGGAGGCGACATCAAGGCCATCGGTGGCACTGAGATAGATCTCGACCCGGCCATCACCATTCAGATCGGCCAGGTTGAGGGCATGGATACGCAGCCCTGGGTCGAGGCGGTAGCTGACGAAGGATGCCAGCGTCCGGTCGACGCTGCGGAAGACCTCCAGGCGGCTGCCGGCCAAGGTGACCATTTCCTCCGTCCCGTCGCCGGTGAGATCGCCGAGAGCCATGGCCGAGATGGCCCGGGGGATGGTGGTGCTCCTCTTCATCCCCTTGGTCTGTACCTGCACCAGAGAGTCACGGATACCGATCACCGTGCCGCTGTACTGCCCCTGCTTGTAGGCGATTTCCGGATGGGCGGTGACAAAGCCGGCCAGCCCCCCCTCCGCTCCATCGCCGTCGGCCTGACCGGTTGTGGCCTCTTTCGGTTGCAAGGTGGCGGCCAGGATCTCGGTGGCGAGTTCCTCCACCGCGCTCAGGATCACCGCCGGGTTTCTGGCCAGCACCGAAAAATTGCCGATCTCCCCCCCCTTGTTCAGCGGGTAGAGGGTCAGTTGAATATTGACTCCGGAGGCGAGGGCATAGATGCTGCCGGTGGCCAGGTAGTCAACGGCGGCCAGCGACTCAGGCAGGCCGCTCTCCCCCTGGCGGAGGGCGGCAAGTTCGCTCTCACCGATGCTCCGGTCGAGCACCCGCAGCCTGCCGCCCGTCGCCAGACGGCTGGCGAGCATGCCGCGAATACTGTCGCCCAGATAGGCGAAATCACCGGCGGCACTGCTGTCGAAGGCGGCCAGGACCAGGCTCGGCTCCCGGGGCGGTTCGCCACTGCCCGCATCGGCGGCAAACGATAGCGAACAGAACAGCAGCGGCAACAGGACAACAGAGAGAAGCAGCCGAAACGGCACCCTTCCGATAGCCATGACAATCTCCTGGGGGTAGTGTTGGAGGAGCCGTCGCCGCCCCTCTCTTTTCCCAACAAAGAGGAACTTATAGCCTACTTCGCCCGGCCTGGCAAGCCATCTGTCGGCCGGCGACAGGTGCAGTTTGCCCCTTTCCCCTTGACTTTTTCGTCGCCATAGCCAAGAATACCAGATATACCGTAAGCAAGTGGGCTTGGCGTAGCATCCCGCCCACAGTCAGTGGTATCGGATTTGCCCCAGGCCTTTCGGGTACCCTCGCTCAGCCGAACAAACGGTCCGTGCAGATGAAAAAGTATCGACTCCAGAAGGCCATTCGCCCCATCCTTCACTGCCTGCTCCTCGCCCTGGCCCTCAGTCTGGTGTCAGCCGGCCAGGCAATGAGCGAGGAGACAAGCGGGCACAGTGCCTACCGGGTCACCGCCTACACCCTCGGGGCCTTTGTCGATAAAGAGGGTGGAGAAAAAGATTTCACCCCCCTGATGATCACCGGCAATGCTGCCGATATTCTTAACAGCGAGTACAAGGGGTCGGTCTCCTGGGTCGAGGTTGAGCCGCACCGGGCCACCAACCGCGGTTTTGCCCTGGCCGCAAAAATCGAGGCAAGCGAAAAGATTTCCGTCAAAGGCGCCTTTGGCTTGAGCAGAAATCTCTGGACTCCGGACAGCATCGACTACGAAAACACCTCGAGCTGGGAGGCCAATCTTGGGGTAATCTACAAACTGCTCAACAACCTCTCCTACGAGCTCCACTTCGGCTACATGGAACCAGGCAAGCTCTTCACCGACCAGAGCAGCTATACCGACGTGGAGAGCATCATCATGATCAGCAACCGGCTGACCATGAGTTTCTGAGCCGGCCGGGCCCCAATGCCCCCCACTCCCGCCCCTGCACCTGCCCCTGCACCTGCACCTGCACCCGCCCCTGCATATTTAGGCTATATCCTCAAAGGTTTCCCGAGAATATCGGAGACCTTCATCGCCAACGAAATTCTCATTCTCGAGGAACTCGGCTTTTACCTGCGGCTCTTTTCCATGCGCCAGCCACGGGAAAACTTCAGCCACCCGATGGTGAAAAGGATTCGGGCCCGGGTCGACTACCTGCCCGAAGAGCTGCTCACCGGTCTGCACAGGCTACTGCCGGCCAACATCTTTCTGGCCGTGAAAAGACCCGGGCCCTTTCTTGCCACCCTCCGCACCGCCGCTGAGGGACTGGGCGCCGAACCTCTCGCCACTCTGAAACACTTTCTCCAGGCCGGCTATCTCTGTAAACGTTTTCTCCTCCCGGAGGGGGTGGCCCACCTGCACGGCCATTTTGCCCACTCCCCCACCTCGGTGACCATGTTCGCCGCCCAACTGGCCGGCCTGCGCTTCAGTTTCACCGCCCACGCCAAGGATATCTATACCGCCGATCCCGGGAAACTGCGGCGAAAGATCGCCCGGGCCGCCTTTGTGGTCACCTGCACCCGCCACAATCTCGACCACCTCCGGGCCCTTGCCGCCGACTGCCCCACGCCGCTGCACTGCCTCTACCACGGCATCAACCTGGAGCAGTTCCAACCCGCCGAGAAACCATCGCCACCGCACCACCCGGCCCAACTGCTGACAGTGGCCAGGTTGACCGCCAAAAAGGGGCTGCCGACCGTCTACCGGGCCCTGGCCCTGCTCCGGGAGCGGGGCCTTTTTTTCCAGCATAGCCTGATCGGCGATGGCGAAGAGCGCTCACAGATCCTCGCCCTGATCGACCAGCTGGGGCTGAGCAGTCAATGCCGCTGGCTGGGGACCCTGGACCACAGCCAGGTGCTGGCCCACTTTGCCGACAGCGACCTCTTTCTGCTCGGCTGTGAAATTGCCGACAACGGCGACCGGGACGGCATCCCCAACGTGCTGGTGGAGAGCCTGGCCATGGGGGTGCCAGCCATCTCCACGGCGGTTTCGGCGATCCCGGAAATCCTCGAAAACGAGAGCACCGGCCTCACCGTGCCGCCGGCCGACCCCGAGGCTCTGGCAGCGGCCATCAGCCGGCTGCTGAGCGACGACGCGCTGCGCCGGCGGCTGATTGCCGGTGGCCGGGAGCACGTACGGAAAAATTTTGACAACCGCCGCTGGGGCAAAGAGTTGGCAGCCCTGTTCCGGGCCGTGCAGCCGGCCCTGACAACCCCTCCGTCCTGACCGGCAAGGAAGGCAGAATGAAAAGATCCATGGGGGCAGGACAAGCCGACAACAGCGCCACAACCATCTTCGGTCTTCTCCGCCACGGCCAGACCGAATGGAACGTCGCCAAGAGGATTCAGGGTTCGGGAAACTCGCCCCTCTCGCCGGCCGGCCGCCGGCAGACCGCCGAATGGGTGCCGGTTCTGGCCCGCTACGGCTGGCAGCGGATCATCGCCAGTGACCAGGAACGGGTGGTGGAGACGGTGGCCATCCTCAACCGGCAGTGGCAGTTGCCGACCAGCCACGATACCCGGTTGCGCGAACAGCGCTGGGGAGAATGGGAAGGGCTGACCATTGCCGATATCAAGCAGCGTTTTGCCGGCGAACTCGAGGCGCGGGTGGCGCTGGGCTGGCAGTTTGCCCCGCCCGGCGGGGAGAGCCGCTTGTCGGTGCGCGACCGCTCCCTGGCCGCCTTGCGGGCCGCCGCCGAGGCCTGGCCGGGCGAGAAAATCCTGGTGGTCTGCCACCAGGGGGTGATCAAGACCACCCTCTACCACCTCACCGGCCGGGAGTTCGTCCCCGGCGCCGACCCCCTGCTCCACCATGACCGCTTCCACCTGCTGAGCTGTCGAGGCCAGGAGTTGCTGCCCCTGGAACTGAACATAGCCCGGAACGCCGACCGATGAAGGTTGTCTGCTACTGCCAGCATGTCCTCGGTATCGGCCACCTCCAGCGCAGCCTGGCGATCTGCCGGGCCCTCGCCCTCCGCCACCCCACCAGCCTGATCCTCGGCGGCCCAGCCACCAGCGTCGACACCGGCTCCCTGCCACTTCTCCAGTTGCCGGGGCTGCGCATGGACGAGGAGTTTAGCGGCCTCATCCCCTGTGAAGAGGGGCGGAGCCTGGAGGAGGTGAAGGCGGCGCGGCAGTCGATGCTCCTCGACTATTTCCGCCGCGAGCGGCCCGACCTTCTCCTCACCGAACTCTACCCCTTCGGCCGCAAGGCCTTCCGCTTCGAACTCGCCCCCCTGCTGGACGGGATCAGCAACGGCTCCCTCCCCCGCTGTCTCTGCTGCTGCTCGGTGCGCGATATTCTGGTGGAAAAGGTGGAGGGGCGGGAAAAGTTTGAAGGCTGGACCACCGCCACCCTCAACAGCCGTTTTGCCGGGGTACTGGTCCATGCCGACCCTCGGGTGGTCACCCTCGATGAGACCTTCGGCCGGCTGGCGGAAATCAACATCCCCCTCCACTACACCGGCTATGTCACCGGCGATGTCAGCGGCGATGGCGGCGACGAAAGCGGCAGCGACGGCAGCCGGCAACGGCTCCGCCAGCAGCTGGCTCTGGCTCCTGCTGAGCAGCTGATCGTCGCCAGTATCGGCGGCGGCACGGTGGGCCATGCCCTGCTCACCGCCGCCTGCCAGGCCTTTCCCCTCATCCGGCAACGCCACCCGGCCAGGCTGCAGATATTCACCGGCCCCTACTGTCCGGAAAGCGAGTTGACAGAGCTGGCCCGCCTGACCACCCCGGGGATTACCGTCGAACGGTACACCGGCCACTTAGCCGACTGGCTCGCCGCTGCCGACCTCAGCCTCTCCATGGCCGGCTACAATACGGTGATGAATCTCCTCCAGGCCGGTGTTCCAGCCCTGGTCTATCCTTTCACCCAGAACCGTGAGCAGGCCATGCGGATCGAACGGCTGGCAGCGAAATCGGCGCTCCTCGCCTTGGGCGAGGGCGATCTCGCCCCGGAGAGGCTGGCCGGCCTGATGCTTGCCCAACTGCGCCGCGAGCGGTATCGGCCGGCGGTTGACCTGGATGGTGCCGCCGAAAGCTGCCGCCAGCTCGAGCGCTGGTATGAGGCGTGGCAATGAACCGTCAACCCTCATCCCTGTACCGTGCCAGCCCGGTCGATGGCGAGCGGCGAATCGCCGCCGCCATCGACCGGGGCTGCGCCCGGGCGACTGGCCTGCCACGGCTCTTTTTCCGGGCCGACGATATCGGTGTCCCCTCCGCCGGCTTCAGCCGGATGGTCGACTCCTTCCGGCACCACCGTCTGCCCCTCTGCCTGGCCACAGTTCCCGGCTGGCTCACCGCCGCCCGCTGGCAGGCCCTGCGAGAGATCACCGGCCACGACAGCAGCCAGTGGTACTGGCACCAGCATGGCCGCAGCCACCGCAACTACCAGCCGGAGGGGAAAAAGCAGGAGTTTGGCCCGGCGCGGAGCGCAAAGGCGGTGCGGCAGAGTCTCGCCGAAGGGTGCAGCCGGTTGCGGCTGCTGCAGGGGGATGTTTTTCAGCCGGTCTTTACCCCGCCATGGAACCGCTGCTCCGCCGAGACCCTCACCGCCCTGATGGAACTCGACTTCCAGGCCATCTCCCGCAGCCGGGGCAGCCAGCCGCCGGCTCCGCCCGGCCTGGCCGAATACGTCGTCAACGTCGATCTCCACACCCGCCGGGAGAGTGATCCGGAGGCATCTTTTGCCGCCCTCCTCGGCGAACTGGAGGAGGCCCTGGCCGGCGGCCGGGCCGGGATCATGCTCCACCATCAGCGGATGAACCAGGCCGCCTTTGCCCTTCTCGACCGCCTCCTCGGCCTGCTCCGACCGGCCAGGCTGCGCGCTGTCCATTTCGGCGACCTGCTGGCCGAGGAGCGGGGACGAATGGCATATTGACAAGCCCTGTACAGGCACCTAGATTGAGCGCTAATGAGGTGCAGGGTTGGATCAACGGGAGGGGCGATGCGACGGCTGGTGATAGTACCCTTCAGGAAGTCTTTGCAGATGGCCTGGCAATCGCTGCGGGTGCGCTTTTTCCGCAGCCTGGTCACCACCATGAGCCTGGTCCTGGCCGTGGCCTTTCTCTCCTTTATCCAGACCGGCAGCGACATTGCCGGCGGCCTGCTTGCCGGCGACGGCGCCACCTACCAGCAACTGCTGCTCCAGGCCGGCTACGACCTCAGCACCGACGGCAACAGCATCGGCGGCTCGGCCAAACAGCGCTGGATTGTCTTTCTCTCCCTGCTGGTCTGCGTGGTGGGCATCATCAACGCCCAGCTGATGTCGGTCAGTGAGCGCTTTCGGGAGATCGGCACCCTGAAATGCCTCGGTGCCCTGGACCGCTTTATCGTTCGCATATTCGTTATCGAAGCCGCCCTCCAGGGACTGGCCGGGGCCGTAACCGGGGCCCTTTTCGGGGCACTGGCGGCCATTCTCGCCGCCCTTGTTCGTTTCGGCCTGGCGGCCGCTGCCCACCTCCCCTGGCCGGAGATCGGCACCACCATCCTCGCCGCCGTTGCTATAGGTACGCTGCTCAGCCTGCTCGGCGTCCTCTATCCGGCCCTGGTTGCGGCGCGGATGGAGCCGGTGGAGGCGATGCGGGTGGAACAGTAGGTGCCGGAAGCGCGGAGGAGTGCAGGAATGCAGGAATGGAGCAGAATACCTGAAACGGCTGACAGGCTAGCAGATGGGTGGAGTACCGCTATACAGGCTGAGCGAAATATCGGCATACCGGCGTATGCCTAAGTGCAGGCGTAACCAAGTACAACAGGGCAAAGGGGCAACGGGGCAACGGGCATGGGAGAGAAAAAAAAGATCGTCCGGGTCTCCGGGGTCACTAAAAACTTCGACCTCGGCCGGATCGTTGTCGAGGTATTGAAGGGGATCGACCTGGAGATCGAGGCCGGCAACTACATCTCGATCATGGGCCCCTCCGGCTCCGGGAAGTCGACCCTGTTCAACATGATCGGCGGTCTCGACAAACCCACCGCCGGCAAGGTGTTCATCGACGAGGTGGATGTCGCCCAGTTGGACGCCTACGAGTTGGCCTGGCTGCGCTGCCGAAAGATCGGCTACATCTTCCAGACCTTCAACCTCATCCCGGTGATGACCGCCCTGGAGAATATCACCATCCCGATGACCTTCGCCGGGGTCGGCGACGACGAGGCGGTGCGGCGGGGAATGGCCCTCCTTGACCAGGTCGGCCTGGGCGGCCGGCATGGCCACCGGCCGGCGGAACTCTCCGGCGGGCAGCAGCAGCGGGTGGCGGTGGCCCGGGCCCTTGCCAACAGCCCGGCGATCATCCTCGCCGACGAACCCACCGGCAATCTCGATCTGGCCACCGGCGAGGACATCATCCGCCTGTTGAAGGAGTTGAGCAGCACCAACGGGGTGACGGTCATTTCCGCCACCCACGACTACAAGATGCTCAACGTCTCCGACCAGGTGGTATGGATCCGCGACGGCCGGGTCGACAAAATCCAGCAACGTGAGGAACTTGATATCACCACCGGTGGCCTGAGCAGCAACCACTGAAGCCACTTCCCCTTCACCCTCAACCAGGCAGTTGCCCCAGCCAATGCCACCACGCGCCCTTCCCCTGCTGCTGTTGCCGATCCTCTTTCTCCTCGCTGCCGCCCCAGAACGGGCGACGGCGGCCGGGGAAGGGCTGCGGCAGAGCATCGAGGCGTTGAGCAGCTTCCCCAGTCGGGTAACCGGCTCGGCCGGATACCAGGCGGCGGCGGTTTTAATCGACAAGCGGCTGCGCTCTTTGGGTCTTTCCCCGCAACGGCTCAGCTACCAGTTGCCGGTTCGCCAGGCCGGCGAGGCCTGGCTGCGTCTGCAGGGGAGACAGTACCCGCTCACCCCCTTTTTCAACAACGTCATCAGTCCGGGTGGCAGTGACGGGGTGATCAACGGCCCACTCCATTTCATCAACCGGGGGGAGGGGGCCGACCTGGACGGCAAGGCGCTGGCGGGAAGTGTCGTCCTGATGTACTTCGATTCCGGGCGGAACTGGCAACTGGCCGCCTCCCTCGGCGCCCGGGCGGTCCTCTTCATTGCCGACGACAGCGCCGACAACCGCAGTTTCTTCCTGGAAAAGCAGGAACTCACCCCCCTGCAACTGCCCTGTTTCTGGCTCAGCCGTGACGAGGCCCTGGCGATCTTCGGCCCCCTGCCGGAGGGGAGGGAAAAGGACCTTCAGCCCCTCGCCCCCCTGGTCGAGCTGCAGGCGACGGTGGCCTGGGAAAACCGCCAGGCGGATAACATCTACGCCCTGATCCCCGGCATCGACCCCGAGTTGCAGGGGGAGCTGCTGGTGGTGGAGAGTTTCTTCGACAACCAGGCCTTTCTCGCCGAGCGGGCCCCGGGGGCCGACGCCGCCAGCGGCATCGCCACCCTGCTGGAACTGGCCGACAGCCTCAGCCGGACTCCACCGAAACGATCGGTTCTCCTCCTCGCCACCAGCGGCCAGGCGCAGAGCCTGGCCGGAATGCGGGAGGCAATCTGGAGCATCAACAGCCGGCCGAAGGAACTGCGCCAGCAGGCCAAGGGTCTGCAGAGCAGTATCGCCCTCGCCGACCACTATCTGGCCTGTCTTCAAGAGCTCCGTTTTCCCCTTGCCACCGATCCGGCCCGGGACACGGTTCTCGCCGAAGCGATCAGACTGCCCCTGAGCCGGGAGGTGGACGACATCTCCCGGCGGCTCATCGCCCTCCGCCTGGGCAAACAGGAGCAAGCGGTGCAGGCCAGAATCAAGGAGGTTGCCCGCGAACGGCTGCTGGCCCGCAGCCTCGGCTGGCTGGAACGTTTCGATAGCCTGTCGCCCCGGGAAGAGGCGCTGCTGCAGACGATCATCCCGGAGGCCATCGCCCACCACCAACAGGCTCGAGCCGAGGCGGTCGGCCAGCACCGGGACATCGATTCAGCCATCGCCTTTGCCGAAACCGTCGCCGCTTACCAGCCGGCCGCCGTGGTCAGCCTCCATCTCTCCAGCCACGGCAACGGCATCGGCGCCTTCAATCAGGGCTGGCTCTATAACCTGCGCAAGACCATCAACCGCACCGCCATCTATTCGCCGGTTGCCGAGGTCCTGGCCGCGGCCGGCGGTGAGGCGGTGGGCCGGGCTGCCTACCAGGACAGCCTGCGCCCCAGCTACCGCCGCGCCTGGGACAGCTGGTTCCTCGACCGGCCGGCCCTCGGCGGTGAGGTGAGTGCCCTGGCCGGCTATCTTGGCCTTTCCCTGGTGACCACCGGTGATGGCCGAGGGCGCTGGGGAACCCCCGCCGACACGGTCTCGGCCATCGACTGGGACTATCTGGCGGACCAAGCGCGACTACTCGAGCGACTGGTTCGCGGCCTGGGCGATGCCCCGCGTCTGCACGGCGGCAAGCTGCCCCGGGACGGCTTTGCGACTGTCACCGCCCGCACCAATCTGCTCCTCCAAGGGGAACTCTTTGCCACCTATCCCGCCGCCGGCAGCACCATCCTCGCCTACCAGGGGAGCAGCCGCTTCCACGCCATGGTTGATGCGGCCGGTTACTTCCAGATCAAGGGGATCGCCGACCGCAAACATGTCCTCGACAAGCTGGTGCTCGAAGGGTACCGCTTTGACGAACAGAGCGGCCGGGCAATCTGGGCCATCGACAAGAAACTGACCGGCAAGGAGAGTTACCGGCTGCGCCCCTTGCGCAAAAACCTGCAGACCGACCTGGTGATGTTCCATTGCCGGGAAACCACCCTCTTCGACCTCCTTGAACCCCGCAACCTCCGCCACCTTACCCGGTTGAACCTCTTCGACGGCCGTCGGGACGCCACCCCGGAGCATTACTGGTTCAGCCGGATCGATACCAGGGAGTCAATTCTCACCTCCATCTATACCGAACCGGGGACCCTGCTCAAGGTGACCCTCTCCGACACCGTTCTCACCAACAAGCTGGTCCTCACCAACGGCAGCCCGGAGCGGCCGCTGGGCCTTGGCTACCCGGTGAACAGCTACCAGGTCCTGAGCAACACCAGCCACCATGCCGCCCGGGATGCCTGGACCCTGCTCACCCCCCGCATCGAACACCTGGAGAGGCACGGCATCTACGACGCCAGGATCAGCGCCCTGCAGGCGCACGGCCGGGC
>JAABSV010000064.1 GCA_011390165.1 Desulfobulbaceae bacterium
GAGGACCAGATATTTGGAGCGGTACTCCTCGTAGGGGGCGGAAAAGCGGGTGGAGTCGAGGCGCATGAGCAGCTGCCCCTTCTGGACGATGTCGCCGACGTTGATATAGGTTTCGGCGAGGATTCCCCCTTCCAGGTTCTGCACCACCTGCACCTGGCTGGAAGGGATCACCTTCCCCTCGCCGCGGGTGATCTCTTCGACCTCGGCGATGGAGATCCAGTAGACGAAGAGGCCGATGAGAATCAGGGTGAGCCAGATGATCGACCGCCCCCCCCGTGGCGACTGGATGAGGATGGCGGTACGGATATCGCTGACCAGATCGAGTTCGGCCTTCTCCTTGTTGCCAAAGATATCGGTGCTCTTTTTCTCTTTTTTCTCTTTCATTGCGTGCGCGTCCATTGCCGCCCGGGCGGGCGGGCTGCCTCACAGGTTGATCTGGCCGCTCTTCAAGGCTTCGAGTATCTGGTTCTTCGGCCCATCGGCGCGGATCACCCCGTTGTCGATCACCACGATCCGGTCGACCAGGGCGAGAAGGGAGGCGCGGTGGGTGGCGAGGATCAGGGTCTTGCCGCGCAGGATGGTCTGCAGCTGCTGGCGGAGATGGCTCTCGCTCTTTGCGTCCATCGAGCTGCTCGGTTCGTCGAAGATCAGCACCGGCGGGTCGTGGAGGAGGGCCCGGGCCATGGCCACCGCCTGCCGCTGGCCGCCGGAGAGGAGGCGGCCCTGTTCGCCCACCGGCATGTCAAAGCCCTTGGGGTGCCTTTTGACCATGGCCGCCACCCCGGAAAGCTCGGCCACCCGGAAAATCTCGGTATCGCTGACGTCGTCGCAGCCGATGGTGATGTTGTCGCGGACACTGCCCCGGAAGAGGACGATGTCCTGGGGGACGCAGCCGATGAAACGGCGCAGCTCGATGGGGTCGATCTGGCGGATATCGGTACCGTCCATGGCCACCATGCCGCTGTCCGGCTCGTAGAGGCCGAGGAGCAGTTTACCGAGGGTGCTCTTGCCGGAGCCGATGGCGCCGATCACCCCCACCCGCTCACCGGCCTTGATGGTCAGGTTGATATCTTTTAAGGCCATCACCGTCTGCTCGGAGTAGGTGAAGCAGACGTCACGGAACTCGATGGCGCCGTGCAGCCCGCCCCGGTGCAGGAAAGTCTTGCCCGCCGGCCGCTCGGTGGGCAGGGCGACCACCTCCTGCAGGGAGTGCAGGGCGGTGCGGGCCCGGTGGAAGCGGGCGGCCAGACCGACCACCTGGGCCATCGGAGCCAGGGCCTGGCGGGTGAGCATCACCACGGCGATCAGCCCGCCCTGGCTCATTTCGCCCCTGGTCACCGCATAGACCCCGGCGATGATCACCGCCACCATGGTGCCGCTCTGCACGAAGGTGGAGACGTGGCTCACCGACGAAGAGAGGAAGCGGGAGCGGGTCCCCCAGCGGGAGATGTGGCCGACGGCATCCTCCCAGGTGCGCTGGATGCGCCCTTCGGCGCCGAACATCTTCAGGGTCTCCAGGCCGTTCAGCCCCTCGACGAGCACGGCGTTGCGCTGCGCCGAGGAGTGGTAGGCCTGCTCCACCGCATACTTCAGCGGGAACTGGATGAGCAGGGCGAAGACGAGGAGGAAGGCGATGGCCGAGAGGTGGACCACCACCACCGTCCCGCCCAGGTACCAGATGGCAATCAGCGACAGGGCGGCGAAGGGGAGATCGACAAGGGCGGTGAGGGAGAGCGAGGTGATGAAGTCGCGGACGCTGTCGAACTGCTGAATCTTGCTGGAAAAGGAGCCGATGGACTCGGGCCGCACGGCCATCTTGATGCCGAGCACCTTCTCAAAGAGCAGTGAGGATATCTCCAGGTTGGCCTTCTTGCCGGCAATATCGATGAAGTAGCCGCGCAGCCCCTGCATCATCAGGGAGAAGAGGTAGATCACCCCCATGGCGACGGCCAGGGTCCAGAGGGTCTCGAAGGCGGCATTGGGGATAACCCGGTCGTAGACGTTGAGGATGAAGAAGGGGGTGGTGAGGCCGAAGAGGTTGATGAGAAAGGAGGCCACCAGCACGTCGCGGTAGATGCGCCAGGAACTGAGGATGGTCCCCCAGAACCAGTTCCCCCGTTGGTTCTGCATTTCGGCGACACTCTGCTCATCGCGCTGGAACTCGGGGTGGGCGAAGATGGCGTAGCCGGTGTAGCAGGAGAGCACCTCCTCGGCCGGCACCGTCTGCTGGCCCATTCCCGCCTCCGGCAGGAGGATGGTCACCGTCTGTGCCTTGCGGTCGATCTTCTGCAGGACCACCGCCAGATCCTCGTCGAGGAGGAGGATGCAGGGGAGTTCCAGGTTGGTCATCGCCGGCAGCGGCCTGGCCAGCACCCGCGAGGTCATGCCGGCCCGGGCGGCGGCCCGGGCGACCACCTGCACGGTGAGACGGTTGTTGACCAGGGGCAGGCCGGCCCGCAGGGCGGTGCGGGCGATGGGCCGGCCATGGATCTTGGAGAGCATCACCAGGCAGTCGGCCAGCGGATCGTCGATGACGTCACTGTCGCTCTCCAGCCGGTGCGGCACTGCTTTCTTTATTTCCGGGAGCTTGGCGGTTATCGTTGCTTTCATCTCGGGAAATTATATAGTGGCGAGGGGGGAATGCTGCGGCCCGCCCGGAACGATATCCGGGGCCGCTGCAACGGGGCCCGGGACAATGCCGGGATGTTCTGATAAGCTAAGCATACAATTTCCTCTTCTGTCAATGGGTTGGCGGTGATTTCCCTGGCGTGTCTGGAGGCAGGAGGGGCAGTTCCGGCCGCCTGCTGCGGCTGAAGCGTGCGGCCGTACAGTTCGACCATAGTCCGGCCGAACCGCCCTGCTGCCTGGATGCAGCCGGTTTCCAGCGGCTGCCTGGCTGCCATTCAGCTATCAAGGTTTTTTTTCGCGGGCATGGCTTGCTCCATGTAGGAGCGGGCCATGCCCGCGAAACAGCAAAAAGCACCCTCAAAGCACCATTTGGGTTGTAGGAGCGGGCCATGCCCGCGAAACAGCAAAAAGCACCCTCGTAGCACCCATTTGGGTTGTAGGAGCGGGCCATGCCCGCGAAATATCAAAAACATGCACACCATGAATACACGGCAACCGTTCTGAACGGTTACATAAACTGGAACATACAGGGGGGCCAACCATGCTCTATGCCCAACGGAACGCCGAAGGGGCGATTGTAGCGATCAGCACCACCCCGCTCACCGCAGAAGAACCCGAGGTCGGCACCGCCGAACTGCTGGAGTTTCTCCGCCAGGCGGAAGGAAGCCAACCCTTTGTGCAGATCTTTGCCCATCTCGACAACGAGATGGTGCGGGTTCTCGAAGACCTGATCGATGTGCTGGTGAGCAAAAACGTCATCGTCCTCACCGACCTGCCGGCCGACGCCCGCAGAAAACTCTTCGACCGCAAGGCGGTACGCCGCCAGATGCAGGTGGAGAGCATCCTCACCGACGATATCATCTGAGCCAATCATTGCCCTCCGGGGCACCCCCTGCCGCCGGTGTTCCCGGGGCCGCCGGGGCGCCCGGGGCGCCGGGGGCACCGATCAGGTAGCCCTGCACCCCGTCGACATTGAGGCCGGCGAGCAGTGCCAGCTGCCCCTCCTCCTCGACGCCGTCGGCGATCACCAGGATATCGAGGCTGTGGGCGGCGCTGCACAGGGCGCTGACGAAGAAGGCGTTATCTCCCCCGGCGGCGGAGAGTTCGGCGGTATAGACCCGGTCGAGCTTGACATACTCCGGCCGGAGCGACTGGAGATAGCCGAAGTTGGCAAAGCTCTGGCCGAAGTGGTCGAGGCCGATGGCGTGCCCCTGCCTCTTCACCGTCTCGGCAAATTCCCGCACCACCTCAAGATGCTGCACTGCCGCAAACTCGACGAACTCGAAGATGAGGCAAAAGGGGCGGCCGATGCCAAAGGCCAGCCGCTCACTGAGCCAGCTGCGGAACTGCCGGTCGGCAAGCGAGGCCGGGGAGATGTTCACCGCCAGCCGCTCCAGGCTGGGGTCGGCCGCCATGGCCGCCAGCACCTTCTCAAGCACCAGCATGTCGAGGCGGGAGATAATCGCCAGCCGTTCGGCCAGAGGGATGAAGACCCCGGCGCTGAGCAACTCGCCGGAGGGGAGGGCGATGCGCGAGAAGGTCTCGGTGTGGAGAAGGGGGCGGTCGCCCTGCCGGCGCACCACCGGCTGGTAGACCAGGGTGAGCTCCTTGCGCTCGAGGACCTCGAGGATGGTCTTCTTCCACCAGCTCTTGCTCCTCTCCCCCGCCTCGCCGGCTGCCCCGGAGACGTTCAGGTGCCAGGTGTTCGGCCCCTTCTGCCGGGCGGCCTGGAGGGCGGTGTCGGCCTGGGCGAGGAGGTCGGCAAAGGCCTCCGGCCGCTGGTAGGAAATGCCGCCGACACAGGCGATATTGTCGGAGAGGGCGAGCTGCTCCACCGCCAGCTTACCCAGGCCGACGGCAATCTCCTCGGCGATCTGCTCGGCATCGTAGCGGCTTATCTCGGGGAGGAAGAGGGCGAAATCGGCACCGGCAATCCGTGCCAGGGCGGCGTTGACCACCGCCATGGTCGACTCGGAGAGGACCGCCGCCGCCTTCTTCAGCAGTTCGTCGCCGGCGGCATAGCCCCGCTGGTCGTTGATCTCCTGCAGGCCAAGGAGGTGGATGAGCAGAAAGGCCCCCCCGGCCGCCTCCGGCGCCGCCAGCCCGGCCTGTACCTGCCCCTGCAGGTAACGGCGGTTGCCGAGGCCGGTGACCAGGTCGCTGTAGGCGTTGCTGCGCATCCGGGCGGCGATGGTGGCCTGCTCTTCAAACATCTCCCGCACCTTGACGGTCATCCGGTTCATGCTCTCCACCACCCGGCGCAGTTCCCGGGTGAGCGGCAGCTTCTCCTGTATCTCGTACTCCCGGCGGCAGATCGCCTCGGCCTGCCGCTCCACCCGCTGCAGGGGGCGAAGGAGAAGGCGCATGCCGACGCTGACCAGGAGGAGGACCACCACACAGGCGAGGGAGAAGTAGAGGGTGATGCGCACCGCCGTCTCCCACAGGGTGACGTAGGCGTAGCCGGGGTGCCCCTCGATGTGCAGGCTGCCGGCCTGACTCCAGCCGGCCATCACCAGGGCCGAGACCACCGGCGTCTCGAGGGGGACGAGGTCGATGAACCAGGGGGGCACCCCCTCGATGACCACCTCCTGCCGCCGCTCGACCAGGACCTTGCCCTGCACATCGGCGAGGCGGATGAGCCGGTAGTAGCCCCGGTCGAAGATGGCGCTGACCATGGTCTCGGCGGTCACCAGATCCTCTTCGGCCAGCACCGGCGAGAGGGAGAGGCCAAGGGAGGTGGCGGTGTCCTGGGCGTTCGACGCCAGCTGGTCGACGAGAAAGGCGCGGGTGCTCTGCAGTTTCTCGAGCCACACCCCGAGAACGAGGAGGATAAAGAGGAGCAGGGTGAAGGCGAGCAGCTGTCGGTAGAGAGTCATAACAATGTCCCCAGTTCGGCAATGTCCCCGGTTCGGCAATGTCCCCGGTTCAGTTGAGCCCGGCCGGCAGGCGCCGGAGCAGGTCCTGCCAGCGCTTCATCCGGTCCTGGCCGCCATCCACCCGCTGCCCCTGGCCGCGGGCCCGGGCCAGCCACAGCCCGGAGCCGTTAAAGCTGTAGACCGGCAGGAGATCGGGCCGTTTCGTGGCCGGCTCGATGGTGGCCACCAGGTTGTCGAGCACCAGCGGCTCAGCCCCGGCGACGGTGAAGTAGGTGAGCACCATGTGCGCCTGGTTGAGCCGCACCGCCTTGACATAGGTGATGTTCAGCTTCTCTTCCGCCACCCCCAGGGCCCGCAGGGTAAAGTACTTGGCGATGGCGAAATCCTCGCAGTCACCGGCACCGGTAGCGAGAAACTCCACCGGGGTGGCCCAGTAGTCCACCTCCCGCCAGTGGACGATGTCATCGACGAAGTCGATCCGGTTGAAGAAGGTGTTGACCCGTTCCAGTTTGTCCCGGTCGCTGCCGCCGGGGTCTTCCCGAATGAGTTTCTCCCAGGCGAGGAGGCGGCGGGCGGCGAACTCGCCGTACTTTTCTTCCACCTGGCGAACCAGCTCCGGCGCCAAAGTGAAGCCGCTCTTCTCCGCCACCGCGCCACCGCCGAGAAGGAGAAGGAGGAGGAGCAGGAGACGGAGCGGCAGGTTGAAACCGGCGGGAGCAGCCACGCGACACCCTGGGGAAGATGGCCGGAGGAATGGGCCCAAAAAAAGGGCCGTGAAGGTCGCCACACCCCTCTACGGCCCTAATAGATACCACGAAATCGCCCGATAATTCAAGAGACCCAGGTCGTCCAGCCCTTTTTCCGCTCTCAACGCCCACCCCTCTTACTTACCCTTGTTGCGCTGTGCGCCGGGGAAGGGAACAGGGGGAGGTGGGGAAAAGGGTCCGGCTCCGGCTACTCGAGCATGCTCAGGCTCTGGCTGTACATCTCCAGTTCCTGGAGATGGATCCGCCTGGTGCTGGCCTGTTCCTTGCCGGCTTTTCCCTTGTCGGCCTGGACTTCCTTATCGGCCTCCGCATCTTCAACCAGGCTCTCTTCCGGCCACTGCAGCCCAAGGGTGGGAATCAGCCGGCCGGTGCCGGTGAGCACCCGGAACTGCGAGTAGAGGCCGTCGTAGACGATGTTGATCAGGTCGCGGCGGGCGTTGACCGCCTCGGCCTCGGTGTCGAGGACGTCGAGCAGGGTGCGCCGGCCGAGATCGAACTGCTTGGTGAAGGCGGCGGCGGTCGCCTGGGTGGCATCGACCTGGTCGAGGATATACTGCCGACGCTGCTCGATCGACTGGTGTGCCATCCAGGAGAGGTTGATCGACTCGATCACCTGGCGCTGGCTGTTGTTTCTGATCTCGCGGGCCTCTTCGATGAGTTGGACGGTCTCGGCCTTGCGGCCCTGATCCTTGAGGCCGTTGAAGAGGTTGTAGCGCAGGCGGATCATCGCCACCGTACTCTGCTGCTTTTCATCGACCCCGTCTACCTCATCGCTCCAGTTCTGGTCCAGCTCCAGGTCGACGATGGGCAGGTAGCCGTTGTTGGCGACATCACGCTGCTTGTAGCGGGCAGTGAGGTCGGCGGTGGCCGACTGGAGCACCGGGTGGCTCTCCACCGCCCAGGCCTCGGCCTCTTCCAGGGAGACCGGCATGGTGCCGGCGGGAATCTCCGGCCTGAGCAGGTCGCCAGGCATCCGCCCGAAGACGGCGCGGAAGCCCGATTTGGCGTCGATCAGGTTGGTCTCGGTGACCACCACGTTGGAGCGAGCCAGGGCCAGGCGCCCCTGTACCTGCTCGCTGTCCACCTGGTTGCCGACCCCGGACTGACTGCGCAGCTGAATCTGGTCGCCGATCCGCTGGTGGTTGATCAGGTTCTCCACCGCCAGGGCGTTCAGCTCCTGGTGACGGAGGACATCCAGATAGGCCCTCGCCCCCTTCAGGGCGGTGTTCTCGGTGGTCCAGCGGAGATTGTAGGCCGCCGAGCGGACCCTGGCCTTTTGCCGGTCGATCTCATTATTGGTGGACATGCCGGCAAAGATGTTCTGCCTGAGGCTGAGGCGCGCCTCCACCGGGTTGAACTCCCCCTCCACCGGCTCCTGGACATCCTCGTAGCCGGCACCAAGCATCAGGTCGAGCCTTGGCAACCAGCCGGAGCGGGCCTGAACAACCTCCTGATCGCGGGCCAGGCGGTTGTAACTCTGGGCCTTTACCTCCGGGTTACTCTGCATCATTTCGGCAATCGCCTCGGTAAGCGTTTCCGCTTGGGCGAAATTACCGGTGAACAAAAAAAACCCCCCGAGCAGGAGGGGGGCTGTCTGTTTGAACCATTTCATAATGAACCTCCTTGTCTAGCTTCAAGCCATACGCCATCGCCACAACTATCCCCAACCCGTCGGGTGGGAAAAAGTAACCCTGGAATATCTGTAAGAAGTATTTTTACAGAAAAAACAGTCCAGAATTACTGAACGCATCACCATAATCGATACTCCCGGAGAAAAGTCAACCATTTTCTGGGCCGAAGGTGAAATGAGGTAAATTTTCTTCCGGAATAGCGGACAAGTTTGCCGAACTTACTCTTTTTCCCGGTTAAAAAAGGCCTGCAGGTGGACCATATCCTCCTCGATCGACCTCTCTACCTGGTACTCGAGGGTGTTGAAAAGATTAATCATCGCCTGGTTGCCCCGGGAGGTGTAGGCGGTGAGTCCGGCAATCCCGTTCCCCTTTGCCGCCTCGGCCAGCTTTCTGATCACCACCGAGCAGAGGCCGCGGTTCTGCCAGTCCCGCACCACCGAGAAGGCGATCTCGGCCATGTTGTTTTCCGGGTTGCGGTAGTACTCGCCCACCGCCAGAATCCGCTCGAAGCCGGGCTGGCCGATCACCGCCACAATGGTCAGGTCGTTGTGGTAGTCGATGATGAAGGTCTTCTCCATCTGCCGGGCGGCAAAGCTCTTCCGTTCCTGGAAAAACCTGGCCACCACGTCATTTTTTTCCAGCCCGTAATAGTGCTCCTGGATGCTCCGTTCATCGGTCACCTTCACCGGCCGGAAGGTCACCTTCTTGCCGGCGATCTTCCGGCTCTCCTCGAGGCCCAAGGGGTAGACCGCCTGCATCTCGGCCCGCGGCGACCGCTCCCGGCCGAGCAGCCCCAGATCCTTGGCCTCGGCGAGCAGCCAGTCGCGGAACTTGGGGTGGGCGATGGAGATCAGGGCCATCGCCCGCTCCTGCAGACTCTTGCCGAAGAGGTTCACCGAACCGTACTCGGTGACCACATAGTGCACCTCGCTGCGCGGCACCACCACCGCACTGTTGGTGAGCATCGGGATGATGCGGCTGGCGCTGTCGTCGTCGCGGGTGCTGGTGAACATGAGGATCGATTTCCCTCCCTTCGACATCGCCGCGCCCCGGAAGAAATCGAGAATGCCGGTGACCCCGGCAAAGTTGTTGAAGGGGAGGGCGTCGGCGGCCACCTGGCCGGTGAGATCGATCTCCCGACCGATGTTCATTGCCACCATCTTCCGGTTTTTGGCAATCTTGCGCGGGTCATTGACATATTTCGAGGGGTGGAACTCCACCGCCGCATTCTGGTCGAGGAGATCGTAGAGGTCCTGGTCGCCGATGGCGTTGCTGCAGATGATCTTGCCGTTGTTGAAACCCTTGCGGCGGTTGGTGATCACCCCCATGGCCATCAGCCGCATGATGGTATTGGTGACGTACTGGGTGTGCACGCCGAGATCGTTCTTTTCCAGCAGGGCGGTGATGTTGGCCGAGGAGGTGGCCCCCAGTGACATCTGGATGGTGGCGCCGTCCTCGACCAGCCGCGAGACATAGCGGGCGATCATCCCGGCGGCGGCAACATCGGGGTAGGTGCCGATCTCCATCAGGGTCTCGTCGTGCTCGACAAAGACATCGATATCGTTGACATGGACCATCCCCCGCCCCATCACCCGCGGCACCTTGCGGTTCACCTGGGCGATCACCAGGTCGGCGTTGGCGGCGGCCACGGCGGTGACATCCACCGAGATGCCCAGGCTCATCCAGCCGAAATCGTCGGGTGGCCCGACCTGGATCAGGGCCACCTGGATGGGCAACAGGCGTGACTTGATGAAGCGGTGCACCTCGGAGAGGTTGATCGGGGTGATGAAGCGGAGATCCCCTTTAAAACTTGGGGAGTTGGCCGAGCCGAGGTAGAAGGAGCGGATATTGAGGTTGCGCCCCTGCGAACTGGCGGCGATGCGCGACAGCGAGGTCGACTCGCCGCCGAACATGCGGATGATCTCCAGATCGCTGAAGCCGCCGCTGGCATCGGCCAGCCCCTTCACCAGCCGTTGCGGCTCGCCGGCCGAGGAACCGATGAAGATCCGCTGCCCGGACTGGATTTTGCCGATCGCCCTCTTCACCGACATCCGGTTGCGCTGGTAGTTGTCGGCCCAGTATCCCGCTTCCCGCATCACCCACCTCCCTGCCGGCTTACCCATTTTCCCTGGTCCAATTTCGTATCTCCAACCCCGGAATCTTCCCATAATGCCGTTCATTATTGGTCACCACACGGTAGCCGATGGTGAGCGCCGTGGCAGCAATAAGAAGATCGAAGTCATCGACCG
>JAABSV010000065.1 GCA_011390165.1 Desulfobulbaceae bacterium
ATCAGCCGCTATATAGCAGTTTTTCCTCTTAAAAAACGACTCATTGGCACTCTTCCCGGATCCGCCGAACTGAACAGGGGTCTGGGCAGCGCTACCTCTCTTCAACGCCCCCCAGATCAGCCGGCACCACCGCCAGATGGTAGTAGCGGTTCAGGTCGAAGAGGCCGCCGTGCAGCGGCTCGTCGGCCAGGAAGCGGCTCTGGAAGCGGTCGTAGACCTCCCAGAAGCGGTCGTTGGCGCGGTTTATTCCGTAGCGGTTGATCCGCTCGTAACTGGCTGCGGAACCGTCAAAATGCTCCAGGGCGCCGAGCAGGTCGGGGAGATCGGCCACCGTCACCTCAAAGAAATAGTTGGGGTAGGAGCCGATGAAACCGGGAAGAAAGACGGCGTTGTCGCGCTCCGGCCGCAACCGCTGCCCCTCGCCGAAGAGGGTGGTGACATCGTCGTGCCAGCGGTTGATCACCACCGACAGGTAGATATCCTCATCCTTGCCGGTCTGGCCGTCGCCGACGATGATCCGGACATAGGCGAGGTTGGCGTTGTGGTCGTCAACCATGGTGAAGAAGGAGACCCCGGGCCGGGCAATCGCCTTGAAGCCCTGGACAAAGTCGGCATAGCTCGTAAAAGTGGCGGGCATCGGCGGGTAGTCCTCGCCGGCGCGAAGATAGTTGTGGTCAAAGGAGATGCCGGCCGTGGCGGGGAAATGGTGGTCGACCAGGTACTCGATAAACTCCCGCTTCGGCTCGTCGCCGCTAAAGGCAAAGCCGGCCGCCAGGGGTGAGGGGGCGTAACGCAGCCGCGCCGGGTCGATGCCGCCGTACCACTCACGAAACATCTCCCATCGCCGCTCCCGGGGCATGAAGTCGAGAAAGAGGCTCTCCCCCTCCTGACGCAGTTCATCCATATAGACGCGGATGGCCAGCTGGTGCATGGCCGTGCCGTAGACGTTGAAGCCGGCGACCAGGGCGTAGTAGATCCGTTCGATCAGCGGGTAGTCGAGCACCCAGACGGTACGGGGCAGATTGCCCAAGGGGCCGGGGTGCACCGAGGCGGAGTCGAAGTGGCGGAAGACGGTGAGCAACGGCGTATCCCCGGCAACCCTCCCCGGCCAGATCGCTCTCTGGTCGAGGGGCTGGTAGCGGTAGAGGCTGGCGTAGGCCTCACTGCGCCGGTGGACGAACTCAGCCGCCCGGTTCCGGTATTTCCGGCTGAAGAGATTTTTCGCCAGACGCAGATCGTTCTCTTCCACCAGCGGCATCTCCAGCAGCTTGCCGAAGGTCTGCAGGAAACCTGGTTGACGGACACTGAGGTCGTACTCCGGATCGAGAAAGAAAAGCCAGAAATGGTCATTGATGACGTTCAGGGCCACCTGCCCCTTGCAGACCGGGCCGTGGATGAAGGTCATGATGATGTACTGGATATGGTCGAGGAGGAACTGGTAGCGGCTCCGCGGCGGAATCTGCTCGAAGACCAGGAAGGGGTTGGCGGCCAGATGGCGCGCATAACCGAGCCGCTGCGGCGGCAGCAGCCACTCCGGCTCGATGAACAGTTCGTGGTAGCGGCGGAGACGCTCGGCCGAGAGGGTGAGAACCATGTGCGTCTTGTGGACGATGGTACCCTGGATCTTCCGGAAACGGTAGTAGGGGGTGGTGGTGCCGGGATCGTCGTAGGGCAGTTCGCTGGCAATGATCTCGATTGCCTCCCCCGGCGGGGTGCGGGAGCGGACCAGTTCGTAAAAGTCCCGGTCGTTGCCGGCAAAGTGGAGGTGGGCGAGGAAGAGGTGCTCGTAGAGGTAGCGCGCGGTCATCGCGAACTTGGCCTCCGGACGGTTGAAAAACTCCTCCCAGCGGGTAATCTCCACCTGGTCGCCGGCAGGGATGGCGGCCAGGGCCGCCTGCTGGGCGGCGGTGGGCCCCGGCGCCCCCTGGGCCAGCCAGCCGGCGATCAATTGGAACTGCTCCTCGCTGAGCGGCGGGAAACCGTAGGGCATCCCCCGATTGGGGTGCTTGCGCAGATAGGTGCCGAGTTCGCTCTCCGATTGCGGACAGCTGAGGGTATCGGTCTCCGGTGAGAAGCTGTCGCCGTGGCGCAGGGGGTTCTGCCGCTTCAGGGCAAGGAGCTGGAAGAGGGCCGATTGCCTCCCTCCGCAGTCGCCCTCACCGGCGGAGCTGCCGCTGGTAACCGAAAAAAAGCCCTTCTCTCGCCACTGTGCGGTGCTCTCGGCATCGACAAAGAGCCGGGTCGGGGCCATGGTCTGCAGGCGGCTGGCATCGTAGACCGCCTTCTTGGTCGCTCCCCGGTCCAACCCCGCAAAGGTTTCCAGCTTCAGCTGGCAGGGGGAGTTGTAACAGCTGTGGCAGACCACACAACGCCGCTCGAGAAGGGGCTGGACCTCGCTCTGGTAGTCGATCCGCCGCTCCGGCGGGGTGATGGCAACCTCGATAAGGGGCTGACGGGCACAGCCGCCAAGGGCGACAAGGAGCAGGACAAACAGTGCCAAAAGAGAGTGCATGCAAGCCCCTTATCAGCGGTTGGGAGCGGAGAACTCCTCAATCTTTTTCCCTTTTTCGACACAGCTGGCAACCCGCAGGCAACAGCCGGCGACCGCCCGCAACATGTTCTGCAACTCCTGGCAGACCGGGTCATCCTCACCCAGGCTGCCTTCCGCCTCCCCCAGCAGGGCCTCGCCGGCGGCCTGAAACTGCTGCAGATCCCGCAGCGTCTCCTTGCGCCGGGAGTGGCGGTCCTTTTCCCGCTGCAGCAGGGGGAGAATCCTCTCGATTGAGTGCTCCACCAAGGCGTCCCGGGGGGTGTTGAAGCGCAGCGAGATCCGCTCGAGATTTTCCAGGGTCCGCCGGGAGACGACATAGGTCTTGGCCACCCGGCCACTGCGCCGGCCGAGTTCGGCGAAATCCTCGGCAATCAGTTCCAGGGCCCGGGTATCTTCGATCAGGTGGTCGACCAGCGATTTCTGTTTGATACCCAACTGGCCGGCCAGGATACTCAAGGCATCGATGGCGTGCTCGCTCAGCTTGAAGGTGGTCCGCACCGACTGCCGGCCACGCAGGATGGTGCCGGCGGCATCGGAGATCTCCAGGTCGGAAAATGGCTTGTCATTATCGGCCATGGACTGCGACCTCCAGCAAAGTGGTGTTCCAGGGTGCCTCAATCAGATACGAGACGGTCGAAGACCGTGACTCCAGACGATTTTGTACCATGCCCGGCACCGGGTTACCGCAAAAATCCGGCGCCAGCTGGAAAAGTTGCCTCTGGCAGAGCCGATGCTTGTCGGGGATGGCCGGGCAATGACCGACTATCTACCGCTATTACCGTCTATCCGCGGAGATTGCCGGCTGTTGTTGCCGATATTACCTTGTGTTGCCGGATAATACCTGGAGTTGCCGGATGCCGCCGTTTCGACTATGGTTGGCGGCCAAGGCCGAATGTCCCAGCCAGGTCGGACGCACCGACCAGCCCTCGGCAACCATAGCCATCAGTAACCACGGCGCCGCCATGTTCAGCCGACTGGAAAAGCTCTATCGTTTTGTCGACCAGACCGTTGCCGATATCGCCAGCCGCTACCCGGAGGCGGTGCACTGCCGGCCAGGCTGCGCCGACTGCTGCCACGCCTTTTTCACTGTCTCCTTTATCGAGGCGGCCTGCCTGGCCAACTTTCTCGACCGTAACCGGCAGATTGTCGCCAGCCAGCAGACGAGGGCCGAAGAGGCGGCAGCGGCCTTCGAGCAGCTGGTCGCCCGAGGGGGCGACCCGGCCGTCGCCCGAATCCGCTGCCCCCTTCTGGGCGACGACGACCTCTGTCTCGCCCACCCCGTGCGGCCAATCAACTGCCGTAGCTACGGCACCCCGACGATCATCGCCGGCAAGGCCCATGTCTGTGGCATTTCCGGATTTCTGAACAGCAAGAGATACCCGGCCATCGACCTCGCCCCTCTGCAGCTACGTCTTGCCGACTTCTCGCGGGAACTCGCCGGCGAGGAATTTGCCGAGCGCCGTTTCCCCATCGCCTGGGTGCTGCTGCGGCTCGACTACTTCCTGCCCCGCCCGCCGGGGCGACAACCCTGACCCTGGCGGCATCCCCGCCTCCACGTCCAAAGCGGCCGGAGCGGTCGTCAGCGCCGGCAGACAAGAGGAGTTCCCATGTCCACCACATTTTTTCTCCACGGCCTCGATTCATCCGGCAAAGGCACCAAGGGGAGCTATTTCGCCAACCACTTCCCGGAAGTGCTCCGCCCCGACTTCCACGGTGACCTGGAAGAACGGCTGGCCCAGCTGACCGGGTTGATCGCCGACCGCAGCGACCTCCGCTTCATCGGCACCAGCTTTGGCGGCCTGATGGCCACCTGCCACGCCATCCGCAACCCGGCGGCGGTGAGCCGACTGATCCTCCTCGCCCCGGCCCTGAACTACGCCGATTTCCAGCCTCCGGCGACCAGGCTCAGCCAGCCGACCCTGCTGGTGATCGGTGACGGCGACACCGTCACCCCGCCGGCACTGGTCCTCCCCAAGGCCGAGGCCACCTTCGCCGACCTCGAGGTGCGGGTGGTGGCCGACGACCACCTGCTCCGCCTCGCCTTCCCCCTTCTCGACTGGCCCACCCTGTTACGGGGCTGATCCGGGGACCTGCCAGCTCTCCCCCGCCTGCAGGGGGACGACATGGCGGTTGGCCGGGTCGGCGGCGAGCAGCTGCTGCAGCCTGGCCAGGGGCTCATCGTACCCCTCATCGGTCAGGCGGAAGAGCTGGTAGTGGGTGGGCAGCACCCAGGGGCGGCCAAGGTCGATGGCGGCCTGGAGGCTTTCTGCCGGGTCCATGTGGGCATAGGCCATAAACCAGCGCGGCTCATAGGCACCGATGGGGAGGAGGGCCAGACGGAAGCTGCCGAACTTCTCCCTGGCGGCGCGGAAGTTGTCGCCATCGCCGTAGCCGCTGTCACCGACCAGATAGATGTTGCCGTGCGGGGTGGTCAGGGCAAAAGCGGCCCAGAGGGCCTCGTTTCGGTCGAAGAGGCCGCGCGCCGACCAGTGGTGCATCGGTTCGAGATGGACGTTGACTGTCTCGCTTACCGCCACCTCCCCGCCCCAGTCGTAGGCCTCGACGGCAATCTGCGGGTCGTGGCGGTTGATGAGCGCTTCATTGCCCAGCGGGACGATGATCCTCGGCCGGTCCCGCTGCCAGAGGTCGGCGATGGTGGCCAGATCGAGGTGGTCGTAGTGGTTGTGGCTGATCAGGACCAAATCGATGGGGGGGAGGTCGGCGAAGGCCACCCCGGGTGGATGGACCCGCTTCGGCCCAAGCCAGGAAAAGGGGCTGGCCCGTTCCGAGAAGACCGGATCGAAGAGAATGTTCAACCCTTCGGTCTGCAGCAGCACCGAGACATGGCCAATGAAGGAGAGGCGCAGCTCCCCTCCGCCCACCCGGGCCGGGGGGCGATCGTAGGCCGGCAGTTCCCGGTATTCCGGCCAGGGGCCCCTCTCGGCGGTGAACTTCCACTTGAGAAAGCTAGCAAAGTTCTTGTCATGGGGCTTACCTGGGTTAAAAAAGCGCCGGCCATCATAATGGTCGCTTGGCGGTCCGTTATGGTACTGGCCGCAGCCGCCAGATAGGCCGCCACAGAGCAGGCTGACTAGGCCCAGCGCCCAGAGGGTGTTTGTCGAGAGCTTCATTGATTCCTCCTGTTCTTTTCTCCCCCCGGTAGAGCCGGTTTACTGCCAGTTACCCAAGCGACCGGGTACAGAACTCCTCTTTCTCCAGCAAAGCCGGCAGCCGCCTGGTCGGTCGGTACACCGGGAGGGGTCTGGGGAAATTGCGGCGACTGGCAGCACTATATATCCCGGAAAAGGGGCTGTCATGGCTGCCGGCCTCTTCTTTTCGTTGCCTCAGGACGCGATGGTCTTAGTATATTGGCAAATTGCTCTGGGCACCGGGTTGGTCGGCAGCCCCCCCACCAGCAGGCGCAGGAGGACCACTCCCGATGAAAAAGAATTTTCTCGTCACCGTCAGTAACGATATCGAAAACCTCTACGGCATCCGCTTTCTCTGTTCCTTCTTCGACCGCCTCTCCGAGCACCGAATCACCCTCCTCCACATCTGCCGACAGGATGGGGGCGACATGGCCGGGACCCTGAACCAGATGTGGGCGAACCCGGAGGGCGAAAGCGACAGCCAGCTCACCGTCGGTGCCAGGCGCTGCCTTAAGCGGGCCGGCGAACTGCTCACCGAGAGCCGGATGGCGGTCGAGCTGTTGAAGACCAAGGTGGTGGCCGAGCGTTACGGCAAGGTCCAGGACATTCTCGCTGAGGGGCGGCAGGGTCTCTATGATGCCATTATCCTTGGTCGGCGGGCCTCCTACGCCCTGCAATGGCTGGTGGAACGGCCGGCTGATGAGATTGCCCGGAACATGCTCCGCGACCACGGCTGCAGTTCACCGCTCTGGGTCTGCCCGGATCCGGAACCGAGCCGGAAGAACGTTCTCGCCTGCGTCGATGGCTCGGAGCACTCCCTGCGGGCGGTGGACCATGTCGGCTATATTCTCTCCCGGCAGATCCACCATACCATCACCCTCTTTCATGTCGGTGGCGAGGCCCAGGCGGGTGAGTTTTTCTCCGAGGCGGAAAAGATCCTGGCCGAGCACGGCATCGCCCCGGAACGGGTGAGCAGGAAAACCGGCTGGGGGCTGACCGTGGCCGGGGCGATCATCGCCGCCGCCGAGGAGGGGGGCTACGCCGCCATCGCCATTGGCCAGCAGGGCACCGGCCACCGCGATATGCCGGGCGGCAGCCTGCTGGGCAGCACCACCGAGAAGTTGCTTGGCAAGCTGGAACGGGCGGCACTCTGGTGCTGCCCCTGATCTGCACTTTCGGCTGAGCGGCGGCCTGCCCCGCCTGCCCCCGCCAGCCCCCCTGCTCCCTTAAAGCTGCCTTGAAAAATTCGAATTCATTCAAGATCAAGGCGAAGGGAAACAATGCGCCACAGGCATATATTTGATATTTAGAGGAAAAAATTGTTTTCGTTCTACGCCGAGATTGGGCGGAAATACCATTTTTCAAGGTGGCCTTATGCGAGGAGCAGCGAGTCGAGGGCCAGTTCCTCGCCCCGGGCGGCATGATGGAACTGCTCGATGAGATCCTGGACAGTGAGTCGCTCCTTCTCCGGGCCGCTGAGGTCGAGCAGCACCTTTCCCTGGTGGAGCATGAGCAGTCGGTTGCCGTAGCTGATCGCATGCTGCATGTTGTGGGTGATCATCAGGGTGGTGAGCCGGCCGTCGGCAACGATCTCGGCGGTGATCGCCAGGATCTGCGTCGAGGTCTTCGGGTCGAGGGCGGCAATATGCTCGTCGAGGAGCAGCACCTCCGGCCGGACCAGAGTGGCCATCAGCATGGTCAGGGCCTGGCGCTGGCCACCGGAGAGAAGGCCGACCTTATCGCCCAGCCGCTTTTCCAGCCCCAGCCCGAGCCGGGCCAGTTCGTTGCCAAACCGCTGCCGGTCCCGCCCCTTTACCCCTTTGGCCAGCCCCCTGGTTTGGCCGCGCAGGGCGGCGAGGGCCAGGTTCTGTTCGATGGTGGCGGATGGGCAGCTGCCCAGCAGGGGGTTCTGGAAGACCCGACCGATAAGCCGCGCCCGCCGGTGTTCCGGCCAGTTGGTGATCTCCTCGCCGGCCACCACGATGCGGCCGCTGTCCACCGGAAAAGTGCCGGCGATGGCGTTGAGCAGGGTCGATTTGCCGGCGCCGTTGGAGCCGATGACGGTGACGAAGTCCCCCGCCGCCAGCTGCAGGTCGATACCGGCCAGGGCCAGCACCTCGTTGACGCTGCCGCGATGGAAGTATTTCACCAGACCTTCGAGACCGATCATCGCTCCATCAGCCTCCGTTTGAGATTGGGGGCGATCAGTGCCGCCACCACCAGCAGGGCGGTGATCAGGTTGAGGTCGCTGGGGTTGAAGCGAAAGGCGCCGATCTCAAGGCTGAGGGCAAAGGCGATGGCCAGCCGGTAGACGATGGAGCCGAGCAGGGCGGCAAGAAAGGCCCGGGCCATGGTCCGGCAGCCGAAGAGGGTCTCGCCGATGATCACCGAGGCGAGCCCGGCGATGATCGTGCCGATCCCCATGCCGACATCGGCCGCCCCCTGGTTCTGGGCAACCAGGGCGCCGCTCAGTGCCACCAGGCCGTTGGAGAGCCCCACCCCGAGCACCACGATGGTCCGGGTGTCGACCCCGAGGCTGCGTACCATCTGCGGGTTATCGCCGGTGGCGAGGACCACCTGGCCCAGTTCGGTGCCGAGAAACCAGACGATCCCGGCCAGCACCAGGCCGGCGAAGAGGGCAAAGACCGCCAGCCCGGCGTAGTGGGGCGGCACCCCCAGCCGCACCACCGGATCAAAGACCGTCGCCACCCCGAGGAGGGCGATATTGGGCCCGGCCATGATCCGGATATTGACCGAGTAGAGGGCGATCATGGTGAGGATTGAGGCGAGCAGGTGGAGGATCTTGAAGCGGGTGTTGAGGATGGCGGTGACCATCCCGGCAAGCACGCCGCCGAGCAGGGCGAGGAGCAGGCTGAGGTAGGGGTTGAGACCGGCGGTGATTGCCACCGCCGAGATGGCGGCACCGAGGGGCAGGCTGCCGTCGACGGTGAGGTCGGGGAAGTCGAGGATCCGGAAGGTGAGGTACACCCCGATGGCCATGATCCCGTAGACCAGCCCCTGCTCGACGGCGCCGACGGCGGCATAGAAGGTCATCGACCGCGTCTCGCTAGTCGTGGACCTTGGCGGCTCTGCGGATGAAGGTCTCGTTGGGGATGATCCCCATCCGCCGCGAGGCACCGACGTTGATGTGCAGTTCAAGATCCTGCTGGAATTCCACCGGCAGATCCTCCGGCTTCACCCCGCCGAGAATCTTTTCGGCCATCGCCCCGGTCTGGTAGCCATGCCGGTAGTAGTCAAAGCCCATCGCCGCCACCGCCCCCCGCTGCACCGAGTCGACATCGGCGGCAAAGATCGGCAGGCGATTCTCCGTACCCACCTTCAGCACCGACTCCAGGGCGGAGACGATGGTGTTGTCGGTGGGGATAAAAACCGCATCGACCCGGCCGACCAGGCTCTTCGCGGCCTGAAAGACATCGGCGGTCTTGGCGGCGGTGGCCTCGACGGTGGTGAAACCGAGGCTCTCGCTGAGCGCCTTGATCGAGGCCACCGTCGCCTTCGAGTTGGCCTCGCCGGCATTGTAGAGCAGGCCGAGCCGCTTGACCGAGCCGTGGTAGTCGAGCACCATCTGCAGATGCTCGGCCACCGGCAGCAGGTCGGAGACCCCGGTTATCCCCCCTTCCGGCCGGTTGAGATCCTTGACCAGCCCGGCGGCCACCGGGTCGGTCACCGCCGTGAAGAGCAAGGGCCGTTTCAACTCCGCCGGGGCCCGCTGCAGGGCCTGGGCGCAACTCTGCGCCGAGGGAGTGGCAATGGCGACCAGCAGGTCGGCCCGCTCGCCGATCATCTGCTGGGCGATCTGGCCGGCGGTCCCCATGTTGGCCTGGGCGTTATGGACACTGTACTCGACGGCGATCCCCTTCTCCTTCAGGTAGTCCTGGAAACCGCGCAACACCGAGTCGAGGGCGGGGTGCTCGACAAACTGGCTCACCGAAATCTTCGCCGCCGCCCCGGCGGTCACCGCCGGCAGCCAGAGTATTGCCGCCAAGAGGGCGGCCAGCCACATCTTTCGCATCGTCTTCTCCACCATGTTGGAATCGGTTTGTTTGCCGCCCGCCTCACCTGGGCAAGGGTACCGGGGCTACGCTGTTCGCACTGCAGCGGGCTGCCCCGCCCGCCTCACCCGGGCAAGGGTACCGGGGCTACGCTGCTCGCACTGCAAGGGCTGCCC
>JAABSV010000066.1 GCA_011390165.1 Desulfobulbaceae bacterium
GCTTCCAGACCGGGCCGTTGACCGTGTCAATGACGACGATTCCTTTGCGGGCCAGTTCATCGCGGGCAGCGTCAGCGGCCTGCCAGTCCTTGGCCAGACGGGCCTCTTCCCGTCGCTGGATCAGGGCATCGATATCGGGGGCCAGTGGGCAGCCCTGCAGACGGAGGATGTTGAGAACCTGGTTCATCCTGTTAAGACTCTCCAGGATATCGCTTTTCTGGTCGCGATCGAGGTGGTTGACCTGGAGGATGGGGTTCAATTTTCGGATAAAATTGTAGACGGCGCCTAGGCCGCGGGAGACGTTGAGGTCGTCGTCCATGGCGGCGAAAAACTGTTCCTCCATTGCCGAGACAAAGGTGGTTACCTCCGGGTGGGGGCGGCCGCCGGGGAGGCAGTGCAGCTTGCAGGTGAACTCGTCGAGGCGGCGGAGGGCGGTGCGCACATTGTCCAGCCGCTTGAAGGAAAACTGCAGCGGCATGCGGTAATGTACCGAGAGCAGCATGAAGCGCACCTCGCGGCCGGTATAGCCTTTGTCGAGCAGTTCGTTTAAGGTGACGTTGTTGCCGGCCTGGCTGCTCATCGCCCTGCCGTCGGCCATCACCAGCTCCGAGTGGAGCCAGTAGCGGGCCAGGGGCTTGCCGGTGAGGGCCTCGGCGATGGCTATCTCGTTTTCGTGGTGGGGAAAGATCAGATTGCGGCTGGAGGTGTGGATGTCGAGGGTGGTGCCGAGGTGGCGGGTGGCCATCGCCGAACACTCCACATGCCAGCTGGGTCGGACATTGCCCCAGTCGGTCTCGTAGAATATCCCCTTCTTCAATTCACTCAGGGTCGAGCGTTTGAGCAGGGTGAAGTCGCGGGGGTTGTCCTTTTCGTAGTCATCGAGGTCGACGGTGCGCCCGAGTTGGATCTTGCTCAGGTCGATCCCTGAGAGACGGCCGTAGGGCTTGAATTTGGAGATGTCAAAGTAGATCGAGCCATGCTTTTCGTAGGCGAACCCCTTATGGATCAGTTCGTGGGCGATCTCGATCATCGCCCCGACATTTTCCGAGGCCCTTGGATAGCCCTTGGCTGGCTTGACCCCAAGGCTCTCCATGTTTTCCATGAATCCGGCGACATAGCGGGCGGTAAAGTCGGCCAGGGGGAGGCCGGCCTGCTCCGCCCCGGCGATGGTGTTGTCGTCGAGGTCGGTGAAGTTCATGTACGAGTCCACCTGCAGCCCCTTCGCCTCGAGGGTGCGGGTGATCAGGTCGGAGACCACGAAGCGGCGGCAGTGGGAGAGGTTGGCCGGTTCGTAGGCGGTGGGGCCGCAGGAGTAGAAGGTGACCAGCCCCTCTTTGAGCGGCACGAACTCCTCCTTTTTCTTGCTCATGGTGTTGTAGAAGCAGAGCTGCCGTTTCTTCCCACCCGCCTTGCGCGGCGGGGTGAAGAGGGGCGTGCTCAGGTAGCGCTCGCCGCCATCGGGGAGGATCACCACCATCAGCCCCTCCGACAGCTCCCTGGCATAGTCGACGGCGACGGCCATCGCCGCACCGCTGCTCATCCCCACCAGCATCCCCTCCTGGGCGGCCAGCCTTCTCGCCATGGCGAAGGCATCCTCGTCATCGACCGGCACCACCCGGTAGGGGACCGATTTGTCGAAGATCCCCGGCTTGTAGGACTCCTTCATGTTCTTCAGCCCCTGGATCTTGTGGTCGAGATGGGGCTCGACGGCGATCACCTTCACCTGTGGCTGGTTTTGCTGGAACCAGGCGGAGAGGCCCATCACCGTCCCGGAGGTGCCAAGGGTCGCCACCAGGTGGGTCACTTGCCCTTCGGTCTGGGCCCAGATCTCCGGGGCGGTGCCGTGGAAGTGGGCCTGCCAGTTGGCCTCGTTGTTGTACTGATCGGTGAGGAAGTAGCGCTCGGGAAACTCCCGGGCCATGGCGTAGGATTTTTCGATCGCCCCGTCGGTGGCCCGGTTGGCCGGGGTGAGGAGAATCTCGGCACCATAGGCGGTCATGATCTTGCGCCGTTCGATGCTGGCCGACTCCGGCATCACCAGGACACAGCGGTAGCCCCTGGCGGCACAGACCATGGCCAGGCCGATTCCGGTGTTGCCGCTGGTTGCCTCGAGGACAATCTTCTCCCGGGTCAGTTCGCCGCTGGCCTCGCCGGCTTCGATCATCGCCAGGGCGATCCGCTCTTTCACCGAGCCGCCGGGGTTGGCCGACTCCAGCTTGCCGTAGATCGCCACCGCCGGATTGGGGTTAAGTCGGTTGATCCTGATCAGCGGGGTGTTGCCGATGGCCTGTAAGATATTTTCGTGCAGCATGGACGTTTCTCTACGATTTTTCCCGGCGGCAGGAGTGGGCCAGATACCAGAGACGGACGAGTGCCTCCCGGCACTGGTCGTCGGCTATCCCTTCCGCCTGCCCGCGGAAGCCGGCAAGTTTCTCCTCGTCCGGGGAGACAAAACGGAGCCGCACCGCAGGTTGGGGTACCGGCTCGTCCTTAGCTCTGACCGTGGGCAGCACCATCCGGATATCCTGCAGGGTTGAACGGCTGAGGGCACGGTTGAGGGTGTCCAGGAGTTCGACCTTGGCATACTGAAACTGCTGCAGCCAGGAGGAGTTATCCACCTCCAGCCAGAGGACGCCCCTCTCCACCTTCAGAGGGCGGGCGTAGCTGGCCAAATCGCCACTGACCAGTTCCGGCCAGCGGGTAAAAAGAGCGTAGTGTTCCAGCTGCTTTTCCCAGCCCCGCGCCCGAACCAGTTCCGGCAGCAGGAGCGACAGCGACAGCTGGCGTTTTTTCCCACTGGCAACGGCCATCTTCTTCACCCTTCTTTTTTCTGCCCCAGCCCCATCGCCACCGGTTTGGCGGCTACATTTTGTACAGGGGCGGTGGCAGCCCCTCCCTCTTTACTGAGAAATGGCGCAATTGGCAAGCCCCGGCCGCCCGGGGCAACAAAAAAGGCCCGCCCCCCGGAAAAAGGGGGGCGGGCCATGACTCATGCCGGGCAGAGTCCGGCCGGGCGGCCGGGGCGACGGCTTAGTAGACGGAGAGGTACTCGTCGAGTTCCCAGTCGGTAACCGCCGTGCGGAAGTTGTCCCACTCTTTCTCCTTGGCCTCGATATACTTGTCGAAGATGTGGGGTCCGAGAGTTGACCGACCGATGGAACTGACCTTCAACTCCTCGACGGCCTCCTTGAGGCTGGCCGGCATCACCACAATTCCCTCCTCGTCCATCTGGGCGCTGGTCATCTTGAAGATGTCGCGGTTCACCCCCGGCGGTGGGGTCAGGTTGTTCTTCACCCCCTCGAGACCGGAGTTGAGCATCATCGCAAAGGCGAGATAGGGGTTGCAGGTGGGGTCCGGGCAGCGGATCTCGGTCCGGGTGGAGAGGCCGCGGGAGGCGGGGATGCGGATCAACGCCGAGCGGTTGGAGGCGGACCAGGCGCAGTAGACCGGGGCTTCATAGCCGGGGACCAGACGCTTGTAGGAATTGACCAGCGGGTTGGTCACCGCCGCGAAGGCGCGGGCGTTCTTCAGGCAGCCGGCGATGTAGGAGTAGGCCACCTTGGAGAGCTGCAGGGGGTCGGACTCGTCAAAAAAGGCGTTGGTGCCGTCAAGGTTGAAGAGCGACTGGTTGGTGTGCATCCCCGAGCCGTTGATTCCGAAAATGGGCTTGGGCATGAAGGTGGCGTACATGCCGTATCGGGAGGCAATGCTTTTCACCACCCATTTGAAGGTGACGGTGTTGTCGGCGGCGGTGAGGGCGTCGGCGTACTTGAAGTTGATCTCGTGCTGCCCTTCGGCCACCTCGTGGTGCGAGGCCTCGATCTCAAAGCCCATCTTTTCCAGGGTCTCGATGATCTCCCGGCGACAGTCGTTGCCCATATCCTCCGGGTCGAGGGAGAAGTAGCCGGCGACATCGCTGGTGATGGTGGTGGGCAGCCCATCTTCATCCTTTTCAAAGAGGAAGAACTCCGCCTCGGTACCGACGTTCATGGTGTAGCCCATTTCCCTGGACTCGGCGAGTACCCGCTTCAGGTTCACCCGTGGGCAGCCTTCGAAGGGCTGGCCATTCGATTTGTAGACATCACAGATGATCCGCGCCGCGGCGACGCCGTCCTTGTTCCGCCAGGGAAGCTTGGTGAAGGTGTTGTAGTCCGGCTTGAGGTACATATCCGACTCATTGATGCGGACAAAGCCATCAATGGAGGAACCGTCAAACATGATGTTGCCGTCCAGGGCCTTTTCGATCTGGCTCTTTGGCAGGGCGACATTCTTCATAAAACCGAAAATATCGACAAACTGAAGGCGAAAAAACTGGATATTTTCGTCCTCGATAATTTGCATGATCTCTTCTCTGGTCATCGCTGTACTCTCCTTTTGCTGAAATAGGCTGATTGTTTTCTGTTGCTGGCCGTTGTATTCCGACACTGGCCTGTTTAACATTTTTACCGAATTTTGCAATGCACAAATGGTTTTTTGTTACATGTTTGTCATTTTTTTACGCTGCCCAACCCCTTACCGTCTCCGTTGCTTCGGCTCCAGGCAATGGGTTCCCGGAGGGGCAACAGTCCGGCTCTGGACCACCCCGAACGGTCTTTGGCTGGATGCGGATCGATTCGAGCAGCCCCGAATCGCCCGGAATCGTTGCCGATGGCCAGGATCTGCCTCAGCCGGCCTGGCTGATCGAGTAGAGGATCCCCTGCGTCACCTCCCGGCGGAACTCCTCATCTTCCAGTTTCCGACCGGTTGCATCGAGTACGTAAAAAACGTCAATCAACTGCTCGACCTCGGTGGCGATGTAGGCCTTGTGGATATTCATCCCGAAGTCGGCAAGCGCCTGGGTGATGTGGTAGAGCTGGCCGGGCAGATCAGGGGCATACACCTCGATCACCGAGTAAAGCTCTGAGCTCTGGTTGTCGATCACCACCTTGGAGGCCACATCGCCCACCACCTGGGCCTTCCGGCCGGAGCCGGCGGCAAGTTTCCGGTAGAGGCGGTGGCCGAGCCCCATCCGGTGCTCAATGGTCTGGTCGAGCTGGTTGTTGAGTTCCTGCCAGTCCTTCTCTGCAAAACTCAGGCCATCAGTGGCACGAACATCGATTACGTCCACTACCGTTCCATCTGTCCAGGTGAAAATCTGTGCCTTGACCACCGAGAGGTTGTTCAAGGCCATCACCCCACAGATCTTGGCGAGAAGCCCCGGCCGGTCGGTGGCCATGATCAGCAATGACCAACCCTCTGTCGTTTCTCGGGCCACCACCAGAGACTTCTGCCGCACCCGCTGGTAGTGGTCGCGCTGGGTAAGAATGTGGTTGACGATCGCCTCCGGGGTGAAGGAGAGGATGTAATCGGCCCCGAGACTTTCAGGGTCGACCCGCAGGTCGCCGCTGCCTTTGAGAAGGATCCGTATCTGGTCGCGCAGCCAGGCCACCCCCTGCTCTTCGTGGGCGGCAACATCGTCGATGCTGTGCCGGCCAAGATCGAGGTGGGGGTAGACCTTCAGATAGAGTTCTTCCATCAGAGTCCCCTTCCACTCGCTCCAGGCAGAGGGGCCGGTGGCCTTGGAATCGGCCACCGAGAGGAGGTAGAGCATCGCCAGACGGCTGACCGAGCCGATGGTATCGGCACAGCGTTTGATGAACACCCCGTCGTTGAGATCGCGGCGCAGGGCACTCTCCGGGATGAACAGGTGGTAGCGGACGAGGAACTCGAGGTCGTCACATTCCGTCTGGCCCAGGCAAAAACGCTCGCCGATCTTCCTGGCCAGGGCAGCCCCCTCCAGGGAGTGGTCACGGCCGGAGCCCTTGCCGATATCGTGCAGCAGGGCGGCCAGATAGACCACCCGCAGGGCGTGGATCCGGCCGACCACCTGTGGCCGTTCAGCCACCAGCCGGTGCAGTTCGAAGACCGCCTGCAGGGAGTGGCGGTCGACGGTGTAAATGTGGTAGAGATCGTGCTGGGCCAAGGCACTGATCCGGGCAAATTCCGGGATACAGGCGTTGAGCACCCCGGTTTCGAGCATCGTGGTCAGCACCGTGTCGATATCCTTGGCCTCCAACAGCAGGGTAAAAAAGGTCTTGGCCAGCCGCGGCGAGGAACGGAACTTGTCGGTTATCAGTGAGAGGGTGGCGGTGATCGCCTTGCGGCTACGGTGGTGCATGGGAAGGCCGGTGCGGGCCATGGCCAGGAATATGCGGATCAGAGCCTGCGGTCTGGCCGCCAGCTGCGAGTTGCTGGCGGTGAGATGGATGCGACCGGTCTTGATCTCGATCCCCGCCTCCACCACCCGGTCCGCGGGCAGACGGCCCCGACCACTCATGCCGAGCACCTCTTCGACATGATCAAAAAAGAGGTCGGTGGTCACGCTCACCGCCTGCAGGGCGCGATACACCTCACCCATGAACAGTTCGACGGCAAGCATTCCTTCGCGGTTGCGGTACCCCAGCCCTTTGGCGACATCCTCCTGGATTTCGAAATAGAGCTGGTCGCCCTTCCGCCTATTCAGACAGTGCAGCGATGAGCGCAAGCGGACCAAGGCCGCCCGGGCGGCGTCGAACTCCCGCTTCTCCTCCTCGAGCAGCAATCCGGCACCGGCAATGTCCTCCAACCCGCCGAGTCCGAAGACCACCCGGGCGGTCCACAACATCGCCTGCATGTCGCGCATGCCGCCACGCCCCTCCTTGATATGCGGCTCAAGAAGATAGCTGTGGCAACCGAAACGCTGCCGCCGACTCTGCCGGTGGCACTGCATCTTTTCAACAAAATTGTCACGATGGCCATCGACAAAGCCGGCCCGAAACTCGCTCAGCAACTCGGCAAAGAGCGGCTCCGAGCCATAAACCAGCCTGGCGTCGAGGAGGGCGACCAGAAAAAAGTAGTCCTCCAGGGCATGCTCCATGGACTCGGCGACGGTCCGTACCCCGTGCCCCACCTCCATCCCGGTGTCCCACAGCGGGTAGAGCACGCCATCGGCGATTTTCTCTATGCGGTCGGCGATCTCCGGTCGATAGAGAATCATCAGATCGATATCGGAAAAGGGGAACAGTTCCTGCCGGCCGTAGCCACCGAGGGCGATCAGGGCAATATCGTCGCTGCTGCCACAGCAACGACGAAAGCACTCGACGATGTAGCTGTCAACCAGCCGGGTGTGGGCCACCAGGGCCTCATCCCCCCCCCGCCCCTCTACCCAGGCCTTCTCCAGTTCCGCCTTGGCTGCCCGAAAAGCGGTCAGCACCAGCTACACCGCATCACGGTTCTCCTCACCGGTCCGCACCCTGATCACCCGCTCCACCGGCAGGACAAAGATCTTGCCGTCACCTATCTTGCCGGTGTTGGCGGAGGCCCGGATCTTTTCCACCACCTGGTCGGCCAGGTCGGCGGCAACAACGATCTCAATCTTTATTTTAGGAATAAAGTCAACTATATACTCCGCGCCACGATAGATTTCGGTATGCCCCTTCTGCCGGCCATATCCCTTTACTTCGGAGATGGTCATGCCGGTGATACCGATACTGTTCAAGGCATCCTTCACATCGTCCAGCTTGAACGGCTTGATGATCGCTTCGATTTTTCTCATAGTCCTGTCCTTAAAAAAGAGCTTTCCGGAAACCCCTGCAATCCCAATCCTTAAAGGAGACCCGGATTGCCGGCGCAACAGCAAGAGGCCGGCTTGAGGTGACCGGTTTATGGCCGCCCCGCACTTTGCCTGAGCCTACCATTTTATATTAAGTTCCGCATCTGGGCAACAGCCGTTGTTGTCGGCTCGGCAAAGAAGGGAAGCGGTTCAAGTATGGTAGGCGGTCTCCGAATGCTCACTGCCATCAAGACCCTCCACCTCGGCATCCTCGCTCAGCCGCATCCCGACCAGGCTGTGGACCACCTTGAAGAGCACCCAGCTGACAGCAAAGGCATAGAGCACCACAACCCCAGCCCCGAACAGCTGCTTGCCCAACTGGGCCACGCTGCCGAAAAAGAGACCGTCAACCCCGGCCGGGTTGACCCCTGTCGAGGCAAAGAGACCGAGACAGATGGTACCGAGCACCCCGCCCACCCCGTGGATGCCAACGACATCAAGGGAGTCATCAAGAGCAAGACGGGTCTTCAGGTTCACCGCCAGGAAGCAGACGGCCCCGGCCAGAGAGCCGATAAGGATTGCCGAGTTGGGGCCGACAAAGCCGGCGGCGGGGGTAATCGTCGCCAGTCCGGCAATTGCCCCGGAGGCGGCACCGAGGGTGGTGGCCTTTTTCAGCACCAGCCATTCCATCACTACCCAGAGGAGCATCCCGGCCATCCCGCCAAGATGGGTGGCAACAAAGGCGGTGGCCGCCACTTCGTTGATCGCGAGAGCCGAGCCACCGTTGAAACCAAACCAGCCAAACCAGAGCAGACCGGTCCCCAGCATGGTTAAGGGCAGGCTATGGGGCATGAAGTTGATTTTGCCGTAGCCACGCCGATTGCCAAGGACGAAGACCCCGGCCAAGGCGGCAGCGCCACAGGTAGCATGGACCACCAGGCCGCCGGCGAAATCGAGGACCCCCCGTTCCGCCAACCAGCCGCCTTTGCCCCAGACCCAGTGGCAGACCGGATTGTAGACCAG
>JAABSV010000067.1 GCA_011390165.1 Desulfobulbaceae bacterium
GACTGATTGCGCACCAGATTGAGGCTGCCGGGATTCCGACCTTGTGCATGGGAGCGGCACTCGACATCATGAAAGCGGTTAATCCGCCGCGGGGGGCTTTTTTGGATTATCCGCTGGGACACACCGCCGGAAAGCCGAATCAACCAGAACTTCAGCGGGAAATTCTCATGGCGGCGCTGGAAGCGTTCAACACCCTGACCGAGCCGGGACTCATTAAAATACTCCCATTTCAGTGGGACAAGGACGATGCCTGGAAGAAATCTCAGTTCGAGAGTGACGAGCGCCTGGAACGGCGGGATACGCCGCAATATCAAGACGAGGAAGACCGGCGCAGGGCTGAGTCCGGAAAGGTGGCCTCCATGAACCTGTGCGGATGCGAAACATGCACGCCGCCACCCCCAGCGAGGCGATCCGTCTGACCCATGAATACCGGGGCCGGATTGACCTGTTGATGACCGACGTGGTCATGCCCGAGATGAACGGTAGAGATCTGGCCAAAATCCGGTTGCCAAGCTATCCGGACATGCAACGGCTCTTTTTGTCGGACTACGCGGCAGCATCATCGCCCCCCACGGCGTGCTGGACGAAGGCGTGCACTCCTAGGCGGAAACTGCGCGAGGTCCTCGAAGGCTGACATGTTATTTTGGCAACTGATTTTGCGATGAGTGGATATTGCCAACTCAAACATCTCTAATTTCTTTTACTGGTGAATCAGTACCTTACTACTGTATGTCTAGATATCATTCGGAAATTCAATCAGTACTACCTAACAAACGTTGGTAATCTTTCCTGCCGTTCTGGCTTTTTCGTAAAGCTTAACGGCCAATTGTAAAATGATCGCATGATGTGCCAAGCTCTATAGCTAATTTTCTGGGATACCTCGACGCCGTACCATTTAGACAGAACCATTAGAAAACTGTTTGCTGATCAGCTTATCAAGATGACCGGCTACTGAGGCCGGCAAAGCGCGAGATTAGTTTTGCAAGAGGCTCGGTGACCATTTAATTTCCTCCCAGCATCACTCTTGGCAACCAGAGAACGAGTTCAGGGAATGCCATAACCAGCCCGAGTGCAATACCCTGAATGATGACAAAAGGTACCACGGACCGGTAAATATCCCCCATGGTGATATCTGGCGGTACCACACCTTTTATCAGCATCAGGCAGTATCCAAAAGGCGGCGTCATGTAGGCCATCTGCATATTGATAATGTACAGAACACCAAACCAAGTAGGGTGGAATCCCAACTCGCTGATAATTGGAATATATATCGGCATTGTAATGAACAAAATCGCCGTGTCATCCATAAACATTCCCAGTATGAAGAATGTACACTGGATCATGATGAGAACGCCCCAGGGTCCTAGTGGAAGAGCTGTAGTCACTGTAAGTATAAGCTCTTTGGCTCCCAGTCCGTCATAGATTTGGCCAAAAGTCATCGCACCCATGAATATCCACATCATAATCGCTGTAAGCTTTGAACTGTCCATGAGCGCGCTTCGCATCAACTTCAGGTTCAGCCTCCCTTTAATCGCCACAGCTATCAGTCCACCCACGACACCGATCGCAGCCGATTCTACAGGCGTGGTCAGTCCCAGCATAATCGTCCCGATGACTGTAAAAATAATGGTACACGGCATGATAAGGTGTCTCAGACTTCTTACCTTTTCATTCCATGATACCCTCTCCTCTATGGGAATGGGAGGGGCGAGGTGGGGCTGTAAAGAGCACCGGACCGTAATATAAATGATGTACATTAGAGCCAGCATCAATCCGGGAATGGCGCCACCAAGGAAGAGCCTGCCTATGGATTCCTTTGCAATAACGGCATAAAGAATTGCGATGCAGCTTGGCGGGACAAGAAATCCCAGTGCCGCTCCCGCCTGGATGCATCCGACGGAGATCTCTTTTTGATAACCGCGCTTAAGCATCAAAGGAAGAGCGATTCTACCCATGGTGAGTGTGCCGGCTGCTTCAGAACTTACCAGGGCGGCAATCATGGTGCAGACACCCACAGTAGCTGATGCCAGACCACCCGGTACAGGTGCCAGCCAATTCTGAAAGGTATTATAAAGATCATCAGCGATTCCACTATAGTATAACATCATTCCCATAAACACGAACATGGGTATGCAGACCAGAACCGTATAATTCACCGTACTCACTGCCGCTAAATAGGCCATAAACAAGGATTCCGGTCCCCATAACCATAACGAAAACACCATGGCTATAGCTCCAAGTCCGTAACTTATGGGGAATCCTGTCAACAGCAGCAGCAGCATGCTGCCAAACAACAATAGTGTTATCAACTCAATTCCCATTCCAACCCCTCCCGGTAATCGCTGTATACAGGTCACGAATATATTTGCCCACCCCGGCAATCAGCAGTAAAGAAACGCCTACAGGTATGGCAAGCTTGAAGGGCCACAACACCGGCCGCCAAACTGATCTCGTGTGTTCGTTATTAACAAGTGTGCTCCACCAGTCTTGCCACCCGTAAAAAACCATTGCGCCAAAATAATAGAAAAAAAGCGTGAATGTTATCAAATCGAAAATGGCCTTTTTCCTGATACTGAAACGATGAAATACCAAATCCATTCTCACCTGCTCATCTGTTATCAGCAGGTAGGCACCAGTCAGCATCCACATGGGGCCAAACAATAATGAAACCAGTTCGCGGGCCCAGAGTGTCGGAGCCTGGAAGAAATATCTCAGCACCACATCAAATATGGTAATAAACACAAAAAACAGGATCAACCATTTGACACAGTTCGCCACTCCAGTGCCCAAGCTGTCTATCATCCGGACCACTTTTCTAAGTTTGTCCATAGCAGTATTCCTCACTATTGTCCAAAAACGGTTTTGATAACTGATTCGATGAGTAGTTGAAACTCGCAAGGCCTGGGCGCATTGTTCATAGGCTCCATTTCTCCATCGAGGTCCGGCCGATAGGTGTGCCGGGGAAAAATGGTCGCGATTCCTGTTCAGCAGCTATTTCTCGCGTTCGCTGGACGCGCAGACATCACTCATCTGTTTGGCCCATTGCTGATGGTCCTGTTTGACAACTCGCTCCAACTCACCAAAATGATGGGCGTTACAAAGGACATGGGCCGTACCGTAGTTGAAATAGGGCTTCCATTGGTGATGGCAGAGGATACCCTGATATTGGGGGAGGATACCAATCTCATCGAGGGCGACTCCACCACGTTTTTGGTGGGGATAAAAATACCTGTTCTTCGAAGCTGACCGTCATGACAGTTTCTTCTGCATTGATATTGCCGACCGTCATGAACTCCACCCGTGTTATACTGCTGGCGCAGTATAACACGGGTGGTAAAAACGGAATTCTTATCGTCAGGCTGCCCGCCACTGCATTTTACAAATTTGGCAACACTTGGGACGTAAGTTCTTCCGGTTGATGTACCACCAGCCAGCAAGGACTGCTTGCTGGCAAGAACAATTTTTGATCGGATGAAAATAATTGGGCTGAACAGTTACCAAAATTCTACAGCCGTCCAAAATCTTTCAGTGCTTTCAGGGTTGCATCAGCTGCTTTCTTGCAATACGGATCCTTTTTGGCGAAGTCATTTGTCAGCCATTCGATTGTCTTCTGCCTGAGAATCTTTACATCGTTTTCAGGCAGGTGGGTAACCTTCATGCCATGTTTCTCCTGCATGAGGCGCAGTGCTTCCTGCTCTTTTTCAGCATAAAATGCCATCATGTAGATGGTATTTACATCAACAGCTTTTTTAAGAATCGCCTTCAGATCATCCGGCAGTTTCTCAAACTTGTTTTTGTTGATAAAATAGAATGGTGCCCAGGCCACCTGATGATACGGGAGCAGAAAACTCTTGGTAACCTCAGGCAGGGACATATCATACATGGCTTTCGCACCACCGTATTCGACCCCTTGAAGGACGTTTCGGGACAGAGATGTGTACAACTCCTCCGCCCCCATATAGACTGAAGAAGCACCCACCAACTCGTGCAGAAATGTGGCATACGGATCCTGTACGTTTATGTTCATCCCCTTCATATCTTCCAAGCTGTTCACTTCTTTTGTAAATGCCAGGGTTCCTTTATCACATAGCTGAAAGCCCAGAACCGAAATCTTGTATCTTTTTTCAAATGCCTCAGTATATATATCAGCGATCCCATATCTAAAAATGTGGGCAAATTCCTGCTCCATATTGTCCCATAAGAAGGGGGCGCCTTCCAATTCACCAACCGGCACTGAGCCCATCTGATAATCGGGATGCGTATGTCCAATATCGATTGTGCCTGCCGCAACAGCATCCATAATCTTTTCCACATCCACCAGTTCCCCGTCGGCAAATACCTTGATTTCGATTCTGCCTCCGGACATTTCGTTTACTACTTTGGCAAAATTTTCAAAATGGTGATTCTCTGCAGCCCCCCATGAATGCTGCATTCTCCACGAGTACTCAGCCGCTCCGGCATGAAAAGAGAATCCCAATGCCAGTACCATGGCCAATACGATTACTTGTAACGTATTTTTACAACTCATAGCTCAGCCCCCTTGTCTTACTGTTGGTGATTGAAAGTTAGTAACCCATCTGCCAATCTGGTTCGGGTCTTCCACATCCTCTTCGCTTTTGCCCAGAGCGGCAGGAAACGCTACTCTACTCATCCGCCGGCCAGGCCCTGCATCAGCTTCACCAGTCCGTTCTCGGGTATCCGATCCCCGGCCCGGGCCAGCATGCCATTGATGGCGACGATACCCACCCTCTCCGGCGGTATGCCGAGCACCCCGACCAGTTCCGCAACCGTCGTGCTATCGGCAAGCTCGAGCTGAAGCCCTGCCTCCGGATAGTCCGACGGATAGTGCGAAGGCAGCGTGCCCAGCAATTTGACTCGCACCTGCATAGACGATCAGAACTGGAAGGTGTTTTCCATTTCTTCGTCCGTCACCTTTACCACAACGTTATAGGGGGGCAAAGGTTCGGTGTAGAACATCGACGGCAAATGATCGTCCTTTGCCGTGAAGCCGGCCTTGCGGTTGAAGTCCCGCTCGGCCCGCAACACCCGCTCACCGAGTTCCGGCCAGCTGTCCGCAGCAAACGGCTTGCCGGTTCTGGCCGAGTACATCTTCCGCACATTTTCCAGACCTTCCGGGGTAGCCAGCCCGGACTGGGCGAAGTCGCAGATGCCGACACTGTCGACCGCGGCCATGTGAATCTGCGCGCCACGCGACAATTCGACCTGCCCTTCAGCTTCATGGGGGTTGACTGTTCCGCCGAAGGCCTCGATATTCTGGGCCACGACCCAGCCGGCGGTATGATCGCCGCCCATCGGGGTGGTGGCATAGGTTACCGCCATGCCCTGCAGGGCCCGTGGGTCGTAAGCGGCGATAGACTGCCCTTTCACTGTCGGCACCCGGCCATGGTTGAAGTGTCGGCCCACCGCATCGGGACCGTTGCCGATCACCCGGCCGATCTCGGAACCGCTGGCCACCTCTTCCACCAGTGCTATCGCCGCGGCACCGTCGCCGAACTGCCGGTAGCCGGCATCCATGGCAATGCCGATGGCCACGCCGGTGCTCATGGTGTCGAGACCGATATCGTCGCAGAGAAAGTCGAGCCGGGCAATGGCGTCGAGATCGTCATTGCCGATCATGCCGCCCATCGACCAGATGGTTTCGTATTCCAGCGACGAGGTGATGTATCCCCCCTTCTTGTCCACCACCACATTGGAACAGTCGATGATGCACTGGGCACAGCCCTTGTGGGTTGTCTGGCCGCCACGCTCCTTGATCATCGCCGCCAGACTCTCGCCGCTGATTTTTTCCGCGCCGGCAAACTGGCCGCTTCTGGCATTGCAGGTGGGGAAGGCCCCGGCGGCGTTGATCGGCTCCACCAGAGCCGCAGTACCAAGCTCCGGCAGGGTCTTGCCGCTGAATTCATCCGCCTTGACCGCCTGGGCATAGGACTTGGCGGCGGCCTTGAACGTCTCCGGATCCGCCAGTTCAATGGTATTCCGACCGCCCCGGTCGACCACCAGCGCCTTCAACCCCTTTGCCCCCATTACCGCGCCCAGGCCGCCCCGTCCGGCAGCCCGGCATGGCCGGCCGTCGAGATCGGTAGACTGGATCGAGGCGGCGAGCAGTTGCATCTCCCCTGCCGGACCGATACAGGTGATGCTCTTTTTCTCCCCATGAATTTTCCTCAGTTCCTCGACCAGGGCGTAGGTTCGCATACCGCGAAACCGGCTGCACTCCTGCAGTTGTGCACCGCCATCCTGATCAATGATGAGCTGATAGCAACTCTCCGGCTTGGCAACCTTTCCCTCGACCACCACCGCAGCAATGCCGAGCTTGGCCAGGGCATAGGCCACGGTACCGCCGACATTGCTCTCCTTTATGCCGCCGGTAAGGGGGCTCTTGCCGCCCACCGATAGCCTGCTGGTATTGACCAGCTGCGTCCCGGTGAAAAAACCCGGGGCAAAAACCAGCTTGTTGTCAGGCCCCAACGGGTCGCAATCGGCCGGAACCTCTTCGTTTACCAGGATTGAGGTGAGGCCGCGGCCGCCAATATCCCGGTAACGTTCAGGAACCGGCTCGTCCTGTACCTTCAGATCCGTCATGTTCACCCGCAGAAATCGCATGGTCTCCTCCCTGTTGAACTCAATTACCTCACGTGCAACCGTCACATGCGCACAATTATCATTCTCTCTTCTGCCGTCGGACGTTCACTTCTAACACGTCCGACAGAACGATTCCATAATTGCATTTCAAGACGCTATACTCTCAAGGGTATCCTCTATCCGACGCAGTGTCTCGTCGATGAGTTCATACGAGACATTGAGCGCAGGCTCGATCCTGATCGACCGGGCATTGGTCAGGGTCCCCGCCGTCAGCACCCTGCGGCTGAACAAGCCGGAAGCCACCTTGTAGCCGATCTCATCGGTCGGAAAGATCATGGCCAGCAGCAGACCTTTGCCTCGAAAATCCTGGATGATCTGTGGATATTTCTTCAGGAAGATCTCAAATCGTTGTTTGATGTATTCTCCCTTCTCAGCCGCCTGCCGGGGCAGATCCTCTTCGAGCATGACCGTGATTCCGGCCATGGCAGCCGCGCAGGCCAGGGGGTTGCCGCCGGTGGTGGTGGTGTGCATGAAGGGGTTGGGTTCCAGACATTTCCAGATCTTGGCGGAGGAGAAGAAGCCGGACGTGGCGACAACGCCACCGCCCAGAGCCTTACCAAAGCACATGATATCCGGAGTGACATCCCAGTGATCGACCCCGAAAATCTTACCGGTGCGACCGAAACCGGTCTGCACCTCGTCGGCGATCAACAGGGTGTCATACTTGTCACACAACTCACGCAGCCGTGGCCAGTACTCGTCAGGCGGCACAACTGCTCCCGCCTCGCCCTGAATCGGCTCTACCACCACGCCGGCTATGCCGTCGCCGACAGTCTTGGCGGCTTTCAGCACCATCTCAACCGCCTTGGCATCACCGAAAGGTACCTGGTGAATACCTTCCAGAAGCGGCAGGAGCGGCTGACGGTAGACAGACTTGCCGATCAGGGACAGGGCACCGAGCGTCTTGCCGTGAAAACCACTGAGAGTGGAAATGAAACCCTTTCGGCCGGTATAGAGCTTAGCCAGCTTCATGGCCCCTTCGATGGCCTCGGTACCGCTGTTGGCAAAGAAGCCGTACTGAATGTCACCCGGGGTCAGCTTGGCGATCACCCTGGCAAGATGGGCCCGCATCGGGTCGAGCATCTCCTGGCTGTACTGCGGACTGCGGTCCAACTGTGCCTTGGCGGCGGCAACGATCTTCGGATGCCGTATGCCATGGGAGTAGAGGCCGAAACCGCCCAGCATGTCAATGAACTCGCGACCCAGCACATCCCGCATGATCGATCCTTCGCCAGTCCAGTCGGTCATCGAGAAATCGCTCGCTTCGGTCACTGACTTGCGATATTCCAGAAATCCCTTGTTGATGTGATTGGCAAAATTCTGGTACGTGGTCTGGGCGACCCATTTCCGATCCTGTTCACTGACCTCCTCCTCCGGGGTGGAAATCAGATCGATCATCTTCTGCGCCTCACGCCAGGCAAGCTCAACGTCGCGGTCACAAGGTCTGGTGGTCATCGTTGGAGTTTCCAATTCCAGTGTCATGATGTTACGCCTCTTCGATTGATTGATTCCTCGGGGCAAACCATTTCCCCAGAGGAGGCCCGTATGGGCTCGATGGGAGTTTGGTTGTCATGCAGTTCAGCAATTGTCCTGCACACAACCATTTAATTGATCAATCAATCAATTTTACTCGTGGCTCCCTCACTCTCCATCCGTTGATGAAAAATTGAGATTGCTCAGGGTATGAAAATTGTAACTGATTGATCAGTAATTCTTTGCGCGCGAGGCCATCCCGTCAGAATGCGCCCTTCGTAAGCAGTTGATGCAC
>JAABSV010000068.1 GCA_011390165.1 Desulfobulbaceae bacterium
GGAAGGCAACGGCCCGACTGATCGAGTCGACGCTGTGGAGGAGGCCGAAATAGGGGCTGTTGACCAGGCGGAGGAGGCGGCTGACCAGGATCGGGTCGAGGCGGATCACCTCCTCGAACTCCTGCATGGTCGACTCCGGGTCGGCGATCATCCGGTTCAGGGTGGTGACCACATGGGGGAGGGGGTGGACATCGGTGAAGCGGTCGATCAGCCGGCGGGAGGCGTTCATGCCCCCTCCTCGCCGATCTCCCTCTTCGTCACCGCCTCCGCCTTGATCCGGTCGAGCAGCTCGGCGAGTACCGGCTTGACGTTCTCCCGCAGGTCGCCGGCAACGACGATGAACAGCAGGTCGTCGCCGGGTTGGAAGGTGCCGGAGCAGGCGCTGATGAGAATCTCGAAGACCCCTTGCCGCTTGAGGAACTCCTGGCGGAGCTGCTCGATCTTCACCTGGTCCGGTACCACTTCCAGAGCGGTGACTTTTCGTCCGTCGCCCCGCGACCAATTGCGGACCACGCCGTTGTGGACCAGAACCATTCCCACCTTGTCGCGAAAGCCCGGTTGTTGCTTCAGTCCTTGAATTGCCTTGGATATGTCCATCTCGTTTTTCCTTGTTTTTTTGCAGTCACTGCCAGGTGGCCGACTGCCCTCAGATCGGTTGGATGATGGGGATGATCAACTCCTGCTCGGCGTAGAGCTGGCTGAGGTTGGTGGTCGCGTTGTAGCGTCCCAGCAGCCAGAGGGGGATCTGGAACTTGTTACGGCAGAGATCCCAGATGGTGTCGCCGGCATTGACCCGGTAGAGCTTGCGGCCGACCACGGAATAGGCCGCAAAGAAGGTGTCCTCGGTTTCCCGCAGATAGTTCAGGCGCAGGCCCTCGAAGAGTTCGGGTGGGGTGGCGGTGAAGGGGAGGAGCAGCTTCTGCCCCGGCAAGACCCCCGGGCCAGCACCATCCCCCTTCTTCAGGTGGTTCAGTCGGCGCAACTCCTCGCTGCTGATGCCCAGCCAGTCGGCGTAGAGGGCAAGGCTCTCCTCCGGCTGGACAACGATGGTGCCGTAGGCTGCCCCCTCCCTGTCGTGGCGGTCGGTGACCGCATAGACGGCCGGATCTCTGGGTGGCGGGGCGATATCGACCCGTTCCACCGGCCGCCGCTTTTTCAGGTCGGAGAGGACCGGCGGCGACGGTTTTGCCTTCTCTTTCTGCCGGCTCAGGGTGGAGACCGCCGCCGATCTGTCGTCAACCAGAAAGGAGCCGGCCGCCGCCCCCTTCCCTGCAGCTTTCTTGGGGATGCGCAGGTTCTGCCGCAGGTAGACGGTGGCGTGCTGATCAAGATTGTTGGCCCGTATCAGGCTTTGTAGACTCACCCCATAGCGTCTGGCGATGGTGCCGGCGGTCTCACCGGCCTGCACCCGGTGGAAGAGGGTCGGCCGTTGCGCCGGCTCGACCAGACGCATCGGGAAGGAGGCGGCCAGGGCCGGGGTCAGACTGCTGCCGGGGAGTTGCAGACGGAACCCCCTGGGGACCAGTTTCTCGCCACTGTAGACTGCCTGCCGCAGGGCTGGGTTGTGTGTCCGCAGGGTCTCGCGGGATACCGAGAAATAACGGCAAATTACATCGACCTCGGCATAGCCGGGGAGGGTGAAATGGCGCAACTCCTGCGGCCGCTCGAGGCTGCCGGCCAGCTCCCGCTCCAGTTTTCTGGCTACATTCAAGGCGGCAAGGAATTCAGGATAGAAGTTGCGGGCGGCAAACTTGAAATGGCCCTGCCGGTAGTTGCTGAAGATCTGCTCGTAGCCACCCTCCAGGCGGGTCGCCCGCAGGGTTCCGGCCAGGCCGTAGTTGTAGGAAGTGATCGCCAGTGGCCAGCTCTGCAGGGCCTGGTAGCTCTTGCGGAGGTATTTTGCCGCCGCATCGCTGGCCAGATAGGGGTCGAGCCGCTCGTCCACCACCTCGTTGATGGTCAGGTACTTCATGCCGGTGGCCCGGGTGAACTGCCAGATGCCGGCGGCACCCAAGCGGGAGTGGGCCTTCAGGTCGAAGGAGGACTCGACATGGGGGATGTAAACCAACTCTCCAGGCAGCTGGTGGGCGGCAAAAATCCGCTTGATCTCCGGCATATAGGCCCCGGAGGTGACCACCCCCCGGCGAAACCTCTCCCGCAGGCCGAGCTGGCTGCGCACGGTGTCGGCGGCAGCCGCCATCTCCAGCCGGCCGTGCGGCCCGGGGAAAAGGGTGGCAACCCGGATCTCTTCGGGTGTTTCCGCCTCCTGGTGGGCAAGTTTGCTCAGGATTTTCCGGTACTTTTCCATGGCCTCTGTCTGCACCCGGCTGTTGTGGCGGCGGATGTCGGCGTGCTCGCCGTCGAGCAACTGGACGACCTCGTAAACCTTGGCTAAATCGAGGCGGTCATGTATAACAGCCTGGGTGACGGAATAGTGGCCGTAGATCTTCTCCCAGAAGGCGACATTGGTCTCGATGCCAGGGTAGCGGGGAAAGGGGTTGCTCCCGGCGGCGCTGGTTCCGGCCAGCAGCAGCATGGCGAGAACTATCTTTCCAACTGAAAGCTTGCCGACAAACAGTTTTTTGACAAGCAGTTTTCCGGTCAGCAGCATAAGGGCGACGAAGAGGTCACAACCTGAGAAGAAAATTGCCCCGCCCCGACACAGGGAGGGGGCCTGGCAGAAAGAGTACCTGTGCGAACAGCTCATTCATAGCAGGAAACGGCCGAGAAGTAAAGGAGCCGCACTGCCGGGAGAGGCAGAGAGGAGAGTGCGATGTACACACCGATAGTGGCAAGCCTGGGGTATATCCTCTCCCCGGACCGCAAGAAAACCCTGCTGGTCCACCGCAACCGGCGAAGTGATGACCAGCACTTCGGCAAATACAATGGCCTGGGCGGCAAGATGCTGGCAACTGAGGATATCCACCACTGTCTGGTCCGGGAGATTTACGAGGAGGCGGGGATCGTCTGCGAGAAGGTGGTGCTGCGGGGGACGATCAACTGGACCGGTTTTGGCCCGGCGGGGGAAAACTGGTTCGGTTTCATCTCGCTGGTGGAGAGCTTCCATGGTAGTCCAAAATCCGCCAACGAGGAGGGAGACCTTGTCTGGGTGGCCGTCGACCAGCTCCTCCACCTGCCGATGTGGGAGGGCGACAGGTTCTTCCTGCCCCTGGTCTTTGACGACGACCCGCGGCTCTTCCATGGCTACATGCCCTACGAGAACGCCCGTCCGCTCTCCTGGCACTTCAGCCGCAACTGAAGGTAATTGCCCTTGCGGTGCCCGGGGTGCATGGTATATTCCCACTGCGGGCCGGCGGCAGGCCGAACGCCCTTGACAGATACGCAATCGATTGCGATAAAAACAAAAGTGTAAACGAGGTGGCGCAGATGCACAGCGAGTTGTCCAGGCTGGAACAATTTGTCGAAAAACTGCTGGCGAGCACAGCGGCACTACGGCAGCAGCAGGCGGATCTGGAGGCCAGATTGCAGGAGCGGGAGCAGATGATCGACGAACTCCGCGACACCCTGGCAGCCCGGGAGGCCGAGCGAAGCGCGGTGAACCAGCGGCTGAGCAGAGTGGTGGGGCAGTTGCAACAGTGGGAGCAGTCACTGGCCGAAGACGCAGCGCCGGCAGAGACGGCCGAGTCGGAAGATACGGTCGAGACAAAAGAGACTGCCGAGACTGCCAAAATGGAAGAGACTGCCAAGATGGCCGCAACAGCCGAGCCAGGCGAGGCGGACGAAGTTCAGCCGATGGGGGCGGGACCTCGAAAAGATGTTCCCCCTGGCGATGTGCCGACTGGGCCAATGGCCGTAAAGAGCGGGGAGGTGGCCGCAGCATCGGAGACGCCGGTACAGCACAACCTTTTCTCCATGGTCGGCGGCAGAGGGTGACGGGAAGACTACCGGCCGGCCTACGACAGCCGGCCTTGGCGCGCCAGTCGCGCGAGTGACAGCCATGGCGGAAGCAGAGAGGTTGGTCAGATTCACCCTGCTCGGTCAGGAGCATGCCCTCTACACGGCGGCCTCCGATGAGGAGATGGCGGCCATCCTCGATCTGGTTCGCAGCCTTACCGAGGCCGGCTCGGCCAATATGACCGGGACCTTGCCGATCGGCAAGATCGCTGTTCTGGCCTGCCTGAGCATAGCCTCCCGCTACGTTCGCCTCGAGCGGGAGTTCGCCGCCTACCGCCAGGACTCGGAAGGGCGGCTCGCCCGCTTGACGGAACAAATCAGGGCCGGCCTGACCGATGAGCGATCCGCCGGAGAGTGATACAAACTGTTTTCGTTTGTCGGAAAGTCTGGTATAGTTTTGCATAACTGATCGGCACTTCGGCGACTGTCTGACAGCCGTCGCGGCAACTGCCGGCAATGATCATATAACTGGTAGAAAAGAAATTTCCCTGCACTGTTGGTGATTTTCAGTGCGTGTTGAGCCAACTCTTACCAAAAGGGTGCCTCCGCTGTCGATCTAAGGAGAATCGCCTGACGAATTTCCTGCCGTCGTTATGAGGGGCCCACCTAGTCTACTAGGTTTAACTTACCTGGAGACACGGCAGTGTGGGGAAGTGCAGTACCGGGCGGAGTGACTACTCCGCCGTGTTTACCAATCCGTTCCGGGGCCGCAAACGCTGTTGCGGCCGTCGGGCGGTTGACCATATAGAAAAACAGAGTATGACTGCAGCAGTGGGAAGTTGCTGGGACGCAAAAAAAAGGGAAGCGAATACTGCTTTTTCAGATACATGTCCAACGGGGCCAGCCCCCAGTTGGAGAACATCTTTCATCCGTAACGGGTGGAAACCCCCCCTTTGCCGGGGGGCGGTATACAGATTGTTTCGTCTACTGATGTTGTATCATCCTGCAAGAGGTTGATTGTCCGGTTCTTTACGGCCCCCCCTGTTCTTGCCGACGTGTTGATTTGTCAACTTGTCACCAGGGCGGGTTCGGTCGTCCGGGCTGGGGATACCGGGCCGTTTCTCCGTTACTCCTTTTCTTGCAGGCCCTGACGCCAAGCGCCCTCCACTTCCCGCCCGCTGTCCTGTCGCTCGTTACCGGGTAGGATCACGCCATGGACCTCTATTCTATACTCCTGTTGGGCAGCTGTCTTCTGGCCGGCGCCCTGGTGGGCAGTTACCTCCGCAAGATCTTTGTCGAGGGGCACGAGAAAAACATCAAGGCCCAGAGCCGGCAGATTGTCGAAAAGGCCATCGTCGAGGCCGAACAACTGAAAAAAGAGGCGATCCTGCAAAGCAAGGAGGCCGCCTACCAGGTCAAGCAGGCCCTGGAGGACGAGCTGCGTGCCGAGCGGGAGGAGCTGAAGGATGAGCAACGCCAGTTAAAGCGCCGCCGCGAGAATCTGAAGCGGGAGTGGGAAGGGTTCGATCGTCGCCAGGAGGAACTGCTCGGCCAGGAAGAGCGGGTAAAGACCCGCGATGCCGAACTGCAGGCCAAACACCAGCAGGCCGATGAACTGGTGTCGGAGAAGAAAAACGAGCTTGCCCGGCTGGCTGGGATGAGCCAGGATGAGGCGAAAAAGCAGCTGTTCGATTCGCTGGAGAGTGAGGCGCGGATGGAGGCGGCAAAGAAGTTGGCCCGGATTGAAAACGAGATGCGTATGGAGGCTGACCGCAAGGGCAAGAACATTCTCGCCCTGGCCATCTCCCGCTACGCCGGTGACTATGTCGCCGACCGGACCGTCTCCATGGTTCCCCTGCCCAACGACGAGATGAAGGGGCGGATCATCGGCCGAGAGGGGCGCAATATCCGGGCCATCGAGGCCGCCACCGGTATCGATATCATCATTGATGACACCCCGGAGGCGGTTATCCTTTCCGGTTTCAACCCGGTCCGTCGCGAGGTGGCCCGCCAGGCCCTCCTGCAGTTGATCAGCGACGGTAGAATCCACCCCGGCCGGATCGAAGAGGTGGTGGAGAAGGTGTCCAAGGATCTGGAAATCACCATGCGCGAGGCCGGTGAACAGGCGACCTTCGACGTCGGCGCGCACGGGGTGCACGTTGAGCTGATCAACCTCCTCGGCCGCTTGAAGTACCGGACCAGCTACGGACAGAACGTCCTCCAGCACTCCCTCGAGGTCTCCTTTCTCTGCGGGATCATGGCCTCCGAGCTGGGGGTCGACGTGAAGATGGCCAAACGGGCCGGTCTCCTGCACGATATCGGCAAAGCCGTGGACCACGAGGTTGAGGGTTCCCATGCCATCATCGGCCGCGATCTGGCCAGAAAGTACGGCGAGCCGGAGGAGGTGGTCTACGCCATCGGCGCCCACCACGAAGAGCAGCCGCCGATCAGTGTCATCGACATCCTGGTGCAGTCCGCCGATGCCCTCTCCGGGGCTCGCCCCGGAGCACGGAAGGAGATGCTGCAGAGTTACGTCAAGCGGCTTGAAGAGCTGGAGGGGATTGCCAATGCCTTCCCCGGGGTGGAAAAATCCTACGCCATCCAGGCCGGGCGAGATCTGCGGATCATTGTCGATTCCGGCAGGGTACGCGATGAGGAGGCCACCGTGCTCAGCCAGGATATCGCTCGTTCCATCGAGGAGAAACTCACCTATCCCGGGCAGATCCGGGTGACGGTGATTCGCGAGACACGGGCGGTGGAGTACGCCAGGTAGATGGCACTGCCAGGAAGAAGGTGACACTGCCAGGAAGAAAGACCACCCTCTGCTGCAAGAGCCGAGCGCCTGCGCCTGGGAGATGACGCTGCCTGGCAGGATCGAGGGGTTCTCGGGTGGTGGGGATGAATGAAAGAGGAGAAGGGCGGCAGGCAGGACAGCGTCTGCCCCATCTGGGTGCGGTGCGGCGCCGGGCAGGTAGAGCATGTGGAGTGAGAGGGTGGCAATGACTGAGGCACGGAGCATGGAGCAGCAACTTGAACTGCTTTTACGGGGGGTGGTTGACTGCGTCTTGCGGGACGAACTGGTGGCGAAGCTGCAACGGTCTCAGCAGACCGGGGTGCCTCTGCGGGTGAAGGCCGGGTTCGACCCGACTGCGCCCGACCTCCATCTCGGCCACACCGTGCTCATCCAGAAAATGAAGCATTTTCAAGAGCTCGGCCATGACATCTACTTTCTCATCGGTGACTTCACCGGCATGATCGGTGACCCCACCGGCAAGTCGGAGACCCGGAAGGCGCTCACCGTCGAGCAGGTGGCCGAGAATGCCGAGAGCTACAAGGCACAGGTGTTCAAAATCCTCGATCCGCAGCGGACCAGGGTGGTGTTCAACAGCAGCTGGCTGAGCAAGCTGAGCTCCACGGAAATGATCCAGCTCGCCTCCCAGCTCACCGTGGCCCGCATGCTTGAACGGGATGATTTCCGTAAGCGGTTCGAGGGTGGGCGGCCGATCTCCATCCACGAGTTCCTCTACCCGCTCATCCAGGGCTACGACTCCGTGGCCCTGCAGGCCGATGTCGAACTGGGCGGGACCGACCAGTTGTTCAACCTGCTGATGGGCCGCGATCTCCAGCGCTCCCGCGGCCAGGAGCCGCAGGTGGTGCTGACCACGCCGCTCCTTGAAGGGCTTGACGGGGTGAACAAGATGTCCAAATCGCTGGGCAACTACATCGGCATCAGCGAATCGGCCGACGATATCTACGGCAAGACCCTCTCACTCTCCGACGAGCTGATGTTCCGCTACTTCACCCTGCTGAGCGATCTCGACAGCCAGAGCATCACCGGGTTGGAGGGGCAGGTGGCCAGGGGGGAGATCCACCCGATGGCGGTGAAGAAACAGCTGGCCCGGGAACTGACTGCCCGCTTCCACGGCCCGGCGGCAGCCACGGCGGCTGAGGAGAACTTTGCCAGGGTCTTTTCCCGCGGTGGCCTGCCCGACGAGATTGCCGAGCACCGCCACCCGGCCGGCGGCGAGGTTGTCCTGGCCAACCTGCTGGTGGAGGCTAATCTGGTTTCCTCCACCTCCGAGGGGCGGCGAATGCTCAGTCAGGGGGCGGTAACTGTTGATGGTGCGAAGGTGACCGAGGTGCAGGCCCGGCTGGTCGCTGAGGGTGAAATCCTGGTCAAGGTTGGCAAACGCCGCTTCTGCCGGGTTCTCTTCAGCTGAGCGGCAGCGCCGGTTTTCTGCCTGTTTCCGCGCTGTTTCTGTTTCCGCCTATTTCCGCCAATTTCCCCCTATTGCCGCGTCATTGCCTGTTCTTCCCGGCACCCGCCACAGAGACCACTGAATTCGATGTGGTGGCTGTCTATCTGGTAATCACAGGTCTGGGCGGCGAGGGTGTTGATCTCCTCCCGCACTCCCATGTCGATATCGTCCACCCGTCCGCAGCTGCGGCAACGTATATGGTAATGGGGGGAGGTGGTGGCATCGAAGCGCTTCTGGGTGCCGCCCACTTCCAGTTTCAAAATCATGCCGCC
>JAABSV010000069.1 GCA_011390165.1 Desulfobulbaceae bacterium
GCCGGCTCCACCACCTTGGCGGGCTCCACCACCTTGGCCAGATCTCCCTCCCTGACCGGTTCCACCACCTTGGCCAGATCTCCCTCCCTGGCCGGCTCCACCACCTTGGCGGGCTCCACCGCCTTGGCCAGATCTCCCTCCCTGACCGGCTCCACCACCTTGGCCAGCGCCCCGGCCCGGCCCGAAACTGGCGCCAGTACCTTTCCCGGCACCCTGACCACTTCGGCAGATGCCCATTCCACGACCGGTCATTGCCCCCGTCCCGGCGGGCCCTTGCTGATTTAATCCTGGCATAACTGTTCCTCCTCTCTTCTGGTTCCCCGGCCTGGATCAGACCGGGAGGGCCTGCAGACAGCCGATCGGCAACCAATATCAGCCGATCCTGGCCAGGCCTTTTTCAGATGGACGGCTTTTCAGTGGCAACCTTCCATCCCCTGGTCCGCGCCGGCATCCGCCGGCACCGACCACGCCGGCAACCCGGCATCACATAAGCAGTCAAATCGGCACCGGCGGCAAAAGAACCGAGCACCTGGTCAACATCACCGGTGAGAAAGGAGAGCACCTCCACGCCACGGGATTCAAGCATCCTCGCCTGCCCCTCACAGAGAGCACCGCAAATCAGTACCTCCACCCGCAGTTCAGCAAGCAGGCGAAGAAAGGTGTGCATGGCGGCAACGGGAATGGGCCAGAGCCGTCGACCGGCAACCTCGGCTTCGACCAGCTCGACCACCAGCAGGGTCCGGGCCGCATCAAAAACCGGCGATATTCTCCCCTCCCAAACTGTTACCGCAACCTGCATGGCTCTCCCTCCTGCTCGTTATGAAAGCAAGAGTGGTGCCAGTCGTGGACAAAATGTGCATAGGCACAAATAACGGGGGGATAGTCGAGAATATCAGTCGCCGTCGAAGCCCATTGCGTTGCACTTCTGCAACTCTATGCGACTCTATCTGCTGACATATGCGACTCTACATGCAACTCTTGCGAAGGGGTGCGGGAGGGAGGACGGCACAACTCAGCCGGCGGCCATTAGCCATTAGCCCGCCGGCTTGGTCCCTATCTGGCCGAGCGGCCGTCGATTTCCGGCAATTCGATGCGGTATTTCTTCAGTTTACGGAAGAGGGTGCTCTTGTGGATACCCAGCTCAGCCGCCGCAGCCAGGCGGTTGTAGTGATGGCGGCGGAGGGCGGCGACAATTGCCGCCACCTCCGAGCCTTGCTGGACCTGCTCGATGGCGGCCGGGTTCCCCTCACCCGATTGTCGCAGCCGCAGGTAGCCGGGGAGGTGGCCGACCTCGATCTCTTTGTCGGCGCAGAGGACAAAGCCATGTTCGATGATATTTTCCAGTTCGCGGATGTTGCCGGGATAGTCGTGGGCGAGCAGCACCGCCATGGCCGAGGTGCTCACCCCGGAGACCATCCGCCCCTTGATATGGTTCATCTTCTCGATGAAGCGGTCGACCAGGAGAGGGATATCCTCCATTCTTTCGCGTAGCGGCGGCAGCTGCAGATGGATGATGTTGATCCGGTAGAAGAGGTCGCGGCGGAAGTGGCCGTCGGCCACCATCGCGGCCAGGTCACGGTTGGTGGCGGCGAGGATGCGGGTGGTGGTGGCGATTCTCTCCACCCCGCCAAGGGGCTGGAACTCCTTCTCCTCCAGCACCCGCAGCAAACGCACCTGGAAGGCGGCGCTGGTGTCGCCGATTTCGTCAAGAAAGAGGGTTCCCCGGCTGGCGGCCTGAAAGAGACCGGGCCGGTCCCGATCGGCACCGGTGAAGGCGCCGGCCCGGTAGCCGAACAGCTCCGACTCGAGCAGGGTATCGGGGAGGGCGCCGCAGTTGATCGCCACAAAGGGCTCTTCGGCCCGGGAGGAAAGACGGTGCAGGGCGGCGGCCAGCAGCTCCTTGCCGGTACCGGTTTCCCCCTCGATGAGGACGGTGCTGTCGCTCTCCGCCACCCGGGGGAGGATGGCGAAGATCTTCTGCATCGCCTTGCTCCGGCTGACCATCTCGCCCATGGCGAAACTGCCGTGCAGCTCCCGGCGAAGTTCTTCCACCAGGCTGTGGTCGCGGAAGGTCTCCACCCCGCCGAGCACCTTGCCCGCCTCATTCTTCAGCAACGAGGTGGAGACGGCAATGGGCACCCGCTGCTGCCGGTTGTTGATGATGTAGGTGGCGGTGGAGACGAAGGACTTCCCCTCCTTCATGGTCCGCTTCAGGGCGCAGTCCCCCTCACACATGTTGGAGCGGAACACCTCCCAGCAGTAGCGGCCGATCGCCTCGCGGCGCGGGGTGCCGGTGATCTCCTCGGCGGCGCGGTTGAAGCTCATGATCCGCCAGTTGTGGTCGACGGTAAACACCCCGTCGGAGATCGACTCGAGAATGATCTCGTTGGTCTCTGTCGGCAGCCGATCGCTCATCGCCCGCCGTCCCGCTCGATGGCTTCAAGCACGAAAGGATAGAGACCGTCAACGATCTTCCGGTACCCCGCCGGGTTGGGGTGCACCCCGTCGGCAAGGTTGTAGGCCGGCTGCATCGCCACCCCGTCGAGGAAAAAGGGGTAGAAGATGAGGGCGAACTCGTCGGCCAGCCGCGGGTAGATGGCGTTGAAGCGGCTAACATAGGCCGGACCGAGGTTGACCACCATCTTCATCCCGGCCAGGACCACCACCACCTGCCGCTCGGCCAGGCGGCGGAGAATGGCCCGCAGATTTTCCTCCAGCAGCTCCGGGTCGATCCCCCGCAGGCCGTCATTGGCACCGGTTTCCAGGATGACGATATCCGGGTCGAGGGTGAGCAGCCAATCGAGGCGGGAGAGGGTGCCGCTGCTCGTCTCGGCACTCACCCCGGCATTGACCACCCGGTAGGGGTAGCCCTCGCCGCGCAACCGCTCGCCGAGCAATGCCGGATAACTCTCTTCCTCGGCGACCCCAAAGCCGGCGGTGAGGCTGTCGCCCACCGCGACTATGGTCCGCACCTTCTCCGCCTCCTCTACCGCCGGGGTCTTCTCATCGGCCGACTCGCAGCCGGCAACAACCAGCAGAAGCAGCATACCCAGAAGCAGGGCCGCCGGCGGCGGCAGCCATTTTACCATCACCATCCTCCCTCCTTTATGAAACTGCTCTCCCTCGGGTTTGAGGTAGATGTATCTGCTGTATTGATACCCATCCAGCTTCTCTGCTCTTCATCTGTCCAACTGTTGTTGCTGGACGATCAGTATAACTCTCGCGGCAGCCTCAAATCTTATGGCCACCTTGGAAATGGTATTTCCGCCCGATCTCTACGTTGAATGAAAACAATTCGTCCTCGGACTATCAACTATATGTCAGCGGTGAATTGTTTTTTCTCACCTTGATTTTGCAAAGGAATCGAATTTTTCAAGGCAGCCTCAAATCTTATGCAAATCGGTACTTTGCGGCTGGCCGGCTTTGCCTTCGGCTGCGGCTCTCCGGCCTGATCGGCCGGCCGGCGAGGCCGGCAGACAGGCCATCCCTGGCCTGACTGCCGGTTGCCGACATCCCTGTCGGCAACCCTGCGGGCCCGGTTCGCCCTCCGACCGGGCCTTCGCGATGCAGCCGAAGGCAAAACCGACCAGCCTGCCACCGTGCTCGATAGTATTCTCATAGTATCCTCATAGAGAACATCGTACAGTTTTGGCTTGATCGTGCCGCTCATGGCAGCTCCCGCAGATAGCGGGCCGGCCGGCGACGGATGATCGCCACCGAACCGGCCAGGCCGAGGGCGACCACCGCCAGGACCATGAGTACCACCAGCCCGATGGTCGCCGCCCAGGCCGGCTGGTAGACGACCTCGAAGAGATAGGTGCAAAGGGCAAAGGCGGCAAACTGACCGACCAGGAGGGCACAGATACCGCTGAACAGCCCGAGGAGGAGGTTTTCCAGGAAGAAAACCCGCACCACAAATCGGCTGTCGGCACCGAGGATCTTATAATGGACCACCTCCCGAATCCGTTCCAGGCGAGTGGCGAGAATCGAACTGACCAGAATGAGTCCGCCGGCGAGAATGGCAAAGGAGGCAAAAAAGGTGACTATGAGGGCCAGCCGGTCGACCACCGCCGCCAGTTCGGCGGCGCTCCGGCCGACATCAATGGTACTGATATTGGGAAAGCGGCTGACAATGCGGTTCTCGAGCGCCGAGACCTCCTCGGCGGGGACCCGCAGGGCGGCAAAAAAGGTCTGCGGGGCGGCGGCGAGATGCTCTTCCGGGAAGAGAAAATAGAAGAAGGGGAAGAGCATCGAACGGGTGCGGGTGCGGATCGACGACACCTCCGCCACCAGGGGCACCCCCTGAATATTGAACTCCAACACATCCCCCAGCCGCATATCGCCCATCTTCGCCACGTTGTCCAGCACCGAAACCGGTACCCTCCCCCCCGGTTCGGCCGGAAAGAGCGAGCGGCCGGCAATCAGCTCCTCGTCCTCCTCCCCCCCCGCCGGATAACTGAGGCTGAACTCGCGGGTGAGGCTGTCGCCGCGCCCCTTTCGCTCCGCCCGGCGGTCGATCTTGTTGCCGTTGATGGCGGTGAGCCGGGCACGGATCACCGGGTAGAGAGGCACCTCCTCGCCAAGAAGGAGGTGAAAATCCTGCCGCTGATCCTTCTGGATGTCCAGAGTGAAAAGATTGGGCGCATCAGGCGGATAGGAATCGATGTAGCCGGCCCGCAGATTGGCCTGGAGCAGGTAAATGGCCAGCAGCACCGAAAAGGCGGCGGCGAGGGTGGCGACGATGGAGCGGCTGGCATTGCCGGGACGGAGCAGGCTGCGCACCGCCTGGCGGAGGGGCAGGGGGAGGTGGCGCAGGCGGCGCAGGGCGGCGAGCAGGCCGCCGACCAGCAGGGAGATAACGGCGATAAGCCCGAGAATGCCGGCCATCAGGCTGAGCCCCACCTGCAGGTCGGCCAGTTGCCGGACCACCAGACCGCCGAGGAGGAAGGTGCCACAGGCAAGCAGCACCCAGGTCTCCCGCCGCCGGGGACGATTTTCCGTACTGCCGCTGAACACCGCTTTCGGCTTCACTTCCCGGATCGCCGCAAGGGGGAGGAGGGTGAAAAAGGCCACCACCGCCAGGCCAACCGCCAACCCCTCGATAATGTCCGTCAACGAGGTGCCAAGGACCAGATTATCGGGGAGAAACTGACCGAAAAGGTCGACAAAAAGCCGTTCCAGGGCCATTCCGCCAGCGATACCGAGCACGGCCCCGAGCGAACTGAGCAGAAGCACCAGCAGCAGGTAATGGCGGAGGAGAAAGCGGCTGTCGGCACCGATTGCCCGGAGGGTGGCGATACTTCGCTCCTTACCGCGCAGGAGGGCGGCAAGGGAACTCTGCATGCCGATGCCGGCGAGGAGCATGGTAAAGACCGCCACCAGAGAGAGGAAGAAGAAGAGGTTGTCGAAGAGCCGTTTCACCCGCGAGCCGGCGGTTGCGTAGGTGGCAACCAGTTCCTGATCCGCCACCGCCCGCGCCTCGAGGGCGGCGACGGTGGCGGCGATCTGCTTGCCATCGTCCAGGCGGAGCATGGCCCGATAGCGCACCCGGCTCCCCTGTTCGACCAGGCGGATGGTGGCCAGATCAGCGGCGGCCACCAGCACCCGTGGCCCGAAGTTGAAAAAATCGACCGAGCGCAGGGATTCGGCGGTGATCAGGTCGGCTATGACCAGCCGCCCGTGACCGACAAGCAGCTGGTCGCCAATGGCCAGGCCGAGCCGGTCAAGCACGGCCGGGGCAACCACCACCCGCCCCGGCCGGAGCACCTCGGCCAGACCCTTGCCGGAGGCGAGGTCGATCCGCCCGTAGAGGGGGTAGGCGGGCTCCACCACCTTGATCCCGGCCAAAAGCGAGCCCTGTTCGTCGGCCCGGCGGACCACCGAGAACATCTCCCAGCTCCGCGCCCCTGTTACCCCGGGCCGGGCGAGAAGCTCGGTGAGGGCCTGTTCCAGGCCGGCGGAAAAAGGGTAGCTGGAGCGGACAATGACGTCACCGCCGTGCAGGGCGCGGGCGTCGCCGACAATGGCGGTCTGCACATCACGGCGGAAGCTGTTGATGGCCACGATGCAGACCAGCGACAGGGCAACACAGAGAACGAAGACCAGGGCCTGACTGCGGCTGTGGACGATATCGCGAAGAAGAAAGCGCAGCTTCATGGGGCCTGCCGCTCCTCGCCGACGATCATGCCATCGGCGATCCGGACGATCCGATCAGCCCGGCGAGAGAGGGAATGGCTGTGGGTGGCCATGAGCAGGGTCAGCTGCCGGTCGCGTTGGAGGTCGAGGAGCAGTTCGATGATCAGCCGACTGTTTTCCGAATCGAGGTTGCCGGTGGGCTCGTCGGCGAAGATGATCGCCGGGTCGTTGATCAGCGCCCGGCAGATCGCCACCCGCTGTTGCTCACCGCCGGAAAGCTGTTCCGGAAAGCTCGCCTGCCGCTGCGCCAGACCCACCCGGTCGAGCAACTCCACCGCCTTCTCCCGGGCCAGCGGGTCCCTGTTCAATTCGGCAGGAAACATCACGTTCTCCAGGGCGTTCAACGAGGGGATCAGGTGAAATCCCTGGAAGACGAAGCCGGTCAGGCGGTTGCGCAGGGGGGCCAACTGGTCCTCGCTGAGGTCGGTGATATCCTCGTCAACCAGCCGTACCCTACCGCTGCTTGGTCGATCGAGTCCGGAGAGGATACTGAGCAGAGTGGTTTTGCCACTGCCGCTACTGCCGGCGATCACCACGAATTCTCCCCGGGCAACATCCAGGTCGATTGTGCGGAGGACGGAAATGGTCCGGCCATCCAATTGATACTCCTTGCTTACCTGTTCGGCCTGAAGAATGGGCATGGGCTGCTCGTCGGAAAGGGTTGTCGTCACCTGCGGTTGCTCACGTCGGTAGCGCCTACTGTAAACACCAAGAGGAGAAAATTCGAGCCCTGGCGACGCATTTTCCCTGCCCACGCCTCCTATTCCTCCCGCTAACCCTGGCGGACAGGCAAAGAAGTAACCGCATTTCAGGCCGAGTAGACCGGTTTCTCTGGGGCAGATAAAAGTTGTCGGCCTGCCTGAACGAACCTGTCGCCCCGGATGAGCGGATACAAATCCGGGTCCCGCAACATTTTGCTGCATACTGGAGTAACGATTACAGATAAACGGCAAGAAAAAATAGCGCAATGAACGAGGTGGAAAAGATATCTGGTGCGGGCGGACAGAGGGAAAGAGAAAGGGCGGCACGGAGTCACTTCCGGATAAAGGAAATGACCCCGTGCCCGGGGAAAGGGGGGGCAGGCTATTCGATCAGGAAGGTATCGAGGGATTCGCCGGCCTCGATACGAGCTTTGAGAAAGTTAGGCATACGCCCCTGACCGGTCCAGGTGATCCTCTCACCCTTCTCATTCCAGATCTCGTATTTGGCCTTCCGGGGTGAACGTTTCGAACTCTTCTCCTGAATGGCTGCCTGCAATTCACCGGGATCAATACCGTCGGCGGCAATCATTTCGCGGTACTTCTGGATCTTGGAAATTCGCTGCTCCTGCTCCTGCCGCTCCATTTCCTCCTCGCTGTGACGTTCGGCAATAATCCCTTCCAACTTTGCCTTAACATCTTCCAGTTGCTGGATATCCAGCTCTTTGACCGCACTTTTGAAACGTCGTGAATGGGTAATAATCCGTAAAAAATCACTCATGGTAGCCCCTTGTAAAAGATTTACATTATGGAGATGATACTTGCCGGCTGAAAGAGCATCGGCTGGTTAACACTGCGGCTAAGATAGCGCTCTCTTCCTCTTTTTTCAAGACCCTATAATGCCAACAGCAATATTTTTCTCAACGACCGGCATACCGGCGATATCAGCGCCTGCTCCATCGTTCTACCAATTGCCTGTTTCAGTGCCGGCAAGCAGGTAAGAAAGTATCTGCTCAGTTCATCCAAATATCCAGCCTGACCTCCCCCCTGCGTTGCCATTCCTTCCTTGATATCTCAAAAATTTTCATTCTCCGGCTGACGGCAATCCACGGATTCAAATTACAGAACGCAGCAGAATGGTTCGGCAGAATTGCCAACCCTGTTCGGGCCACATCGCCAAGGCCAGGCAAAATAACAATACGGCCGAGAACAACCAGACCGACACCCCCTCAAGAGGGTAGCTGGGCTGCCCGCCCCTGTCGCCGGCTGCATCGCGACAGGCCCGGCAGGGCGAAAATACAACCCCCCAGAACAACCAGACCGACACCCCCTCAAGAGGGTAGCTGGGCTGCCCGCTCCTGTC
>JAABSV010000007.1 GCA_011390165.1 Desulfobulbaceae bacterium
CCATCCGCTCCAACATCGGCCTCACCTATCAGGCCCCCTGCTGGTCGGTGAAGTTCGAGACCTTTTACACCCCGGAGGAGACCACCTATATGGTTTTGTTCAACCTAGCCAATATCGGCCGTCCCTTTGGAATCGAGATCTGATGCCGCGGCCCCCGCATGCACTGTGACCTCTTCAACGGTGATGCCGACGGCATATTCTCCCTGCATCTGTATCGGCGGCACGCCCCTCTTGCCGGGGCCCGGCTGATCAGCGGCGTCAAACGGGACAACGCCCTCCTCCGTCTACTCGTTGACCAGCCGGCCACCTCGCTGGCCGTCTTCGACCTCCCCCTGGCCGCCAACCGCGATGCCCTCGACAGGCTCCTTGCCGCCGGCTGCCAGGTGGAGTACTTCGACCACCACGCCGGCGGCGAACTCCCCAGTTCCCCCCTCTTTCACCCCCATATCGACACCGCCGCCGAGACCTGTACCGCCCTGATCGTCGACGCCTTCATTCACCGCCATGGCGGCATGGCTGCCGACGGCCGGAACAAATGGCAGCCATCCCTGTCGCTCTGGGCAGTCTGCGCCGCCTTTGCCGACAACCTGCACCGGCCGGCCCGGGAGCTGGCCGGCCGACTCCGTCTTCGGTCGGAGCAGACCGCACAGTTGCAGGAACTGGGGGAACTGTTCAACTATAACGGCTATGGCGAGACGGAGGCCGACCTCCACTTCCCGCCGGTGCAGCTGTACAACACGCTCCAGGGATATACCGACCCCTTTGCCTACCTTGCCGAGGCCAGCGAACCGGCCGCCCTCCGTGACGGCTACCGCGAGGACATTGACAAGGCGGGAAACCTGCGGCCGGAACCGGGACCAGGCCGTGGCCGTCTCTACCTGCTCCCGGCCGAGGCCTGGGCCCGCCGGGTCTCCGGGGTCTTTGCCAACCAGCGGGCCCGGGAACTGCCGGAGGCGGCCCATGCCATCATCAGCGAGAACCGTGACGGCAGCCTGCGGGTCAGTGTCCGCGCGCCGCTGACCGCCCGTCGGGATGCCGACCACCTCTGCCGAGGCTTTGCTGGCGGTGGTGGTCGGGCAGCGGCGGCTGGAATCACCGCCCTGCCCAGAGAAGAGCTGCCCCTCTTCATCGACCGTTTCCACAGCCTCTATCCCTGATCATGCCAGCCAACGTCGCCCTTCGACCATCTAAGCCACCCCGCCTGCGGCGCTGTTCGCCATTGCCATCTCGGGCCGGAGTTTTTTCCCTTCTTCTCCTCCTGCTCTTTGCCGCCCTGGCAGCGGTCGGCAATGCGGCACCGCCGCCAACACGGATCGATCTGAACAGCCCCCGCTACCAGGGGCTGCTGGCCGAGTTGATCGACCGACACGGCTTTAGCATAGAGGAGTTGCTGCCCCTCTTTACCGGCCTCGAGCATGACCCAAAAGTCCTCCGCCTGATCACCACTCCCGGCGAGGCAAAACCCTACCCCGACTACCGGCGGCTGTTTCTGAACGGCAAAACCATTGCCGCCGGCCGCAACAGCCTGGCCATCCAGCGGCCGCTCTTCGACCGTATTGAAGAGCACTACGGGGTGGATCGGGAGGTGATTGTCGCCATCTGGGCCATCGAGTCGCGCTTTGGCACCAACACCGGCGGTTTTGACCTCTTTCGAACCCTGAACACCCTCTTTGACGGCTACCCCAGACGGTCCGACTTCTTCCGCGGCGAGCTGATCGAGTTCCTCCTCCTCTGCCGGGCCAACGGCATCGACCCCCTGCAGGTCAAGGGTTCCTACGCCGGCGCCTTCGGCCAGGCCCAGTTCATGCCCTCCAGTTTCAACCGCTTCGCGGTCGACTTCGATCATGATGGCCATACAGATCTCATCCGCTCCCTGCCCGATATCTTCGCCTCCATCGCCAACTATCTGGCCGCTGCCGGCTGGCATCGCAACGGCCCGCTCTACGCCGAACTGGGCGAACGTCTGTACCACCCGGAACTGGTCACGGCCTACCAGCAGGGGCGCAGCAGCAAGGTCGACTGGCAGCTCGTGCAGCGGAGCCAGAAGGTCAAACTGCCCCGCCCACCTGAAAATCTCCCCCTCACCATTATCGGCCTCGAACAGCCCCGCCGCTACGCCGGCAAACTGCGTTACCTCGCCGGCTACCCCAACTTCCAGGCGATCACCGAATACAACCACAGCAACAAATACGCCATGGTGGTCAGCGAACTGGCCGAGGCCTTGGCCGAGGACCGATGACCAGCCGGAATCGATTTCTTGCCGCCAGCCTGGCCCTTCTTCTTTTGGCATTCGGCGCCTTCCTCTTCTACCGTTTCCTCTTCCCCCCCCATCGGCCCCTCCACCTGCTTGCCCTGCCGCCGGCCCTGATCGATGATGGCGATACCGCCTCGCTGATCGCCGCTGCCGAGCGTCAGGATGCCATACTGGCCAGAAAGGATCCCGATGCCCTGCTCGTTTTCGGCGACAAGCAGTACAGCATCGCCTGGTTGCGGCTGTCGGTGCAGGAACTGATCGCCGAACTGCGCCGGCAGCCCGACCCTGTCGCCCTGCAGAGATTTCTCGCCGAGAACTACCTGGTCTATCAGGCCGGCGGGCGGCAGGGGCGGCGAGGCCGGCAGATGCTGGTTACCGGCTATTACGAACCGCTCTTTGCCGGCAGCCTCAGCCGCACCCCCCCCTTCATCCATCCGCTCCACCGGCTGCCGGAAGGCCTGGTCAGCCTGCCCGGAGAGAAGGGGGGGCTGCCGCGAATCGGTCGTTACGACCGGGAAGGCCGCTTCCTCCCCTTCTGGAGTCGGCGGGAGATTGAGGAACAGGGCCTGCTTGCCGAGGCGGAAATCGCCTATCTGGCCGACCCCTTCGATGCCTTTCTTCTCCATGTTCAGGGTTCCGGCCGTCTCCGCCTGCCGGATGGGTCTGTTCGTTCCCTGGGCTTTGCCGGCCACAACGGCCATCCCTACCGGAGTATCGGCAAGCAGTTGGTGGAGAGGGGGGCGATGCCGCTGGCCAAAGTTACCATTCCGGCCATCCGGGCCTACCTGCAAGAGCATCCCCAGGAACTCAGCGAACTTCTGTACCACAACCCCCGCTTCATCTTCTTTGCCTGGCGGGACAACCTCGGCCCCCGGGGGAGCAGCGGCGAGGTTCTCACCCCCGGCCGTTCCGTGGCCATCGACCACCTCACCCTGCCCGGCGGCGCCATCGCCTATCTCTCCAGCCGGCGGCCCCTCTTTGCCGCCGATGGCCGACTGAGCGGCTGGACCGACCTGGGCCGGCTGGTCTTCCCCCAGGATTCCGGGGCGGCCATCGAGGGGGCCGGACGGGTTGACCTCTTCTGGGGCAACGGTGCCTACGCCGAGGCCGCAGCCAGCCACATGAAAGAGGAGGGGCACCTCTATTTTCTGGTCAAGAAGGGTTATCCGGGCGAGGAACCGGCCGGCGAAAAAAGAAAAATTTGATATTTTTGTTGGACTGACTACACTAGTTGCAACGGTTCAGCAACGGTTCAGTAACGGTACAGTGACGGTACAGCAACAGTACATGCTTGTTGCCGTTTAACAGATGAACGGGCAGAAGAACAGGCCGATGAATATGCCGATAACAGGTTGCGAGCCGGTAATGAGGACGATACTGAGAACAGCAATGAAGGCGGCAATGACAGGAAGGGGGGTGACAATGCGGCTCTTGCTCCAGCTGTTGGCTGTGCTTGTTTTCGGGCTGACCGGCCCGTTGGTTCCCGGCGCTCAGGCAGCCGGCTTTTCCTTTTCCACCTATGCCGAAAAGGAGGCCGGCGGCGGCGAGGTGGAAGACCCTCTGGCCGGGTTGCGCTGCCCGGCGGAGATGCGCAGCAAGCGGATCGCCACCATGATCGGCGAGATCCACCGTGACGACCGCCGGGCCGGCCAGGGCGCCCTCAGCCTCTTTGCTGCCCCTGTTGACCCCGGCTGGGATCCCCGCTTCGGCACCCGTGCCGCAGTCTACGGCAGTATCGTCGACAACCTCAACGACGGCTTCCGGCAACTCGGCCTCACCACCTACTCCGCCGAGGAGATCAACGCCCAGATCGCCGAAGAGGAGCAGCAGGCCTTCCTCAACAACAACCTGGAGGCGGCACTCTCCGCCGCCGACCGACTGCGGGCCGACTTCATGATCAAGGGGCTTATCTCCACCCATACCCAGACCAACAAGGTGGTCAAGGTGGAGGAGGTCTTTGTCACCATCAACCTCAGCCTGGTGGACCACCGGGGGGCGCAACTGGCCACCGTTCAAGTGAGCGAAACCGCCTTCTCCACCGCCGACGTCCCAGGCACCATCGGCCAACTTATCCAGAAACAGAGTAAACGAATCGTCGCGCAACTCTTTGCGCACCACTGCCGGGAGGGGAACTGATGTCCAGCCAACCCACTTCAGCCAAATCAACGCCATGGCGGCGAGCAGTGCCCCTGCTCCTGCTCGCCCTCTGCCTTCTTCTTTCTCCCCGGCCAGCAGCGGCTGCCGAGACCATCGTGGTCACCGCAGTCGGCCTCGCCGACCCTCAGGCCGAGATCTACCAGCGGGACAAGGGGATGATGATCGACGACCTGCGCCGCGATGCGCAGCGACAGGCGATTGAAAAGGCGGTGGGGGTCTACGTCGAGAGCAGCACCCTGGTCGAGAACTACCTGCTGATCGAAGACCGGGTCCTCTCCAAATCGAGCGGCCTGATCAAGCAGATCCTCAACCAGACCACCCCGCAGCTCCGCGATGACGGCCTGATGCACATGGAAATCACCGCCGAGGTGTTCATCTCCGATGTGCGGGAGGCCCTGGAAAGCCTCGGCCGCGAGAGCCGCCTGAGCCTCTTGAAGGAGCGGGGCAACCCGACCATCTCGGTGGCCATCGTCGTTCGTGATGCCCAGCGGGGTGGCGATGCGGCCATGGAAAACTCCTCCATCGCCGAGAACATCCTGAAAGAGCACTTCGTCGAGTTCGGCTACCGGGTCTGGTCGGAAGACTACACCAAGCTCCTCCAGCGCGAGGCCGGTGCCGCCGCCAGCGGCCGCCGGGTTGCCGACTTCTCGGTTATCGGCGAGGCGAGATTCCGCCAGACCTCGGTGACCCTGAAGGCCTCCGGGTTAACCCTGAACAAGCACGCCCTCACCTCATGGACGGTGAAGGGGATAGACAACCACACCGGCGAAGAGATTTATTTCAACAACAAGGTGCCGAAAAACACCTCTTGGGCCGACGAGGAGCAGGCCCTTGAGGATATCGGCCGGCTGATCGGCAAGGAGTTCAGCAAGGATTTCTTCGAGTCGCAGCTGATGAAACCCTCCCGCCTCTACCAGATCCAGCTTACCGGCCTGCCCGATTACGACACCGCCCAGCTCTTTCAGGAGGAGTTCATCGGCCTGCGCAATATTCTCAACGCCGAGCTGATCAACTTCGAAAGCGGCGGGCTGACCCAGATGGAGGTGGAGGTGAGCGGCAGTGGTGGCTCCGGCTTTCTGCAGATCGTCAACAACACCATACTGAAACCGCTTAACGCCAAGCTGGATGGCAACAAGCTGAAGCTGGCCTCAGCCCACGGCAACGTCATACGAATTGCCGTGGAAGGCGGCCAGGAACCGGGTGGCCTGCAACAGGCCCTGCTCTCGTCGCCGCCTGCCGGCTTGGCCACCGCCAGCCCGGCCAGAATAGCCGCCTTGGTACAGGATCCGCAGATATTGGCGCAGCTGGTCCGGATGAATCCGGCCCTGGCCGCGATCGTCTCGGCAGCTGCCGGTAAAACACCTTAACTCTAGTGGAGGCCCTATGAAAAAACTGTCCAGTCTACTTGTCCTCTGTTCTCTTGCCTGGCTGGCCCTGCTGACCACCGGTTGCGTCCCTTCCAGTACCGGCGCCGGTGGCGCCGCCTCCCTGCGGGCCAACGAAGAGGCCGACAAGAGCATGTACCAGCCGGTCAACTACGCCAATTCCGGTAAACGGGGGCCAACCCTTATTGTTCTGCCCGGCGAGATCAAGAGCAGCAGCGCCACCTTTACCCAGAAGGTGACCGCCAACAACATTGCCGATTTCGCCGAAATCGAGCTGAGCAACGCCAATTTTGGTGTCCTTGAGCGGAGCGATCTCGGACCGATGCTCAGCGAGGTGCAACTAGCTGTAAACATGGGCGACCCCAGCGCCCTGCAAAAGTTCAAGAAAGGAAAGTTCAAGTCCACCCAGTGGTTTGTCAAACTGGATGTCCTGAAGGCCCAGGAGACGGCGGCCGCCGGTTCGGGCTTCGACGGCGGTGCCATCGGCTCGATCTTCGGCACCGTGGTTGGCGGCGTGACCGGGGCGGTGGGTGGTACTGCCCTGTCCTCCACCCGCACCAGTGAAACGGCGGCGGTATGGATCGTCGGCATGCGTTACAAGATCATCGACGCCTCCACCTCCGAGCAGGTGAGCACCGGCTATGTCGAAACCAAGATGGAAACCGGTAAGAAGGCTCAAGGGATTCTTGGCATGTCCGGCTTTGCCGAGCAGATGGTCACCCTGGATACCGTGGTCCAGCGCCTCGTCCAGGAAGTGGTGGCGAAGATCGACCAGCAGAAATAGGGGGCGCTGGCAGGGGGGGCAGATCAGCCCCCCCCAATTCACGCTCTCAGCGACGCACCGCCAGGGTGGCAAACCGCTCCCAGAAGTCGGGAAAGGACTTGGCGACGCACCCCTCGTTTTCAATTCGTACTCCGGGAAGACGCAGACCGGCCACTGCCAGGCTCATTGCCATGCGGTGGTCGTTGTAGGTGTGCAGGTCGGCACCATGGAGGTTTCTCCCCCCCTCTCCGTGGATGGTCATTGCCCCCTCCTCCTCCTCCACCTCGGCCCCCAGCCGGCGCAGTTCGCAGACCACCGCCGCCAACCGGTCACACTCCTTGATCCGCAGGTGGGCGATGTTCTCCAGCACCGTGGTCCCTTCGGCAAAGGCGGCCACCACCGCCAGGGTGGGAACCACATCCGGCATATCCCCCATGTCCACCCGGATCCCTTCCAGCCGTCCCCCTTGCAGGGTAACCGCCCCACCGCCGCTGCCGCTCAGGTCGCAACCCATCCGCCCGAGCAGGGGGAGGAGCATGGCGTCACCCTGCAGGGAGGGGACCGGCACGTTGGCCACCGTCACCCGGCCACCGGTCACCGCCGCCGCCGCCCAGAAATAGGAGGCATTGGAAGCATCTCCCTCGATGGCGTAGCACCGTGCCCGGTAGCACCCCTGGGGGATGCGGAAAAAGCTGAAATCGGGCCGGCATTCGACGGCAATGCCAAAGGCATCCATCACCGACAGGGTCATTGCCACATAGGGGCGGGAGAGTATCCCCCCCGCCACCCGCAGGGTTGCCGGTTGCCGGGCGTAGGGCGCCACGAGGAGCAGCGAAGAGAGGTACTGGCTGCTTTTGCCCTCCGGAAGAAGGGTCTCGCCGCCGGCAATACCGGCGGCCTTGAGGCGAAGCGGCGGACAGCCATTCCCCTCGACACTGTCGAGATCGACCCCCCAGCCGCGCAGGGCAGCGATGAGCGGGGCGATGGGTCGCTGGCGCATCCGTTCGTCGCCGTCGATGGTGCAACTCCCCTCGCCGAGGGCGGCCACCGAGGTGAGGAAGCGGGTGGCGGTGCCGTTGTTGCCAAGATAGATGTCCTTGCCGTCGGCCTCAATCACCCCACCCCGGCCATGCACCTGCCACTCCTCACCTCGTTCGATGCTGACCCCCAACTGGCCAAGGGCCCGGCTGGAGTGGTCGGTATCCTCGCTGGCCAGCGGTCCGACCAGTCGGCTGGTCCCCTCTGCCAGGGAAGCGGCGATCAGGGCCCGCTGGGTCAGGCTCTTCGAGCCGGGCACCGTCACCACCGCGTCGATCTCTCGTATCGGCTCAATTTCGCGCATCGTTTTTCACCAGTCTGCCGTCTACCTGTCTGCTTGTTTGTCTGCTTTGTCTGCTTTGCCTGCCTGTTGGTCTGCCTGTTGGTCTGCCTATTGAACCGGTCTGCCTCTTGCTTAGCGTCTGTGTCTCTCACCACACTGCCGGCCCCGGCTCAGCCAAGGCGCACAGCGCCGATCAACTCCCGCACCGAGGAGAGATTTTCTTCCTGAACATAGCGGGCAATTCCAGCCACCACCTCTTCGCTCACCCGCGGGTTGATGAAATTGGCGGTGCCGATCTGCACGGCGGTGGCCCCGGCCAGGAGAAACTCCAGGGCGTCCTCGGCCGAATCGATGCCGCCAATCCCCACCACCGGAATCTTTACCGCCCGGGCCACCTGGAAAACCATGCGCAGCGCCACCGGTTTGATCGCCGGGCCGGAGAGGCCGCCGATCACATTGGCCAGAGCCGGCCGCCGGCTCTTCAGGTCGATGGCCATACCGATCAGGGTGTTGATGAGGGACAGGGAGTCGGCACCTGCCTCCTCCACTGCCCGGGCAATGGTGGTGATATCGGTGACATTTGGCGACAGCTTGACCATCACCGGCACCGCCGCCCGCCCCTTGACCGCTTTGGTGACTGCCGCCGCCATCGCCGGGTCGGTGCCGAAGGCCACTCCACCACTCTTCACGTTCGGGCAGGAGATGTTCACCTCGATGGCGGCAACGCCGGGAACCCCAGCCAGCCTGGCGGTGATCTCGGCATATTCGTCCAGGGTATCGCCCAGGATATTGACCACCACCGGCACCCGCAACCCCTCGAGATAGGGCATCTTTTCGGTAATGAAGCGATCTACCCCGACGTTCTGCAACCCTATGGCGTTCAGCATGCCGCAGGCGGTTTCAACGATCCGGGGCGGCGGGTTGCCGGCCCGGGGATGGAGGGAAATGCCCTTGACGATCACCCCCCCCAGGCAGTGCAGATCCATCAGTTGGGCAAACTCCCGGGCGTAGCCAAAGGTACCGGAGGCGGTCAGCACCGGGTTGGCCAGAACCAGTGAGCCGATATCAACCCGCAGGTCGGGGCCATTCTGGCCGCTGCTCAGACCATCCATAGGAGTTCCTCCGCATCGTACACCGGTCCATCCAGACAGACATGGGTGTAGCCGCCGGCACTGGCCGGCCGGTTGCAGCCGAGGCAGGCCCCCATGCCGCAGGCCATCACGCTCTCCACCGACACCTGGCAGGGGAACCCGTGTCGGCGACAATGGCCGGCCACTGCCGCCAGCATCCCCTCCGGACCACAGGCGTAGACCGTGGCGGCTGCCGGCAGCGGCAGGGAGAAGAGCACCTCGGTAATCAGACCATGGTGGCCCAGAGAGCCATCATCGGTGGCCGGGTGGACACTTCCATACTGGGCGAAATCCTCCATGACGACAGCCAGTTCCCCCTTTTGTCGGGCGCCGAGCAGCACCTGGCAGCCGCTTGCTGGGCTGGAGTTTTGCCGGCTGATCTCCCGGGCGAGAAAGAGCATCGGGGCAATACCCAGCCCGCCGCCGATCAGGACGGCCGGTTGCTCCGGCCGGTAGCGAAACCCCCGTCCCAGTGGGCCGAAGAGGGAGAGTCTTTCCCCCACCAGACTGCGGGAGAGGATCTCCGTTCCCCGACCCACCACCTTGAAATAGAGTTGCACGCCGCCATCACTGAAGGTCTGGTGGAGGGAGAAGGGGCGGCGCAGCAGGGGGTCTTTACCCTGGCCGGTTCGGACCATGACAAACTGCCCGGGCTGCGCGTCGCCGGCGATCTGCGGCGCCTGCAGGGTGAGCCGAAAGGTCTCGGCGGAAAACTGCTCCACTCGAGTAACAGTTGCATTTTCCTGGTATTGTGCCATACTCAGATCCTTGCTTTTTACGGCCTCCCAGTTCACCGGGTGGTCGCCGGGCGATTTTTTACGCCACCAATACAGAAGCCGGCTGAGAGACACCGCCGGCCGGAAAACCAGCGAACGGGAACCGACCGATGGCACCCCCTCCCCTTATTCTCTTTACCGTCGGCCTTTTCGGGGCCATAGTCGGCAGCTTCCTCAATGTCGTCATATTCCGCCTGCCGGAGCGGCAGTCGCTGCTCTTGCCGGCCTCCCACTGCCCGCAATGTCAGACGCCGCTCAGCTGGTTCGAAAATATCCCGCTGCTCAGCTATCTCGTTCTCCGTGGCCGATGCCGCCACTGTCAGGCGACCATTTCCTGGCAGTACCCTCTGGTCGAACTGCTCACCGCCCTGCTGGCGGTGGCGATCGTCCTCCGTTTCCAGTTCACCTTCGCCGCTGCCGCCTATTTTCTCTTTGCCGCCGCCCTGCTGGTGATCATCTTCATCGACAGCCGCCTCCAGATCATCCCCGACCCGATCAGCCTGCCAGGGATACTCCTCGGTTTTCTCTTTGCCCTGGTCAGCGACAGTCTCAGTTGGCAGAGTTCCCTGATTGGTCTTCTTGCCGGTGGCGGGGTCCTCTACGCCGTCGCCCTGGTCTACCTGCTTTGGCGTAAGATTGACGGGATGGGGGGAGGTGACATCAAGCTGCTGGCAATGATCGGCGCCTGGCTGGGCTGGCAGTCGCTCCCCTTTGTCATTCTGGTCAGCTCGGCCAGCGGTTCTCTGGTGGGGGTGATCGCCATGCTCCGGCAGAAAAAGGGGGGCCAAAGCCGCATACCCTTCGGGCCCTTCCTCTCCTTTGCCGCCCTGCTCTACACCTTTTACGGCGAAGAGATCCTCACCTTCTACCACCTCTATCTCACCGGTCAGTGGCCCTGAGGGCTCAGTCCGTCCCCTGCAGGCTGTCGGCCAGCGCCCGCCCGTGCCGATAGGCCTCGTCCAACTGGGCCCGGGAGTGGCCGTAGGCCGGGTAATAGCGACGGAACCACGATTTTTCCCGCCGCACCATCTTCCCCCGCAGTTGGAGAAGGAGGCCGATGAAACGCCACGGTTCGGCTATCGGGTGACAAAAGACCAGCGGCGGCGCCACCTCGGCCGCCCCGCAACCTTGCAGGAGACGGCGGAGGCTCCAGGAATGGAACCGCCAGTAGGAGCGGCAGGAGATCAGCGGCTGGACCCGCTGCCCGCGAAAAACCCGTCGGTCATCGCTGTCGAACAGGGCCAGGATCGGCCCGCTTGGCTGGTAGGACCAGGTCGGCCCGGCCAGAATAACCCACTGCCAGTCGCCAAAGCAGTGGTCCGCCAACGGCTGGACCGGGTCCCTGTGCCGGAAAAAGGTCTGCACCATCGCCAGCAGCAGCCGAAAGGTACTGCGGAAGGGGATCTCATAGGGGTCAATCGGCTCCAGCCGCTCCACCGAGACGGCAACTCCCCCCTCTTCGAGCCCGTCGATGTATCGTTTCAGCAGCAGTCGGGTCTGCTGGGTGTACGAATAATAGACTATCAGTATCCGTTTATTCACCGTATACCGCTCTCGCCAGACGAACCGCCGATAGTGGCCACACTGTCGCGCTTTTCCCCTAACCCCCCTCTATGTACCAGAAAAAAAGGCCCCCGACAAGGTCGGGGGCCTGACTGCAGTGACGATTGGCAAAGAGAGAAGCGGTGGCGCTATGCCTCTACCTCGTGTTCTACCCCGACGGCGATCTTGTAGAGCACCGAGACGAGCAGTAAACCGGTGGCCCAGATGCCGAGGGTGATGCCGATCTCGTTGGCGGTGGGATAGTACTCGACAACTTCATCGAGCGGGGTGATGGCCAGACCACCCATGACAAAGCCAAGCCCCTTGTCGAGCCAGAGGGCGATGAAGATCATCGCGCAGCCAATCCCGATCATCAGGTCGGTACCGCTCTTGGTTATCTTCATATAGGCGAAGAGGGCCAGGGCGCCAAAACAGAGCAACGCCGAACTCCACATGAAGGGGACCAGGTTGTTGTAGACATGGCCATTGTGCTCAAGCCCGAAGAAGAGATACTCCAGGGAGTGCTTGTGACCGGGGATGTTGGAGTAGAAGCCGACAAAGAACTCCAGGGCGACAAAGAAGGCATTGATGATCGCCGCATACATGATGATGGTGATCAACTTGTTGATCGCCTCGCGGCCGGCGTCAAAATGGGCCACCCGCTTCATCACCAGACAGGCGATGACGATCAGCGCCGGTCCGGCGGCGAAGGCCGAGGCGAGAAAGCGGGGGGCGGTGATGGCGGTCAGCCAGAAATGGCGGTCGGGCAAACCGCAGTAGAGCATGGCGGTGACGGTATGGATGGAAACGGCAAAGGGGATCGAGATGTAGACGAAGAGATAGACCCACTTCGGCGGCTTCACCTGCTTCCGTTCGGCGGTGAGAATCACCCAGGCGCAGATGACGTTCAGGCCGAGGTAGCCGAGCAGCACCACCATATCCCAGAAGAGCATCGAGTTGGGGGTGGGGTGGAGGATCATGTTCAGACCACGCAGCGGCTGGCCGATATCGGCCATGATGAACATCAGACACATGATGATCGCCGAGATGGCAAGAAACTCGCCGAGGATGGTAATTCGTCCGAACACCTTGTAGTCGTGGACATAAAAGGGGAGAACCAGCATCAGGCCCCCGGCGGCAACCCCGACCAGGAAGGTGAACTGGGAGATGTAGAGCCCCCAGGCAAGATCACGCCCCATGCCGGTGAGCCCCATGCCGAACAGATACTGTCTGATATAACAGATCGCTCCGACACCGATGAAGGCACTCAGGAAGGCGAGCCACATCCAGTATCGAGAGTTGCCTTGTAACGCTTTTTCAATCATGACACCCTCACACTATGTAAAAGACTGATGGTTTCGTCCCCAGGGACGGCTTTCTTTGGATGGTATGCTCCCGATCGAGGATCTGGCGGATTTCCGAATGCGGATCGTTCAAGTCGCCAAAGACGATCGCCCCGACCTCCTTGACCGCCTCGACACAGGCCGGCTCGAGGCCGAGTGCCAGTCGTTCGCTACAGAAATTGCACTTTTCCACCACTCCGCGCATGCGGCTGGCGAATTCGGGGTTGAACTCCTTGATATAGGGGCGGGGATCCATCCAGTTGAAGCTCCGGGCACCATAGGGGCAGCCCATCATACAGAAGCGGCAGCCGATGCAGCGGTGGTAGTCCATGGCCACGATGCCGTTCTTCTCGAGGACAAAGGTGGCCTTGGTGGGGCAGACCCGCACACAGGGTGGCTCGTCACAGTGGTTGCAGAGCACCAGGTAGTCGCTCTCCCGGGTGTTTTTGGCTGCGTGGTAGGAGGAGTTCTCCGGGAAGACATTTTCATAGGGCATCTTCCACAACCACTTGATCTCTTCTTTCGGATTGTCGATCTGCGGGACATTGTGGACCCGGTGGCAGGCATTGATCGCCTTGTTCATCAACTCCGGCTGTCCGTACAGTTTACGCATATCGACCAGCAGACCAAGGCGGATGCCCTGCGCCGCCTGCTCGGCGGCCGGGGCAGCGGCGCCATGGCCGGCGGCGGCCCGGGTTACACCGGGGGTCAACGAAACCACCGCCGGGGCGGAGATCCCGGCCAGGGCGGCAACCCCAGCCATCTTGAGGAATTTTCTTCTCTGGGTATCCATCAGTGTGTCTCCTTCTTGGTCGCCGCGAGGGTCGGGGTCAGGTGGCAGTCCCAGCAATAGGGATCGACGGCGGTGTATTCGTGGCAGGGGTCGCAGAACTTCTCCTTATTGCTGTGGCAGGCCATACAGGCCATCTGCAGCCCCTTGCGGTACTCTTTGCCGGCAACGGTGACCGCAACCCGGTCGCCGTTGCGGAGGACATCGTCGCGCCACTCGTTGAGCAGCACCATGTGGCTGGACCGCATCTCCTCGGCAGAGGCGACGCACTCTTTTTCCCCGCCAGGTGGCAGTTCCGGTTTGGGCACCGTGCTGGCGGTGGAGAAGGCATTGAACCAGAGCGGGAAGGTGACCAACAGGACGAAGATTATCAGCCCCGGCACTATTGTTGCTTTGTTGTACATGTGGTTGGCTCCTCTTAGAGTCAGGACGTTCTAGAGCAGGGTACGTAAACCGTCATCCAGTTCGGCGCGGTTTTCCCCGGGGATGATCAGGGCATTGGCCACCAATTCGGTGAGTCCGCAAACACGTACGTCAGGGTTCCAGTAGTTCATCAGCGAGGTCAGGGTCGCCCGGTCGATGGCGCAGACACAGGCCAGCATGTTCACGCCGTGCTTGTCGTGGACATACTTCACGGCGTTGGCGCGGGGGAGACCGGAGCGCATGCGCAGCTCCATGATCTCGTCGGTGTTCAGACCGGTGCCGGAGCCGCAGCAAAAGGTCTGCTCGCGGATGGTGTTTTCCGGCATCTCCACCCAGTCGACCACATGGTCAAGGATGTAGCGGGGCTCATCGAGCAGCCCCATGGCGCGGGCGGTATTACAGGAGTCGTGCCAGGTGGCCTTGACATGGCTGTTGCGGCTCTTGTCGAACTTGAGCTTGCCGTGGCGGATCAGGTCGGCGGTGAATTCGCTGATATGGACCATTTTGGTTGAGGCGGCATTGTCGAAGACCGTGCCGGTGATCGGCGATACCGGCACCTCGAGGAAGTCGGCAGGGCCGTTCATGGTATCCATGTACTGGTGGATAACCCGCCACATATGACCGCACTCGCCGCCGATGATGTACTTGACACCCAGGCGCTTGGCCTCGGCGTACATCTTGGCGTTGAGTTTTTTCATCGCCTCGTTGTTGGTGAAGAGGCCGAAGTTGCCGCCCTCGGAGGCATAGGTCGACCAGGTGTAATCAAGTCCCAGAGACTCGAAGAGGGCCATGTAGCCCATGGCGGTGTAGAGACCGGGTTCGGCAAAGACGTCGGCGGAGGGAGTGATGAAGAGGATCTCCGCCCCCTTGCGATTGAAACTGATATTGGGGCGGACGCCGGTGAGATTCTCGACATCGTCGACCAGAAACTCGACATTGTCCTTAAAGGTGTGGGGCTGCAGCCCCATGTGGTTGCCGGTACGGTTGGAGTTAGAGACCGGCTCGAGGATCCAGTTGATCCCCACCCCCACCAGATGGAGGAGTTCGCGGAGCATCATGGTCACTTCGGCAGTGTCGATACCGTAGGGACAGAAGACCGAACAGCGCCGACATTCGGTGCACTGGTAGGAGTACATGAACCACTCCTTGAGCACGGCCACGGTCATCTCCCGGCAACCTGCCATCTTGCCGAGAATCTTGCCGGCCAGGGTGAAGTCGTTGCGGTAGACCGAGCGGAGCAACTCGGCCCGCAGGACCGGCATGTTCTTCGGGTCACCGGTGCCGAGGAAGAAGTGGCACTTGTCGGCGCAGGCACCGCAGCGAACACAGCAATCCATGAAAATCTTCAGCGAGCGGAACTTGTCCAGCCGCTCGGCAAGCCCCTTGATAATGATCTCCTTCCAGTTTTCCGGCAGTTTCCAGTCCTCGTCCTCCGGGGACCACTCCCGGGAGTTGGGGAAATGGAGACCGGACTGGCTGTCGAGATAGGCAACCTTCTCGGCCTTGGCCGGATAGGCATAATTCCCCGATTTGAAGACCACAGGCAGCTCCGTCCACTCCCTGGTGGGAATCGCCCCGGTCGCCAGGGTTGGCCCCTGCACCACGCTTTCCGCTAGTTGTTGTAATTTGGGAACTGACATCGTTATCTCATCCTCTTAAACTGGTTCGTAAGCTTGTTCGCAAGCTGGTTGGCAAACAGGTTTCGGGACCCTTATGCGGCATCTTTATCCGGAGCAAGCTCCTTTTCCACCGGAATACCGGCATCCACCATGAACGTCCGGAACTCATCTTCGTAGCCGGCGTAGGAGTGCGGGGTAATGGGCGGATTCCAGGGGTTGATGTGGCGAACGGCGCGGCTGTTGTTCCTCAGGTTCCTGGTCGGGCTGAGGAAGACCCCGCCCAGATGCATCAGCTTGCTGAAGGGGAAATAGGCAAGCAGAACGCAGACCAGAAAGAGATGGATGTAGAAGATCGCCCCGATCTCGGCGCCGATGGTCGGGGAGAAGGTGACCAGGCCGACGGTCAGCTGTTTGATGTTGACGATATCGATGTCGCTGCGGAAAAGATAGCGCATCAGCACCCCGCTGAAGGCTATGGCAAAGATCAGCACCAGCGGAAAGTAGTCGGTCATCAGCGAGATGACCCGGGTATGGCGGTTGACCAGGCGGCGGGAAAAGAGGAGAACACAGCCAAGGATGAGGGTGACATCCGTGATGTACCAACCCGGGGCGCCAACCTGAAAGATGCCGTCAAGAAACTCCAGCCAGGTCAGCCACACCGGTACCGGGTCGAGGAAGAGGCGGAGATGGCGCACCACCACAGCGAGAAACGAGTAATGGAAAATCAGCGCAAAGAGCCAGAGCCACTTGGAGGACTCGTAGGTGATGTGCGGGCCGCTGTAGATCTCTGATTTGGTGTTGCGGAAAAGAGAGCGGAAGGTGACAACCTCCAGGAACATCCGGGCCACCACCTCGGCGGTGGTGTTCGGTGCCTCGAGCCGGTTGTGTTTGATGAAATCAAGCGATTTTCCTTGTCCGCAGGTGGTCTGGATGGGAAAGGGCACCGGTGATTTGGCCCACTGCACCACCCGGTAGATAAAGCCACCGAGGAAGATCAGCAGGGCCAGATACGGCAGGGCCACCCCGAACAGATAGGGCATCCCCGGGATCTGGGATCCGAGCCAAGCAATCAGAACCATCGCGATGACTGCCAGGAATGAGAAGGCGTACTTCATTTCTTACCTCGCTTCAGTTGAACTGTTTGTGGTACCCGAGGCAAAGGGAAGACCGCACTCCCCCCTTCCGCCATCGAGACCAGTTAGACACCACTATCCTTCTGCGGTACGGCAATATTTTGGGCGGGCAGCAGCCGTGACGGGCAGCCGCTGTCCGTAATGGTATCCCGGCCAGACTTGATTTCGGCGATGCGCACGTCGTGCAGCCGTTCCCGGCAACCCATGTAGATATCAAAGGCGGCCAGCACCGCCAGATCGACGGCAAAGTCGAAATCATAGAGTTCGGTGACGAAACGGCTCCGCTCACGGTCGGCGGTGAAGACTTCGCGGGTGATGTGCTTGACTGCGTTCAGCGGGGCCAGGGCCTGAGAGGGGGTGAAATCCTGCACCGCCCGAATGGCGAGGATCTGCTCCAGCGGCCCGTGCATCTCGGTAGCGGCTGCCCCCCGGACCAGCAGGGGGAAGAGCCGCCCCAGGGCATCACGGATATTGCCCCCCACCGGATTGGCAAAGTTGTCCCGTTCGCGAAGAAAAAAACTGGAGGAGGCGTAGGTCGACAGGGTGAAGGCAACCCACTTGTTGACTATGGTATCGCGATGGTTTCGAAACGCTTCGGCAAGATCCATGGGCATTGACCTGGCAGCTGGGGGGTGGCGGCGGCATCCGGTCGGCCTAGAACGGGCATCTCCCCTGTTCGGGCTACTCGGGCAATTCAGGTAATCCTGGTAATTCCAGTAATTCAGGTACTTCAAACACTGCCCAGCCGGTATGTGTCACCGGTCACAGATTCCATTCAGCGGCCCAAACAAGACTGAATGACCATTCACAAATAAATGGATATCTCTAGCATCTTTACCCGGCTTTTTCAAGGATATTTTTCTGCCGAAAAGTAGCGATCTTAGGCTGTTCAGAGAGCGGAAGTGGCCATGATATCGGCGACTATCCGGGCCGCCTCACGAATATAGGGATCCTCCTGGACGTTTTTCAGCCACACCTCATGCGGATCTTCGTCGGTGTTTTCGGAGTCATATTCGCCATCCTCGTTGGGCTCTTCCCGGTACCTGCGATAATATGCACCCACCTTTTCCCGCATCAGGCGGGCCTCCTGCCGCTTCTCGCGCATCTCCTCGAGGGCGATGGAAACCACGGTTTCCCGGCTGCGCACCTCCGCCCGCTTCGCCTCCTCATTGATGATGACCAACCCTTCGTCACTCTCCGCCCGGGCCAGGCTCTGCTGGCGCAAGCGGGGGATGTCGAGGGGAGGGCCGGCCCAAGGGGTGTAGGAGACGGGCTCGATGGCGTCCCAGGGCAGGCTGTAGTCGAGATGACGCTCCCCTGTCTTGAGATGCTCGAAGAGATCGGGCAGGACGATATCCGGCTCCACCCCCCTGTACTGGGTCGAACTGCCGGTAACCCGGTAGAATTTCTGGATCATCACCTTGAGGGCGCCGAGATCCTCGTACCTGCGGAGGTGGAGCAGGGGAATATTCTCGTTGAGATCAATGATCGTCTGTACCGTTCCCTTGCCGTGGGTGTGTCTGCTGCCGACAACTACTGCCCGGCCGTAGTCCTGCAGGGCCGCGGCGACAATCTCCGATGCAGAGGCGGAAAACTTGTTAACCAGAATCACCAGCGGCCCGTCATAGTCAACTGTGTCGTTGCGGTCGACCAGGATACGCCGTTCGCCAAAGCTGTCAAGCACCTGCACCACCGGCCCGGAACGGATAAAGAGACCGGTGATATCGACGGCGTCCACCAGGGCACCACCTCCATCGTCGCGCAGGTCGAGAATGATACCGTCCACCTTCTCCCCCTTCAATCGCGCCAGTTCGCGCCGGGTGTCATCGGTGGAATTACGCCCTTCAGCTCCGCCTCTGGTCCCCTCGAAATCCCGGTAGAAACTGGGAATATGGATATATCCGGTACGCTGGCCACCCTCCGACCGGTAGACGGTGCCCTTGACGAAGGTTTCTTCAATCTGTACCACATCGCGGACGATGTTGATCCGCTCGGTGCCGCCATCGGGTTTTTTCACGGTAAGGGTGACCATCTCCCCCTTCGGCCCGCGAATCAGCCGAACCGCATCGCGCAGGCGCATATCGGTGACATCCACCGGTTCCTCCCCCTCCTGGGCCACCTGCAGGATGATATCCTCCGACTTCAACCGCCCCTGCCGGGCGGAGGCGCTGCCGGGAATGATCCGGATCACCTTGATCAGCCCGTCATCCTCGCGGAGCAGGGCGCCGATCCCCTCCAGACTGCCGCGCATGTTAATGTCGAACTGTTCCTTGCTGGCCGGCGGGACATAGTTGGTGTGGGGGTCGAAGGCCCGGGCCACCGAGTTGAAGAAACGGTCGTAGTGGTCCTGCAGGGTCTCCTGATGGAGGCGTTGAAAGAAGGTGCGGTTCCGCTTGCGCACCTTGACCAGCGCCTCTTGCCAGAGTTCCTCATCACTTTTCACCTGCTCGATTCCCTCCTTCTGCACCGGCGGGCGGACTGCACCCTTGATTACCTTCTTGGCCAGTTCTTTCTCCTGGTTTTCCAGCAGATCGAGATATTGGGAAATCACCTGTGATTTGAGAAACTTCCGCCAGCGATCACGGAGTTCATCGAGTGTTTCGACAAACTCCAGCTTGTCCGGATCAGTCTCTTGGTACTCCTCCACCGAGACGGCGAAGGAACCCACCCGGAGCCCCTCCCCGGCCGCCGGCGGCTGGATCCGGTCTTCGGCCAGGAAGTCGTCGACCATACCTTGAACCTGCTCGATCCTTTCGTTGAGCAGCTCGTAGCCGGTACCGGGCAGGGTTATTTGCCCGTCGGCAATGCTCTCGCCGATCTCCGGGGCCAGGCGCTGCAGCCGGGCGACGTCGGTACGGAGGAGGAAACGTTTCTGGTGGTCAAGTTGTTTGATGTAGAGATGGAAGGCCGCCCCAGCCAGTTCAGCATCGAAGACCTTGTCGCTGAAGTGGAGTGCCGGCAGCTGCCGGCTGAGAATATAGCCGATCAGTCGGTTTCTTTTCTGGTCGACCTGACTGCTTTCGCTGCCATATCCCTGGGGAATGAAGGTGACCAGAAGGAAGAAGAGGGAAAAGAGGCAGAACCGGAATTTTTTCATGGTACCCGTGGCAGCAGTTGTTGGCGAAGATGGTGGCGGACGGTGCAGCGGTTAGAAATACCAGATGGCCGAAACAAATACCATGACAAAGATGCCGGCACCACCCCGGCGGAGCAATCGCCGGAGAAACCAAGAAAAGTTCCCGGCGAAACCGCCACGGATATCGCCGCTGGAAATCGCCGGCGGATAGTCGAAAAGATTGCCGAAAAGATTGCTCGGAAATCGCTTAAGAGGGGGGCAGCTACGGCCTCGGGCAGAGCAGGGCAAAAGGGGCAAGATCATCAGACAGCCCCAGTTCAGCGGCAAAGGCCACCAGCTCCCGATGGCTGCAGCTGATCAGGCTCGGCCGACCGGTGGCCACGGTTTCGGCTACCTCCCGGCGGAGAAAGGTGCGCAGGGCGGCCGCCGCCTCGGCCCGGACGTCGGTATAGGCGCCGGCCTCGATCCCCTGGCGGCCAGAAAAGGTCTGGAAGCGGCGAAAGTTGACAATGGAACGGCAGATTCCTCGGTATTCGGCGGTGCCGGCGTTGGCATGACAAAGATCACGAAGAACGATTTCGGCAAAGCGCTCGGTCGCCGCCCGGCGCAGGGCCTGCAGCTGCTCCGGGGTAAGGCACAGTTTCGGGCCATCTTTGGCCCGGCTGAGGTGGTAGATGGCGGCATGGAGGGCAATCTCCGGGGTCTCGCCGGAGTGGCGGACAAGCAGCCATTCGTCATGAAAAATTTCTGCCGGGTCATCGGCATCGGCCATGCCGGCGTCGGCCGGTTCAGTCGCCATGGCGGCACTCACCATCGCCGGCAGCCGGGGCAGCCGGGGCAGCCGGTTCCTGCCCATCGGTCAGGCCGAAGAGCTCGCGGACCGTGGTCACCTTCAGGTCGCTGTTGTCACGGCCGGCGCAGGAGGCACTCTTTAGAAACATCAGCGGGTCGTGGAGAACCTTGGCACCAATGGCCGCCACCATCTTTTCCAGGGCCTGCAGCTCAGCCTCCGTCAACTCCGGCAGACGGGGCAGGGTGCGCTCCAATTCCGCCCGGCCGATGGCATCAATCTTCGTCTTTAGCTCTTGAATGGTGGGGGTCACCGCCAGACCCTCATACCAACGCTGGAATTTCAGGGTCTCCTCGTCGACGATCCTGGCCGCCTTGGTCGCCTCCCGGTCCCGTTCCGCCCGGTTGCTCTCCACCACATTGCTCAGATCGTCTATGTCGTAGAGGTAGACGTTGTCGATCTCCAGCAGTTGCGGGTCGAGATCGCGGGGAACGGCGATATCGATGAAGAAGAGCGGCCGGTTCATCCGCGCCCGCATCACCGGTTTCACCTGGTCGCGAAAGAGGATGATCTCGCTGGCCCCGGTGGAACTGATGATGATATCCACCTCGGCCAGCTGCGTGACCAGTTCCTCGAAGGAGACCGCCCGGCCGTTGAACCGCCGGGCCAGGTCTACCGCTCGGGAAAGGGTCCGGTTGGCCACCACCACCCCTCCCACCCCCTGGCCGACCAGATGTTCCGCCGCCAGTTCGGCCATCTCACCGGCCCCGATGAGAAGCACCTTCTTGTCGGCAAGGCTGCCGAAGATCTTTTTCGCCAGCTGCACCGCAGCGTAGCTGATCGATACCGCTGACGAGCCGATTGCGGTTTCGGTGCGGACCCGCTTGGCCACCGAAAAGGCCTTGTGCAGTAGCTTGTTCAATAGCGGCCCGGTACAGCCGAAACGGCTGGCGAAGCGGTAGGCCTCTTTCAGCTGGCCAAGGATCTGCGCCTCGCCCACCACCATGGAATCGAGGCTGGTCGCCACCATGAAGAGGTGGTGGACGGCATCCCTGCCACTGTGCAGAAAGAGGTAGCGACGGTAGTCCTCGGCAGGGAAACGGTCGCCGAAGAGGAAGGCAATCAGCCGCCCCTCCACCTCCTCGCCCGGTTCCACCACCAGGAGCAGTTCGACCCGGTTACAGGTGGAGAGCAGGTACGACTCACGGACGCCGGCAATCCCCTTCAGGGTGGTGAGCGGCTCGGGGTAGCCGGCCGACAGGGCCAGTTTTTCCCGCACCGCCACCGGCGTGGTCTTGTGGTTGACCCCCAGCAGAAGTATCCGTTCAGGTGGCATAACCGTGCAGGCCTCCCAACAGATAACCAACCCCCCACAGGGTGAAGAGAATGGAGGCAAAACCGATGATCGCCATCACCGCTGCCCGTTTTCCCCGCCAGCCGACGGTGAACCGCTGGTGGATCTGGACCAGATAGAGGGCCCAGGTGATCAGGGACCAGGTCTCCTTGGGGTCCCACTGCCAGTAGGCCCCCCATGCCTGGCTGGCCCAGACCGACCCGGTGACGATGCCCAGGGTGAGGAAAACAAAGCCGGCGGAGAGACAGTGGCTGTTGAGCTGATCCAGGGCCTCGAGAGAGGGGAGCCGTGAGAAGAAAAAGCCGAGCCGGCGGCTCTTCAGCTCCCGCTCGAGGAGCAGGTACATCAGCCCGCCGCAGAAGGCCAGCGACAGGAAACCATAGGCGATGATCGATACCCCGGCATGGATCGGCAGCCAGTAGCTCTGCAGGGCCGGTAGCAGGGGAACGATGTGGCGTTCGGAAAGGAGGGAGACGAGGAGCAGCAAAACGATCAAAACGGCGACGAACGTCCCAAAATTCTTGACGGTATAACGCCAGCGGAAGGAGAGGTAGGCCCAGCTGGTAGACCAGGCGAAGAAGACCACCGCCTCATGCTGGGAGGTGATCGGGGTATGGCCCGCCTCCACATAGCGGCAAAGGATATAGAGGGTCTGGAGGATGCCGGAGAGGAGGAGGAGAAAGCGGCCAAGGTTGCGGGCCCGGTTGTTCTGGCGGACAAAATAGACCAGATAGGCGACCATGGCGGCAAAGCTGGCGGCCAGAACCAGTTGATAGAGGAGGCTGGTGAGTTGCGGCATCACTATCTTGATCTCCCCTCGCCTTCACATTTTTCCAGAAATCGCCTGATCAAGGCCACCGCGTCGATGCCGGGCGGCAGTTCCTGAAGGAGAAGCATCTGCAGTTCGAACCAGTTACCGGCGAGCACCAGTTCCACCAGGTTCCTGGCAAAGAGGGTCTGAAAGAGCTCGCCCTGGCCGCCGGCCGGTGTTTCATCGGCCAGCAGTTCAGCGCGCAGCATCGCCAGCAGTTCGACCACCGCCGCGTAGCCGGGCACCAGTTCCTTCTCCAGCCGTTTCCGGACCATCTTCGCCAGAGCTGGTGAGGCACCGCCGGTGGAGACCGTCACCAGCATCCGGCCGCGGCGAAAATGGGCCGGTACGTGGAAATGGCAGGCCAGCGGGTCATCGGCACTGTTAAGCAGAACCCCATAGCGGTCGGCCTCGACGGCAATGCGGGCTTGGACATGGCGGTCACCGGTGGTGGCAAAGACCAGAAAGGCGCCGAGCAGATCACCTTCGACAAAGACCCGGGCTATCCACTCCAGCCGCTCGGTCGCCGCCATCGCCGCCAGTTGGGGGACCACCTCCGGGCTGACCAGTCGCACCCGCGCCCCGGCGGCCAGCAGGCTGTCGGTCTTGCGCAGGGCCACGGCACCGCCGCCGACCACCAGGCAGAGACGGCCGGTGAGGAGGAGGTTTACTGGATAGAGAGGCCTTCCCCCCATGCTACCCCCTCGTCTTCTGCCGTAGGCGATTGATCACGATGGTAACCTTTTTGTCCTTACGGGTGATCACCTGCTCCTTCCAGGCGATGGCAAAATCGGCCTGCGCCAGTTGCAGAAACTTCCCGAGGCTCTGCCGCCGGGCATCGTGGGCGAGGATGATCTCACCACCCGGTTCGAGCAGGCTGCCGAAGAGCTGCAGCAGAGGTTCAAAAAAGCTCTCGCGAAAGAGAATCTCGGCACCCGCCAAAAGATCATAGCGGGCCAGAGGGGGCGGGGCCAGCCAATCAAGGAGAAGAAACTCGATGCCGTGCAGGCCGGAGGCGGCGGCGCTGACCCGCTGAAAATCGAGGATCTGCTCCTCGTAATCACTGATGGTGACGGTATAACCGGCGGCGGCGGCGGCCAGCCCCGGGGCACCGAGGCCAGCACCGAGCTCGAGCAGACGGCGCCCGGCGGTCTCTTTTTGCGCCCCGAGAACATAGGCGAGGAGCATCGCCGCATCCCAGAGTCGAATCCAAAAGGGGAAGTTGGTGACATCGGCAAAGGGGTCCCGGCCGGCCAGAAACTCTTCGAGGTTGGCCACCTTCAGCAGCCTGATTTCACGCTCCCCCACCCGCAGGCGGTCGAAGGTGAGCTGATACTGGCGGCTGATACGGCGGTAGATCTGCTGTTCCGGTTCGGGCAGGTTGCGGATATCCATAGTGGTGGCGGTGGCCCGTTCGGGCAATTACCAGAAGTGGTGCAGCAGGCCCCCTCCGGCCAGCAGCAGACAGTAGTAGCCGAACCAGTGCAGCTGGTTGCGGCGGATGACAGCGAGCAACAGTTTGATTGCCAGATAGCCGGAGAAGACGGCCGCCAGGGTGCCGGCGGCCAGGTTGAACATGGTCCCGTCGGCCGGCGGACTGGCGAGCAGATCGCCCATGTGAAGCACCGCCGCCCCGAGGATCGCCGGGATCGACATGATAAAGGAAAAGCGGGCAGCTGTCTCTCTGGGGATGCCCAGTGCCATGCCGGTAAAGATGGTTGAACCGGAACGGGAGAGGCCGGGCATGATGGCACAGGCCTGGGCGCAACCGATCAGCAGACTGCGGGGGACGTCGAGGGATTTCTCCCCTTGAGGAAGGTAGCGGCTGGCCAGCATCAGGAGGCCGGTGACCACCAGCATCAAATAGGCAACCAGGGTGCTGTTGAAGAAGAGTTCGATATCCTCCTTAAAAAGCAGGCCGACCACCACCGCCGGCAGGGTGGCAAGAACCACATAGCCGTCCCAACGGAAAAAGAGGCAGACCGACTCTTGCCGGTTGCCACCCAGGTATTGGAAGGGGGCGCGGGCCATCGCCACGATTTCGGCCCAAAACACCACGAACACCGCCACTAGGGTGCCGAGATGGAGGCAGATCTCGAAGAAGATCCCCTGATCCTGAAAGCCGAGCAACTCCGCCCCGATCACCAGATGTCCGGAACTTGATACCGGCAGGAATTCAGTCAGCCCCTGGAGAGTACCCAGCAGCACCGCTTTCAGCAACTCCACCCACCACCTCGTCGCTTTTCAGGGAACGTCGGGGAAGACGGCCGCCGCCGCCCCGGAGACGAAAAAAAATCGGCTGACCAGAAGGCCAGCCGAGTTCCAGGCACGATACCAGGACAACCGGTAACTAGCAGCCCTCTACGGCACCTTTCTTGGATGTGCTCACCTTCGCCTTATCGCCGACGTTGATTTTGTCGGCTTCCTTGCAGGTCATGGTAACCTTGTCACCTTCAACCGCGTCGACGGTACAGTTGACCCGGGCGGCGAAAACGGAACCGGCGGTACCAATGGTAAAGGCCAAAACCAACACTGCAGCTGCAATTCTCATCATTTTTCTCCTTCGCTGTTTTCGTTATTCATGGAGGCCCGGAAAAGATCTCCCGGGGACACTCGCGTCACCAACCGCCACATCAGACATGCTTAGTTATATTTCACTTTACGATGAATTGCAAGGCCGATGCTCGCCAGGCGGCGCGAATATGGCCACTGGTAGCCTGCTCGGGCGGTCATTTGAGCAGGCTGACGATATCTTTTTCCAGCACCGTGTGCTGGACATAGCCAGTGTACTTCTTCACCACCTGGCCCGATTTGTTGACCAGAAAGGCCACCGGTATTCCATAGACCCCACCGAAGTCTTCAATAGTCTTCGCTTCGGCCATCAACACCGGGTAGTTGATCTGATTTTTTTCCACGAAGGTGGCAACAACCGGCGGCCCCTGCTGGTCCACCGACAGACCGATCACCGAAAAACCGGCATCACCATATTCGGCCTGCAACTGCTTCAACACCGGCACCTCCTGCACACAGGGGGGGCACCAGGTGGCAAAAAAGGTGAGCAGCAGCACCTTGCCGGAGAACGAGTCGGAGGCTATTGTCTTCCCATCGCGGATGCTCTGCAGGGCAAAAGGGGGCATAGTCGAATCGGCGCGCACCCCGCCGGCGCCCAGAGCACCGGCCAGAAGGGCACCACAGATGGCCCAAAAAAAGAACTTGCGATGTTTCTTCATCAATCTGCTCCCGAGGTGATTTCTTTCTTCGTGCCAGTGTGCTATGGTGCTACCCATAATTGTAAAGCGTTTGCCGAACTCTGCCGACAAGATACCCAGTACACTTTGAAAGTCAACTGTATGGCGATTATTCCAGCGGCCTCCTCCAGCAAGTCGCCCCGTATTGGGCCGGCAGAGACTCCGGTTAAAGACGGCCTCAGCCACAACCTTCAAATCCCAGGCACTGCCTGCCACCACGACACCAGATCATGCCCCAGTTCCAGCCCCCCACCCGAACCGGCGCCCTGACGGCCGGAATTTGTGCCACCCTGCTGAGCCTCTTTCTCCTCATGCCGACAGCCATGGCCACGGTGGTCGACCGGGTGGTGGCTGTGGTCAACGACGAGGTGATCACCCTGAGCGAACTCGAAGAGGAAGCGGCCAGCCTGTACAGTTCCATCGCCAGGAGCGACAGTGACACCCCCCTGCTCTCCGCCCTGGCCGAGGCCAGGGAGAGGGCGTTGGAAAATATGATCGAACAGCGCCTGGTCAGCCAGCGGGCTAAGGAGATGAACGTTTCGGTGGGTGACGAGGAGATTGACGCCGCCTACGAACGGATGCGGGCCAACACCGGCCTGGCAGCGGCCGAGTTCCGGGACCGGCTGATCCTCTCCGGGCTGAGTGAGAAAACCTACCGCCAGCGACTCAGGCTGCAGATCCTCCAAAGCAAGCTGGTCAACCAGGATGTCCGCTCGCGCATCGCCATCAGTGAGAAGATGCTGCAAGAGTACTACAACAGCAACTACCTCGCCAATACCGCTCCGGAGCAGCTCTACCTTCTCCAGATGGGTTTTTCCTGGCCGGCTTCGAGCGATCCGGAGGTGCTCGCCCAAGAGAAGCAAGAGGCCCGGCAACGGGCGGAACGAATCCACCAGATGGTAAGGGATGGGGGCGATTTCAAGGCCCTGGCCAAAGAGTACTCGGAGCTGCCGTCGGCCGACGACGGTGGCGATATCGGCCTGTTTCGCCTTGATGAAATGGCGACGGCGATGCGGACGGCGCTCAGCCCTCTTCAATCCGGTGAACTGAGCGCAATCGTTGAAACCCCGTCCGGCTACCAGTTTTTCCTGGTCCTGGCCGGCGAAGAGGGGGAACAGGTGGCGACCGTCCCCTTCGAAGCAGTGAAGGAAGAGATCAGAAATCGCTTGCACGAGCAAAAACTGAACGAAGCCTATACCGAATGGGTTGAGAAACTTAAAGAAAACGCTTACATACAGAAACTGTAACTCTACTCGCCTGGCCCGAAGGCAACCTCTGCCGGCACACGCCAGGACAGGATAAGCGAATTGACCACCCCCAGGAACCAGATCATGTCTGAAGAAATCCCCCAACCGGAACATACCAGCCTTGGCCTTGTGCTCCGCGAAGCCCGCCTCACGCTGGAATACGACCTCGCCGCCGCTGCCGACCACACCAAAATTTCGCCGAAAAACCTCCAGGCAATGGAAGACGACCGCTACGACATACTTCCAGCCAAGGCCTTCACCCGTGGTCTCTACACCATTTACGCCAACTTTTTGCAGCTGGACAGCCAAAGGGTCCTCGAACTTTACGAACGTGAGCGAAAGAGTTCCGCGCATAAGCCGGCCTCCCCGCTGGCGCCCCATCTCCTCGCCAAAGAGGTGGGGAATATGGCCGAACGGCCGAGTTCCCTCCCCCTTTCCCTGTTTGGTCTGGTGGTCCTTCTCCTCCTTCTTATCGGGGCCTTTCTCAGCTGGTATTTCTCCTGGAACCCGGCCACCTTTCTCAGCCAGAAACTACGCGGCGTCGAACAGCCACCGGAGACGGTGCTGCTCTTTCCGACCCCGCTCAGTTCGGCCTTTGCCGACGGGCCGACCCTGAAGCCCCGGCAACCGCTGCCGGCCCCACCGGGACGGTACTCGCTCAGTGCCCAGTTTGCCAAAGAGACCGATATGCAACTGCAGATCGACAACCATCCCGACCAGCAACTCTCGTTCAAGGGAGGCGAGACAACCTCCTGGCGGGCAGAAGAAAAAATGCTCCTGACCCTCCCGGCCGACAGCCAGATAAGCCTGACGCTGAATGACATCCCGATCAACATTCCCCCCTCGGAACAGAAATTCGTGACCATAGCCATTCCGGAAGCGATCCTCCAGTAAGCGACCGGAAGCGCCTGCAGTGGAAACGGAAGCGATCGTTCTCGATTGCCACGACTATGGCGAGTCAGACCTCATTCTGACCCTCTTCGGCAGAGAGCCCGGTCGCCTCAAGGCCATCGCCAAGGGGGCCAGAAAAAGCCGGAAAAGATTCGTCAACAAACTGGAAATATTCAGTTTTCTCCACATCATCTACGAGCAGAAGGCAAACCGGGCCTTTGCCTTTCTTGCCGAGGCCGAACTGCACAACGGCTTCATCAACATCCGCAGCAATCTGGAACGGTTCGGCACCGCCTCGGTCATCCAGGAATTTCTCCTCGGCACGGTGCGGGAGGGGGCGGCGGACGAGAAGACCTTTCGCCTCAGCCTCTGGGCAATGCACAGTCTGGACCGGAAGATGGCCCCGGGCAGTGTGCTCGCCCTCTTTCTCATCCGTTTTTACGACTACCTCGGCTACCGCCCGGAGCTGAACCACTGCCTCGGCTGCGGCGCGGCTGCCGGCGGCACCATCCGCTGCAGCTTCGACCCCGGCCGCGGCGGGCTGCTCTGTACTCGCTGCCGGCCGAGGGGTGGCAAGGGGCTTGCCCTCTCGCCGGGGAGTATCAAAATTCTCCAGTCGGCCCAGGATCTTCCCCTGGAACGGCTGCACCGGCTGCAGGTCACCGCGCCGCTTTTGCCGGAAGTGCTGGCCTTCCTCCACCATTACGGCCGGCAGCTGCTCCAGCGCGACATCATCTCCTGGCCGATCATGCGGCAATGCAGCACCGCCACCACCGCCAACCTGCCAGGGCAGGCAACTAACCCCAACCAGAAGAGAAAATAGCCATGCACACCCGGATCATCGACAACTGTACGATCTGCCTGACCGCACTCCTGCTAGCCGGCGCCATCCTGAGTGGGCCAGTTTTGGCGGCGGAACACCGCCTCGGTGGCGGCGCCAACTACTGGACGACCATCGACGATATCGATGGTGACTTCGACGAAAGCGGCCTCGGCTTCCTGGTCTCCTACCAGTACCTGACCGGTCTGCTCGGCCTGGAGGGGACGATTGAGTTTCTCCCCGACCGTTTCGGCGAGGAGGCGATCTCTCCCCAGGCCTATTTCCTGGTGGGGCGGGGGATCTACGCCGGGCTGGGGATCGGGACGACCTACACCGACGGCAGTTTTGCCGACGAGCCGTTCTTTGCCCTGCGGGCCGGCTTCAATCTGGAACTGCTGCCCGGGGTCTACGCCGACCTCAATGCCAACTACCGCTTCAACGACAGCACCGATTTCGATGACAACGAGCGCGACATCGATACCGATACCCTCTTTTTCGGCGCCGCGGTCCGGCTCAGTTTCTAGCCTTCAGCCTGGGTGCGCATTCCTGGCGGCCTCGCCGGCCAATCAAGGCGGAAAAGATCTAGCCATCAGCCTGGTTGAACGTCCCCACCGGCCTCGCCGGCCTGTCAAGGCTGAAATGAGCAGCCGAAGGTGCGGACGGCCGGAATTTGAAGATGGCCAGAGAAATGCGGTGGGGGGTGGGGCCTCGGGTGGGATGATGGCCGCCAGCCTGGGAGTTACCGGTGTTGGTCGGGGAGATAGCGGAGTTCGCCGCAATATTGACTGGTAACAGCACCATCGGCGAGGCGCAAAAGCAGACCGCCATCGACCTCGAGGCCAACCACCGTCGCCTCATACTGCGGGGCCTGGAGAACATCCAGCCCGTACACCACCCGACGACCGATGGTGTCGGAAAGCTCACGCCAGCGGGCCAAGAGGGCGTGCCCTCCGACCGGGCCGGCGAAGCCTTCACCGCTCAGTTGCCAGGCCTCCCGCGCCTCCCGCGCCTCCTCGTGGTAGAGTAGGCCGACATTCCAGGCCAGGCAGGCGAGAAAGGTCTCGGCAAAATCGGCCAGACAGAGATCCCCCCCCACCGCTTGCGCCAGGGCTACAGCGCTCCCGGCCAGTTCCCCCGGAAAGTGCCGGTTGTTGACGTTGATCCCAAAACCGACCAGATCGAACTCCTCACCATGGTGCGGCTCCCGGTACCCCTCCACTAGAAAGCCGGCCAGCTTACCGCCGGCCCAGAGCAGATCGTTGACCCAGCGCAGTTGCGTCCGTGCCGCCCCTGCTTGCCGCACCGCCTCACAGCCGGCTACTCCGACGGCATAGGGGATCAGGGCGCGGGAGGGGGGGAGGAGGGTGGCGGCAAGAATCAGGCAACCCCACAGGCCGCCTGAGGGGGCGTGCCATTGGCGCCGGAAACGGCCTCTGGCCCCGGCCAGCTGTCCGGCGAGGAGCACCGTCCCGCTGGCGACGGCACCTCCGGCCTCGGCCTCGCTGTCGATCAACTGCCGGGCCTGCTCCATTGCCCTGGTCAAACGGGAATAACAACGGATATCCCGGCCGACCATGGCGCCGTAACGGGCCACCGCCAGAGAGTCGACGGTGGTTTTTGGCCCTTGCCGGTTCTTTTGATCGGCGAGGGCAAAAAGCCGCTGCCGCACCGCCGCCGGTGCCGGAGTTCTGTCCATCACCAGCGGATCAATGGTCGCTGTCCCAGTCCGCCTTTACCCGGGTGATGATCTTCTGGATCAGCGGTAGCTTGTCCGGGGCACAGATCCCCAGCAAAGGCTCTCCCTGCGCCACCGATATCCCCGGTCGGAAATAGACCGAGTGGATCACCCCCCGTTCTCCGCTGTAATAGACCGGAGTGTCCCGCTTCATCAGCGACATGGTGAGGATCTCGTCCCCCGGTTCAACAGTTACCGCCCGGGCCCCCTTCTTGTCGATCCGCGACTGAATATCCATGGAGAAAAAGTACTTTGCCGACTCCGGGGCGGAAAAAAGGGAGAGCACCTCCTTGAGGATGTTTTCGATGATCTCCTTCTTCTTCAGCGGGTGGCGGATGGTGAGCAGTTTCTCCCCCGCCTCGACAAATCGCCCGTCCAGTTCGCTGTGCACCGAGGCAACGGTACCGTTGGTCTGGGCGGCGACGGTCTTCGGGTTCCGTTCCCGGTTGATCTCGTAGAGGACCGTCCCGGGAATCTGCAGCCATTCGCCGGAGATCGCCTGCACCTCGCTCCCCTCGACCACCCGGAAACTCACCCGGCCGGTGTGGATGGCATGGACATCGACATAGTCGAAGGGGTCCGCCTTATATTTTCTCAACAACTCGTCAAAATCGATATCCTGCGCCATACTCTCTCCCCTGCCCTCGCGAAGGTCGGCTTACGGCTGCCTTGAAAAATTCGGGTTTCCGTTCAAGGTCGCCTTATTGTGGTTCCCCTCTTTGACGGGGAGGGCGGCAGAGCCTCCCGTACCCCGTTGCCTTCGTTGTCCCTGGCAACCGCCAGTCATGGCCGTTATACCTTCTTTTGCCGGCAATTTCCATGCAACTCTGGCGCAAGAGGTTTATACTGGCACTTCCGGTGCAAGACAAGGGCAATATCGACGCCACCTGCCAGTTCCACTCACTAAAAACCCGAGGGGCACTGGCCTTCTACCCGGCGACAACCCCGCAACGCGAGGATGCGTGACAGATGAACCGACCCCGCCGCCTGCTTCCCGCCCTTCTCCTCTTGCTGGCGACTGCCGCAGCTCTCCTCTTTCTCCTCCTGCCGACACTGGCCAACCGCTTTCTCCTCCCCCGACTGCTCGTCGGACTGCCCCTGGCCGGGACCACGGCCGAGATCAGCTGGTTTTCCCCCTTTCGGCTCAGCGGCCGGCTGCACCTGGACGGCCAGATGAATGCATCCAACCCCGGGTCGACCCTCAGTCTCCCCGCCTTCACCCTCCTTTACCACCCGGCCGGTCTCCTTAAAGGCCGTATCGACGAACTGCGCCTCGACGCCGCCACCCTCCACCTGGAACTGGTCGACGGGCAGCCGGTCTTCCCTCTACCCGCCACCAGCCGGGCGGCAGGCGGCCAGGCAACAGATGATCAGGCGACAGACGACCCGGCAGCAATACCCCCCGGTCTGTTCTTCCCGCTGGCCATCGAGACGATCCGGCTGGAGAACAGCACCCTCCTCCTGCACCGGGAACCGGCCCCTCCCCTCCTTCTCCGCCTGCAGGGGAGAATCGACCTCGATTTCCTCGACCGCACCGATGGGGGAAACCGGTTCACCAGCCTGCAGGGCGAAATGGCCCTCAGCGGTGCGGTGCGGGGGAATGCCTCCTGCCAGGTGGAGAGCGGCGCAGCCGGCCATCATCTGGCCCTGCTCCTCGATCTCCCCGACATCGCGGAAGTGGCCGAACTGGTCGGCGAACTGACCGCCGGTAGCGACCTCGACAGCACCACTGGCTGGCAAGGGCCCCTCCCCCTTGGAGCGGCCTCGCTGCAGGGAGAGCTTGTCCTCGACGAGCAGTTCCGGCTCGGCGATTTCCGCCTGGGCATGGCAGTGGCCGACTTCAACTGGCAGAACACCCCCCTTGCCCCCCTCCTCCATCTGCAGAGCGAGGTGGGAACCCCTCTTCGCCTGGAACTGAGCGGCCGGAGTAGCGGGAGTACCTGGCAGCTGACCGGCCTCCACCTGCAGCGACCGGAGCGAGCGGCGATCAGCCTGAACGGCGAGGTCGATTTTGCCGGCGGCCGGTTCACCGCCACCGGTCGGGTCGAGCCGGCGACCGGCGCCGCCGCCATCGACCTGACCCTGGCCGGCCACCGCCAGGGCGAGGGGGGCGAGCTGACCGGCAGCCTTCACCAGGGCAGTTATGCCCTGACCGGGGTCGGAGGACGGCCTGGCCATCCAGGTCAGCTGGAAGTGGGCACACTGCACGGCAAGGCCAGTTTGACAATTGCCGAAGGTGGCGGACAGGGCCGCCTCCACCTGACCCTCGACAATCTTGCCGCCCGGCAATGGAATACCAGCCTGCACGGCCTGGAACTGACCCTCCCCCTGCGCTTCCCCCTCCCCCCGCCGGCTGAGGCGGCGGCCGGCGAGTTGCGGGTGGCGGAGATCCACCATCAGGGAGTGGCCAGTGGCAGCCTGCGGGCGGCGATCCGTCCCTCCCGGGAGGGTGTTGCCTTCACCACCCATCTCAGCACCTTCCAGCCGCAGTGGAAACTGGGCTGCAGCGGCACGGCGAGTCTTACCGGCGACCTGGAGCTTACCTGCACCCTGCCGGAAAGCGCGCTCACCGACAGCGACCTCCCCCCCTTCCTCCCTCTTCCCGAGGGACTCATTTTTACCGCCCGAGTGGCCGGGGAGGGCTCCTTTCGTCGGCAGCTCGGCATCCCGGCCGGCCAACTGCGCCTGCAGGTTCGGGCCGACACCCTCAATTTTGAGGGCAATGCCGCCACCGATCTTGCCTGCGAGGTAACCTTCCCCCGCCTGCCGCTTCTGGAAAGCGCCCCCAGCCAGCTCTGCAGCAGCGCTACCCTCAGCCTGGGCAGACTCCAATTTGCTCAGGCGAGGCTCCGCTTCCGCCTCGAGGAACCCACCGCCCTCTTCGTCGAATCGGCCCGCCTCGGCTGGTGCCAGGGGAGCGTCGAGACGGGCGGCTTCCGCCTCCTGCCGGACCAGCCGGAACTGGCCACCACCCTCTACTGCGACCGGCTCAACTTCGCCGAACTGCTCAACCAGTTTGGCGTGGCCGACGCTGAAGGTGAGGGCTCGGTGAACGGACGGCTACCTCTCATTTTCGGCGACCGGGGCCCCAGCTTCACCGATGGTTTTCTGTTTTCGACACCAGGCAATGGTGGTATAGTCCGCTTTACTGATACCAGCCAGTTGCAGGCCGGCATGCCACCCATGGCAGAAACGGCCACCCTGGCCTACACCCTCCGGGCGCTGGAGGATTTTTCCTACAACTGGGCCAAGGTGTCGCTGAACAGCCGGGGGGACGAGTTGCAGGTCGGCCTGCAGCTGGACGGCAAACCGTCGGCGCCCCTCCCCTTCCGGGCGGTGGGCGGCCAGATTGTCGCCGGTGGCGAGGGCGCCCGACTCCAGCACCCGATCCGCCTGGACGTTAATTTTCGTCTCCCCATGCAGGAGATGTGGCGCCATGGCAAGAACATCCAATCCTTTATGGAGCAATGACCCGATGACGACACTGCCCCGCTGCCTCCTCCCCGCCTGCGCCCTGGCCCTTCTCCTGCCGCTGGCCGGCTGCAGCCGCCACGAGGTGGAGCTGAAACCGGTGGAGATCAAGCCGATCCATATTACCATCGATATCAACCTCAAGGTCGACCGGGCCCTGGACGATTTCTTCTCTGAGATCGACCAGGCCCAGAGCGACCCTTCCGCCCTGAAACCCTGAGGACAACCATGCACAAGCAACTCACCCTTTTTTCGCTTTTAATGGTCTCCATCGCCTGCTGCCTGTTCATCTCCACTTTTGCCCACTCGGCCGGGATCAAGGAGAGGATGGCTGAACGTATCCCCGCCATCAACACCCTCAAGGAACAGGGGTTGGTGGGAGAGAACAGTGGCGGTTACCTTGAATTCCGCACGGCGGCCAAACCCGAAGAGCAACTCATCGCCGCCGAGAACAGCGACCGGGCCGAGGTATACCGGGCCATCGGCAAGAGCCAGGGGGCGGCCCCGGAGCTGGTCGGCCAGCGGCGGGCGAAAACCATTGCCGATATCGGCGGGGCCGGCCACTGGTTCCAGCGGCCGGACGGCAGCTGGTACCAGAAATAACCCTGTCGCTGGCAATGTCTGGAAAAGATACCCTCTTCGCAGTTGAGGCGGTGGCGGAGGACTTTGTCTTCAATGAACGGGTGGCGGAGGTGTTCGATGACATGCTCGACCGCTCGATCCCCTTCTACCGCCAGGTGATCGAGGCCTCGGCGCAGCTCCTCGACCGCTTCCTCCTCCCCGGCGACGTGGTCTACGATCTCGGCTGCGCCACCGGCACCACCCTGCTGGCCTTCTCCCGCCTGCTGGCCGACCGCGAACTGCGCTACGTGGGTGTCGACAACTCACCGGCCATGCTTGACAAGGCAAGGCTGAAGGCGGCACTCCAGGCCAACAACGAAAATCTCACCTTTCTGCTGGAGGACATCACCACCTTCAGCGCCAGCGGTGCCGGCGCGGTGCTCCTCAACTACACCCTGCAGTTCATCCGCCCCCTGCAGCGGCAGGAGTTCCTAGACCGGGTAGCTGCGGCCCTGCGGCCCGGCGGCGTCCTGCTGATCTCGGAGAAGGTCATCTGTCTCGACCGCCGGCTGAACCGGGAGTTTATCGAGATTTACCACCGTTTCAAAAAGAGGCGTGGCTACTCCGAACTGGAGATCGCCAAAAAACGTGAGGCCCTGGAAAATGTGCTCATTCCCTTCTCCATTGCCGAAAACCAGGCGATGCTGAAGAGGGCCGGCTTTATCACGGTGGAGAGCTACTTCCAGTGGTTCAACTTCACCTCACTTATCGCCGTCAAACCGGCGGCCGGCTGAACCGGTGCCCCCCGCCTACCTCGCCCATCTCGCCGAGACCGCCGATCGGGAGAAGATCCTTGCCCTGCACCAGCAGCGCCGACAGTGGGTGGAACAGGACAAGAAGGGTTTCCGCCGCTACCGCGACCCCTGCCGGCATCTCAGCCGCTACCGGGCCGATCATCTCGACTGCAGCGGCGATAGCGTAATCATCGGCCGGGCGGAAGAGGTGCCGGCTGCCGAACGCCCGGCTCTGCGCGAGGCCCTGCGCGCCTTCATGCCCTGGCGCAAGGGCCCTTTTTCCGTGTTCGGCGTCGAGATCGACGCCGAGTGGCGCAGCGAGCGGAAGTGGCAGCGGCTACTCCCCGCCCTTCCCGCCCTCGGCGACCTTGCCGGCAAGGTGGTGGCCGACATCGGCTGCAACAACGGCTACTACATGTTCCGAATGCTCCCGGCCGGGCCGCGGCTGGTCCTCGGCTTTGAACCCACCGTGCAACACTACTTCTGCTGCACCGCCCTGCAGGCCATGGCCGGCCAAGACAACCTGGCCGTCGACCTGCTCGGGGTGGAACATCTCCCCCTCTTCGCCGGCTGTTTCGATGTGGTCTTCCTGATGGGAATCCTCTATCACCGCCCCTCCCCCATCGATACCCTGCGCGACACCCTCACCGCCCTCCGCCCGGGGGGGCGGCTGATCGTCGAAACGCAGGCAATCCCCGGCGAGGAACCGCTGGCCCTCTGCCCGGCCGACACCTACGCCAAGGCCCCGGGCACCTACTTCGTCCCCACCGGCAGCTGCCTGCTCAGCTGGCTCAACAAGGCCGGATTTGTCGACTGCAAACTCTTTTCAGCGGTTCCGATGTCGGCCGCCGAACAGCGCCCCACCGAGTGGATGACCTTTGAGTCGTACGAAAATTTTATTTCAACAGAGAACCCGCAGTTGACGGTGGAGGGCTATCCCGCCCCCTGGCGGCTACTGGCCAGCGCCCGGAAAAACGCGTAGCCGCCGGGCACATTTCACTTGCCGCTGTTGCCTTTCCCGACAAGCGTGGTTACACTGGCGCGGTTACCTTTCCCGTTACTTCCCGATGAGCAAGGAGTTTTACCATGGATCTAGCACAGTACACCCTCTTCAGCAGCGGCCTCAAGGGGGCCGAGGCCACCTTTGGCGAAACCGCGGAAAAATTCGGGATCGGCGAGGTGATCTACTCGTTCGACGGCCACAAACTGGCCCGCGAGAAAAACGTCACGATACTCAGCCGCGAGCAACTGGAGCGGGGTGATATCAGTATGGAGCTGGCCTCGCGGATGCTCAACCGCACCTATTACGAGACCGAAAAGATCCGCAAGGTGCTGCAGACCATCTTCCACATGGTCAACAGCGGCCACCAGGTCTTTGTCATCGGTGCCATCCAGGAGGATGGCTCGGTGAAGGGTGGAACCGGCTGGGCGGTGGAACTGGCCAAGATGTTCAACCGCCCCCTGCATGTCTTCGACCAGCCGAGCAAGAAGTGGTTTACCTGGAAACATGGCTGGCAGGAAGACAGCCCGCGCATCGAATACGACACCTTTGTCGGCAGCGGCACCCGTTACCTGAGCGATGCCGGCCGCGAGGCGATTGAAAATCTTTTTGCCGACTCCTTTACCGTCGGCAATTAGCAGCCACACCTCTAAAGGTCGCCGCCGGTGGTGGGACACCCCCCCGGCGGCGGCGTGGCTGGGCCGCTTCCGCTTCAGTCACTACAACTCCATATCCTCACCATAGGCCATCACCCACCCCCAGTGGGACGAAAGAAACTTCCTTAACCTCTCTACAACTCCATCTCTTCACCATAGGCCATTACTTTGGCCACTCTCCCCACCGCCTGCAGGCGGGCACGAAACTCTTCCGGGTCGGCAGCGATCACCGGAAAGGTGTTGTAGTGCATCGGTATGGCCACCTTCGGTGCCGCCAGTTCCACCGCCTTCACCGCCTCTCTGATCCCCATGGTGAAGTTGTCGCCGATGGGCAGCAGCATGTAGTCGAGGGGGGTCATCTCACCGATCAGTTTCATATCGTAGAAGAGGCCGGTATCGCCGGTGTGGTACAGGGTGGTGCCGTCAATCTGCAGCACCACCCCGGCCGGTTCGCCGGCATAGCTCCCCTCCGGGGTCATCGAACCATGATGGGCGATGGTGAACTGGAGACGCCCGAAGGGGAAGTCGTGGCCGCCGCCGATATGCATGTTGTGGGCCTGAAACCCTTTGTCGCTGACATAGTTGGCCAGTTCGTTGACACAGATGAACAGCGACTTGGTCCGTTTGGCGATCTTGAAGCCGTCGCCAAGATGGTCGCCATGGCCGTGGGTGAGAATGATGAAGTCGGCATGCAGTTGGTCGGAGCGAACCGGCGAGGTGGGGTTGTCGTCGAGAAAGGGGTCGATGAGCAGCACCTGGCCGGCATTGGTGGTGATCTGAAAGGATGAGTGGGAAAAGTAGCGCAGTTTCATCTCTCTGTCTCCGTGAAGGTGTTGGTTTTTTGCCCGTTGCGGCTTATACAAAACATTTTTTCATACCTTCTGAGACCTTGCGGTAGACATCGGCGAAGAGGAGCAGGCCGACAATCTCCTCACCGTTGACGACGAATAGCGTGTCGTGCCGGTTCATCACAAAGCGGTGAAAACATGTCGACAAGGGGTCGCCGACCTTGACCACCTGCCCCTCTTTCGGGGCATTGACAAAGCTGCCTATCTTCACCGCTCCGGCCTTGCGGCAGAGGTCGTGGAAGGGGTTTTTCCACAGGTGCATATCCTCGGACATGGAGTGGGCGATATAGCTGTCCCCGTACTGTTTCAGCAACTCCTCGATATTTACCCGGCGGTAGCCGGTCTCAAGACCAGCGAAGAGATTGATGGGGGATATCTTCCCCCAGACCTTGCCGGCAGCGTCCTGAACCAGAAGAATCCGCTGTTCCGCCAGGCCGCTCTTGTACTCCTCCTCGGCGCTCTCCAGGGCCAGCACCGCCTCGTAGAAGGTGGCCTCGGCAGAAATTTTCGGGAACTTCTCCACCCCGACCATCAACTCGCCCACCTGCATATTTTCCATAGTCGACCTCCTTCAGTTGTCATTTTCCAGCGACGGTGCCTTTTGCTTTATTGCCACTGCGTCCTGGCAGTGTATGCATTCAAAAGAAAAAATTCCAGTGACAACTCTTGGCGACCGAACTGTTGGAAAACAGTTTGCAGCAGGCATACAGCTGATATTCCATGGACCGATTGTTTCCTTCAACGCAGAGATTGGGCGGAAAAACCATTTTTCAAGGTGGCCATCAGTCGAGTCAGTTACGGGAACGGCAGCACCTCTACCGATCAAGGTTGCCACCGGCCTGTGGCTCTGTGGTGACGTAGTGTTCCAATGATGATAAATTTTTACATAATTGTATAATTGATAACAAAGAATATGAAGGGTTAAGCAAAAATGAGCAAAAAACCACTTACCTTGTCGGCGGGAATCGGTATACTATAACTGTGGAGCACAAGCAGCTGCGGCGCTGCCACCGGCCAGGTGGTTGGCACAGCATATTTTGCCCTGTCGGTGGCTCTGATGGCCGGCCTTGCTGCCGCCCCTGATGGAACTGACTGATACGGAAAACAACACGGACAACGAAAGGAGGAAAGGTGGTATGGGAGCACGGATCAGCCTGAGGATAAAATTGCTTGGAGCCTTTCTGACGGTGGGGCTTCTCCCCTTCGCCTGTATCGCCCTGCTCTCCCTTTTTCAGGCGCAGCAGGCCATCGAAAGCCAGGCCTTCGCCCAGATGGAGAGTGTCCGCGACGGCAAAAAAGGGGAGGTGGAGCGCTACCTGCAAACAATCAGTGACCAGATCGAGACCTTCTCCCAGGACCATATGGTCGTCTCGGCGATGGCCGAATTTACCGCAGCTTTTGCCCAGTTCGCCAGCGAAAACGGCATCGAGGCGGGGGAACTCGACCGGCAGAAGAAGGAACTGGCCCACTACTACCAACAGGACTTCAACCGCGCTTACCAGGCCCAGAACGACGGGGCGAAGCCGGACACCGACAGCATCCTCGGCCGTCTCCCCCCCGACACGGTCACTCTACAGTACCACTTCATCCGGGCCAACCAGCACCCTCTGGGCAGCAAGGATGCCCTCGACCACCCCGGCGATACCTCCCGCTACAGCCGGCTGCACGCCCATTACCACCCGGTGATCAGAAACTATCTGAAAAAGTTCGGGTACTACGATATCTTTCTGGTCGAGCCGGAAGGGGGAAAGATCGTCTACTCGGTATTCAAGGAACTGGACTATGCCACCTCTCTCCTGGATGGCCCCTATGCCGACACCAACTTCGCCGAGGTATTTCGCCTGGCCAACCGGGCAACCTCGGCCGAGTCGGTCTTTTTGACTGATTTCCGGCAATACTTCCCTTCCTACGAGGCCCCGGCCGGCTTTGTTGCCTCACCGATCTTTGCCGACGGAAAGAAGATCGGTGTCCTCATCTTCCAGTTTCCCCTCGATACCCTCAACGTGATCATGGCCAACCGGGCCGGCATGGGGCAAAGCGGTGAGACCTACATTGTCGGCGACGATCTGTTGATGCGTTCCGACTCCTTTCTTGACCCGGAAAACCACTCGGTGGCCACCTCCTTTCGCCGCCCGGAACGGGGGCAGGTCGACACCGAAGCTGCCCGGGCCGCCCTCCGCGGCGAGACCGGCAGGATGCTGACGACCAACTACCTCTCCTCCCCGGTGCTGACTGCCTACGCCCCATTGGAGTTGGCCGGCCTTCGCTGGTCGCTGCTGGCCGAGATCGACCAGAGCGAGGCCTTTGCCGCCATCGCCAGGCTGCGCTGGCTGGCCCTCTTCATCGGCACCCTTGGCGGGGCCGGAATCGTCGCCATTGCCCTGCTGGTAACCCGGGCCATCGTCAAACCGATCCGCGGGGTGGTCGCCGGCCTCCTCGACCTCTCGCAAGGGGAAGGCGACCTGACCACCAGACTGCCGGTGACCAGCACCGACGAAATTGGCCGCCTGGCCGACTGCTTCAACCAGTTCATGGAAAAATTGCATGCAATGATCACCGACATCACCGGCGGGGTGGCCACCCTTACCACCTCCTCCGCTGACATTGTACAGATTGCCGGCCAGATGTCTGACCATTCGAGCCATACGGCCGACAAATCGAACACCGTAGCCGGGGCGGTGACCGAACTGGACGGCAACATCGCCACCGTGTCGGCGGCAATGGCCCAATCGAGCAACAACACCAACATGGTTGCCTCGGCGGCGGAAGAGATGTCCGGGACCATTAATGAAATTGCCCACAATGCCGAACAGGCCAGCAGCATCTCTTCCGAGGCGGTCCGCCAGAGTCGGGAGGCAGGGGCGAAAATGGCCGAACTGACCGAGGCGGCCCAGGCGATCGGCAAAATCACCGAAACGATTACCGACATCTCCGACCAGACCAACCTGCTCGCCTTAAACGCCACCATCGAGGCGGCCCGGGCCGGCGAAGCCGGCAAGGGCTTTGCCGTAGTCGCCAACGAGATCAAGGAACTGTCGCGACAGACTGCGGCGGCAACCGCTGACATCAAACGACAGATCGAGGGGGTCCAAGCCGGTTCCACCGGAACCATGCAGACCATCGAGCAGATCGAACAGGTCATTGAGCAGGTCAACGAGATCATCACCGGCATTGCCTCGGCGGTGGAGGAGCAGTCGGTGGCCACCCGGGAGATAGCTGAAAACATCACCCAGGCCTCAGAGGGCATATCGGCAGTCACCAGCAATATCACCGACAGTTCGGCAGTGCTGACGACAGTCAGCGGGGATATCGCCGACTTAAGCCATTCCGCCGAACTGATGAGTGGCACCAGTGGTCAGGTGCGGGAGAAGGCCGAACAACTCTCCGCCCTGGCCGGGGATCTCAAGGGGATGGTGGCCAGATTCAAACTGTAAACGGCAAAGAATCGGCAGGAGAATCTGGTGAAAATCTGCTATCATCAGCAGGCGCGGACAAAAAATCACCCCCTTTGGAGAAAATGCGATGGAAAAAATCAGGATAGACAACAATACTGCGTTTTTGAGCCCGATGCCGATGGTGCTGGTGGGGGCGGTGGTCGACGGCAAGGCCAATTTTCTTGCCATCGCCTGGGCCGCCCGGGTGAACATGCGGCCACCGATGTTTGCCGTGGCCCTCGGACCGCACCACACCAACAGGGGCATCGATGAGCACCGGGAATTCAGCATCAATATTCCGGATACTTCCCTGCTGGAAAAAACCGATTACTGCGGTCTGGTCTCCGGCAGCAGAACCGACAAATCTGAGCTGTTCGAGCTCTTTTACGGATCTGTCGCCCATGCCCCCCTGATCACGGAATGTCCGGTCTCCATCTCCCTCACCCTCTATGATGCCCTGAAACTGCCCAGCAACACCCTCTACATCGGCGAAGTTCAGGAGGCCTACTCGGCCGAACCGTTCCTGACCGATGGCAAACCGGATATCGGCAAGATCAGACCCTTCACGCTCTCGATGCCGGACAACCACTACTGGTCGGTGGGCGAAAAGGTCGGCAGAGCCTGGCGTGCCGGCAAGGCACCCCAGACCACATAGGAGGCAGAATCCGGTTACCGGCAAGGGGGCAAGGATTTTTCCAGTTACGGGGAAGCGATGGCCGACCAATCACCATACCGGCAAACGGACCAGAATGACCCCGACCCCTTTGGTGTCGCGCTCGTCGCTGCCCCCTGGCCGCTCTTTCATCGCCCTTCCATCCAGTTGGCAGCTCTGCGCAGCTATCTGCTCAAGAAGGGTGAAGGGCGCTTCCAGGTTGACTGCCACCATCTCTATGTTGCAATCGCCGGAGTGATCGGCATCGATTTGTATGGGCGCATCGCCCGATCCGGCTGGGCCGGTGAGGCACTGTTCGCTGCGCTGCTCTTTCCTGAAAAAAAAGCCGAGGCCGCCCGTCTGTTTCGCTCTGAACTGCGCGGCCACGGCCGGGGTGGGGTACCGGATTTTTCTGCCCTCATGGCCGATATCCGCTCCTGCTGTGATGCCTGGGTAGCCGGGATTGATTGGCAACACGTGGCACTGGCCGGATTTTCGCTCTGCTTCAACCAGTTGCTCGCCTCCCTCTATCTCGCTGGCTCGCTGAAAGAAAAGACAGCCAACCTGCCAATCGTTTTCGGTGGGACATCGTGCGCCGGCGCGGTGGGTCGGTCTTTAGTGGAGAGATTCGAGCAGATTGACTACCTGGTCGACGGCGAAGGCGAAGGCCCGTTGCTGGCCTTGTGTCAGCATCTCAAGGGGGGGCAGGGAGCGGTGCCCGGCCGGATCATCACCTCAACAGGCCGGGATGAGAACGGCAAAAGTCCTTACGCCACATCCCTGGACGATCTGCCGATTCCAGATTATCAGCCCTATTTCAAAGAGATAAAAAAAACGTTTGCCGATTTGCCATTCCAGCCGACCCTGCCGATAGAGTTTTCTCGGGGATGCAGTTGGCAACGCTGCACCTTTTGCAACCTCAATCTCCAGTGGCGCGGGTATCGCTGCAAACAGTCGGCGAGAATGCTCGCCGAGGTGCGGGAGTTGTCCGCCACAAACGACGCACTTCATTTCGCCTTTACCGACAACGTCCTGCCGGCGCCGGCAATGGATGAATTTTTTCGGGCCATGGCGGCAGCGCCAACCGATATGACATTTTTTGGCGAACTGCGGGCGACGACCTCTCTTGAGCGACTGACCGGATATCGGAACGGCGGGCTGCGCACGGTCCAGGTTGGCGTCGAATCGCTGTCAACATCGCTGCTCAGTCGCATGGGCAAGGGCACCACCGCCATGGACAACCTGGCAATGATGAAAAACTGCCTCGCTGCCGGCGTGGTGCTGATGGGCAATCTCATTACCGAATTCCCGGGAACGACTCCGGCGGAAATCTCTGAAACCATGGATGCTCTTGACTACGCACTGCCCTTTGCACCACTCGATGCGGCATCTTTTTTTCTCGGCTACGGTGCGCCCATCTATCTCCACCCCCGGCAGTATGGGATTACCGCCATCCTCGCCCGCCCACAGTACAGGGCACTCTTTCCCCAGCACTGCCTTGGTACGATGCTTATCTCCGCATACCGTGGCGACCGGCAACGGCAGAAAAAACTCTGGCAACCGGTGCGGCGAAAGATCACTGCCTGGCAAAAGTTTCATCGCCAACGGCGCGGCCGGAAAGCGCTGCCGCTCAACTACCGGGACGGCGGCTCCTTTCTTGTCATCAACCAGGAACTGCCCGGGCAGCCCTCGCTTCTCCACCGTTTACGCGGTGTATCGCGACAACTCTATCTCTATTGTGATCAGCCACAATCATTGGCGTCGATCGGCACAGCTTTCCCTCGGCTCAGTCCGCAAGCCATTGGGCAATTTGTCGAACAGCTCTGCCGCAAACGGCTGATGTTTCGCGAAGCGAACCGGGTTCTGGCGCTTGCCGTGCGAGCATCCTGAATGCTGTCGTGACAGTTGCCGAAGGCCTGTGCCTATCGCCCGGCTATTGATCTCACTGTGCTGATACTGCCGTTCAATTGCGACAGGGATCCAATATTTGACAACCCGTTCGCAATAGCGTACGCTTTCTTCGTGGAGGCACATATATGAATATTCTTACCGTGACAGAAGCCAGAGCAAGACTGTATACCCTTATAGACGAAACGGCAGCTTCTCATCAGCCCGTCATAATCACCGGCAAAAGAGGAAATGCCGTACTCGTCTCCGAGGAAGACTGGAATGCGATATCCGAAACACTCTACCTGCTTTCCGTACCGGGAATGCGGGAGTCAATCACTGAGGGAATGAAACAGGATGTATCGGAATGTTCACAGGAGCTCGATTGGTGAATTGGCACATCGTTTTCACAATACGAGCTCAGAAAGATGCAAAAAAGCTGGCAAACGCCGGATTGCAACCCAAAGGACAAAAGCTTCTTGAAATAATCCGAGAAAACCCTCTCCAAAAGCCGCCACCCTACGAAAAATTGATTGGTGATCTTATCGGAACATATTCCCGCAGAATAAATATACGGCACCGGCTCATTTACCAGGTTTTTCTACAAGAACGCATCATTAAAATACTTCGATTGTGGACACACTACGACTAGCCGGTATTGCACCTGTTTTTTAGAGGGATCTTCGTCTGTGAAGTATTTCCGCCTTCTCAGGAAACTATCTTAATCTCAGCAGGAGTCAAAATTGAATGATGAAGTGAACATTGCTGCGCCGGCGAAGATTGTGAATAGCGTTGCCTATCGAAACGGCAAACGCATCGGTGAGGTGACGATCGAATCGATCAGCGAGGTGGTGAAGGAGCCGCATAGTTTTGTATGGGTCGGGCTGCACGATGCCGATCCATCGCTGCTGTTGAAGATTCAAAAGGAATTCGATCTGCACGAATTGTCGATCGAAGATGCGCGGAATGCACATCAACGGCCCAAGCTTGAAACCTACGGCCCATCGCTATTCATCGTCGTGAAAACGGCGGAAATATTTGAGGGGCGTGCAGAGTACGGCGAGACCCACTTCTTTGTCGGCAGTAATTTTCTGGTATCGGTACGACACGGGTGCACGCAGGGCTATGCGAAGGTGCGCGCACGCAGCGAGCAAATGCCGCAGATGCTGGCGAAGGGACCGGCGTATGGCCTGTATACGCTGTTCGATTTCATCGTCGATAATTATCAGCCCGTGACAACACATTTCGAGCAGGAGTTCGAGCGTTTCGAAGCCGATATTTTCAAAAGCCAGTTCCACAGCGAGGCGCTCGAGGGTCTTTACCTGTTGAAAACGCAATTGCATGAGCTGCGCAATGCGGTGACACCGATCGGAGATATCGCGCTGCAACTGACGCGTTTGCATGCTGATCTGATACCCAAAGAAATGAATCCGTATTTTCGCGATGTGCACGACCACGTCGCGCGTATTATCGCGACGCTCGACGGCCTACAAGAAATGCTGACCACTGCGATGCAAGTGAATCTTGCACTGGTTGCGGTGAAACAAAATGAAGTGGTGAAAGCTCTCGCCGGGTGGGGGGCGGTGCTCGTCGTACCCACTGTCGTGTTCAGCCTCTACGGGATGAATTTTCAGGTGATGCCCGAACTGCAATGGTCCTTTGGTTACCCACTGGTGGTGGCGGGCACGGCGATTGGTTGTTTGCTGCTGTATACGAAGCTTAAACGCTCGGGCTGGCTCTGAGTTCATCTGACCCTGTGGGTTAAGCCGGGACTCCTTGCGTATTTCACGGACAACACGGGTTCGACAGACCTTTGTTTCTTCCACTGTCTCTGACCTTCATGAGGTTGAGGTGCCGGTTACCCAAAAAATGAGGGCGAGGGGCCGGCCTCGCCCGTCGTGATGGGGCTATCCATGCACGACCTCGATTCCCCACCATAACCCAGACAGCAATTTGCAATAGCCATGGGTATGGGATAGCATTAGCGTTACGGACCAGATTTTTTCCCTGGAGAGGTCTCTATTACTAGAATTTTCGAATAAGGCTATTGCATCCCACCTCGAACCGATGAGAACCAAGGGAGTGTCTGGTGAAGCGACTTCCTGCAGCATATTCGCTTTTCTTTCTCCTCCTCTCCGTGTTGCTTGCTCCATGCAATGCCGCAGCGGCCGGTCAATCTCCCAGGAAGGTCCTCCTGCTCACCTCCTACCACCAGGGCGACCGATGGAACGACAGTGTCGTCCAGGGCGTCCGCGAGGCTCTGGAAGCCCTTGACTCCGTCAGCCTGTCCATCGAGAACCTGGACATGCGCCGGTACACAAATCAAGACCACAGCCGGATGACCAAGGAATACATCCGGGCCAAGTACCAGGACAGACCTCAGGATCTGGTCCTGGTCTCTGACGATCCAGCCCTGAACTTCCTGCTTACTGTCCGGGAAGACCTTTTCCCCAATACTCCTGTGGTATTCTGCGGTATCAACAATTTCACCCCGAAGCGCATTCAGGGACAGCACAGCATCACCGGGATCAACGAGGCTCTGAGCCTGGAGGCCACTCTGGAACTGGCCCTGAAACTGTTCCCCAAAACCACCCGGATCATGGCCGTGGTCAGTGACACGGAGGCCAGCGGCCGCGCCAATTTGCAGGAGTACCGGGCCGCGGCCGCCCGGATGAAGGGCAGGGTTCAGTTCGACGAACTCCTGAACATTACTTATAAGGAAGCCCCGGACATACTGAACCGCCTGCCCAAAGACAGCCTGGTTCTGCGCCTGATCAATCTCCTCAAGCCGGAAGGCGGGTATGTGTCCATTCAGGACAGCATCCGGACACTTTCTGCCCATGCCCCGGTCCCGGTCTTCACTCTATGGTCTTTCGACCTGGGTGATGGTGCCCTGGGTGGGTACGTCTCCTCCGGCCAGGACCAGGGACGCACGGCGGGAAATCTGGCGATCCGCATCCTGGATGGTCAGGAAGCGGAGCAGATTCCCGTGATCATGGACAGTCCGAACGTGCCCATGTTCGACTACAGGGTTATGGAGCGCTTCGGGCTCAAGGATTCCGCCCTCCCCAAGGGGAGTGTCGTCCTCAACCAGCAGATATCGCTGTGGAAGGAGTACCGGCTTTGGCTCCTTGGCATCGCGCTGTTCTGTGGTTTGCAGACCTTCTTGATACTGACCCTGCTGACTCGGGGCAAAAGGCTGCATGCAGCCAATGCTGCTCTGGAGGAAAGCGAACATTTTACAAGATCCCTTTTAGAAACCATCCCCATTCCCGTCTTCTACAAGGGGAGAGACGGACTCTATCAAGGCTTCAACAAGGCCTTTCTCAACTTTTATGGGAAGAGCAGGGATGGGTTGATCGGCAAGTCCGTCTTTGACATCACCGCACCCGACATGGCGGATGCCCATCATGTTCACGACATGGAATTGATCGAAAACCCAGGAACCAAAATCTACCCTTACAAGGTCAAAACTTCTCAGGGCGACTTGCGAGACGTCATTTTCCATAAAGCCTCACTCACCGATGAGCACGGTTCTGTGACCGGTCTCATCGGCGCAATTCTGGATGTAACGGAACTGAAGCTTATGGAGAGGCGAAACCAGGTCCTGGCGGATATTATCAAGCGCAGCAAGGACTTCATTGGCGTCGCCGATATCAGGAAGAAGGCGTTCTTCGTCAATCCGGCCGGACAGGCTTTGCTGGGACTGGATGACGATGACGCGGTTGCCAAGACCAAGATCATGTGGCCGTAGCCCAATATCAACCATTTTTCCTGCTATTCTCACCATAGACCAGGCGGCGACAGAGGAAACAGGGAGAATGCGCTCCTTCTCATCGATATCTAGGGCTCTTGCATAGCCGTTCAGCCTTACCAATATTTTCCGTGGAACATAAACCGTCTCCCCAGTTCATCCGCTTTTCGGGTTCTTGGATGGCCAAGCTTCTCTCTTGGATATCCCCGGTTAGACATGACCACTTTGAGGAACAAGGGACCAGCTTCTTGATCTCGTTAACATTTGGCTCAATATCGCACGGGACAATCAGGACAGAGCCGACCGCTTCCAACAGGCCGCTGAAAAAACCCTTAAGTCCCTTCTCGCCGCGCCGCGAATTGGTACCTTGTGCCAAGCCGGACCGCCACAACTTGAAGGAATGCGTTTCTTCCCTGTCAGCAAGTTTCAAAACAACATTTTATGAGGAAATCCTGTCATCGATGGTTGCCAGGAAAAATTTTACTTTGACCTTTCCCTTCAGAAGATAGTCATGACGGATGAAATGATAAAAATTGCCGGATCACTTTCCAACGCGCTTCCAAATCCGCATTCTGCTCAAATCAGGGCGCGAGCAGAGCAAAAGATCAAAGACATTCCTTTGCCTGATCTGGACACCATGACGCATGAGGAAATCCACCAACAGTTCCATGAATTGCGAGTAAAGCAGGCTGAGGCAGAAATACGAAACGAGCAGATGCGCATCCAACTTGAAGATATTGATGCGCAGGCAGCTTTATTCCGGATCGTTACCGAAAACATGCTGGACTTGGTCGCATTAACCGATATGGAAGGCTACTACCTTTTTGCAGGGCAATCACATGCAATTCTGGGATACGAGCCCGCCTTTCTGACCGGAAAAAATGTGATGGATTTTGTGCACCCTGAAGACCTCCCGGGCATACAGAATGAATTTGCCGAATTCGTTGCTTCGGGTCTTCCTCGTAGAGTTGAATATCGATACAGGTGCATAGATGGTTCTTACATATGGCTTGAAACCCTTGGAAAATTTATTACAGACGAAAACTGTCTCCCGAAAAAAATCGTATTCAGTTCAAGAAATACCAGCGAGCGTAAGCAGGCGGAGGAGGAGCTGCGGAAGAGCTTGACACGTTACGATGAATTGGTCGCAAATGTACCGGTTGGCGTCTATGTTTTCTGGATCCGAGCGAACGGGCATGTAGAATTTGAGTACGTCAGTAACCGGTGGTGCGAAATCCACCAGATCAAGCGCGAAGATGTTCTAGCCGATGCCGCGAAGGTGAACAATCTGGTACACCCGGATGATCGAGATACTTTTTTGCTGCGCAACCAAGAATCGTATCGCAAACGTATCCCTTTTTCCTGGGAAGGGAGGTTTTTACTCGGTGACGGCAAGTGTCGTTGGCTGCATATTAAGTCCACTCCCTTTGTATTTGACAACGGCGACATCCGCTGGTTCGGGGTGACGTCTGACATTACCGAGCGGAAACTGGCGGAAGAGGCCCTGCGGGAGAATACTACCCGGGCCCGGAGACAGCGGGACGCGATTGCCAGAATCTTCCTTGACCCACTCTTTGTTTCCGGCCATCTGCTCAAGGCCTTCGACGCCCTCACAGAAGGGGCGGCTGGTGCGCTGCAGCTTAGCCAAGCGAGCATCTGGCTTTTTTCCGAAGATGGTCTGTGTCTGGAGTGTCTCGCACAGTTTGTCTGCCAAAAAGAAGAGCACCGCCGCAGTACGGTCGGCAACATTGTCGATGTAGCAGGCTACATCGAGGCGCTTCGAAGGAAAGGCCGCATTGTCGCTGAGGTGAAGGGAAATGACTGGCGGATCGCCAGTATTGTCGAGAGCAACGGCCCACCTCTGCAACCGTTTTACACCCTGATCGACACCGCCATCTTGTTAAAGGGACAGGTGATTGGTGCAGTGTCTCTTGTCCATGTCGGCGAGAAAAGGCTCTGGCATCCCGATGAGGAGGCGTTTGCCGCCACCATCGCCGCCATGGCGGCCCAGGCGATTGCCAACAGTGAGCGGAAACAGCTTCTCATCACTTTGAAAGACCGCGAAAAACAGTATCGCGAACTGTTTGACAATGCCCCAGTCGGAATTTTTCAGATTACCGAAGCGGGGAGATTTCTCACTGCCAATCCCGAATACGCCCGACTGGCGGGATATGCCGACCCCGCCCATCTCATGAGCAGGGTTACCGACATCGCGGCTCAGCTGTACGTCGACCCCAAAGAGCGCGAACGTTATCAGGCCTATCTGCGCCGTCATGGCCAGGCAAAGAACTACCAGGTCGAATTGAAACGCTCAAATGGAGAACGATTCTGGGCGTCGATGAACACCCGGGTCAGGCACGATCCGCTCCACGGCGTAGTCTACGATGGTTTTCTCATAGACATCAACGAGTTCAAACGTTCCGAGGCTGAACGGGAAAAACTCCATGAACAGCTGAATCAAGCCCAGAAGTTGGAATCGGTCGGCCGCCTCGCGGGTGGTGTTGCCCACGATTTCAACAACATGCTCGGGGTAATTCTCGGCCATACCGAGATGGCCCTTACCCAGACAGATCCCGCGAAGCCGCTGTATGCCAGTCTGGAGGCCGTTCACCAGGCCGGTCAACGCTCTGCCGCCCTGACCCAGCAGCTGCTCGCCTTTGCCCGCAAACAAACAGTAGCCCCCAAGGTCATTGATCTGAATGAGGCTTTGGAGGGGATGCTCAAGATGCTCCGCCGGTTGATCGGTGAGGATATCGACCTGCTCTGGAAACCCGGCAGAAATCTTCCGCCAGTCAATATCGACCCCTCACAGATCGACCAGATCCTCGTCAACCTCTGTGTCAATGCCCGGGACGCCATTGCCGGGCAAGGCAAAATCACCATAGCAACATATTCCAAAACCTTGGATGAGGCCCATTGCCCCGATGCGACCGGGGCTCTCCCCGGAGAATACATCCTGCTCCAGGTAAGCGACGATGGCTGCGGCATGGACCAGAAAACACTGAGCCATATCTTCGAACCCTTTTTTACCACCAAGGAACAGGGTAAAGGTACCGGGCTTGGACTGGCATCGGTTTTTGGCATGGTCAAGCAGAACAACGGTTTCATCAACGTCAATAGTGAACCGGGCCAGGGAGCCGCATTTACGATCTATCTACCTGCATATGCGGTAAAATCAGCCGCAACAGTGGAAAATACGCTGGAACAGCCGGCCGAACACGGCAACGAGACCATCCTCCTGGTGGAAGACGAGCCGGCAATCCTGAAGATGGCCACGATGATGCTGGAAATGCTTGGCTATACAGTGGTGGCCGCCACCTCCCCGGGCGAGGCCATCCGCCTGGCTCATGCATATCGAGGAAGATTAGACTTGGTGATGACCGACGTTGTGATGCCGGAAATGAATGGTCGGGAGTTGGCCGGACACCTCTTCTCCCACTGCCCGGACCTCAAGTGTCTGTTTATGTCCGGCCACACGGCTAATGTCATTGTTCACGATGGTGTGCTGGACGATGGCGTACACTTTATCCAGAAACCGTTTTCGATGAAAGACGTGGGGACTAAGCTGCGCGAGGTACTGGAGGGCTGATTGTAGATATTTACCGGAAACCACGGTTCCGGCAATTTTGCCGAGATGCCTTATCTCACGCGATACAAATGGGGAGCGAATTACACCCCTCTGGCCGCCTATGGCGGACAGATTTTCTCCGCACAGCGAAGAAAATTGACACCGGAGTTCGGCTGAGTTTGAATTGCCACCGCCCAGATCCGCAAATCGACTTTGCCAGCTGGACGGAATCGACGACTTCGATCTGCAAAGGAAGAGAGATTGCTCGTAAGGGCCATCTGCTGGTAATTCACCTTGTCCATGGGACATGCCATGATGCTGCCACCCCCGCCAAATGTTCATGCTCTTGCAGTTCTGATGCTCACCGTGGCTGCACTGATCCTTTTTACCCGTGATAAAATACCCTTGGAGACATCCAGTCTGGTGGTGCTGGCTCTGTTGACGGTCGGGTTTGAGATTTTTCCCTTCCATACCGAAAGCGGCACTTTCCACGCCGTTGAATTCTTTCATGGCTTTGGCCATGAAGCGCTGATTGCGGTGTGTGCCTTGATGATCGCAGGCCAGGGAATCGTCCGGACAGGGGCGCTCGAACCGGTGGGCAGAGCCATGGCCAAGCTGTGGAAGGTCAGCCCAGGGGCGACATTTCTCATAACACTTGTTTTAAGTGGTCTGCTCAGTGCCTTTATCAACAATGTTCCGGTGGTGGTCCTTTTTTTGCCGATCTTGATCACTGTTTCGGTACGTACCGGCATATCGGCTTCGTCACTACTCATGCCCATGGGATTTGCCACTCTGCTCGGGGGGTCTTCCACCACCATCGGTACCTCCACCAACCTGCTGGTCATCGCTGTGGCTGCGGAGATGGGGCTGGAAAGAATGGACATGTTCGACTTCGCGCTCCCCGCCGCCATTGCCGGCGGAATAGGTATAGCATATCTCTGGTTGATCGCTCCCTGGATCATCCCGGCTCGGGATCAGCCTTTGGTTGATCTTTCGCCAAGGGTGTTTTCGGCTCATCTGGCAATTCTGCCGGAGAGCCCGGTGGTCGGCAAAACCCTGGCCAAGGCGAGAGAACTCACCGATGGGGTGATGAAAGTTAGCGGCATTGAACGGGACAACGGCAAATTTATGATGCCCTTTCCCGAACTGCTGCTGCATGAGGGGGATCACCTGGTGATTCGGGACACTCCCGCACGCCTTAAGGAGTTTGAAAAAACCCTGAAGGGCACCTTGTATTCCGAAGATTCCGAGGATAGCCCGGTGGATGACGAGCACCCACTGAAGGCCGAAGACCAGCAGGTCGCGGAAATCGTGGTGGTTGAGGGATCTCGTTTTCACGGCCGAACCCTGGCCGGCCTGCGCTTTGCCGAACGCTATGGCCTGATAAGCCTGGCTCTGCATCGATCGGGGAAGGAACTGGAAAGACACCATACCGAAATCGGTGATATCTCGCTGATGTCCGGCGACGTGCTCCTTGTCCAGGGGCCGCGTGAAGAAATCGCCAAAATGAAAAAGACGGAGGAGTTCCTCGTGCTCGATGCCACCACCGATGTGCCCTTCACCAGCCGGGCACCTCTGGCCATGGGGCTGATGATGGCCATTGTCGGCTTTTCAGCCTTCGGGATTCTTCCCATCGCCATCAGCGCGCTTTGCGGAGCGCTGCTGATGATTCTGAGCGGCTGCATGGGCTGGCGCGATGCCACAAGCGCCCTCAGCGCTCCTGTCATCCTCATTGTCGTAGCGAGCCTTGCCCTCGGGACCGCTCTTCTAAAGACCGGAGGCGCCGAATACCTCGCTACGCTTTTTGTGGCAGTGGCCGGTGATGCTTCCCCGGTGATGGTCATCAGCGGCCTTATGCTGCTGATGGGTATTCTCACCAATATCGTTTCCAATAATGCCGCAGCGGTCATAGGTACGCCGGTCGCCATTTCTATTGCCGCCCAAATAGGACAGCCTCCGGAACCTTATGTGCTGGCAGTGCTGTTCGGTGCCAATATGAGCTATGCGACCCCCATGGCCTATAAGACCAACCTGCTCATTATGAACGCTGGTCACTACACCTTTAGCGATTTTCTTCGGGTGGGGGTGCCGCTGCTGTTGATCATGTGGCTCTCGCTCTCCTTCATTCTGCCGATGATTTACGGGATCACTTGAATTATCAAGCGATCGGCTTCCTCCGGCCTGCCTAACAAAGCCACTCCAACCGATAAACGATATCTTCCAGATATGGCCGCCGACAGCGGGTGCCGTCGGTATCATCCCTGCGCAGCCGCAAAACGCCACCAGCTTGCCGAACCAGCACCCAGGCGATGATGACGTTCACCGCATTGCCAAGAAGCAGAGAGCCGCTCGGCGTCGGGGCGATCCGGGAACGCTGGGGCATCTGCTCAAAGCGGATCCGCTCAGCTGCTGTCATTATTGTCCCGCCAGTTGAGATCATAAAGATCGACACGCCGGCTTTGAATATTACGAACACTGCCCTGGGAGCGCAATTCTTTGAGCAAATCAAAGTCCAGATCGGTAATCAGCGTGGTTTCAATCCCGGGTGTCGCCTCTGAAGCGATGGAGTCATGGGGAAAGGAGAAATCGGCCGGGGTAAAGATGGCGGCCTGGGAGTATTGAATGCCCATGGTTTCAACCTTGGGAATGTTACCGACACTTCCGGAAATGGCGACAAAACATTCATTTTCGATCGCCCTCGCCTGGGCGCAGTGACGAACCCGCAGGTAACCGGTTTTGGTATCGGTCCAGAAAGGCACGAGCAGCAGTTTCATTCCCTTCAAAGTCTGCAGCCTGGCCAATTCTGGAAATTCGACGTCATAGCAGACCAGTATCCCGACCTTGCCAATGTCGGTGTCAAAGACTTTCAAGTTGTTGCCACCGGTAAATTTCCAGGAGACCTCTTCATCCGGAGTGATGTGCAGTTTAGACTGACTGTCCCAGGTGCCATCCCGTCGACAAAGGAAACTGACATTGTACAACTTGCCGTTTTCACGCAGTTGCGGGACACTTCCGGTAACAATATTGATATTGTAGCTGAGGGCCATCTCCAAAATTGCCTGCCGCATGTCGTCGGTGTAGTCGGCAAGCATCCGCATTGCATCAGCCGGATTGTTTCCCGAGTAGGTATGGATCAGCGGGGCATTGAACAGCTCTGGAAAAAGAACAATATCAGCCTTATAGTCACTCACCGTATCAACGAAAAACTCCACCTGCTGCATGAAATCATCAAAGGAGTCAAACCGGCGCATCTGCCACTGGACCACACCGAGCCGGGCAATCGACTTGGTTCTGCCGATCAATTTTGTCTTTTTGCGGTAATAGATATTCACCCATTCCGACAGGACCGCATTACCTCGGGACTGATGGTCTCCCGGCCAGTAGTCATCAAGCAGATTACGGACATGGAAATCATTGGAAAGTTGAAAGGTGAGGACAGGGTCGTACAGTTCTTTGTTTTTTACCTTGCGGATATACTGTTGCGGGCTTATCTCCTTCGAATATTTATGGTACCCGGAGATACGCCCACCAATGAGAATACCCTTGAGATTGAGATTTTCCGTCAACTCCTTGCGGGCGTCATAGAGGCGACGCCCGAGACGCATTCCCTGGTAGTCAGGGTCAACGGAAACATCGATGCCGTAAAGATAGTCACCATCGGGGTCATGGGATGTAAAAGTTCCGTTGCTGACAATCTGGTCATAAGAGTGCTGATCGCCAATCAGGCTGAAGTCGATGATTACCGAGAGGGCAATGGCTACCGCCCTGCCCTTATCCTCGATACAGATCTGCCCTTCGGGAAAGAGTTGAATGAGCCGGGCGAGTTGCTGTTCCGTCCAGGGCACCGCCACATCCTTGTAGGCCTTCAAGGAAATATCCCGAAGGGCCGGGTAGTCACTGACCCGAAGGTACCTGACTGAGAGTTTATGTTCATTTTGTTCAATCATCTGTCATCTCTCCTCAACAGGTTTTTTTTGGTGTTAACCCAAGTTTAACACTAGGATTTTTTTTAGAGCTGTTTCAGTTTCGGTTCGGCCGCGCTGGTCTTTCCCACATGCAGAGTCCGGCCATCCTTTTGTCTGAAAGCGGCAGTGATCCGGCATTGCCCTGCAAAAATGGGGCGTAGCGTCGACCAGCTTTCCTGAAAACCGTGACCCTTTAGTCTGCGGCGCAAAACCTGTACCGCCTGATAGGCCAGCACAGTGATGAACAGATGCCCTTCGGCCCGATCCTCCCGGTGATGGTAAATCGGCCGCAGGCCCAATCCCGGCTTGAGGCTGCGGAAGACCGCCTCCAGATCGGTAAGCATGGTATAGGTTCGCCACACACTGAATGAACACCCTTAGCGAGTCAAGAATCTTTGCGAGTGATAGGGCGGCCTGCACCGACAGCAATCATACCAAGAATTTACCACAGGGAAAAGGGGGACGCGACCATCCGCTCACCAGCCATCTCGCGCTGGTATGAAGACGCCATCGACGGTGGTCTCGATCGTTCCGATCAGGTATCCTATCAGTGCTGTCTGGCGCTGGATCAGGGCATTCTTCAACTGCTCCTTGTTCTCGGCCAGGACGACGAAGATCTCGGCGCGCATGTCATCACGCGAAAGGGTCTCGTCGACTTCGATGGCGATCTTATCGACTGCGAGCCAGGTCACGGCCCCGGCGGTGAGGCCGCAGGCGATGGCCCATGGGCCGGTCGGCAGGCACACCGCCGTCGCACCCGCCGCAGCGGCCAGCGCGCCACCACCCTTCTTGGCCGCAAGCTTGGCCGCCATTGCGGCGGCCGCCTGAACGCTCTTCTTGGTGCCGACCTTGGCGACCACGGACGCGACAACCTTCTGCGAAAGGGCGAAAGAGGTAGCCAGACCGACTGTCGCGCCGCTGGTCCCGGCCACACTGGCGCGCCAGACATCACGCTCCAGGCTCGCCAGCAGCGGCCAGTTCAGGGTGGCACGCGCGCAGGGATCGGCCGCCACTTGGGCCTCGATCTGAACCTTGAAATCCTGGGAGACACCAGACAGGCGCGCAAGGGTGCCATCAAACAGGTTCCGGTCAAGCGTCTCCAGGCGGGCCGGGAAGTCCGTCGCGGCAAAGAGATGGGCGTCGAGTTGAGCGCCCATCAGTTGCGGAAAATCTCCGACGACCAGTGCGGCGAGGCGCTCGTATTCGCCCACCACCGTGAAGTACCAATCCAGGTAGGTGTCCACCGCCGCCTCGACCGGCGCAAACAAGCCCTCGACCTCCATGGCGATGCCTTGACCGGCCTCGGCAGACAAGCGCTCGCGATCAGCGGCCAGCCGGCTGTCAAGCGCGATCCTGATCTGGGCGTTCTGGTCCAGGGTGTCATGGCAGGGATCGACCCAGGTCAGGACCTCGCGCACCGGAGCCGCGAGCTGGCTTGGTTCAAAATCGCGCAGGCGGAGCACTGGATAGAGGGAGAACATGGCCAGAACCAGGATGGTGAGGATAAATGTCTTGGCCAGGGTGCTGTCCTCCTTCAGCGTCTCGGCACGCAGTCGCCGGGTTTCGACCAGGGTGAGTACGCCGAGCAGCAGCCGGGTATAGAGCAATGCGAGCAAGCCATACTGCAACAGAAACAGCCCCCAGGCCGCGAGGCGCCACTCCGGGGCCGGCAGCCTCGGGATCAGGTGCTGGGCGAGTGCCCAACTGCCTACCTCATAGGCTTCCAGGCACCCGATCAACCCGCCAAGTCCCGGACAGGCGGCAGCATGGAGCCCAGCCTGGAAGCTCTGCTCGACCGCCGCGTGCCAACTGCTCTGGCGCAGATCCGGCGCGCCGAGAAGAAAAAAGCTCAGGACGAAGAAGGCCAGAGCCAGCAGGAGCAGATTGGCCCAGCGCAGCGGCCATCCGCGTACTGCGATCCCGAGCAGATGCGGGTGGATCTGGCGGGCGACAAGACGGCGCATGAGCGGCTGGAGCAGAGCAAGGAGCAAGGCATCGGCGAACAGAATCGCCCACTGGTGGCCATTCAGGCGCAGGCCGAAGGCGAGCAGGAGCAGGGCCAGGCCGAGCGCCAGGCCGACCAGCAGGACACTCCCGAACCGCCCATTCCAGAACCAGCGCCGGGCGGCACAGTGGGCGGGTATCGCCCCGGCTAGCAGGGCGCGACGGCTGAACAGGAAGGATTCGCGCCACGACAGCCACAAGGGGAAGGCCAGGCCTGTGGCGAGCAGGGCGACTCCCCAGCAGGGTGCAGCGCGGGCGGCCTCGGTCACGAGCAGCAGGCCGATGCTCGCCAGGGTCAGCCAGATCAGGGTGCCCCAGAAGGAGGTCGTCGCGCCGGCAGTCGTTGCTGGACATGAAGTAGCCATGCTTCGGATTTCCTCATTTACTGGTTTCAGCCACGGGCCGTGTCACGGAGATTGGTGCCTTGGCCAAAGGCACTGTACCTTCGGATAGTGTGCAAAAATCCTGATAAAAGGAAAAAAATCCGGCGTTTGGCAAAACAACCTCATCTTCAGAGAGGGATGCCATGGTCAAAGGTAATGCTATCGTATCGTTGCGCGAAGTTGAAGGCCTTTTGGATGACGATAATCTTTGACAGCCCTGCTGGTGATGCTCAGTTCGAGGACATGACAGAATCCCTGGCCACACACCATCACCCAGTGGCCAGGCACTGAGCCCAACCACGGGCCGAGTGGCAGCTGGGCGACAACCTCACCCACCCCCGGCAAGCGCTGGATATGTGTTCGCCTTAAAAGGACATGGGATCAATGACTGGGCCAGGGATCGAACCCGCCGTTGACAGGTTGCTCTGAACGACCCTGCTTTTCAAGATGCGGAACGACAATACTGATCTTCGCGAATACTCAAGGGGTGTGGAAAAGAGTGCGGGGAAGAAATATATCCTGGCAGGTGCAGTTTACATAAAACCCTTGTTATTGTTGGTAGGCGAGGCGGGATTCGAACCCGCGACCTTTGGCTTCGGAGGCCAACACTCTATCCAGCTGAGCTACCCGCCCTTGTTTCTTCTTGTCTATTCGAAACTGACCTCTTCACCGCTTGCTCCGGCCAAATGTACCCGGAAAAGGGGAAACGAAGCGGGATCCCGGAACGGGAACCGGTGACCCAGGTTCATGCACGACCTTGTACCATACTGTCGACCACCGTGCACGACGGGCGTGAACCGCAAAGCCCGGCTTCTTGCCCGGCATTCATTGACCACCCGACAGGGTCGCAGTTGGCGAGGTGCCCATCTTTTAAACCAAAAGGGGCAAAGAATCGAGGAGAAAATGCAGCCCCGCTCACTTTTCCTCACCCTCCCTCCTGGTGGCAACAAACTCTTCCCACTCCAGGGGCAGCATCGCCTTCTTGCGGCTGTTGCACTCCTTGCAACAGGGGACCAGGTTGTCGCGGCTGGAACGGCCGCCCCGGGCAATGGGGAGGAGATGGTCCATGGTGAGTCCGCTGTGGGCGAATTTTCTGCCGCAATAGTGGCAGAGGCCGGCGGCAGTCTTCTGCTGCCACCACCGGCTCTTGCGCAATTCCCTGGCCCGGGACCGCTCGGCGCGGACCAAGGCGTCGTCTGGGGCGTCGAAATCGAGGAAGTCGCGCTTGCCAGCCTCCCGCCTGCTCATGGCAGATCCCCCTTGAGCAGGGCTCGCACCTCGCCGAGGAGGTAGAGAGAACCACCGACCACGATCAGATCCCCTTCTCCGGCAGTCGCCTCGGCCAGGGCGAGGGCCTCGGCCACCACCGGGCAGAGACGGGCCTTGCCGCGCTCGGCTGCCGGCAGGGCGGCCAGAACCTCTTCCGGACTTGCCGCCCGCTCCCCATCCGGTCGGGTGAGGACCAGTTGAGAGGCCAAAGGGGCGATCAGGGCCAGGGTTGTGGTCAGGTCCTTGTCGACCATGCTCCCCCAGAGGACAATAAGCCGCTGGCCGCGAAAATGGGCCCCCAGGCTATCTGCCAAATTCTTGACACCGTCTGGGTTGTGGGCCCCATCGAGAAGAAAACGACGTTTGCCCTTCTCAACCTTGAGACGACAGGGGTTTTCGAAATACTCCATCCGCCCCGGCCAGAAGAGATGCGCCAATCCCTCGCGAATATCGCCAATGCCCAGGGGGAAACCCCGCTCGGCAAGGAGGAGAAGGGTCGCCACCGCCAGGGTGTCGTTTTCCGGCTGGACCAGACTGGGTCGACTGCAGCGCAACTCGCTGATCTGCCGTCGGTCGAAGGGTTCTCCTCCGAGCCAGTTCCAGCTGCCATCCGGGTTCCAGCTATAGTCAAAATCCTGACCAAGGAGGTAGAGCGGTGCCCCGACCTCCCGGGCCCGGGCGGCAAGAACCGGCCCCACCTCGGGATGGACGCCGGCAGAGACCACCGGTACTCCCGCCTTGATGATCCCCGCCTTCTCGGCGGCGATCCGGGCCAGGGTATCTCCGAGATAGGCCTCATGGTCCATGCTGACGCTGGTAATCACCGCCACCTCCGGGATAACCACATTGGTGGCGTCCAGCCGGCCACCCATGCCGGTCTCCAGCACCACCAGATCAACCTCCTCGGCCTCGAACCAGAGGAGGGCCAGGGCGGTGGTGAACTCGAAGTAGGTGATCCGTTCGTCGCCGAGCACCTGGCAGACACGGTTGCCAAAGCGGGCAAAGGCCTCTTCGCTGATCGCCTCGGCACCAATCCGGAAGCGCTCCCGGACGCAGTTCAGATGGGGGGAGGTGAACAGCCCCACCCGGTACCCGCCCCGGCTGAGCAGCTGAGTGAGAGCCGCACAGACCGACCCCTTGCCGTTGGTGCCGGCGACATGGACAAAGCGCAGCCGCTCCTCGGGATTACCGACCCGGCGAAGAAAGGTCCGCATCGCCTCGAGACCGAGTTTGATCTTGTGCATCTGCAATTCGTCGAGGTAAGCGAGAACCTCGGTAAAGTCCTTCATGGTGCTGCTGACAATCTTCTCGGTAGTAGCCTGTGTCCTGTTGGTTGTGGGCATATCGACGGTCTGGCGGCCTGGTGGCCTGATCAGTTTTATCAGAAGATCTCCTCATTCGAGGCTGGTTGCCCTGCAGGGAGACTGTGGCGACGATGTAGACGATGCAATCAGCTAATGAGACCAAGAGCCGGCGGCGGCCAGTGCGGCAGTGGTCGGATCTCCATCAGATTCGAGCCAGTCGGGCATAGTCGAGGTGCAGGGTGCGCAGGCCATGGCGGTCGAAATGGACATCCAGGGAACGCCCCCCGACCAACTTTGTCACCACCCCGTTGCCGAAGAAGGGGTGGCTGACCCGACTGCCGACGACAAAATCGCTCAGTTCCTGGCGCTGGTGCCGACCGGGACCGGCGGTGGGCGGTACGGCGAGGGGAGGTGGACGGACTGGCCGGATTTGCTCTTCCCCATCCGGACCGTCCACCCGGACAAAAAGTCCGGGCCGCAACTCGGCCAGGTAGGGGGAAAGGCCGACCCAACGGAACTGGCGATCCGGGGTGAGCAGCTGGCGGGGGTAGGTGAGGTAGAGATTTTTCCTCGCCCGGGTGGCGGCTACGTAGAGAAGCCGCCGCTCCTCCTCCCAGCCCGGACCAAACTCTGCCGCCGGGTGGGGAAAGCGTCCCTCGGCCAGACCGATCACGAACACCGTCTCGAATTCCAAGCCCTTGGCGGAGTGGATGGTGGAGAGGACCAGGCGGGCCAGACCGGCGGCGGTATCGCCCGCTTCCTCCGGCGGGTCGAGGGAGGTGTCATCAATGAACTCCTGCAGGTGCCGGTAGCCGGCCATGATACCCGGCAGCTGGTCGAGATCCTTCTCCCGTTTCGGGTAATCGTCGTGATAGAGCCGTTCAAAGACCGGCTGGTAATAGTCTCGCACCCGGGCATAGAGTTCCACCGGCCGCTGCTGCTCCGGGTCCAGATCGGTGAACAGGCGCACCAGGCCGGCAAAGCTCTCCCGCCAGGATTTGCCGGCGGGGTACTCGGCCAGGGCCCGGATCGGCTCGGGGTGGGCGGCGACGGTGGCGGCTATCTTCTGGGCGGTAGCCGGGCCCACCTTTTCCAACTGGAGGAAGACCCGGTTCCAGGAGAGCCCGTCAAAGGGGTTGCAGAGGAGGCGGAAGAAGGCGATCATATCCTTCATATGGGCTGATTCGGTCAGCTTCAGGCCGCCACGTTTTTCGTAGACCAGTCCCGCCGCGGCCAGTTCCAGCTCCAGTTTGTAGGAGTGGAAGCCGGAGCGGAAGAGAACGGCAATCTCCTGCGGTTCCTGCCCCTCGGCGAGCAGTCGCTTCACCGTGGCTACCACGAAGGCGGCCTCTTCCCGGTCGTCACGGCCGGCAAAGAGCATCGGCCGGAGTTCACCGGCGATGCGGGTAAAGAGGGTCTTGGTGTACTTTTCCTCCGCCTTATCGATCAGCTCGTTGGTCAGGGTGAGGATCGGCTGGGTGCTGCGGTAGTTCTCTTCCAGCTTGATCACCCTGGTATCGGCAAAGATCTTGGGGAACCGCATGATATTGTAAAAATCGGCACCACGGAAGGAGTAGATGGACTGGGAGTCATCGCCGACCACCATCACATTGTCGTGGCCGAAGGCGGTGAGCCGGACAATCTCCGCCTGGATCAGGTTGGTATCCTGGTACTCGTCGACCATGATATGGCTGAACCGCCCGGCGATCGCCCGCCGGGCATCCTCCGATTCGGCGAGCAACCGCTTCCAGTTGACCAGCAGGTCGTCGTAGTCCATCAGCCCATGGTCGAACTTGAACTCATGGTAGTGGCGCTCGAGGGAACAAATCTCATCAAGATGGTCGAGGAGGTGGCTGTACTGTGCCTCCACCAGATCGACCAGGGGGATGCTCCGGTTCACCGAACCGCTGATCATGTTCACCAGCACCCGCCGGGAGGGAAAGCGCTTCTCCTTTTTACCGAGGCCGAGGGAGGACTTGAGCAGATTGACAATGCCCTCGGCATCGGCTCGGTCAATGATGGTGAACGAGGAGGGGTAGCCGAGGGTGGCGGCGTAGCGGCGGAGGAGCAGATTGGCGACGCTGTGGAAGGTGCCGCCGACCACGCGGTTGCAGGTTTCGTCAAGGAGACGGCCGGCCCGCCAGAGCATCTCCTGGCTGGCCTTTCTGGTGAAGGTGAGGAGAAGAATCTTCTCCGGTGGCACCCCCTCGGCAATGAGATGGGCGACCCGGTAGACCAGGGTGCGGGTTTTACCGCTGCCGGCACCGGCGATAACCAGCACGGGACCGGTGGTGGTGGTCACCGCCTCCAGCTGTGCCGCATTGAGGTGGTCAAGATTGACTCCGGCGGCCATGCCGCTGCCCGTTTCCATGGCGGCCACTCTACCACAGGCCACCCTTGGCTGCAACGTCACCGGCTGTCCGGTTGACAATTTCGCCGGCCTTGGTATAGTTGCCGAACTGGGTGACCGGAAACAAACGGCCTGCCACCCACGGTCCAGGATGCGCCTCCGTATTTACACGGAATCCCGGGAACCGGAAAGAAACGATTAACCCAGCTCCATGCCGTCAACCGCCAATAAACAGCCATGCCAGCAGCCAGCGACCCCTCTGCCGCAAACTTTGCCGCGATCCTCAGTCCGGACAGGCTTGCCGAGATCTTTCCGAAGAGCCGCTCCAATGAGTTCTTCGACGCCCTCTTCGGTGACCCCAAAGAGGGGGCCTACGACATCTCCCTCGCCTACCGTGAGAGCCGCGGCAACCAGTTGATCATTGATCTCTTGCTGGAACAGCGGCCGAACCGCTGCCTTGCCTGCAACCTCACCCAGGGGCTGCCGCAGGTCTTCACCCGCCATCCGGTAATCAACATCAAGGGATTGGTAGAGAGAATCGAAGGGCTCCTCGGCGAGGGCCTTCGTTGCACCGACTGGAAGCTGGGGCGCACCGAACAGAGAAGCTCCGCTCTGCACCTCATCCCCCTGCAGATCACCATCGAAGGGGAGTGAGCAGCCAGCTAGGCTACTGCCACCCGCCCCCGCCCTTCCGCCTTGGCATGGTAGAGGACGTCGTCGGTCCGCTCCAGCCAACTGCGTAGTTCCTCATCTGGCTGCCGTTCGGCAAGACCAATGGAAACCCCAAGCTTGGTACCGGGATCGGCCCAGATATCGAGGGCGTCAACGGCCAGACAGAGTCTTTCCGCCAAAATTCTGGCACTGGCCAGGTTGGTGTTGTCCAGGACGAGCAGGAACTCGTCACCGCCCATCCGCACGAGCAGATCGGTTGAGCGCACCGCCTTTTTCAGCACTGCCGCCACCGCCTGCAGCACCTGATCACCAAACTGGTGGCCACGGAAATCGTTGATCTGCTTGAACCTGTCAAGATCCAGCGAGACCATGGTCAAGGGGGTACGGTAGCGACTGGCGCTGTCCATCATTCCCTGAATCCGTTCGTCGAACACCCGCCGGTTGGCAAGGCCGGTGAGCGGGTCGCTGCTGGCCCGAAAGAAAAGTTCTTCGTACTCCAGACCCCGCCGGAGGCACTCGGCGAGAATCTCGAGGGCGTGGTTGATCAGGTCTAGCTCGGCGATGGTGAGAGGCACGCCCTCTTTGAGGATCAACAGGATACCGGCATCTTCACTGGTTTCGAAGACCCATTTGTAGGCGTAACAACCACCCTGCCTTATTAAGCCCCCATCCCGGGGAACGGTATCGGCGATCAGTTGTTCGGCCAGGGCAACGGCCCGGCGGCGGTTCGGGCCATGCCCGGAGCAGAAGAGGTGGCGTTTTTGGCGCTGCTCGTTGTGGTAGCCGATCAATTCGTGGTTGACCAGCGGCATCAGCCATACCGAAAAGGCCTCGATCATCCCGGAAACGCTAAGCACCCCTGCCATCCTGGCGTGCAGATTGTTGATCTTTTCCAGTCGCTCAGACTGTCTCTTCAGAGTATCCAGCTCAACCATCACCTTTTCAAGTTCCACCCCTTGGTGGCCTGATGGCGTATAGTGTGCTTCTGTCGTCCGTAGAGTCATGACCGCTGCCCCAAATATGATGTTCGCCTTTTTCCCCAGCCTATACCTTCATATCGTCAATCGGAGGGGAATTCTTAAGCCCTCTGCCTGATGATTTCTCAGAAAGCATTTTTCGTGCCAAACAGTGCAGACCTCCGCAGCTGAAAAGCAGAAGTCCCCACTTTCCGGGCTCTGCCAGGCGACCGGGGCGCGACGGGGGGGGGAAGGCAAACGACACAGAGCGGCGAGGGGCGGCCAGCCACAAAAAAAAGTGTCGAAATTTTGACAACGCCGGCCAGAGAGCCGCAAAGGGGGCAAGGAGAGGAAATTTCTTTTGACATTTCCTCCCCCCGTCGGTACTTCTGGCGACAGTGCGCCACTGTTGCCGCCGATGGGGCGGCGCCGAACCCTGCCGTACCCTGCTCCTCACAGCCAACAGGCAGCTGCAGATGTTTCAGCCCCAACGCACTCAGCCCGAACTCAGCAAGATGGTGGGCCAGCTGTTCGTTCTCGGCTTCAACGGCGCGCAGCTGGCGGCCGGCCACCCGATCCTGGCCGACATTCGCCAACGAAACCTTGGCGGGGTGATTCTCTTTGCCCGCCTGCTGGCCAAAGGGGGGAGGGAAAATAACATCATCAACCCCGAACAGTTGCAGGCGCTCAATCGCTCCCTGCAAGAGGAGGCGGGGGGACGGCTGCTCATCGCAGTTGACCAGGAGGGGGGGAGGGTGAGCCGCTTTTCGGCGGCCGCCGGTTTTCCAGAGACGGAGACCGCCGCCGAGCTGGGTGGTAGCGGTGAGTTGCCACGGACCGCCCAGGCCGCCCGTGGTACCGCGAAGATGCTGGCCGAGATGGGGGTGAACTGGAACCTGGCACCGGTAGTCGACCTTGACACCTTCCCGGAAAACCCGATTATCGGCCGCTACGGCCGCAGCTTTGCCGCCGATGCCGCCACGGTCACCGCCCACGCCCGCGTCTGGGTGGAGGCCCATCGGGCCGCCGGGATACTTTCCTGCCTGAAGCACTTTCCCGGCCACGGCAGTTCACGGGGGGATTCCCACCAGGGTTTTGTCGACATCAGTGGCAGCTGGCAACGGCAGGAACTGGAACCCTACCGTCAGCTGATCGGCAGCGGCCTGGCCGATGCGGTAATGATCGGCCATCTGTTCAACCGGGGACTCGATCGGCACTACCCGGCCAGCCTGTCCCGGGCCACCATCACCGGCCTGCTCCGCGACGAACTCGGCTTTTGCGGCCCGGTGGTCAGTGACGATTTACAGATGCGGGCAATAACCGACGGCCACCGGCTGGAGGAGGCCTGTTGCCTGGCCCTCGCTGCCGGCACGGACATCCTCATTCTTGGCAACAACCTCAGCCACGACCCGGAAATTCTGCCGGCATTGGTGGCCGGGGTACTCGCCGGGGTGCGCCGGGGGCTCCCCTCGGAAAGGCGCCTGCTGGAAGCCTGGCAGCGGGTGCAAAAATTGAAACAAACCGTTTACAAACCGCCATGCAAACCGACACCCCCACCTCCCACTCCCTGCTGATCGGCTATCTCCTCTGGCTCTTCGGTTTCCTTGGTGTCCACCGTTTTTACTACGGTCGACCCTTCACCGGCACCCTCTACTTCTTCACCCTCGGGCTGTTTTTCGTCGGTTGGCTGGTCGACCTCTTTCTCATCCCGGGGATGAACCGCACCGCCGACCTGCGCTTCCGCCAGGGCTACTTCGACTACACCCTCGGCTGGCTGCTCCTGGTCTTCCTCGGGTTCTTCGGAATCCACCGGATGTACCTGGAGAAGTGGTTCACCGGCCTGCTCTACCTCTTCACCGCCGGTCTCTTCGGGTTTGGGTATCTTTACGACCTCTGGACCCTGAACGACCAGATCGCTCTCGGCAACAGCGTCAAGAGTGCGGCTGGAGAGCAGCGCGGCGGTTAACGGTGGCGGAGGAAGCGGCCGACGATCTGGGAGAGTTGGCGCATGGAGATCGGTTTCATGCAGTACTCATCGATCCCGGCCGCCACCGCCGCCTTTTTCGAAACCTGATCGGAATAGCCGGTGAAGAGGATAATCGGCAGTTCCGGCCGGATCGCCTTGACCTTGATGCTCAGCTCCAGACCGGTGAGGCCGGGCATGGTGAGGTCGGTCAGCAAGAGGTCAAAGGTCTTCGGGTTCTCGGCAAACAGCTCCAGCGCATCGTGCGATGAGGTCCGGGTATGGACGGTGTAGCCCAGGCTCTGGAGAATCTCACCGGTGACCTGAACCACCTGCTGCTCATCATCGACCAGGAGAATGTGGCCGGAACCGGTGACCAGGTCGGTGAGCGAGACCACCTGTTCGATCCCCGCCTCCCGTTTGGCCACCGGCAGAAAGACCCTGAAGAGTGACCCCTTGCCCACCTCGCTCTCCACCTTGATGGAGCCCCCCTGCCGGCTGACAATACCATGCACCATGGCCAGCCCCATGCCGGTACCGCTGGTCTTCTCCTTAGTGGTGAAATAGGGTTCAAAAATCCGGTCAAGCAACTCCTCGGCAATCCCCGAACCGGTATCGGCGACACTCAGTTCCAGCCACTCCCGCCCATCGGCACCGGCCGGCACGCGAGCCAGACGCACAGTCAGCCGGCCATGGCTGCCGGCCATGGCATGAGCGGCATTGGTGCAGAGATTGATCAGCACCTGATGGAGCTGAACCGGATCGATCAACACCTTGCCGCACTGTTCGTCCACCTCCTCACGGATGGTGATGGTCGCCGGCAGGGTGACTCGGAGCAGCTTCACCACCTCCTTGACAATGGGGTGGAGTGCCTGCAGGGTTTCCCGCTTTTCGATGCTGCGGGAGAAGGTCAGTACCTGCTCGACCAGGGATTTTGCCCGCTTCGACGCCTTGAGTATCTCCTCCAGATAGTCAAAAACCGCCCCGTCACCAAAACCATCCTGCGTCAGTTTCAGACGGATGATTTCGGTATAGCCGATGATCGGGGTCAAGACATTGTTGAAGTCATGGGCCACACCGCCGGCCAGGGTACCGATGGCCTCCATCTTCTGGGTATGGCGGAGCTGCCGCTCCAGCCTGTACTGCTCGGTGACATTGTGGGCAATGACAATGGTACCGGAAATCTCGCCGTCCTGCCCCCTCACCGGCGAGGCGGTGATCTCAAAGATGGTTTCGTCGCCATCGTGGCCGAAGATGCCGGTCCGCAGAGTGGCCGTCTCGATGGTCCCCCCGGCCAGGCTTCGCGGGCAGGCGCAACTATTGCAGACGGCACTGCGGGCGCAGAATATCTGGTCACAACTCTTGCCGATGGCCTCGGGAGAGAGCTTTTTGGTGGCGTCATTGACCCATTTCGCTTTCATGTCGCGGTCAAAAAGGATCAGGATGCCGGAAAAGCCTTCGACAATCGCCCGCTTCTCAGCCTCACAGACGTAGAGGGCGGTATCAACCCCGCCATCAGGCCCCACGACGACCTTGTCACCGCCGTGGCGGCTGCTGCTCCCCATCATCTCATGCTCCCAGATAACTTGTGTTTTCGGGCCGGATGCCCACGGCCATTGTAGCACCGGTTCGTGGCCTGCGGCAAAGGGTATTTGCCCTTGACGTTCCCCGGCCCATTTTAGTATAGGTGGAGAAAAAAAGCGAATGGCCACTTCACCCCCTCCCACCCCTCCGGAACACCAGCCGGCGATCGACTACCCCTGCCTCTGGACCTACAAGGTGATCGGCACCAACCCCGGCCTGCTCGAAGAACTGATCATCACCGCCTGCGCGCCGCTGGCCGTGACGATCAGCCACTCCCAGAGCAGCTCCAAAGGCCGGTACCACAGCTTGAATGCCCGCGTGCAGGTGCCAAGCGAGGAGGTTCGGCTGCAGATCTACCAGCTGCTCAGCCTCCACCCCGAGGTAAAAATTGTCCTCTGATCACCGGCCACCGACGACTGCCCCGCCCTCTTCTCCCCTACGGCAGGCCCTGCGCGAAGCGGTGGGGCTGGTCCAGATGGTGGTGTACAAAAGTCTCCGCACCAGCCTGCCGGCACGGTACCCCGACCTCAACCAAGAGGAGCTTGCCCTCTTGGCCGGTTCGCTGACCGGCGAGCTGTTCGGCAGCCAGCATCCCGGCGAGCGGTATCGCCTCTTCCGCCGGCAATACCGGGGGACCATCGAACAGGCGCTCCTTGCCATCGCTGGGCAGCTGGCCGATCTGCGCGAGCCGCTCACCGATGCCCTGCGGATCCAGACCCTCTGCGACCACCAGGAGGGTGTCGACAGCACCGCCACCCTGGTGCAGGCAAAAAGCCTCGGCCTGCTGGTGGAGGAGCGCGAGGTTCCTCTCCCCTCCAACTTCATGCAGCAGGTCAGGGAACTGGGCCGGCAGCAGCAGCTGCTTACCCCGCAGACAACTCCAGACGGGGCAGACGGCCGGCTCCACTGAAACGGCAGCAGGCGAGCAAGGGTCCCGTTCAGGCCAGCCGCACCCGGACCACCCCGCGCAGAGAGTTGCAGAGAAAGAGGGCCTCTGCCAACCGGATATCCTCCGGACGGAGCACCGCCTCGACCACCGGCACATCCCTTCCGGCCAGCAATTCGGCGCGCATCACCCCCGGCAACAGGCCGCAGGCCAGGGCCGGGGTGCGGTAGAGGCCATCAGCGTAAATCAACAGATTGCTGATGCACCCCTCGGTTACTTCCCCCTTTTCGTTGCACCAGAGGCGATCAAAGCACCCTGCCGCCTGAGCCAGGCGAAACTGTTCATCGTAATGTTTACGACGACTGGTCTTGTGGAAACACCAGGCGCTGTCGGTGGAAACCGGCCGGGTGGCAAAATCCACCAACGGCAGTTCGGCGGCGACTACCGGCCCGGGATGGGAGAAAAGAGTGGTGACCAGCGGTGGCTGCCAGGGTGATGAGGTAAGGTGAAGAGCACCATCTTTGGCCAGTTCCAGCCGAAGGCGGTAACAGTCGGCGTGAAAATTTTCCTCCTCATCGGCCAGCCGCGCCAGCACTGCCTGCCGGTCGAAGGCAAAGCGAAAAAAATTGGCGGCCTCATCCAGCCGGGCAAGGTGGCGCTCGAGCAGCCAATAACCGCCGCCCCGTTGCCAGAGGATGGTTTCAAAGAGATAAAAGGCGGGCTGCGGGTGGGTGAGAAAGCGCCCCTTCAACAGCGACTCCTCCCACTCATCGACGGCCCGAGAAGCGTAGGTGATACCGGCACCGATCCCCATCTCGCCGCATTCGCCCTGCAGATGGATGGTGCGGATCGGCACATTGAACACCGCCGTATTGTCCGGGGCCAGGTAACCGATCGCCCCGGTATAAACTCCCCGCCGTCCCTTCTCCAACTCGTCGATGATCTCCATGGTACGGATCTTCGGGGCACCGGTGACCGAGCCGCAGGGGAAGAGGGCCCGAAATATTTGCCCCACCGCCAGCTGGCGCAAACCCGGTCCATCCGCCTGGACAGTCGATGTCATCTGCAGCAGACTCTCGTAGGGCTCAACCGTAAAGAGTTCCTGCACCGCCACCCGGCTCGGGCCGTGGCCGTGCAGGAGGTGGGAGAGGTCGTTGCGGAGGAGATCGACAATCATGACGTTCTCGCTCCGGTTCTTCGGGTCCCGGGCCAGTTCTTCGGCCCGCTGCCGGTCCTCGGCGGCGAACCGGCCCCGCCGGGCGGTCCCCTTCATCGGCCGAACCATGACCTGTCCGGCACTACGGCGAAAAAAGAGCTCCGGCGAAAAGGAGAGAATCCGCTCCCCGCCCCGTCGCAGGAAGGCCCCGTAGGCCACCGACTGGTTGCGGCGCAGACTCTGGTACAGTCCCTCCGGGGAACCATGGAGGCTGAAGAGGAGCTTCATGGTGTAGTTGACCTGATAGCTGTCCCCGGCCCCGATGTAGGCCCGAACCCGCTCGATGGCCTGGAGGAATTCCTGCCGCTCCATGTTGGCACCGAGATCGGCCACGCGGTAGTGCCGAGCCGAAGGCGGCGCCGGCGGAGGGAGGGGAAAGTCGTGTTCGCCGCTGCCATGGTCGAAACGGTGGGGAGGTGTGTAGACGGCAAAATCGGCGACAACCGGGTTTTTTCCGCCGCCGGCAGCCAGGTCCCGCCGCTGCAGGCGGGGCTCGAGGAGGGTGGCAAACTCATAGGCAAGCCAGCCGGCCAGATACAAACCCTGGTCGAGGCAGCGCTGAAGGGAATCGAGATAGCTGCGGGGGTCCTCACCGGCGCGGCAGCGCAGCCGGTCACGGGGGTTAAGGAAAAGCAGGGACTGGCTGTTCTCCCGGTCAGGGCGGGAGGTGTCGAAAAAGGCAAACTCCCGGCACTCGGCAAAGAGGGTCAGGAGGGCCTCGAGTTCCGCTTCGGCAATGGGTACCATTGTTCCTTCCCGCATCCCGCCGCCGGTAGCGGCTGCTACCCCTTTTTGGCCGGCCCGGCAGAGTCCCCCGGCCCGGCACTCCTGCCGGCCGCCACCTCCGCCTTTAACGCCTCATACTCCCTGATCGACTCCTCCACCGCCTGACCTTGCCGCACCTTCAACTCGGCCACCTTCTCCCTGATCTTCTCTTCCCTGATTTTCAGGCTCTGTACCCCGAAGAGGGTGGCCGCCAGGTACTTGAAGGAGAAGAGCATCAGGGCGACATCATCTTCGCGGATGGCGGCAATGGTCTCCTCATCCAGTTCGTAAATCGACAGGAAGGAACTCTCAAAAATAAACTTGCGAAAGGTGGCCAGATCGGTGGAGGCCATGAAGAACATCCGTCGCGCCTGTTCCGACAGGGTGGCCTGCTGGCCGAAGGATTTTCGCCGCATCACCAGCCGCAGCCAATCTCGGTTCATCTCGTCGCGCAGATCGACCCCCTGATCGGCCCGCCACTCGCCGATGGTCCAGTTCTTCTCCTCCTCAAAGCCCTTGCAGTGCTCTTCACGGACGATGAAAAAGAAATTCTCCTCCCGGCTCCCCTGCTCCCTCCCCTCGCCGTCACGGCTGCCCCCTTCATGGAAATCGGCCATTCCCACCGGGTAATAGCGGCAGGCGGTGGGCCGGTCGGTGTAGACGGTGCATCCCTCGGGAGTAACGAAGGGGCACTTGTTGTCCTCCTCCCGCAGCTTCAGCATCACCCCCGGCATATCGGTCTTTTCCAGGTAGGTGGGAACGGTGTAGATGTGGAGGAACTCCGGGGCGGAAACCCCCAGCCGTCTGGTCAACTGGAGGATGTCATAGGGGGTGAGGACAATCTTTATACCGCCGCAGCAGGCGGTGAAACAGCGAACCCCGGGATGACAGCGGAATTTCAGCGGGCTGTCCAGGGTCAGCTTCTTCGGCTCGATGGAGGAGGGGTTCTTCTCCTTGCCGAACTGGATTTTTGCAAAGGGGGCAACACCATCGTTCTTGCCTTCTTGACTCATCACGGCACCATACAGACAGAGGGGAACAGGCAGAGGGAAACCACCAAAACCGGCAAAGGCGCCGGAGGGTGGCGAAACAGGTCGTGGACAGCACGCCATAATAAACCTCTCCGTCCCTGGTGTAAACCCATTTCCCTCCCACCCTGTCACCACCTTCACCGGCGAGCCGTTCCGTTTGCCCCTCACTCTTCCCGGGGCCGGCGGCTCTTCTCGCCGACCATCAGCCTCTTCAACCTGCCGCTCTTTGCCGGGCTGGCGGTTTCCCTTGCAGTTTTTGTCGATACTGCGTATATGTCACGATGCTTTGCCGGGGATAGCCCCATCCCTCCACTCCGCAAACCGGCCTGACGAGGACCTCCAGCGCATGAAATTATTTTATCGTCCGATAGACTTACGTGGTGTCGACACAGTCATCTACCACCTCCCCGACGGCCCCGCCCTGGCCCTCAGGCTCGACGGAATCAAAGAGTACTTCGATTTCGAAACCGAATTCGGCCATGTCTGTGACACTTCAGATATCGACGGGGTGCTCCACTTTTTTCCCCGCGGCAATGCTTGACCGATCGCCGTAGCTCTGGCCACCATGCCCGCCCCTCCCGGCCAGTACCAGCCCATCCCGGGCAGTGACAGCCATGTCCATACCCGCCTCTGCGGCCATGCCGAGGGGGAGATGGAGGAGTATGTCCTGGCGGCAATCGAGGCCGGACTGGACGAGCTGATTTTTCTCGAACATATGGAAGAAGGGATTGACGACCGGAAGAGAACCTGGCTCGTTGCCGAGGAGTTCGCCTACTATTTCCGTGAGGGAGAGCGGCTGCAGAAGGAGTACGGCCGGCGGCTGCAAATCGGCCTCGGGGTGGAGTGTGGCTACAACCCGGAGTGTCGCGACACCCTGCGGGCCCGCCTGCTGGCCCACCCCTGGGCGCAGATCGGCATCTCATGCCACTTTCTCCGCCCGGAACCGGGCCATGACCACCTTAACCTCTTCAGCCGTCACCCCGATACCCTCCGCCGGGCCCGACAATATGGGCCGACAAGGCTCCTGAGCCAGTACTTTCACACCCTCACCGAGGGGGTGGAGAGCCTTCCGGCCAGCAAGGTGTGCCACCTCGACGCGGCCCTCCGTTTCCTCCCGGAAATCCGGCTGGAGGAGGAGCACTATGGGCAGATCGCCACCCTGCTCCGCCTGATGCGGAAAAAGGGGGTAGCCCTGGAGGTGAATACCTCCGGACTGCATATCCGCGGTGAAATCTTTCCCAACCGGCGGATTCTGGCCATGGCGAGGGAACTTTCCCTGGAACTGCTCTTCGGTTCCGACGCCCACCACCCCCGCGATGTTGCCGGCCATTTCTCAGCCATGGCCGCGCTCCTCCCCCCCTCTCGGTAACGGCCCCGGTACTCAACCCGCCGGCAACCGCTGCAAGACGGGGGAAATCCACTCAGCCCGCCCCGCTCAATGAACCCATCGCCGCACCAAGGCTGGTGGCGTTAAACGGCTTGTGGAGAATGGTGTTGACTCCCGCCTGCCGTGCCGCCTCGTTATCCTGGCTCTCGTTCTGGGTGGTAACCATGATAATCGGTAGCTGCTCCGGCCGGTAGAGCCGGCGAATCTCCCGGGTCAGGGCAATACCGGTCATCCCCGGCATGTTCAGGTCGGTGAGGACCATGGCCGGCTTTTCCCGGCGCAGCCATTCCAGGGCTGAGGCGGGAAACTCGAAGAGCACCGGGTCGTAGCCGAGTTCGTGCAGGGTCGCCTTGTAGATGTTGAGAATCATCCGGGAGTCGTCCACCGCCACCACCTTCGGCCGGCGCTGCAGTTCCTCGTCACCGCGCAGCTTGTCGGCGAACTCCCTCTTGCCCGCCTGAAGCAGCAACTGCCGGTAGTGGTTGCGGATATCCTTGTGGGCATGGGGAAGATAGACCAGGGCCAGTTCCTGGAAAATCTCGTCGTCGGCCAGATAGAGAAAGAGGTTATCCACCTGGGCGTTGGCGACGATCTTGGCAATGTGGCGAGCCTCCCGCTCCGGCCCCCGGAGAAGATTTTTGATCCCGGCCCCAAGAATCTGCGAAAAGTTCTTGTCGATGGCCCGGGCGGCGGCAATACAGACATGGTCTTCCGGGTCGGTCAAGCCGGCGGTGAGGGTATAGGCCCCTTTGCGCAGGGGGAGAAGGGCGAGGGCCTCATAGGCAGCAAAACGGACATTGGCACTCCTCGGCTCGTTGGCAAGGAGTTTGCGGATTGGCACCACCGCCGACTCGTCGCCGATCTCGCCGAGTATGTTCAGGGTGTGGATAAGAAAGTCGGGGTCGTCGTGGAGCAGGTTGTCAATCAGTACCGGCACCGCCTTCGGCCCGATACGGGTCAGTTCCGACTTGGCGAAGGTGCGCATGTGCGCATAGTGCGAGCGGATGGTATCGTTCAGTTTTTCCAGGGAGATCTGGTCCTGCACCTCGGAGAAGATGGAGAGGATGAGATAGTCGAGTTCGTTGTCGGTCCCCATCCGTTCCGCCAGCCGGTGCATCGCCGAGGGAGTGCCGACCTGACCGAGGGACTGGGTGGCGGCCATGATCAGCTCGCGGTTGGCGGCATAGAGATAATCGGTGAGGGTATTGATCGCCAAAGGGTCAGCGATCTGCCCGAGGGTCTCGAGGAGGAGGTGGATCTCGGCCTCGTCCTCGGAGGCGGCGATCGTCTCCAGCAGGATCGGGGTCGCCTCCTCCATGCGCAGCTCTCCGGCCACCCGGATCAGCTCGGTTTTGTCCCGGATGGCCGGAGAGGTGAGGAAATCAAGAAGTTTTTCCGGCTGGGCGAGAAGCATGGAGAGAAAGGTTTCCCGAATGGCCGGCATCTCTTCGGCAACGCGCAGGTGATAGGTGAGCAGGTAGAGGAAGAGGGGAATGGCAAACTCAATCTCTGCCCGGGAAAGGAGGTAGAGCAGCCGGTTGCGGCTCTTCTCGTCCACCTCCTCAAGGTGAGCCAGAACCAGTTGCGCCTTCAGCGCGTCACCGGTCTTGATGTTTGCCTGCAGCTCCTCGATCATATCCTGCGCGTTGACAGTGGCCATGACTCGCTCCGACTCCTTGTTATCTGCTCAGTGGCCCGATTGCCGGGCCCTCATTCTGGTGACCGCTTCCATCCCTGCCTGTCGGGCAGATTTTCTGTCCGGCGGCCCACCGAAAGGCTACAAGCAACCTTGAAAAATGGTATTTCCGCCCGATCTCTGCGTTCAACGAAAACAATTTGTTCATGGAATATCAAATAGATGCCTGCGGCAAATTGTTTTTTCTCGCCTTGATTTTGAACGGTAATTCGAATTTTTCAAGGCATCCTACAGGCCGGCGAGCCAGGCCGGCGCCAGCCGGTGGATCACATACATCCCTCCCGGCAGGACGAGGTTGTCACGCCGGCCAAATTGGTCAAGGGCCACCTGGACCTCGAAGGACCGGCTGCCGGCGTTGCAGACGATGATGAGCGTTTTCCCCACCGGCAACTCCTCATGGCGCCGGCGTATCTGGTCGTAGGGCAATGGGTACCAGAGGGAGGGGCCAAAGCGCTCGGCAAAGGGCTGCGACTCATTGGGGTGGCGGACATCGACGACCAGCCAGTCCGGCCGGCTGGCCGGTTCGGCTCCCCAGGCGAGGAACTCGGCCACAGTTATCTGCCGCATCAGGCCGGCACAGAGATTGTCGGCGATATAGGCGGCGGCATTGAGCGGGTCGATGGCCGAAGAGAAGGGGGGGGAGTAGGCCATCTCGATATTGCCGAAGCTATCGATGGTGGCGCCGGCGCTGATTGCCACGGCAGCGGCATCAATGCGGCCGGCCAGGGCATCGTTGACCGGCCCGGTCCCCTGTATGCCCAGGACGCGACGGCTTCGCCGGTCGAAGACCAGCTGCAGACAGAGAATTCCGTGGCCGGGATAGAAGTGGGCCCGGTCGGCGGGCGAGGAGAGCGAGGCATCGGCATCAAAGCCCTCCTGAAGGGCGGAGGCCAGACTGAGCCCGGCACAGCCCAGCGCCAGATCAAAGGCCTTGACGATGAAGCTACCGACCCCACCGGCAAAGCGCGAGGGTATTCCGGCGATATTGTCGGCGGCAACCCGTCCCTCCTTGTTGGCCATGCTGCCGAAGGGGGCGACAAAACGCCGGCCGGAGACGAGATGGGCAATCTCGACACAGTCACCGGCGGCGAAGATCCTCGGGTCTGAGGTCTGCATCCGTTCATTGACCAGAATACCGCCGGCGGGGGAAACGAGCAGGCCAGCCTCCGCTGCCAGCCGGCTGCGGGGACGAATCCCGGCCGCCATGATCACCAGATCGGCGGGCAAGGTCCGCCGACTGGTGCGCACCGCCACCGCCCGGCCGTCTGCGACCTCAATCTCCTCCGCCCCCTCGTTCAGATAGACTGCGACGCTGTGCTCTCGCAGCTGGTTTTCCAGGATGGTGGCAAAGGGCCAGTCCACCACCCTCGGCAGCAACTGGTTCTGGAACTCCAGCAGTGCCGTCTCCACGCCCCAGAGATCGGTGAGGGCCTCGGCCATTTCGATACCGATGGCGCCGCCGCCAATCACCACTGCCCGGGAGACCTCACCCCGGGCGATCATCTCCTTGATGGCGATCGCCTTGTGCAGATCGCTGACCGTAAACACCCCAGCAGCATCGGCACCGGCAATGGGCAGGACCACGGCCCGGCTGCCGGTGGCGAGAAGCAGCTTGTCGTAGGGAATATCCCGCCGTTCACCACTGGCCATATCCTCTACCTCGACCACCTGGTGCCGACGGTCGATGGCCACTGCCCTGGTGCTGGTGAGGGTGGTCACCCCCTTGGCCTCGGTGAAAAAACGCTCGTCGCGGAGCATGTGGAAGCTGGTGGAACGGAGTTCCTTTTCGTCGGCCACATCGCCGCCGACATAATAGGGTATGCCGCATCCGCCGTAGGAAATGAGGCTGTCCTGATCAATCATCGTCACCTCGGCATCGGGCATCAGCCTTCTGACCCGACAGGCCGCCTTCGGCCCAGCCGCCACCCCGCCAACAATTACCACCTTCTCCATGCTCATCTTCTCTCCTTGTTACTGATAGTCCTGCCGGATTGCCGCCTGCTGCCACCACCACCGGTGCCGCTATCAGGCCATATGACGGGCAGGCGGAAAGGTGATCCGGAAGCTTGCCCCCTCCCCCTCAGCACTTTCCACCGCCACCTCCGCCCCATGCTGGTCAATGATATTCTTGCTGATTGCCAGACCGAGACCGGTCCCCTTGCTCTTGTCGCTGTAGAAGGGCTGGAAGATCAGCTCGAGCTTGTCGCTGGCGATCCCCTTGCCGCTGTCACTGATCACCACCGCACAGCCGCCGGCCGGCGGGGAACTGGTGCTCAACTGCAGCCGCCCTCCCTGTTCCATGGCCTGCAGGGCGTTGACCACGATGTTGAGCAAGGCCCGGTAAATCAGTTCCCGGTCGAGGAGGACCGAGGGGAGCCCGGGGGTGAGGTCGGTGACCAGTTCGATCTGCTGCCGTTTCAGTTCAGCGGTAATGAAGTCGATAACCCGAAGCACTACATCGTTTAGTTGGCCGGGCTCCAGCCGGGGCTCCTGAGGGCGGGCAAAATCGAGGAACTCAACCACGATGGCATTCAGCCTGATGGTCTCTTCGACAACGATTCTGGCCAGATGTTCATTGCCCGGGGCAATCTTTTTGATTCTCTTTTCAAGGATTTCGGCAGTACTGCGGACGATTCCCAGAGGGCTTTTGATCTCGTGGCTGACGGTAGCCACCATGGTCCCGAGATGGGCCAGCCGCTCCGCCTGGTTCAGTTTCTCTTCCAGCCGCAGTCGCTCCACCGCCCGCTTCTCGATGATCGCCCCGGCCCGTGAGACGATCGAGCGGAGAACCAGAAAAAGCACCGCCATCACCAGGCTGGAGAGGATCATGATCCGCCCCTGGAAACGGAGGATATTGCTGTAATTGTGGGAGAGGTCCTTTTCGATTTCGATCACCCCCATGATCAGGTCACTGCCCTCGCCATCCCGGCGGACCTGGCGGAAGGGGATGAAGGTCTTCAGTTCGCACTGCACCTCGCTGGTGATGTGGAGGAGGCTGAAGACCGAACCGGAATAGCGCAGACGGGAGTTGGGGATTCCCTTGAGGGCGGTGCGGTATTCGTCGGCACCGAGATCCTTTTTCCCCACCAGTTCCGGCAGGGTGGAATAGGAGATGATGTTGACGCTTGAGTCGTAGATGGTCACCGAATCGATCTTCAGTCCCTGAATAACCCCCTTGATTATCCGGTCGAGCATCTCGAACTGCTCGGGCTTGCGCAGGGCGATACCGCCAAAGCGGAGCACCGCCGGCAGGACGAAACGGTGGAACACCTGCTGGTTAAGGTTCTCGGCCAGGAGCAGCGAGTACTCTTCGTTCTGCTCCAGCATCACCTTGCGGGCGTTGTTGGAGATCAGCCAGGAGAGGAGGAGGGTGAAGACCAGAATCACCCCGAGGCTGGAAAAGGAAAAATATTTGACCAGCTTGAACGGCCCCAGCCCGGCTCGCAGACGCTCTCGCTCCACCGCCGCCGCCTGACCGGAATCAGCGCTGCTCCGTCTTCGTATCACGCCAACACCTCGGTAGCGGTAGCTGTCGCCGGCCCGCATTCCGGCAAGTCACCCCGGGCCCCGGCTGGAGCCGATCAGGACGGCCACCGGCGCACCGGCCGGGAGTGTCACTCAGTTGGCCTTTTTACGCAGGTAGGTCGGGGTCTCCAGGTATTCGTCGTTCCAGTTGACCGAACCTCCCCCCTTGTTTTCCGCTGGCGCAGAGGAACCAAAGTTGTCCAGGGTATCAAAATTGGATCCGGGTAAACGGGCCACCCGCGGGTGGCGATTGGGGGGGGCCGGGGCCCCCTTGACCACTGGTTCCACCGGCTTGGCCGGTTTGCGCATATGGTCTTCCACCGGGTTGATGGTCTCCTTCTTGCCGGCCATTCCACCCACCCCGGTGGCGATCACCGTGACGTGCATCTCGTCACCGAGGGAGTCGTCGTAGAGGGCACCGATAACCACCTTGGCCTCCTCATCGACCTTGCTCTGGATCAACGCCGAGGCCTCCATGAACTCGGACATGGTGAAGGATTCGGTGGAGGCCGAGATGTTGATCAGCAGGCCACGGGCGCCGTCGATGCCGAAATCTTCCAGCAGCTGGTTGTCGATTGCCCGTCGGGCTGCTTCCACCGCCCGATGCTCACCGGCAGAGGAGCCGGCACCCATTATCGCCGGGCCGACCTCACGCATCACGGTGCGCAGGTCGGCAAAATCGGCATTGATCAGGCCCGGCACATTGATCAGGTCGGTTATCCCCTTCACCGCCTGGAGGAGAACATTGTCAGCCATCGCCAGCATGTCAGACAGCCGGCTGTTTTTCTGCATTACCGAGAGCAGCCGGTCGTTGGGTACGGTGATGATGGTGTCGGCATATTTCTGCAGCTGCTGCCACCCCTCCTCGGCATTGCGGGAACGGTGCTTGCCCTCGAAGGAGAAGGGACGGGTGACCACCGCCACGGTCAGGGCACCCATCTCTTTGGCCGCCTTGGCGACCACCGGTGCCGCACCGGTACCGGTGCCGCCGCCGAGGCCGGCGGTAACGAAGACCATATCGGCCCCTTTGAGGGCCTCACGAATCTCCTCGAGGGACTCCATGGCGGCAATACTGCCGGTCTCTGGGTCGGCGCCGGCGCCAAGCCCCTTGGTAATCCCCGGTCCCAGTTGCAAACAGATATCCGCCCGGGAGTGGCGCAGGGCCTGTTTGTCGGTGTTGGCGGCAATAAACTGTACCCCCTGCAGTTGGTTGGCGACCATGGTGTTGATGGCATTGCCACCGCCTCCACCCACCCCAATCACCTTGACTACCGCAACGCCCTCTGTCTCAACCATTCGAAACTCCATATTGCCCCCTCTATTCTTCCTGACGGCAACCGCTGTCGCGATCGACTCAGTTGGTCACTATAGCACCATGGGGCCGGCACTCAAACAAAAAAACAACCCCGGTTACATCACTTTTTTCAACCATTCCTTTAGTCTGCCAATAATCCCCGGGTCCTGCCTGGCAATTTCCCGTCGTTTGTTCCGGCCGTAGAGAACCAGGCCGGTGGCCGTGGTGCAGCGCGGGCTGTGCAGTTCGTCCACCTTACCGGTAATGCCGCCCGGGTAGCCGATCCGCACCGGCAGATCAAAAATCTGTTCGGCCAGTTCCACCAGGTTGGCCAAGAGAGCGGTCCCACCGGTCAACACCACGCCACCGTTGATCTTGTTCTTCTGGCCGGAAGTGACCAGTTCCCGATTCATCATCTCGAGAATCTCGATGATCCGTGCCTCGAGAATGTCGACCAGCACCTTCTGGGTCACCTTGCGCGGTTCCCGGTCACCGACCGTCGGGACATCGACAACCAGGTTGGGCCTGATCAGGGAGGCGATCGCGCCACCGAAATCCTCCTTCAACCGTTCCGCCTCCTGGAGCGGGGTCCGCAGCCCCACCGAAAGATCGTTGGTAAGATTGTGGCCGCCCAGGCCGATCTCGCAGGTATGGCGGATGGTGCCGTCACAGAAGACGGCCAGGTCGGTGGTACCGCCACCGATGTCGATCAGGGCGACGCCAAGCTCCATCTCGTCACGGCTGAGCACCGAACAGGCCGAGGCGATCGATTCGAGAACCAGTTCGGCGACATGCAGGCCGGCCTTCTCGCAGCAGGTGACCAGGTTGTGCACCGCGCCGATATCAGCGGTGACGATATGGACGTTGGTCACCAGTCGGACCCCGGTCATTCCCAGGGGGTTTTGGATGCCGGTGTGGTCATCGACCATGTACTCCTGTGGCATTACATGGATGATTCGCTGGTTTTCCGATATCTTCACCGTCCTGGCCGCCGCTACCACCTCGTCGATATCGGCCTGCTTGATCTCCCGGTTGTTGACCGCGATGATACCCGGGCTGTTGAACCCCTTGATATGGTTACCGGCTATCCCGACGTACACGTACTGGGAGCGAAGGTCATAGCCGGCCGACTCTTCGGCCAGCTGCACCGCCCGTCTAATCGAGTTCACTGTGCTCTCGATATTGACCACCACCCCCTTTTTCAGGCCCAGGGAGGGGACGGTCCCCACCCCGACAACCTCAATCTGGTCGGCAAACACCTCCCCGACCACGCAGCAGATCTTGGTCGTACCAATATCCAGGCCAATGACCAGTTCCCCGCCCTCCCGCTCATCCCGGCCGGTGCCATCATCGGCGCCATTCTCCACTGTCGGTAGATTCTTTTCGCTCATGCCGTTTCTCAACCCGAATCGCTCTGTGCCACCAGCACCTTGTCCTGGAGATACTCCATATCGATGTAACGGACCCGGGAGAGCAGCTCCCGACCGTCCCGCTTCTTGTACAATTCCTTCAACACCTCCACCAAACGCGAATACTTCCGGCTCATCTCGCCGGTACCGAGAAAGATCGGAAAGGGGTACTCGACCAGGTAGACCACCAGGCTGCCGTCGCCGCCAAGATGCAGTTCTGAGATGGCCTGGGCCGGCAGATGGGGGTTGTTGCCCTGGGCCCGGCGAAGGAACTGCAGTGCCTCACGCAGAGCCTCCTGCCGCTGCTGTGGGTCGACGATGGCCGTCACCCCGGTGATCACCGGGTAATCGACATCGGCCTCCGGTGTCACCGCCAGAAAGGGGGTGCCGTGGCCGTCAAGATAGACCAGTTCGCCCCCGTTACCATCGGCATGGAGCAGGGCAATGGGCCGGTTTTCCACCACACTGATCCGCAGGGACGAGGGAAAATCACGCTCCACGCTGACCTCTGCGAGCCAGGGGTTAGCCAGCAGTCGGGCGGCAATCGCTTCCGGGTCGAGGCCGATCATGCTGGTCCGGTGCAGGGTCACCCCCGTCTGCTGGCGGAGTTCATCGGCCCGGAGCAACGAGTTGCCGCTGAACTGGAGATCGGTGATCTGAAAGAAGGCAACCGCCTGCAGCCCACGCTGGATCCGCTCGACACCGCCAAGGGTTACGAAGAGGACCGGGCTGAGCACCAGCAGAATCACCACCATCAGGCGAAACCAGGCAAAACGGCGGGCAGCGGAGACGCTGCCGGGCAACGGCCCACTCTCCGGCCGGCTCCGACGCCGCTGTCGGAAGCGGCCGATGGCGGCCCAAAGGCCCATTCCGCCGGTACTGGACTTGAAGCTGCCGGTATAGAGGGCATTGGCTCTGTTGGCGGTATTGCGGCTGGAGGAGGTAAAGGCGGCAGCGACCGTAGCAGTCGCAGTCCCCCTTTTGCCCGAATGGCGCTGTACCTCCTGGCTAGGGTAGGGGCTTCCCCCCGGCCGCCGGCCAATCAGCCCTCTCAGCCAGCTGAAGATTCCCCGCTTGCTGTTGGCTGTCCGCCTCATAACAGGTGCACCTCCGGCTCCAGTTCCACGCCGCTTGCCTCTTTTACCCGCTTGCGAACCAGTTCCATCAGTTGCAGAACATCCCGGGCAGTTGCCCCACCGGTGTTGACCAGGAAGTTGCCATGCCGTTCCGATACCATCGCCCCCCCCACCCGGACCCCTTTCAGGCCACAGGCCTCAATCAACCGGCCGGCACTGTCACCTGACGGGTTTTTGAAAAAAGAGCCGGCACTGCCCAGGCCGGAAGGCTGTCCGGCCTGCCTCTTCTCCCTGTATTTCCGGCAGCGGCCGGCAATCCTTTCCGGCTCGTCCGGATGCAGGCAAAGCTGCACCGCGACCACCACCGCCCGCCCCCGCCAAGGGAGAAAACCAGGCCAGGAACGGTAGGCGAACTGCAACTCCCCCGCCGCCGCCGACAGCCGCTCTCCCCCATCGGCGGAAACCAGCCAGACGGCCGCGGTGAGTGAGCCGATATCGGCACCCCAGGCACCGGCATTCATCACCACTGCCCCACCCACCGTGCCCGGGATGCCGGCGGCAAACTCAACCCCGCTCAGCCCTTCCCGAGTGGCGGTATGGGCCAGGTGAGCCAGGCCGGCACCCGCGCCGACCAGAAGCAGGCGGGAGGAATCGTCCTCCTTTACCGGCGCCGGGGCGATCTGCTGGAAGCCGCTACCGAGAAGAAGTACCGCGCCGGGAAAGCCCTCATCGCTGACCAGCAGATTACTCCCCCGGCCGATCACCCGCCAGGGAATCTCTTCGCCGGCCAAAAAAAAGAGCAGCGGTGCCAGCTCCGCTCTCTTCTCCACCCGCACCAGAGCGGTGGCCGGACCGCCAATGGCAAAGGTGGTGTAGGGGGCTAGAGGGCACTCCCACTGCACCGGGGCGGAGACCAGGGAGGCGAGCTGTCGCCTCTGCCCCGGCCGCATCATCGCCCCTCTTCCCGGGCCAGCAGGGTGAGCAGCTCCTCGCCCACCCGGACAATATTGCCGGCGCCGAGGGTGAGCACCAGGTCACCCGGTTGCAAAATCGGCAGAAGTTCTCTTGCCATGTCAATCACATCCGGGATAAAGAGGGTGTGGCGCTGGCCGTGCATGCGGGTCGCCTCAAGCAGCGTCGCCCCGTCGATGCCGGGAAGAGGCGCCTCGCTGGCGGCATAGATCTCGGTCATCACCAGAAAGTCAGCCCGGTGGAAGGAGGTCTGGAACTCTTTGAACAGGGCCCTGGTCCGGCTGTAGCGATGGGGCTGAAAGAGGACGATCAGTCGGTGCTGCGGCCAGGCCTGCTTCATCGCCGTCAGGGTGGCGCGGATCTCGGTGGGGTGGTGGCCGTAATCGTCGACCACGGTGATCCCGGCAGCCTCTCCTTTCCGTTCCATCCGTCGCTGCACCCCGGCAAAACTGCGCAGACCCTTTTCGATGAGCGGGAAGGGGAGTTCCAACTCAAAGCCAACAGCCACCGTCGCCAGGGCGTTGTAGATGTTGTGCAGCCCCGACTGGCCGATGTCGAGCCGGCCAATCTCTCCCTGCCGGCCGTGCAGGGTGAAGTGGCTGCGGCCGTCGGCGAAGGTGATCGCCTCGGCATGGATATCGGCCTGGGCGGTAAGGCCGTAGGTCACCGTCCGCTTTCTGATTGCCGGCAGGATATCGGCGATGTGCTCGTCGTCAAGGCAGACGATCGCCGCCCCATAGAAGGGAACCTTGTCGATGAACTGTAGGAATGTCTGCTTTATGTGATCGATATCACGATAGTAATCGAGATGCTCAAGATCGATGTTGGTGACCACCTCCAGCACCGGTGAGAGTTTGAGAAAGGAACCGTCGCTCTCGTCGGCCTCGGCGACCAGAAACTCACCCTGCCCGAGTTTGGCATTGCCACCCAGGGCATCCACCTTGCCGCCGATCACTATGGTCGGATCGAGGCCGGCGCTGGCCAGCAGCCAGCTGACCATCGAGGTGGTGGTGGTCTTGCCGTGGCTGCCGGCGATGGCGATCCCGTAGCGCTTCAGACGCATCAGTTCGGCGAGCATCTCGGCTCGCATGATCACCGGAATCCCTTCACTTCTCGCCTTCTCCACCTCCGGATTGTCGGCGGGAATCGCCGAGGAGGTAACCACCACATCGGCACCGGCCAGCCACTCGGCCCGGTGCCCCTGGCGGATCTCTCCTCCGAGGCCGGCCAGCCTTTCGGTGGTGGACGAGAGCTGAACATCGGAGCCGGAGACCTTGTAGCCAAGATTCAGCAACAGCTCGGCAATCCCGCTCATCCCGATACCGCCGATGCCGACAAAATGGATATGTTTTGTTTTTCGGTACATCAGCGTCCTTTGGTGCAGGTGGCGAGACAGCAGTCGACTATCCTGGCGGCGGCATCGGGGATGGCCAGCTGCGCCATGGCCTCGCCCATCCGCCTGAGGGTCGTCGGCTCGGTAAGCAGACTGGCCAGTTCGGCGGCCAGCAGTTCCGGGGTCAGATCCCCTTCGGCAAACATCCTGGCGCCGCCACCGGCGACATAGTGGGCAGCATTCTTCTCCTGGTGGTTGTCGGCGGCAAAGGGATAGGGGATGAGTATCGCCGGCCGGCCGGCCACCGCCGCTTCGGCAAGCGTGGTCGCCCCGGCCCGGGAGACGAGCAGACTGGCCTCTTCGTACAGGCCGGCCATGTTACGAAAAAAAGGTTCCACTCGGGCTTCCACCCGGCTCTCTCGGTAGGCCCTGGCCACCATCTCCACATCCCGCTCACCTGTCTGGTGGACGAGCCGGAAGGAGGCTTTACCGGCGGCGGCAAGCCGGGCCACCGCCCCCACCACCAGCCGGTTGACCGGCCCCGCCCCTTGGCTGCCGCCCAGAACGACCACGGTTGGCCGGCCGTCGCTCCACTCCGGCAGCGGTTGACCGGCCAGGGCGAGAATGTCCCGCCGCACCGGGTTGCCGGTGAGGAGGGTTTTGCGCCGGTCGAAGGCGGCCTCGCTGCCGGGCAGCGACAGACATATGCGGTCGGCCAGAGCGGCAAGCTTGCGGTTGGCCAGCCCCGGCACCATATTCTGCTCGTGCAGTACCACCGGCAGGCGCAGGGTCTTTGCCGCCGCCACCACCGGCCCGGTAACGTAGCCGCCGACGGCGAAAATGAGCTCCGGTCGGAAGAGGCGGAGATGACGCAGGGCCTGCAGGTAGCCGATGGGCAGAGCAAAAAGGGCCCTGGCCAGTTCCAGCGGTTTTTTGCCTTTCAGTCCGTAGGAGAAGATGGTCGCGGCCGGAAAACCATAGGCGGCGAGACTGCCGCTGTCAACCTTGCGCCGGGTGCCGATAAAAAGTACCTCGCTTTCCGGCCGGCGCCGCCGCAATTCTTCCGCCGTTGCCACGGCCGGAAAGAGGTGGCCACCGGTACCGCCACCAGTCAACAGCAGACGAAGCCCTCTCTCTTCGCCGCTCTTCATCCCCTCACCCCCACCAGCGCCATACCGGCCAGGTCAAGAACCACGCGGCGAAACTCCTCACCCCGGTGGCGGTAGCTGGCAAACATGTCAAAACTGGCACAGGATGGCGAGAGGAGAACCACATCCCCCGGCCGGGCCAGTACCGCGGCAAGGGCTACCGCCTCGGCCATCGACCCCGCCCGATGGGTGCCAACCAGGTCGGCCAGCGCCGCCGCCAGCTGCCCGGCCGCCTCACCGATGAGGATCAGCTCGGCAACCTTTTCGGCCACCGCCGGGCGGAGCAGCCGGTAGTCATCCCCCTTGTCCCGACCACCGGCGATGAGCACCACCCGGCCGGGGAATCGGCTGAGGGCGGCCAGTACCGCCCCGCTGTTGGTCGCCTTGGAGTCGTTGTAATAGGCCACCCCGGCCACCTCGGCAACCCACTCGAGTCGATGGGGCAGGGGCCGGAAACGCCGCAGACCGGCCAAGACCGCCGTAGCCGGCGCGCCGAGGGCCCTGGCGGCTAAAATCGCCGCCGCGGCGTTGGCGCTGCCGGGCAACCCCTCCAGGGAGGTGCCGGCCAAGGGGTAGATTTCCACCTCTTCACCCCGTCGAAGCGTCACCCGGTGCGGCTCGACCCGGGCGACACAGTCGGCGCCGCCACCGAAGAGCTCTGCAGGCGGGGCAAGGCCCTCGGCAATCTCCCGGCAGATTGGGTCATCTCCGTTCAGGATCGCCACCCTGCCCGCCCCATGGCCGGCAAAAATGCGCCGTTTCGCCTCGATGTAGCCGGCCAGATGACCATGCCGGTCGAGATGGTCCGGGGTGACGTTGAGAAGCACGGCCACCTCCGGTGCAAATCGGCCGGCCGCCTCCAGTTGAAAACTGGAGACCTCGGCCACCACCAGTTCGACATCACCGGGGTCGCGAAGGTACTCGTAGAGGGGGGTACCGATATTGCCGCCGACAAAGGGCCGTTTTCCTGCCGCCACCAGCAATTCGCCGATCAGGGTGGTCACCGTCGTCTTGCCGTTGGTGCCGGTCACCGCCACCAGCGGCACCTGTAACTCGGCCGCCACCACCGCCAACTCGCCGCAGACCGGCACCCCCTTCTGGCGGAGGGCCTCAAACAGGGGCAGCCGTGGGTCGACCCCGGGCCCGAGCAGCAGCAGATCGGCCCGGCCGAGAAACTCCAGGCTGTGGCCACCCGCCTCCCAATGCACCCCTGGGCTGGCGAGCAGGGCGCCATCTTCAGCGAGCAGCCGCTCAGCTGGCCGGCTCTCCGAGACCAGCACCTCGGCACCCCGGGAAAGGGCAAAGGCCACCGCCGAACGGCCGCTGACCCCCAGCCCGACCACCCCGACCACCATTTTGGCGGTTATTTTCGGCAGCTCGTTCATCAGCGCAGTTTCAGGGTGGCAATGGCAAAAAGGCCAAGAATGATCGAGACGATCCAGAAACGGACCACCACCTTCGGCTCGTGCCAACCCTTCTTCTCAAAATGGTGGTGGAAGGGGGCCATCAGAAAGATTCTCCTCCCCTTGGTCAGTTTGAAGAAACCCACCTGGAGGATCACCGACAGGGCCTCCATCACAAAGACCCCGCCGACTATGGCCAGCAGGAACTCCTGCTTGATGATGATGGCAATTGCCCCGAGGGCGCCGCCCAAGGCGAGGGAGCCGACATCACCCATGAAGACCTGGGCCGGGTAGGCGTTGAACCAGAGAAAGCCAAGACAGGCGCCGAAAATGGTGCCGCAGAAGATGGCCAGTTCACCGCTGCCGGCAACATAGGGGATCTGCAGATAGTCGGCGAGGACAATATGGCCGGCCAGGTAGGAGAAGACCAGATAGACTGCCGAAGCCACCACCGTCGGTCCGGCGGCCAGGCCGTCCAGGCCGTCGGTGAGATTGACCGCATTCGAGGAACCGACGATCACCAGAATGGCAAAGAGAATGTAGAACCCGCCAAGATCCGGCTGGACGTTCTTCACAAAGGGGAGGCTGAGGTGGCCGTCGAAGCCGGGGTGGAGGAAGATGAACAGACCAACCACCGAGGCCCCGAGAATCTGCAGCACCAGTTTCCAGCGGGCGCTGAGCCCCTGTGAATTTTTTCTGCTGATCTTCCGCCAGTCGTCCAAGGCGCCGATAAGACCGTAAAAAATGGTGACAAAGAGGACCAGCCAGACCAGAACACTGTCCAGGCGGGCCCAAAGGAGCGTGCCGAGACCTATGGCCGAGAGGATCAGCAACCCGCCCATGGTTGGAACCCCTTGCTTGGCCAAATGGCTGGCCGGCCCGTCGTCGCGGACCACCTGGCCGATCTGGTGTCGGCGCATCAGGCGGATGAACAGCTGGCCGAGAATCAGCACCACCAGAAAGGCGGTGACCGCCCCGCCGATGGAGCGGAAGGTGATGTAACGAAAGACATTCAGGCCGCTGAGGGTGGTGTGCAGTGGGTACAGGAAATGGTACAGCATGGTGTCAGACCGGGTTGGAATGTTGACTGGCGGCAGCCCTCTTCTCGAGGGGCTGCAAGCGGGCGACGATCGTCTCGAAATGGAGTCCTCGCGATGCCTTTACCAGAACCAGATCGCCAACAACAAGGGTTTTTTCTGCCAGCATCGATTCGAGCCACTCCCCTGCCGCCTCCTTGTCGGCCAGGGCACGGATCCTCGCCGTGGGGAAACCGGCGGCAACCGCCCCGGCCACAACCTCCTGCCGATACCTGCCGACAACCCCGACCTGGTCAAGCCCCAGGCGGGCAATCAACCGGCCGATGCCAGCGTGGGCCGATGCCGAGGTCTCGCCAAGTTCCAGCATATCGCCAATGATCGCCACCGCCTGCCGGCTACCGGCAAGTTGCCGCAGGGTCTTCAGCGCACTGGCCATGGAGGCCGGGTTGGCGTTGTAACAGTCGTTCAGCAGCATCAACCCGTCCCGTCCCGGCTCCAGCGACAGCCGTTTATCGCCGGCCCGAAAGTCGGCCAGGCCGGCGACGATCTCGGCCAGTTCGGCACCGGCGGCGGTGGCAATGGCTGCTGCCGCCAGGGCGTTACTGACGTTGTGTTCGCCGACGGTATGCAGCCGCACCGGAGCCTGGCTCTCCTGGCGGTGGAGGGTGAAGGTGATCCCCCCTTCGGTCGAGACCTGCAGGTCGCTGGCCCAGAGATCAGCTTGCACGCCGTTGGCCTCGCCGGCCAGGGCATAGCATATCCGCCGCTGGGGGTACCTGGTCGCCATGGTTGCTACCTTTTGGTCGTCAAGATTGACCACCAGCGTTCCGTCCGGGTCAGTGGCGGCAAAAAGCTCTTCCTTGGCCCGGGCCACCCCGTCGATATCCACCAGCTCCTCGAGGTGGGCCGGGTGGATGTTAGTGATGCAGCTCACTGCCGGCCTGGCAATCTCCCCGAGCCGGAGCAGTTCACCGGCCCGGTTCATCCCCATCTCCAGAACCGCCGCCCTGTGGTGGACCGCCAGGGGGAGAAGGGAGAGCGGCAAGCCAATAAGATTGTTGAAGTTTCCCCTGGTCCTGAGGACCGTTTCCTCTGGATGGTCCGGCCCGGCCGGCCATCTTCTGGCCAGGATCGCTGCAGTCATCTCCTTTACCGTCGTCTTGCCGCAGCTGCCGGTGATGGCCAGCACCAGTGGCCGGCTCACCTCGGCCAGCAGGCGACGGCGGAAGGCGGCGAGATCTCCGAGGGCGCGGAGGCTGTCGCCTACCACCACCTGGTCGACCGCCAAGTCGGCAGCCAGGGGGAGCGGCCGCTCCACCACCAGGCAGCGAGCACCGCCGGCCACGGCCTGCTCCACATAGCGGTGGCCGTCGTGGTTGTCGCCGCGCAGGGCAACGAAGATGCCGTTCGGGCAGGGACGGCGGCTATCAGTAAAGATCTGGCCGAGGAGACGGGGTTGGTCACCTCCGGAGAGCAGCCGACCAGCGGTGGCGGTGACCACCCGGTTCACCGTCCAGTTGAGGAGGACATCGGCAGCAACCCGGCGGTCATCGAATGCGCGCTTGCCGGCCCTGGTCAGCTGGTACGTTTCGTGCCCCTTGCCGGCGATCAGCACCAGATCGCCGGCCCCGGCGGCACGGATCGCCAGCTCGATCGCCTGCTGCCGGTCGCGAAGTATCAGGTACCCCCGTCCGCCCGCCCCTGCCGATATCAGCCAGTCGGCTTCCCGGGCCACCATCCCTCCCTGCCGGCAGCCGGAGACGATTTCGGCAACGATGGCCCCCGGGTCCTCATTGCGCGGGTTGTCATCAGTAACCACCGCCACGTCACTCAGTCGGGCGGCAATCTCCCCCATCAGCGGCCGCTTGCCCCGATCTCGGTCGCCACCGCAGCCAAAGATGGTGAAGAGCCGGCGGTGCGGCAGGGCCGCCAGGGTCTGCAGCACCTTCTCCAGGGCATCGGGGGTGTGGGCGTAATCGACCAGGACCACCGGCTCCCCCTCTTCACCCGGGGTGGTAACCCGCTCCAGCCGTCCTGGTGCCCCTCCGGCCCGGCCAAGCGCGGCAACCACCTGCTTCTCAGCAAGACCAAGGGCAGAGCCCAGGGCCAGGGTGCAGAGGATGTTGTCGATGTTGAACCGCCCCAGCAGAGGGGAGTGCAGGGAGTACGAACCACCGGCGGTGCGAAGATCGATGTCAGTGCCGCCGAGACCGGCGTTCACCCCCACCAGGGCGATGTCGGCATCCTTCCCTTCACCCCAGCTGACGATGGGCAGGGCCTTCTGCCGACAGAGCTGATAGAGTGCCGGCAGGCAGGCAGCCGTCTCCCCCCGCCCCGGCAGGGCGGGCAGAACCGCCACGCCGTCGCCATCCAGACAGTTGCTGAAGAGAGACGCCTTGGCCTGAAAATACTCCTCCATTCCCTGGTGGTAGTCGAGATGGTCGCGGGAGATGTTGGTGAAGGCGGCGGCGGTGAAGCGGAGTCCTGCCACCCGCGACTGCGTCAGGGCATGGGAGGAGACCTCCATCACCAGGTATTCCACCCCCTCTTCGACCATTTCCCGGAGGGTTCGGTGCAGTTCGAAGGGTTCCGGCGTGGTGAGCCGGGCCGGAAAACGGCACTGCCGGCCGTTTCGGTCCGGGTAACGCACTTCCACCGTGCCGATCACCCCGACGCGCTGACCGCACTGGCGCAGCACCTCTTCGAGCAGATAACTCACAGTGGTCTTGCCGTTGGTGCCGGTTATCGCCACCAGCCGCAAGTGCTCGGCCGGTCGAGCGAAGAAATTGGCAGCGATCCGGGAGTAGGCGACGGCGGTCTCCTCTGTCGCCAGCACGGTTACCCCCAGACGGCCCGCCTCCTCCCGGCTGAGCCTGCCCTGCCGGCAGAGAACCGCCCGACATCCGGCGGCCACGGCAGCGGCTATGAAGGCATGGCCGTCACTGCCGCTGCCGGTCAGGGCGATAAAGAGAGCCCCGGCACAGTTTTGCCTGGAGTCAGCGGTGACCGTGGTCGGCTGCCACCCGGCCGCGTCCCCTTCGGCAAGCACCTGGTAGGGAACACCCTGCAGCAGTTCGGTGAGACTATGGCCGGAAGGTTCGGCAGACATGGCCCGGTTCCTGGTTGAGGTTTTCTGGCGGGAAAATGGCTAATGGGCCTGGCATCTGCCGACCGTTCATTCTGCCGGCCGTTTTGACAGCTTGTCCAGATTGAGGTTTTCGCTTGCTTGCAGGATCAGGCGAAACTCCTGGCCCGGGTTGACCAGGGTTCCGGGCGGAGGCTCCTGGCCCACCACCCAGCCGGTACCGCTGATCTTGATATCTAGTTGCAGCCCTTGAAGCAGCCGCAGACTTTTCCGCAGACTGAAGCCGGTGAGATCGGGAAGCATCCCCGGCCTCGCCTCGCGGCTGTCGGCTGTGGTTGGCTTGTCACCCGCTGGCCCCAGTTCTTCAGGAAAAAGCGGGTAATTCCCCCCTTCTCCCTCTTCCGGTATGACATAGGCCGCCACTGACCTGCCTACCTGCTGAAGCATTGACAGCCGCTCCAGACGCTCGCTCACCAGCTGACGGAGGGTGGCGGCAAAATGGTCGCCATCACCATCTTCCTTGGCCGCCACCATTTTCGGGTCGCGGTGGAGCAGGAGGAGGAGGTGCAGGTTCTCTCCTCCGGCCGGCAGGATAGCGTAGAGCAGATGGCTGACCTGCAGCCGCCAGTATGGACCGGCTTCAAGGCGAGCGAGAAGAGAATCCTGAAAAATAAGGGCCCGCGCCGGTGCCGGTTCCGCCTGCCGGCTGAGGAGGGCGTCGATATCGGCTATTTCGACGATATCGGCTGGCAACCCCTCCGCCCTACCATCCTGCCGGGGGGAGAGGACGATCTCCTCGCCGGTCTCGATATCGACGATCTTTTTCACTACGAAGGGCTGCACCTGCTCTCCCCCCCCGAAGAGCACCGAGAGGGCAGTGAGTACCCCCAAAGGGGTGCTGGTCTCCGGCACCATGCCGTAGTCGGCGGCCTTCCCGAAAGGGGCTAGTGCCAGCCGGTCCGCCATCGGCACCGGTCGATTAGCGCCGCCGGCTTCGAAATCGGTCTCCAGAATTTCCCCCAGGCCCAGCCATTCCCAGAGGCGGAGAGCGCTGCCCAGATCATTGTCGAGTGGGTTCAGACTCCATATCCCGACCCCTTCCCCTCTGGTCGCCTGGGCGATCATGGCGGCGGCATCACGGAACAGCAGGCGAAACCTACCGGGCAGGAGCATCGGCTGGAGAAAGAGGTTCTGCCGCTCCTCCTGACGGTAGGCGGCAAAGCTGTTGGGATTGAAAGAGGGACGCTGGGCCGCGGCCAGCAACTCACCGCTTCCCCCTTCGAGCATATAGACCGCCGACTGGACGACACCGGGGAGGGTCTCTGCCGCATCAAGAAGCTGTTCGAGGACCGCCTGCATCTTCAAGTCGACAGTCAGCACCAGATCCTGCACCGCCGGGAGCGGTTTGTTGGCCTGCTGCAGGTGCTGTTTGCGATCGGCAAGCAGTCGGTCGTACGAATATTCCACCCCGGCCAGCCCAATCCCCTCCTCGGCATAGCCGAGCAGATGGGCAGCCTGGCTTTCGGCAGGGTAGTACCTCTTCTCATCCCGCTGCAGATAGACCCCGGGCAGACGAAGCGCCTTGAGCGCCATCTCCTGCTCTTCAGTGATCCCCCTGGCTGCCCAGAGACGCAGTTCCCCCCGCTCCAACTGCTCCTGGAGCCGTTGCCGCTCCACCGGCAGAACCCCGGCCAGTTCCACCAGGGTATGGGGAATAGACTCAATTTCTCGACTGCGCAGATAGACCGAAACCTCTTGCATGTTGACCGCCATCTGTTTGAGATTTCGGTCGTAAATTACTCCTCGCCGGGGGTCGTTGCCGGCCAGTCCCTTTTTCGCATCGGCCAGCCCCTCCCTGGCCAGGGTGATCAAGCCGAATTGCTGTTCAAGTGACCAGACCCCTCCCCCCAGGAGCATGAGCAGAACAGCACTTAATACCATCCACCGCCCCCTCGAAGCCGGTGCCCTGCCGAGACGGGGATGTTCTGCCATGGTGTCCCTAGTTAAAGGAAAAAGTGCCGGTTCGCCGGTTGAACCTGCCGATCTGCTCCTCGCCGGGTTGATAGAGGGCCAGCCTCGTCGCCGCCAGGCTCTGCACCGAGTCGGGCGCATAAAGCCGGGCCTTGGTTGCCAGCAGACTGATATTCCGGTCCATCAACTGGTGGCGCTGGTCATCGGACGCGGCCAGAGAGCGGTCCAGGTTGGCGATGCCGGCGGCTATGGCCAGGTTGATTGCCACGACCAGCGGCAGCAGAACCATCAGCGTCCTGCCCAGGGCCGGCAGTAAATGAAGGTCGGCACGAAGGGCCGTCAGCAGCCGTGACAACTGACGCAGACCGGGTTTGCTTGCTGTTCTCACTCCGGGATGGGTCGCGCTGTAGATAGTCATGGCGTTTTGCTCTCCTGCTGATTTTTCTTTTTTGCCACCCGCAGACGGGCGCTGCGCGACCTGGGGTTGGTCGCCAACTCGTCGCTGGCGGGGGATATCGGTTTATTGGTAAGAATTTCCAGTAGTTTGTTTTCCTTAAATTTTCTTTTAACAATCCGATCTTCAAGAGAGTGGAAGGAGATAATGCAGAAGACCCCGCCAGGTTTCAGGCAGCCCACCCCCTGCTCCACCGCCCGGGCCAGATTTTCCAACTCGCTGTTGACCGCTATCCGCAGGGCCTGAAAAACCCTGGTGGCAACGTGGATCTTCTTGGGGTGAAACCGTTTCGGCACCGCCCGGGCAACCAGTTCTGCCAGCTGACCGGTGGTCCGAATGGTCTCTTTGGCCCGTTGCTCGACTATCCTTCTGGCAATGGGCCTGGCCTGCCTTTCTTCACCATAATAATAAAAAATATCAGCCAGCTCCTCCTCTCGACAGCTGGCCAGCAGACTCTGGGCGGTGAGTTTGCCCCGCCTGTCCATGCGCATGTCGAGAAGTTCGTTCTGACGAAAACTGAAGCCTCGGCCGGCATCGTCGAGTTGCAGTGAGGAGAGACCAACATCGAGCAGGATACCGTCCACCGCCGCCACCCCCAACTCGGCCAGGGCCTCCGACATATCGGCAAAGTTACGCCGGAGAATGGTCAAGCGGTCGGTAAAGGCGACCAGTCGCAGGCTACTCCGCTGGATCGCCTCCTCATCCCAATCAAAGGCGATCACCCGGCCATCGGGGGCAGAACCGGCAAGGAGGGCAGCGCTATGGCCACCCAGACCAAGGGTCCCGTCGACATAGACCTTACCCGTGGTCGGGGCGAGAAACTGCAGGCACTCGGCAAGCAGTACCGGGGTATGGATCTCTTCCAGCGGCACCTGGGCCGGCATCAGAATATCCCCAACCGGGAAAGACTCGCCTCGTGCCGGTCAAAACTGTCGCGGGTTGCCCGGGTTTCCGCATACCAGGCATCCCGGTCCCAGATCTCCACCCAGTCGATCATACCGGTGAGGACCACATCCCGGGTGAGTCCGGCATCAAGCCGCAAATCGGCCGGCAACAGAATTCGTCCCTGGCGGTCGAGAGCACATTCCACCACCCCACCCACCACATAGCGAACGAAGCTGGCTATTCCCGCCTGGCTTCCCCCTTCGCTGAGCAGCTTGGTTTCCAGGGCTTCCCACTCGGCCACCGGGTAAGCGCGAAGATGGCTCTTCCACGGTGCCACCATCAGCGTCTGTGAACCGCTTTGGCGCATGACCTCCCGGAAACGAGTAGGAAAGTTCAACCTCCCCTTGTCGTCCAGACTGTGTTCGGTTCTGCTGCGGAATCTGCTCTGAATCAAGGAAGACACCCCGGAAAAACCACCGGCAGCCACCCCACTACCACCGTGCCCCACTTTACACCACTGTTCTCCTTATTAATGCAGGGGATGAGACCGTGTCAAGAAAAAAATAATTGTAACTTCAGCGCGATATCAAAATGAATCAGGTCCTGCATAAACACAACCTGTAGAGGGTGATCCCGGTTCGACCACCAGATAAGGCCTTTCAGAGACGAAGAGGGGCGCCACTCTGCCACCTGCCAAAAGACCTGTTTCAGACAACTCTATTTGTGTTTTCAGGCTCTTCGGAGGGATGTCTAGCGATCACCGGCAATGGCAGAAATTTTCCTTCCGAACTCTGGTGGTGGAAAGTGGGAACATTTCGGACGGCAAGGAGAGTGGATGCCCCGCGAAGGAAGAGGACGAAAAAGAGGAGGATGGCAGGCGGTGGTGCGACAGAGGCTATTCGTCGAAAAGGGACTGCTGCAGGGAGCGCGGCACCCGGCGGTGAAAGTGCCGGTAGGCCCCGGCGGTGGCGACCCGACCGCGGGGGGTTCTTTTCAGGAATCCGGACTGGATGAGGAAGGGTTCGTAGACATCCTCGAGGGTGGTCTTTTCCTCACAGACCACAGTGGCCAGGGTATCGAGGCCAATCGGCCCGCCGGCGAACTTGTCGATGATGGTCAAGAGAATCCGCCGGTCCATCTCGTCGAGGCCGAACTGGTCGACACCTAGAAGGGTGAGGGCCTCGTCGGCCACCTCGCGGTCGACCACCCGGTGGCCCCCCACCTCGGCAAAGTCACGAACCCGGCGGAGGAGTCGGTTGGCGATGCGCGGGGTGCCCCGGGAGCGCCGGCCAAGTTCCAGGGCGCCGCTGCGGTCAACCTGCAGACCGAGGAGACGGCTGGAGCGCTCGACGATGCTGACCAGTTCCTCCGGGGTGTAGAATTCCAGGCGGAGGACCACCCCGAAACGGTCGCGGAGGGGGGGGGTAAGCAGCCCGGTCCGGGTGGTGGCGCCAACCAGGGTGAACCTGGGCAGATCCATCCGCACCGAACGGGCCCCCGGCCCCTGACCGATGATCAGGTCAAGCTGGTAGTCCTCCATGGCCGGATAGAGAATCTCCTCCACCGCGTGGTTCAGGCGGTGGATCTCGTCGATGAAGAGGACATCCCCTTCCTGCAGGCCAGTGAGAATCGCCGCCAGGTCGCCCTGCTTTTCAATCACCGGCCCGGAGGTGGTCTTGATCCCCGCCCCCATCTCGTTGGCGATGATATGGGAGAGTGTTGTCTTGCCCAGACCGGGAAAACCGTGGAAGAGGACGTGGTCGAGAGGCTCCCGGCGGGCCAGGGCCGCCTGGATGAAAATGGCCAGGCTGCGCCGTACCTGTTCCTGGCCGATGTACTCCTCGAGCCGACGGGGACGCAGGGCGTTTTCACTGGCCGGCTCACGGGGTTCTTTGCGGGGGTTGACCAGCCTCCCCTCACCGCTCATTTCCTCTTCGATATTCATGCCAGCGTCCGCAGGGCCTCACGGATAAGGGCCTCCACCACCATGGCGGCGAAGGCCTCCTCACCGACCCGTTTTTTCACTGCCCCCAGGGCCCCCCGGACCACCGCCTCCGGGTAACCAAGATTGCTCAGGGCAGAAAAGGCATCGGCCACCGCCGAACCGGCCACCGGGATGACCCCGGCGGCCACTCCGGGGGAGGAAATGGCACCACTGCCGAGGTGGGCGACCTTGTCCTTCAGATCGACACAGACTCGCTCGGCGATCTTCCGGCCCACCCCCGGCAGGGCGGTCAGCCGCCGGCTGTCCCCTTCCAGGATCGCCCGGCAGATCTCCGCCACCGGCATCCCGGACAGTATCGCCACCGCCAGCCGCGGGCCGATACCGGCGACCGTTTTCAGGATCAGGAAGAGCTCCTTTTCGGCAGTTTCGAGGAAGCCGAAGAGGGTTATCGCATCCTCCCGGACACTGGTGTGGATATGGAGAAAGACCTCGCCCCCGGTCTCGGGCAAGCGGGAGATGGTGGCACTGGCCAGGATCACCTCATAGCCGACGCCGCCACCCACCTCGACCACCGCCCGGTCAGCCGACCGGCTCAATACCCTTCCCCGTAAAGTGGCGATCATCTTTCCCCCACGCTTGCGCGCATCAGTATCAATACGCTCCGCTACGATTGTCCCTGCCGCTCACGGTAGGCAGAGATGCAACTGGTTGGCATGGCAGATGGCCACTGCCAGGGCATCGGCGGCATCGGCACTGGGGGTGCCGGTCAGGCCGAGCAGAACCCTGACCATATGCTGCACCTGCTCCTTGCCGGCCTGACCATAGCCGACCACCGCCTTTTTCACCACCCGCGGACTGTAATCGTATACCGCCAGGCCGTTCTGCATCAAGGCCACCACCGCCGCCCCCCGGGCATGGCCAAGCTTCAGGGCGGAACGGGGATTGGTGGCCAGAAAGACCTCCTCCACCGCCGCCACATCCGGACAGTGCACCTGCACCACCTGGTTGATTCCGGTAAAGATCTCGTTCAGCCGCTCTGAAAGGGAATATTTCGGGGTGGTCTTCACCACCCCGCAGGCGACAAAGAACAGCTGACCCCGGTCGGCGTCAATCAGACCGTAACCGGTCACCCGGCTTCCCGGATCGATCCCCAGAATGCGCTCCACCGGGCTAGGAGAGTTGCTCCATCAGGGCGTCATCGATGTCGAAATTGCTGTAGATATTCTGCACGTCGTCGTGGTCCTCGAGGCTCTCCATCAGCTTGAGCAACGAGCGGGCGATCTTTTCGTCGGTCACCTCGATGGTGTTTTTCGGCACCATTGACACCGAGGCTTCGAGAAGGGTCAGCCCCTGCTCCTCCAGGGCCGCCCGCACCGTCTCGAACTCCTCGGGGGCGGTGAAAATCTGGAACTCGTTCTCCTCCTCGACCACATCCTCGGCACCGGCTTCGAGGGCGATGTCAAGCATCTCCTCCTCGGACGTCTTGCCCCGCTCCACCAGGATCAGCCCCTTTTTGTCAAACATCCACGAGACACAGCCGAACTCGCCGAGATTGCCGTTACTCTTGGCGAAGAAGTGGCGGACATCGGCCACCGTCCGGTTGCGGTTGTCGGTCATGCACTCGACCAGCACCGCCACCCCGCCGGGGCCATAGCCCTCGTAGAGTATCTCGTCGTACACCTCGCCGGCTATCTCACCGGTGCCCTTCTTGATCGCCCGGGCGATGTTGTCCTTGGGCATATTTTCGACCTTGGCCGCATTGACCGCGGTCCGCAGCCGGGGATTGCCTTCCGGGTCGCCGCCACCGTGGCGGGCGGCGACGGTTATCTCCTTGATCAGACGAGTGAATATCTTGCCTCGCTTGGCATCAATGGCCCCTTTTTTCCGCTTGATCGTCGACCACTTCGAATGTCCTGACATAGCACACCTGTAAAATCACGCCTGTAGAATATTGCCGGTTTCGTTCTCTTCCTCGTTCACAACTTCCGTTCCCGGTCGCTGAAAGCCCATCCCGAGAACAAACACCTCTCTGCTTTCCACCCGCGAACTCTTCGGCTTGAGCACCTTGACGGTTGAAAAGCGCTCTTTGAGCTGTTCCACCAAGGGGGGGAAATCCTCTCCCTGAAACACCTTGCCGAGATAATGCCCCCGCTCAAGGAGTAACTCACCGGCCAGGGCCAGGGTGTGCCGGACCAGGGCCAGGGACTGCTGGGCGTCAGCCCACCTGCTGCCGGTGGTTTTCGGGGCCAGATCGGAGATCAGCACCTTGAAGGCGGGGCGGATACGGCGCACCAGCGGTACCAGTGCAGGGTCCCGGATGTCGCCGCAGAGCCAGTGGATCGGTGCCCCGCCACTGCGAACCTCCTGGTCGGTTTGCTCCAGGTCGATCCCCACCACAACGCCCTTCGGTCCGACCTCCTGCGAGGCAAAGAGCGACCAACTGCCAGGGAAACAGCCCAGATCGAGAACGCTGTCGCCACGACGGAGAAAGCGGAATCTGGCCTGAACCTCTTCCAGCTTGTACACCGACCTGGCCGGATAGTTCTCCTTTTTTGCCTTTTTCGCGTAGTAATCGTTTATTTTACGCACCTTGTAGTCCATTTAGTTTTCTTTGACAAGACGAAAGCTGGCCCACCCCATCCCTTGTACCGGCAAGGGCAACGGCAACCCAGGCGACTGCGCCCTCTCGGTCCACCACCGCCCCCTCCACCCGGGCGCCCTCCAGGCCAGCCAGCAGTTCAGCAAAGAGCGGTCCCGGAGTGAGCGCAAATATCTCGATCAGATCCCGGCCGGTGAGCAGCGGCGGCCCGGTAAGGACCGGGCGGATATGTTCCCGATACAGCCTCTTCACCAGGACATAGAGTTCCGCCACTTCCTCCTCCATCCGCAGCGGGCTCTTTTCCCCCTTGCCGGCCAGGCTGTCGGCCATTGCCAGGAGGAAGAGGCCATCCAGTTCCTCTCCGGCCCGGCGGCAGAGTTTCAATACCGCCTTGCGGGAAACGGCGCCGCCGCCCCGCTGAACGTTGCAGAGGTGGAACGGCTGCATGTGCATCCCGACCATGTCGGCCACCAGTGCGGTATCGCTCCGACTCCATTTCAGCCGACCGGCAATGGTCTCGACCAACTCTCCACCGACGCTGTCATGGCGATGAAAGGTGATCCGGCCCGGCTGCCTGGGGTGCTCGCCCCGCGTGGCCGGCTTGCCGATGTCGTGGAGGAGGGCGGCCCACTTGAGGGCAAGGCGACGGTCGGCCCGGTGCAGATAGCGGCGGAGTTCTTCGTCCTGGCCGGGAAAGGAGGAGCCCGGGTCGGCGATGAGCCTCTCCATCATGGCCAGGGCCAGCATGGAGTGGGCAAAGACATCCAGGTGGTGGAACTCCGGCTGCACCACCCCCCGCCCCCGACAGAGTTCCGGCAGCAGCTCTGGCAGCAGACCGCTTGCCGCCATCGCCTGCAGGGTAGCGGTGGTGGCGGACGAGGAGAATATCTGCCGCAGTTCGCCGTTCAACCGCTCGGCGGCGACCCGGCTGAGCAGATGGGCACCGGCGGCAATCGCCGCCTCGGTCTCGGCGGTGATGGCAAATCCCAGGGTGGCCGAAAAGCGGTAGGCGCGCAGCAACCTTACCGGGTCGTTTTCGAAGGCGCCGGGACAATGGCGAATCTCTGCTGCGGCGAGGTCGGCCGCGCCACCGGTGGGGTCGACCAGTACCGCTTCAGGTTTAAGTGACGCTGCCGACAGGGCCGAGACCGGCAGGGCCATGGCGTTGATGGTGAAATCGCGCCGGGTGAGATCTTCGGCAAGGGTGGCCGCGCCGCCACGGAAGGCGGAGATATCCACCTGCAGACCATGCCAAACCACCCGGAAGGTGGCATCCTGAGGCCCGGAAAGGTCGACCAGGCTACCGCCACCAAGCCCGCCACCAAGCTTATGGCGCAGCTCTTCGGCCCACTCCCTGGCCTGATCCGGAACGGCCAGATCGATATCGAGGGAACTGCGGCCGAGGAGGGCATCGCGCACCGTTCCGCCAACCAGATGGAGGCCGCCGTCGAGCTGCTGATCAAGGCTGGCCAGGGCGGCCCGGAGAGGTTCGGGCCAGAGGAGATGGCTGCGGCGAAGCTGGTCCATCGCCGGGAGAGAGAGTCGTTGCATAAAGTGGGGTATTGGCTATAGTGCCGGGGCTGGCATGTCCAGCGCCGAGCTTACCATGGATGCGGCGGGAATACATCCCCTGATCAGCAGAGCCGGCAAGCGAGCCCCCCCCTGCCTGGCAATCCCCTTCACCGATGAAACGATATGAGATCCGATTCCCTGCCGCCAGTGACACGCCGGACTATGCCTGACCAGCCTCCTTTTCTCTATCTGGCGCCAATCCGCGGTCTGACCGATGCCCTGTTCCGGGAGACCCTGCACAGCCACTTTGCCGGTTTTGACGCGGCAGTGGCCCCCTTTATCAACCCGCAGCGAAAGTTCCTCTTCGACGACCGCAGCCTGCGCGACCTGCTGCCGGAAAACAACCGGCTGATGGCCGTGGTCCCGCAACTGCTCCACACCGAGCCGGAGGATTTTCTTTCCCTGCTCGACCGCCTGGCGGAACTTGGCTACCGCCAGGCCAACTGGAATCTCGGCTGTCCGGCACCGATGGTGGCCCGGAAAAAGCGTGGCTCCGGCCTCCTCCCCTATCCGGAGAAGATTCTCAGCCTGCTTACCGCCGTCCTTCCCCACCCGAGGGTGGAGCTCTCCATCAAAACCCGCCTCGGCTACCACGACCCGGCCGAGTTGCCGGCCCTGCTGCCGGCCTTGGAGGGTTTGCCGCTCCGGGAGATCATCATCCACCCCCGCCTCGGCAGCCAGCTCTACCGGGGAACGGCCGACAGCGAGGCCTTCGCCGCCTGCAGCCGGCTCACCAGCCACCCTCTCTGCTACAACGGCGATATCGTCGACACCGCCGGCTACCAAAGGCTCTCCGCCCGCTTCCCGGAAGTGGGCCGCTGGATGATCGGCCGCGGCGCCCTGGCCAACCCCTTCCTCGCCGAGGAGATCAAAGGGATCGCCAGCGGTTCCGCCACGAAACGGCGAGAGCGGCTGCGCTCCTTCCATGACGAACTCTTCGCCCGCTACCAGCAGCGCCTCTCCGGTCCCAGCCATATCCTCGGCCGGCTGAAACAGCTGTGGGCCTACCTGATCTCCGCCTTTCCCGGCCAACCCCGGTCCTTGAAAAAAATCCTCAAGTGCCAGACCCTCAGCGAGTACCGGCAATCCATCGACGAGCTGTTTGCCACCCCGCCCCTGGCCGATGGTTGAGCAACCCGCGAGAGGGCTGCCGACGATTCAGGCGAGTTTCCAGCCCCGGTACACCGCCTCGGCCATGGGCCGGGCAAAGAGGAGCCGCCGCTCCCCGCCAAGGCGGCAGGCCACCTCGCGGCCGGCCATGCCGGCCGGCAAACGGCGGCCGTAACGGACCACCAGGGCGGCGGCACGGTGGAGGTCACGCTCCAGTCCGGCCGGACTGGGGTAGATGCTGGCCGCCTTTTTCAGAAGGGCCACCGGCCCGGCCCAATCGGGCATGGCCAGCACCGCATCGTCGTCCCCGGCGCAGTCGAGGAGACGAAGGTTGTCCTCTTCATTGCGGCCGACCACCAGCCAGCCCCCCTCCGGCAGACGGAACTGCCGCCCCACCAGCAGGGTACGGATATCGCCGGTGGTGATCGCTGCCGCCGGCATGGCCGACTCGCTCTGGTAGATCGCTGCGATCCGTCGGCTGAGGATCGGGTCGGCCAGAATACAGCCGCCGGCCGGGGCGGGAATCTCCCTGATCCCCATCGCTGCCGCCAGGGCCAGTTGGGGGGCTCGGCTGCGGCCGCGAAAGGCCAGCAGCCGGCTGCGATCCACCCACCCCCGCCGCTCCGCTTCGCTCTCCGGAAGGAGCCGGGCGGAGAGGGGGCGAAGAAGAAGGTCACGGGTCGCCGAATCGCGACTGATCACATTGAGGGTATCGAGACGCTGGGACATTGGCCGCTGGCCGAGCACCTCGCCGGAAATCAGAAAAGAAGCACCCCGGGCGGCAAGCATCTGCCGCGCCTGATTGAGCATCAGTATCTTACAATCGATACAGGGGTTGAAATGCCTGCCAAAGCCGTGCGCCGGCCGGTGCAGCAGCTGGAGATAGCCGGCGCTGATATCCACCACCTCGACCTTGATGCCGTACAGAGCGAGAATCCTGTCGGCGTGGGCAGCCGGGTCGGCGAGGAGATGGTCGTTGAAGAAGGGGGTGACAAACTGGAGCGCCTCCACCGCCACCCCCTGGGCCATGACCAGCCGGGTAGCGAGAATTGAGTCGAGCCCACCGGAAAAGAGCGCCAGGGCCTTGATCACCGGCCGGACCCGCCCTTACGCAGCAGCTCCTCAGCCCAGGCCCGGGTTTCGTCGCTGGCCGAAGAACCTGCCAGCATGCGTACCAGTTCCGCCACCCTCTCCTCCGGGGCGAGGGAAGTCACCGTCGACTGGGTTCGGCCGGCACGGACGGCTTTCGCCACCTGAAAGTGCTGGCTGCCACGGGCGGCGATCTGTGGCAGGTGGGTGATGCAGAACACCTGGTGGTGCCCGGCCAGTTCCTGAATCTTCCTGGCCACCGCCTCCGCCGCCTCACCGCCGATACCGGTATCCACCTCGTCGAAGATCACCGTTTCCACCATATCCTTGCGTGCCAGCAGACATTTCATCGCCAGCATCAGCCGCGACAGTTCGCCGCCGGAGGCGATTTTTGCCAGAGGCCGGGCGGCCTCGCCGGGGTTAGCCGAGAAGTGGAACTCACCACGGTCCCAGCCACTCGCCCGAATCTCCTCGACCTGTTGCCGACTCTCCTTCCAGACCATCTGGAAGGTGGCCCGATCGAAGGCCAGGGAGTGCAGTTCAGTGGCCATGGCCGCTTCCAGTTCCACCGCCACCTGCCGCCTGCTGGCCGACAGCTGCCCGGCCAGCCGACAGGACTCCGCCGCCAGGGCCGCCACCTCCTCCTGCAGCTTGGCAATCAATTGGTCCATGCTCTCCAGTTGCTGCAGTTCCCGTTCCCCTTCGGCGGCATAGGCGAGAATCTCCTCGATGCTCTGGCCGTACTTTCTTTTCAACTGCTGGATCAGATCGAGCCGTTCGTTGACCTGGTCCAGACGATAGGGGTCACTCTCCAGGGCGTCCCGGTACTGGCGCAGGGCCATGGCGTGGTCCTCGGCCAGATAGGTGAAACCGCCTATCTCCTCGGCCATCTTTGCCGCCCCTGGATCAAGGGCGGCCAACTGCGCCAGATTCTGGCGCAGCCGGGCCAGACCGTCCTGCAACTCGCGGCTGAGGAGACGATGGCTGTCAACACTCAAGCCAATCAGGGCCTGACCATTCTTCAACCGTTTCTTCTCCTTCAAAAGGGCTTCGTCCTCCCCCGGCTGCAGCCCGGCCTGGCCGATTTCGGTAAGCTGGTATGTGAGGAAATCCTGCCTCTGGGCCTTCTCCCGCTCCTGCCGCAGCATGCCGGCCAGTTCGGCGCTTTGCGCCTGCCAGCGGCGGTGGACGGTGGCAAGTTCGCCCCGAACCTCCCACAGGTCGCCAAGGGTATCAAGAAAATCGAGGTGGGAGGCGGGCTGCAACAGCAGCTGTTGATCATGCTGGCCGGCCAGATTGAGCATTTCGGCGGTTACATCGGCGAGGGTTCGGGCGGTGGCCAGCGATCCGTTGACGTACAGCCGACTCCGCCCGGAACTGCTCAGAACCCGTTTCAGGACCACCATCGTTTCCTGGCCAAAGCCACCGGCCGCCAGCTTCTCGAGCAGACGGTGGTGGGCCGGATTGACCTCGAAGAGCGCCTCCACTTCGCAGCTCTCGGCGCCGCTGCGGACCCAGTCGGCTGAGGCCCGACTGCCGGAGAGCAACTGGATGGCCCTGAGCATGATCGACTTGCCGGCGCCGGTTTCCCCGGTCATCACCACCAGACCAGCGCCCTTCTCCTGGTCAAAACTGAGTTCCAGGGATTCGATCAGGGCCAGATTTTTTACCCGTAATTCACACAACATCGGTCGGCCTATCGCTTTTATGAGGCAAGTCCCTGCTTGACTCGGCAAACAAAGGACTGTAGGGTACCATCAGGAACTGACTAGTATCCGATACTTTCTTTAATGAGGTCCAAAGGTTCAGAATGGCTGCGGTGCCGCCTGCCACCCTGAGCGACTGTTCGAGAATGAGAGAAAAAAACGACCTCAGCGCCAGCCTGGAAGATTATATCGAGGCAATATACCACATCATTGAGGAGAAGTTGGTCGCCAGAAGCAAGGAGATCGCCGCCCGCCTCCGAGTCAGCAGGGCCTCGGTCACCGAGGCCCTGCGCGCCCTCTCCCGCAAAGGGCTGATCAACTACGCCCCCTACGAGGCAATCACCCTGACCCAGGAAGGGCGAGTGGTGGCGGAAGATGTTATCTTCCGCCACGAGGCCCTGAAACGCTTTTTCGTCGAGGTACTAGCCATCGACGACGCTGTCGCCGAGGAGGGGGCCTGCCGGATCGAGCACGCCGCCCCACCGGAAATCATTGCCCGGATGATCAGCTTCACCGAGTTCATGCAAATCTGTCCACGGGGCGGCGACGATATGATCAAGGGCTTTGCCGACTACTGCCGCCGCGGCCGGCAGGGGGACAACTGCGGCCAGTGTATCTCGCACTGCCTTGACCAGTCCGCAAAATGAGTGCCTATCTATACCAGTCAGTATCAGTCCGTATCAGTCAGCGCCGGCCAGAGGCCGCCCGGGCGGGTGTGGTACGGCTCCCGCCCGTCCCGGCCGAATACCGTAGCATTGTTGCCCCGGAATTGCAATCCATCAGCCAGCTCTTTTTCCTCCGCCAGTCATGCCCGATCAGCCCCCACCTTACCCTTTGCTGAACCGCCTTGCCCAGTTGAACAACGCCGAACAGTCCCGTCTGGCGGCCACCGCCACCCCTTCGGCCAGCGGCTGCCGGCGGCGGCCGGAAGCACTGCCCGCCTACCGCCAGCAGTTTGCCCTGGACGCCGACCGCATTCTCCACTCCCGGGCCTACATCCGCTACATCGACAAGACCCAGGTCTTCTCCCTGGTGGCCAACGACCACGTTACCCACCGGGTCCTCCACGTGCAAATGGTGGCGCGGATTGCCCGGACCATCGGCCGCTTCCTCCTGCTTAACGAGGACCTGATTGAGGCCATCGCCCTTGGCCACGACATCGGCCACCCCCCTTTCGGCCATGTCGGCGAAGAATTCCTGGCAGATCTGTGCCGCGAACACGGCCTGCCCCCTTTCCAGCACAACATCCAGTCAGTGCGTTTTCTGGACAAACTGGAACGTAAGGGACGCGGTTGGAATCTCACCCTGCAGGTCCTCGACGGCATCCTCTGCCACGACGGCGAGGTCCATAATCAGCAACTGCGCCCCGCTTCGGCCACCGATTTTTCCGGTCTGGACGACAAACTGGCCGCCAAAGGCGCCGATCCGCTCTTTCCCCTCACCCCCTCCACCATGGAAGGCTGCGTGGTCAGGATGGCCGACACCATCGCCTATATCGGCCGGGACATCGAAGACGCGATCATCCTCGGTCTGATTAAGCGGACAGATATCCCACAGAGCTGTCGAACCATCTTCGGCGACACCAACGGTACCATCGTCTACCGACTGGTCACCGATCTGCTCGGCAACAGCCGCAGCGACTCCACCGACAGCGCCGTGATCGCCTTCAGTGCGGAAATGGCCGAGGCCCTGGCCGAATTGAAGCGCTTCAACTACCAGCGGATCTATCTTGACCCCCGTACCAAGAAGAAGGACCCACTGATCGGGGAGTGCTATCGCCGGCTGTTCGCCTCTTTCCTTGATTGTCTCAACGGTTCACCCCGCTCCTTGCCCAGCCAGGTGGACCTGATGACCGATATCGATCCCCTCTACCTCCCCGAATACAGCTCCGCCGAGCGGGTCCGTGACTTCATCGCCGGGATGACCGACGACTATTTCATCCGCCAGGCCAGGGATATCGGCTGCCCGGTCCCGGCCAAGGTGCTCGTTCCCGGCGGACTTTAACCGTTGCGCTCCGTCAGGGAACATGGTAAGTGCTCCCCGAGAAGCGCTGAGGGGCACCCGTAGCTCAGCTGGATAGAGCACCGGCCTTCGAAGCCGGGAGTCGCTGGTTCGAACCCAGCCGGGTGTACCAAAAAAATCAAGCACTTACTGGATTCTTCCGGTAAGTGCTTTTTTCATTCCCCACACTATTCCCCACACTTGTGGGGAGGTTCTGTTTTGCCCGGCCTGTGGTGCTCGTAGTTGTGTTACAACAACTACCATACATTGCCTGGCAACCAGAACAAAAAGGGGAAAAAGGGGACTTTCGACCAACTTCACGTCAGCGGCTGCCTGGAAAACAGCGACAGCACTCAGCGGCGCAAAAAGCCACAAGGCTGCGGCCAAAGAAGAAAATTATGAGGCCGTGCGGACTCAGGCCTATTCAGGAATTCCGCCGGACACCGGCAAACTTCAATCGATACTTGACAGGTTGAACGCGTTTAATTAGACTGATCTAAAACTAGTCTAAAATTTTACTGGAGGAGCATTATGGAAACAGTAGGTGCATATGAAGCCAAAACACATTTACCCAAACTGCTTGAGCGTGTAATCAAAGGAGAACGGATAACTATTACAAAACATGGTGTACCAGTTGCTG
>JAABSV010000070.1 GCA_011390165.1 Desulfobulbaceae bacterium
GAGGGATCCGAGTATGGTCCAAAAAATGTGTATAATGAGATTATATCTCTTAAAACTTGATTTATGCACCGATAAAGTCTATGTTTCAGGTGTAAAAAACGAATATTTCACTTTATCAGGGGATAAGATGATAGTCAGTTTCTCACTCGAAAACTGGATGTCCTTCCGCAACCAGGTCACATTTTCGATGGTCGCCAGCAGGGAACGCCAGCATGGAAACAGGGTTCCCAAGCTCGGCAAGTACCAGACGAGAGTTCTTCCGGTTGCGGCAATTTACGGCGGCAACGCGTCGGGCAAGACCAACTTTTTCAAGGCTCTGAGTTTCGCCAAGGCGCTGGTCGTCAAGGGTACCCAGCTCGACAGCCTGATTCCTGTCGATCCGTTCCGGTTGGATGCCAAGGTAGCCGATCAGCCGTCACGGTTTGGCTTCGAGCTGCTGATCGACGAGATTATTTACGAGTTTAGCTTCGCGGTGACCCGCAAGGCGGTTTTGGAAGAGAAGCTGGTGGCCATTACGAGCACCAGTGAAAAGGTGCTCTACCACCGTCGTGACGGGAAGCCCAACTTCGATGATTCCCTTGCCAAGGACCAGTTCCTCCAGTTCGCCTTCAAAGGGACCCGGGACAACCAACTCTTTTTGACCAACTCGGTCTCTCAGAAGGTCGACAATTTCCGGCCGGTCTACGACTGGTTCAAGGATATACTCGAACTGGTCGCGCCCGATTCCCGCTTCGAACCGTTCGAGCAGTTCCTTGACGAGGGGCATCCGCTCTACTCGACCATGAACGAGATGCTGCCACAACTCGACACCGGCATCGCGCACCTGGGTGGCGAGGAGATCCCTTTCGAGAACATTCCGCTGCCCGAGCCACTGAAGACCAAGCTGCAGGAAGACGTGAAGGAAGGCATGACCGTTCGTCTGCTGACCGAGCCGATCAACGAACGATTCGTGGTGACCCGCAAAGGTGGTGAACTGATCGCCAAGAAGCTGGTGACCTATCATCCGAAGGCGGACGGAACCGAGGCCAAGTTCGAGATCCGTCAGGAGTCAGACGGTTCCCAGCGGGTGATCGATCTGCTGCCCGCGTTTCTTGAGCTCTCGGCCCAGGTCTCGAAGAAGGTCTACGTGATCGACGAGGTCGACCGCAGCCTGCACACGCTGCTGACACGCAGATTGCTCGAAGCGTACCTCGCCAACTGCTCCACGGAAACCAGAACGCAGTTGCTGCTGACCACTCATGACGTGCTGCTCATGGATCAGCAACTCCTCCGCCGTGACGAGATGTGGGTAGCCGAAAGAGACGCCACCGGAGCATCGAACCTGCTCTCCTTCAGCGAATACAAGGATGTCCGATACGACAAGGATATCCGCAAGAGCTACCTGCAGGGACGACTGGGTGGTATTCCCCGGATTCTCTTGGGAGGCGCTTTGACCAATCCCTGCCTCACCGAAGAAAGTGAGGGGGATGACTGATGCCACCGACTCGTAGCGCAGGACGCGCGGAGAGCGCGACCACAGAGAGCCCGAAGGGCGCGAAGCAGGATGCGAAGCGCAACAGACGCAGATTCCAGAGACCCCTTGGCGAGCGTCGCTACCGCAAACTTTTCGTGATCGCGGTGGAAGGGGTGAAGACCGAGCCGCAGTATTTCGCCATCTTCAATGACCAGGAATCGGTGATCCGGGTGAACTGCCTCAAAGGAAGCCACGATAGCTCCCCGCCGCAGGTGCTGAAGCGGATGGAGGACCATCTCCGGCAGGAGGACCTGAGACCCTCGGACGAGGCCTGGCTTGTGGTGGACAAGGATCAGTGGACCGACGAACAGTTGGACCAGCTTCATGCCTGGGCTCAGGCACGCGACAATTACGGCTTCGCCCTCAGCAACCCCAAGTTCGAATACTGGCTGCTGCTTCATTTCGAGGACGGCACCGGCATCGCATCATCACGGGATTGCAGCGACCGGCTGAAGCGGCATCTGCCCGGTTACGACAAGGGGATCGACGCACGCAAGATCACCCGCGACCAGATCGATGAAGCCATACGCCGCGCCAGGCTGCGCGACAATCCCCCCTGTGCCGACTGGCCACGCGCCCTTGGCGGCACCACGGTTTACAAGCTGGTCGAAAACATCCTCAAGGTCTGAACCACATAGCCAGCGATGACAGGTCTGACTTGCTTTGTTCATAAAGACCTCCAGCTAATTGATCAATGAGTTCATAATTAGCAAGCTTTTCTACCCAACCTACCGGAATAGCGTCAACACCGTACCAGGCGCCGGCGATTTGGCCGTAAATGGCAGCGGTGGTGTCGGCATCGTCGCCCAGGTTGACCGCCAGCAGGCATCCCTCCTGAAAGTCTGCTCCGTGGTAAAAAGCCCATAGCGCCGCCTCAAGAGACTTCACGACATAGCCGCTGCCGACAATTGCCGGTGGGTTTTTTCCCTTGAATGAGCCACAGGCAATGGCGTCAATCTCCGGACAGAGGAGGGATCTATCATAGAGACCCGGAACGGGGCTGAAGCGGCGGGTAAGCAACTCTTCTTTAGAGAGGCCATGCAGGGCACCGACCAGCAGACCAGCAAAATAGCGGCAGGCATCGACACAGGCACTTGCTCCATGGGTGGTCTTTGAACTTTCGGCGCTGTAGTGTATGGCTTTTCCCGGGGCATTGGCGTAGAACAGCGGCACCGGGGCAAGGCGCATCAGGCTGCCGTTGCCGGCACTGCGTGGGTCGGTGGAACCGGCAAAAGGGTTACCGCTCTGCCGGTATCGGCCCAGGGCGGCAGATACGGTGTTGCCAATATCAAAACAGCGGCCGTTGCTGCTCAGGTGCCCCTCCTGCCACCAGCGCAGATAACGGTTCATCTGATCGGCAGGGTCAAAGCCTTGGCAGTTCACCAGGCTTTCAGCGAGACAAAGCGCCATCGAGGTGTCATCGGTCCACTCCCCAGGCTGGAGGTCAAACGGGCCACCGCCCATCATATCCTTGACCGGGGGAAAAGTGCCCGGGGGCTTGAATTCAACTGTGGTGCCTACTGCATCGCCTGCGGCCAGTCCGAGTAAGCAACCACGATAGCGGTTGCGTTGGGTAACCTGTTCTTCTTGCCAGTTGAGGATATAGTCCTCCTGTTCCTGGGTCTCAGGAGATCGCCGATAGGCTGCCTTTGGGCAGTGGCTGAACAATTCCCCCAGTCGGGCCAGAGCCGCCCCACCGTCTAGACCGTGACGTACCAGCCAACAGCCAACGATGGTGCCGGTTCGGCCTATTCCACCCCAGCAGTGCAGGTAAATAACCCGGCCCTCCCGGAGATGCTCGTCGATGGCATCGAGGATTGCGACCGTGACCTCGGGGGAACCGGGAATCGAGACATCACCGATTGGGAAATTTTGGTAGACCGCCTCCTTCAGCATAGAGGAGTAAGGGAGGAGGCGGTCATCCTCCCGGGTCAGATCGATAAAGGCGTTGACCCCGGCGGCCAGCAGGGCCTCGATCTTTTCTACCGAACTATGCGGGTCGAGGTTGCGAGGATACTCGCCGGCAAGAAATCTTCTTGGGACGATCCAGTAGCAATGTTCAATTGGCCGCTTTGTCATTTGCTCTTTTCAAGAGGTTACGGTCTGATGATCGTAGCCTCTTTTTCGTTTGCATGCTTGTTTGGTCAACCTTTTTTCTTCTGGTCAACCGGAGGTAGATCGCTGGTGCCGCCGCGGATAGCGATATAGTCGGGACATTGTCCCGGCCTGTCCCGCTCTGGTTGCCACCATGGGGATGTGGACCTGGCCGGCCTGTGGTCCACCAGCCGACCATGGCTGTCGGTGTAAGCGCAGGGTGCATGGTACAGCCCCACCAGGTGAAGTTGGTCCCCGCCGGCAGGTGATTTTATTCAAATGACGAACGAAAAATTTGGCTGCTCATGGGGTTGAGCCGCTAGTGCCGCAGAGGATTCTACCATCCCCTCCGTGGGTGCGCCCTGGGGATGGGTTATTGCCCCACCAACTGATGGTTGCCGGTGTCCCAATGGTGGTGGTTGCTTACCTGCCGGTGCTGATCGCCTCAAGGGAGTGCCCCTGGTCGGCAGCAGGACGGCTCAAGGTTGATCAGTCCGCCGAGAGTGTCGGCCAAGCGTCACTCAGCCCCCGGCCAAGAGGGTGCTGGGGCGTGGCAATACCCTTTTGTTTGGATACAACTCCCCAAAAGATGCCGTCAGGTGATTACTCCAGCAGCTTTCTGCGTCGCACCCGCTTCCCCGCGTAGCCATATGGTCGACAGTCGATAATTTTCAACCCAGTTTTGCTTGGATGTGGTTTTACGCCCATAATATCTCACGTTACGTTATGGCAGACCCAAATTACCTTGCCGATCAACTGAAAGACCTCCAAGTCTACCACATGGGGCGGGTAGTGGCTGGTTTTTTCGCTGGAGGAGATGATATCCCGGCCCTGCGTTGATAACCGCCGCACCTTAACCGTTTGGCCATCCCGATAGGCATAGGCCTTACCATCCACTATCATCTCCGGCTCGTTCTGTTGGAGGTCAACCAGCACCACATCACCATGGTACAGGAAGGGCTCCATGCTCTCCCCGAGAACGGTGAACATTGCCATCTGTTCTGGGTCACCCAGTTTCCGGACAAACTCAGAGCGGAACGCCAGAGTCGACAGTATCTCGCCGGACTCATCGAACGAGTCATGCCCGTTCGATAATTTCGACTGGAAGAGCGGAATCAATGTGAAACCAACAGGCACGAACTCATCCTCATGGTAGTCAGCATGATCCACGAACCCGTTCGTGTCGGGCTCCTCCCCAGAGAGAATCCGAGCCCCGAATGCGAGCATCTCGCTGTACGACAGTCCGAAGAAAGAGGAAAGTCTGGAGGCAACAGCGCTCCCAACGCCCTTGTCTTCCTTGTCGCTGACCGCAGCCTGAACATGCCTGCCCGTACAACCTGCATACTGGGCAAGGCTCTCAAAAGAAACGCGATTCCGACTCTTTAAAACCTTCAGTGCCGCCCTGAACTGCTCTCTAGTTTCGTCCATATCACACCTCCGAAGCCGCATCATACGAATTATTTGTTCTTATTGCAAAGATTATTTCATTTTTATGGCGCATTAATTCGTAAAACACGAATTTATACGAACATATTGTTTCGACACGAACACTTAGTTCACATACTGCTGGCCGCAGATTTACGAACTTTTTTAAAAATATAATAGGAATTAGTCCTCGTCGCCTCGCTCTCTTCGTGGCTGGGCAGAGGAAGGCAAGTCCCAATCTCGCCATAAGGATTGAGATGGAGACTGGAATAGACAAAATTATATGGGTATTCGGCAGTTCACGGGAGAGGAAACTGGCGTGGGAGATCTGTGGATACAGGAAGGCTAGAGCCCTGGGTAGGGCACAGGTGGAATTACGAACGAACCGATGAATACCAACACCCCCCTCGCGCGCATGCCAATCTCAGCCATGCCGCCAGGGAAATGCCGCCATAGTGAATTGGTGATCCGCCACCCCATCGCCTTGATGCCGACCCAAAGGGGACCGTGGAACCTGGCTGTCCAGGGTGAACAATTCATCCACCACCCATGCGAAGGTGTTGGCCCAGGGTGCGTGAAACGCTCACCCCATTTATAACGTGTTGGTTTATTCATCTCGGCAGAATCGCCGACACCTTGGTAGCCAGTAACTGTGGCGGTTCGTAATGATACGCACTCAGGCACGCATAATGATACCTGACCCACATTAATCGACAATAAGGTTCAAGGCTCCATCTGGAAAATGGTACAACAGGAAGGTATTGATTCAATTATAAAAAATTAAGGATGTTAGAGTTGGTTATCTCAACTCTTGGCATAACTGGCTCGCCTGGCATTTCCGGTCCCCGCCAGGCAAGGGAGCCGTCTTGACCAGGTAGGGTGGCCGGTAGATCTCGAAAGCTGTTCCCTGCTCAGGTTCGCCGTAGACATAGAACTGAGGGTTTCAGGGCAGCCTGCTACCGGTTATCGGGGCCCGGTTTAGGTCACTTCACTACACCCAAAATTCAGGGTATTTGCGACTTTTGGCTATATTGTTGACGACCAGTGCCACCAGCAGCATGACCGCAGCCCCCAGGGCTACCGGCACCAGGACATAAAGATAACCGAGCTGGTGGACGCCCTCCCCGCCGATCACCGCGATCAGGGCAGTTGCTCCACCGGGGGGATGAAGGCTGGAAGTGAGGTGCATCACGGCAATCGACAAGGAAACCGCCAAGGCTGCCGCCAGCCACGGTTCACCGCCAAACAGCTGCTGAGCAGTTACCCCAACACATGCAGAAAGGATATGACCGCCAATCAGGTTACGCGGCTGGGCTAGAGGACTGCGCACTGCACCATATATCAACACTGCCGAGGCACCAAACGAGCCAATGATGAGCAGCAGCCCCTGCTGATCAAGAAGACGATAGTGGATCAGGGCAACCGCGGCGACACCGAGGAAACTGCCCAGCCAGGACCAGAACACCTCTGTCATACCAACCCGAGGCGGACTCTGCCCACCGCCGCGCATTTTTTCTAAAATTTTCATGCTATCTCCCATTGCTGACGGTGGTGCAGCTGGCATGGACCAGGTCGGTTCGGGTGACAATGCCAAGTGGTTTGCCAGCGCTGTCAACGATTGGCAGACGGTTGATGTTCTTTTCTTTAAAAAGCACTGAAATCTTGGTGAGCGTGGTTTCCGCCGGGGCAGTTATCGCCGGCGCCGTCATGATTTCCTCGATCTGGTGATTGCGCAGCAGGGTGGCGATACACCCCTTGTTGTTCAGGCAATGGGCAATGATCTGCATGAACGAGGTACTGCCGGCGACCCCCATTTTGGCCAGAAAATCCTTCTCCGAGACCACCCCAACAATCCTGCCGTCACCATCGATCACCGGTGCGCCGGAGATCCTTTTTTCAGCAAGGAAGCTGGCGGCCTGGATCAGGTCCATCTCAATACTGAGACACTGCACCGGGCTGGTCATGATGTCGGCTGCCATTCGGAAATCACTCAGCCGACGCAGAGCGTGGCGATAGGCGATGTGGAAGATCTCTTGAAAGTCGCCGGGACTGATGTCGATATAGCCTTCGATCTCTCTCATCGCTTCGAGGATATCGCTCTCGGAAATTTCTATGGTTTCACAGGCTGTTTCAGGCTTGGTGGTCATGATCTCTTTCCTCTTCATTACCAGTTGTTTTTACTCAGTTTAAGATTTTGGCATGCTCGCCCGAGGCGAATCGGCAAACGCCCAATGAGGACGAGAATTTGTTGAGCATAATGCAAAATTTCTTTTTCTGCCTTGATCTAAGTCAATTCATTACTGCCTGCTTTGTCGTACTGTGCAGGTGAATACTGGTTCTGGGTCGACAGTCGTTCTACGAAAATGAAGATGTCTTTCATTGGCTCTTTTCCTAAAGGAGATCACCATGCAGATAGACAGACGGGATTTTTTACGGGGGGCTGTCGGGACCGGTTGTGCCCTTGCCCTTGGTCTCAAATTCTTTCATTTTTCCGAAGAAGTAGCGGCAGCCGAGCTTGACCAGTTGATCCGCTCAACCTGTTCGCCCAATTGTACCGGGGCCTGTGGCTTCAAGGCCCGGGTGAGCGGAGGGCGGATCAG
>JAABSV010000071.1 GCA_011390165.1 Desulfobulbaceae bacterium
TGCGCGTGGCAGCGGCGAGTTTCGCCGGGCAAGTTGGGATGAAGCCCTCGACTATACTGCGGCAAAGCTGAAAGAGATCAGCGACAAGTATGGCCCGGAGGCGATCGCCACCACCATCCAGGTTCCCGGCACCGGGTATGTTCAGAAGGGCGCCTTGGTCGCTCTCGCCGGTCTCGCCCACTGGACCATGCATCATGGCTATGACCAAAATGGCGACCTGCCGATGTTCTGGCCGATGACCTTCGGGGTACAGAGCGAGGAACTC
>JAABSV010000072.1 GCA_011390165.1 Desulfobulbaceae bacterium
AGTGCCGCCGTCTCCATCTGCTGCCGGATGGTGGCGGAGCGAATCTTCAGCAGCAACGGCGATGATGCCTTCATCTGCGGCATCCTCCACGACTTCGGCCTGCTGGTGGAAGAGCAGACCGAGGGCGACGCCTTTGCCGCAGTCTGCGCCGACTGCACCAGCACCAGCGAACTGATCGCCCGGGAAGAAGAGGCCTTCGCCACCGACCACTGCCGGATCGCCGCAATGATGACCGGCGACTGGCACATGTCGGTCGCCATCCAGGAGGCGATCCGTGACCACCACACCCTCGGTGAGCAGCTGCAACCGGAGAGCCTCTCCGGTATCCTGCAGATCGCCGAATACATCGCCGCCGAGCTCGACCACGGCACTTTGCCGGGACTGCGCACCGAGATCGCCCCGCCGCTGCTCGCCCATATTGAAGAGAACCTCGACGAGTACCGGGTGCTCATCGAGGATGTCCCCGAAGAGATGGCCCGGGCGGAAGCGATCTACGGGCAGGGGGGCTGAGATGGCCGGCCTGGCTCAGGGGAACCTGAATGAGCGGCGGGCCACTCTGGGCGCCCTGCTGGCCTATCTGGTCGACGCGGCACCGGCGCTGACGACGACAGTCGTCGGCGCTGACGGGGCACCCTTGCCAGGAGTTGAGACCACCGGCCCGAGCGAGGCGGCCGCCTTCCCGGAACTGCCGGCGACCCTTGGCAGCACGGTCACCGCCAGCGCTGCCGCCGACCTGGCCCAGGCCGCCGCCGGTGAGGATCAGCCGGCCCCCTGCCGGCACTGGTCCTGGACCGACCGCTTTCTCTGCAGCCTCCCCCTGCCATCCCTTCAGGCCACTGTGCTGGCCATCCCCCGGCAGGCGGGCTGCCGCCCGGAGGATATCTGCTGCCTGCTCCGCCTGGCGGTGAACGCCTTTCTCGCCCGGGAAGAGAATACCCGCCTGGAGCGGAAGATCACCATCCAGAAGAACCAGTTCAACCGCCAGTTCCAGGCCCTGGAGAGCCGCCACCGAGATTTGCTCGACGAGGCCCAGCGCAACTACCAGACCATCCGCGAGCAGCAGGAGAACTACTCCCGCACCCTGCAGTCGGAGATCGAAAAGCAGACCCAGGAGCTGCGCGCCTCGAAACTGGCGGCGGAGACCGCCAACGTTGCCAAGAGCCAGTTTCTTGCCGCCATGAGCCACGAGATCCGCACCCCGATGAACGGGGTGATCGGCTTTACCGAGATGCTGCTCGCCACCGATCTCGATGAGGAGCAGCGGGACAGTGCGCTCACCATCAAGCGCAGCGGCGAAGCGCTCCTCGGGCTGATCAACGACATCCTCGACTTCTCGAAGGTGGAGGCTGGCCAGATGGGTCTGGAGTATATCGACTTCGACCCGGAGATCACCGCCCACGACGTCTGCGAACTGATCCGGCCGCGAGTAGTTGGCAAACCCATCGAGGTGCTCTGCCGCATCGATGACCGTCTGCCCGCCTCGGTGAACGGCGACCCCGGCCGTTTCCGCCAGGTGCTGGTCAACCTGCTCGGCAATGCCGCCAAGTTCACCACCCGCGGCGAGCTGGAGCTGGGGGTGCACGTGCAGAGTGAGGGGGAGGAGGAGATCACCCTCCTCTCTACCATCCGCGATACCGGGATCGGCATCGCCGCCGACAAGTTCGACACCATCTTCGAGGCCTTCAAGCAGGCCGACGGCTCCACCACCAGAAAGTACGGCGGCACCGGCCTGGGGCTGTCGATATCCCGGAAGATCGCCGAGCTGATGGGCGGCCGCATCTGGCTGGAGTCGACCCCGGGGGTCGGCACCACCTTCTTTTTCCAGGCGGCGCTGAAAAAATCGCAGCAGGCACCGGCACCGGCCGCCCCGACCGCCGAACTGCGGGGGGTACGGGTGCTGGTGGTCGATGACAACCGGTCCAACAACGAGATCATCAACCATGTCCTGCAGCGGGGGGGCATGGCGGTGACCACCCTGGAAGACCCGCGCCAGGCCATCGCCACCCTGCACGAGGCGGAGAAGGCCGGCAGCCCCTTCCAGGTGGCCATCCTCGACCTGCTCATGCCGCACATCCCCGGCTGCGAACTGGCCACCGCCATCCGCGCCAGCGGTCCGCTCGGCCAGCTCCCCCTGCTCGCCTACACCTCCTCGGCCGAACGGGTGGCGCAACGCTGTCGGGAGAGCGGTTTCAGCGCCTTCCTCACCAAGCCGGCCCGTCGCGAGATCCTCCTCCGCACCCTGGCCCGGATCCTCAAAGGGGGGAGCGAGCCGGGGCCGGCCAGCGGCCCGCCAAAGCTGGTCACCCAGTACTCGGTGCGGGAGGCGATGAAGCAGTCGATCAGGATTCTCCTGGCCGAAGACAACCCGGTGAACCAGAAACTGGCGGCGATGATGCTCGGCAAGGCCGGCTACCAGGTCACCGTGGTGGGCAACGGCCGGCAGGCGGTGGAGACCTTCATGCAGGCGCCGGCCGACTTCGACACCATCCTCATGGATATCCAGATGCCGGAGATGGACGGCTACCAGGCCACCCGGATGATTCGCGACCAGGGCTACCCGGATTTGCCGATCATCGCCATGACCGCCAACGCCATGAAGGGGGATCGGGAACTCTGTCTGGAGGCGGGGATGAACGACTACATCAGCAAGCCGATCAAACGGGAGACGGTCTTCCAGATCCTGGAAAAATGGCTGAAACTGCAGAGCTGAAGCAGGGGGGGAGATGAACCAATCCGCTGACGGCGGCGGCCGGGGGGCGGCTGGCCTGGCCGCTTTGACGAAGTGGGCGGTTAAGGGGGCGGCCAAGGAAACGGCCGGGGTTGTGGTCGATGGGGCGGCCGGAGAAGCCAGGCCGCAAGAGGCGGAGGGGTGGCTGAACACCGTCCTCCGTCCCCTGATCAGGCTGCTGCTCATCGGCATCGGCGAGTTCCAGCGCAACGAACTGTCGCTCAGGGCCAGTGCCCTCACCTACACCGTCCTCCTCTCCCTGGTCCCCTTCCTCGCCCTGAGCACTGCGGTGATAAAGGGGCTGGGCGGCGACGACCAGATGCGCCAGCTCGCCTACAGCTATGTCAACAGCCTGGAACAGGCGGAACCGGAAGGACAGGCGAAACTGCCTGAACCGGGCGAGATAAAGACGGCGCCAGCCGGGGAAGGGGCAGAGGAGGCAAAGGGGGAGCCGCCGGCCAGGCTTACCGAGCATCTCCACGATGCCCTGGAACAGATCTTTGACTACGTCGACCGGACCGACTTCGCCACCCTCGGCTCCCTGGGCATGGCCGGGATTCTCCTCAGCGTCCTCCTGGTCCTGAACCACATCGAGGCGGCGATGAACGCCATCTGGAAGGTGGAGAGGGGGCGCACCCTGCTGCGTAAATTCGCCGACTACATCGCCCTGCTGATCGTCCTGCCCATTGCCGGCAACATCGCCTTCGCCGCCGCCGCCTTTCTCGAGAGTCCGGCCCTGGCGGCATGGCTTACGGTACTGATCCCCTTCGCCTGGCTGCACACCCTGCTGCTGAAGATGGTGCCGGTGCTGGTGATCGCCCTGGTGCTGTACGCCATCTACATCTTTTTTCCCAACACCAAAGTGGAGACCCCCCCCGCCCTCTGCAGCGCCACCCTGGCGGCCATCGGCTGGTTCAGCCTGCAGAACCTCTACATCAGCCTGCAGGTGGGGGTGGCCAACTACAACGCCATTTACGGCTCTTTCGCCTCCCTGCCTCTCTTTCTCGTCTGGGTCTACCTGGGTTGGCTCTTCATCCTCGGCGGCGCGCAGATGGCCTTTGCCTGGCAGCACCGGCAGAGCTTCCAGCTCCTCCCCCCCAGTTCCGACCCGGCTCTCCGCTTGGCCTGCGCCATGGCGATACTGGCCCGGGTGCGGGCGGCCCTGGCGGCAGGGAAGGGCCTCCAGCGGCAGGAACTGGCCGAAAGCATCGATGACTACCCGACACAACTCTCCCTGCAGATCATTGACGAGCTGACCGACGCCGGCCACCTCCACCTCTCGCAACGGGACAACCGGCTCCTGCCGGCCCAGGCCGGCGGCAGTGTCGGCGACCTCTCTTCCCCCACGCCGGGCCCTGATGGGCCCACTCAGCCCACCGGCACAGTCCCGGAAGGCTGCCCGGCCCCGCCCCCCTCGGCATAGCGCTCCTCCTCCCGGTAGTAGTCGGGGAAACCGATCACCTCGCGGACATGGGCAAAGCTTTGCAGTCCGGTGGGGTGGCGGCCGGCGGCAAGCTCCGCCAGCACCCCCTCGACGGCGGTGATGATACCCTGGAGCAGGGCCAGGGGGTAGGCGGCGATGGCAAAACCGAGCGCCTGCAGTTCCGCCGGGGGCAGGAGCGGGGTGAGCCCCTCCTCGATGAGATTGGCCATCTTCCAGCCGGGCACCCCGTTGCAGAAGGCGCGCATCTCCTCGATACTCCGCGGTGCCTCGAGAAAGAGGATATCGGCACCCAGGGCCTGAAAGGCGCGCATCCGCCGCATCGCCTCCTCCATCCCGGCCGGGCCGCGGGCGTCGGTGCGGGCCATGATGAGGATGTCGGCCCCCTCGTCGCGGGCATCCACCGCCGCCCGGATACGCAGGCAGGCCTCGTCGAAGCCGACCACCTGCTTGCCCCGGGTATGGCCGCAACGCTTGGGGGCAACCTGGTCTTCGAGCATGATGCAGGCAAGTCCGGCGGCGGCGTACTCGCGCACCGTCCGCTTGATGTTCATGGCATTGCCGTAGCCGGTATCGCCGTCGGCCAGGACCGGGATGGCCACCGCCCGGCTGATCGTCCGGGCCTGGTCGACCATCTCGCCAAAGGAGATGAGGCCGGTATCAGGCAGGCCGAGCCTGGCGGCGGAGACGGCAAAGCCGCTCATGAAGGTGGCCGGGAAGCCGGCCCGCTCGATCAGCCGGGCGGAGAGGGCATCGTGGCAGCAGGGCATGGTGAGCAGCCGGCCGGTGGCCAGCAAACTGCGGAGGGTAGCGGCGGGGCTGGTCATAGCTTAAAGGGGATGTAGAGGACGATATCGGGGAAAACCGAGATGGCGACCACGGTACCGAACATGATTACCAGGAAGGGCCAGACCCCTTTCAGCACCTCGGCCAGATCGGCTTTGGCCACCGCCTGGATGATGAAGAGGTTCATCCCCACCGGCGGGGTGATCAGGGCGCACTCGATCATCACCACGAAGAGGATGCCGAACCAGACCGGATCGATGCCCATGGCGGTGAGGGCCGGGTAGAGCACCGGCACCATGATGAGCAGCATGGAGATCGACTCGAGAAAAAAACCGATGAGCAGGAGAACCAGGCAGACCACCAGAATGAAGAGGGAGGGGTCGCCGATGCTGCCGGTGATGGCGGCGGAGACATGCTGGGGGATCTGGTAGATGGTGATCGCCTTGCCGAAGAGCTTGGCCCCGGCGATGATCAGAAAGATGGTCACCGTGGTGGCCATCGACTCCAGCACCGCCTCTTTCAGCTTCTCCCAGGTGAGGGTGCCAAGGAGCAGGACGATGAGCAGCGACAGGGCAAAGCCGACCCCGGCCGATTCGGTGGGGGTGAAGACCCCGAGATAGATGCCGCCGATGACCACCATGGCCAGAAAGAGGGTGGGCAGGGCGCGCAGGCTGGCCCGCCGGCGCTCCGCCCAGCCGGTCTTCGGGCTGGGCCGGTAGCTCTTGTCCAGCAGGGAGTAGCCGATGCTGTAGAGGATGAAGAGGGCGGTAAGGAGCAGGCCGGGGCCGACACCGGCCATGAACAGGCTGACGATGGACTCCTCGGTGATCACCCCGTAGAGGATCAGCGGGATCGACGGCGGGATGAGGATGCCGAGGGTGCCGCCGGCGGCGAGGAGACCGAGCACGAAGGGGCGGCTGTAGCCGCGCTCGATCATCTCGGGGATGGCCACGGTGGCGATGGTGGCGGCGGTGGCCACCGACGAGCCGGAGATGGCCGAGAAGAGGGCGCAGCTGACGATGGTCGCCACCCCCAGCCCCCCCGGCCAGTGGCCGACCCAGCTCTGCACGGCGTTGAACAGGTCCCTGCCTACCCCACCCTTCAGGAGGATATTGGACATGAGGAGAAAGAGCGGCACCGCCAGCAGGACAAAACTGTCCGCCGAACTGTACAGGGCCTGAGGGACCATCACCACGTTGATCCCCTTCAGCCAGAGGAGCAGGAGGCCGAGCCCGCCAAGGGCAAAGGCCACCGGTACCCGGATGAGCAGCAGGCCAAGGAGGGAAATGAGAATGAGGGTGGTGGTCATTTCGTATCCGGGTGGTGGTGGGCGGGGGTGGCGAGCGGCGCGCCGCTCAGGGTCCGCACCACCTCGGCCAGGGCCTGGAGGAGGAGCAGGCCGAAACCGATGGGGATGGCGATCTCGCTCAGCCAGAAGGGGACGGAGAGCATGGTGGCGGTGGAGCGGCCGACCCGGAGGGAATCGACGACCACCTCGGTGCCGTAGACCACCGCCACCAGGCAGAAGACGATGATCACCAGCAGGGCAAAGAGCTCACAGCCGATGCGGGCCGGCCGGCCAAGCCTGGTAACCAGCACGTCGATGGCGATCAGCTGCCGCCTCTTCAGCACCTGGGCCGCCGCCAGGTAGGTGGCCCAGATCTGCAGGAAGCGGGAGATCTCCTCGCTCCAGATGGTCGGGGCGACGAAGAGGTAGCGGGCCACCACCTCGTAGACGATGATCACCCCGATCAGAAAAAAGAGCCAGGCGGCAAGGCGGCCGCCCCACTCGCTGACCCGGTCGATTGCCGTGAGCATAGGTGTGTTCCGAAACGAAAAGGGGGGCCGGAATACGGGAAGAGGAAAAGGGCCCCGGGGGATGCCCCGCCGCCGGGCGGGGCACCTGCGCTGCCGCCTTTAGAGGTTGCGGGCGGCGTCCACCAGCTGCTGGCCGAGGGGGCCGGCATTTTTTATGTAGCTGTTGATCACCGGCTCGGCCAGCTTCTGCCACTCTTGCAGCTCGGCCTCAGTCAGCTCGATGATCTTCATCTTGTCGCTGACAAAGGCAAAGGCCTCGTTTTCCAGTTGGCTCATCTGGTCACGCAGTTCTTTCTCCACCCTGGCGGCGGCAGTCTCAACCACCTGCCGCTGTTCGGCGGTGAGGTCCTGATAGACCTTTTCGTTGATCAGGACGACGAACTCGATAT
>JAABSV010000073.1 GCA_011390165.1 Desulfobulbaceae bacterium
GGCCCGGTTATTGCATAAACTGGAGCTGGGCGAGCACATCCCCGAGGATCTGTTCAAGGTGGTGGCGGAGATTCTCGCCCACGTCTACTCACTGAAGGGGAAGAACAGATGATGGATAAGAGTTGATGGAACTAAGCAGCGTCCAGACCGCCATAACCGGCTTCAACTACCGCCAGCTCCTCGGCCGCAGCGACATCATCGCCGCCCTCGGGCTGGTGTCGATTTTGATGCTGATGATCATCCCGCTGCCGGCGATCATCCTCGATCTTTTCCTGTCGATGAACATCACCATCGCCCTGCTCATCCTCATCCTCAGCCTGTACACGGTGAAGGCCACCGATTTCTCCATCTTCCCGTCCGTCCTCCTCACCACCACCCTCTTCCGCCTCGCCCTGAACGTTGCCTCGACCCGGCTCATCCTGCTGCGCGGTGACGAGGGTCCAGGTGCGGCCGGTTCGGTGATCCAGTCCTTCGGCCAGTTTGTGGTCGGTGGCAACTACGTGGTGGGGATCGTCATCTTCGTCATCCTGGTGCTGATCAACTTCATGGTCATCACCAAGGGTGCCGGCCGGGTCGCCGAGGTAGCCGCCCGTTTCACCCTCGACGCCATGCCCGGCAAGCAGATGGCCATCGACGCCGACCTCAACGCCGGCCTGATCAACGAGGACCAGGCCCGCCAACGGCGGGAGGACATCGCCAAGGAGGCGGCCTTCCACGGATCCATGGACGGTGCCTCGAAGTTCGTCAAGGGGGATGCCATCGCCGGCATCATCATCACCCTGATCAACATCGGCGCCGGTTTCGTTATCGGCGTGGTGCAAAAGGGGATGCCGATGGCCGAGGCGGCGGCCAACTACACCATCCTCACCGTCGGCGACGGTCTGGTCGGCCAGGTGCCGGCCCTGATCATCTCCACCGCCGCCGGCCTCCTGGTCACCCGCACCACCGGTGAGAAGGATTTCGGCAACGACCTGAAGAAGCAGTTCTCGCAAAGTCCGGTGGCCCTCTGGGTGGTGGCCGGCATTTTGGTGGTCTTCGCCACCATCCCCGGCCTCCCCTTCTTCCCCTTTCTCCTTCTCGCCCTCTCCGTCTCGGCCATCGCCTTCCAGTTGGACAAAACCAATAGGGCAACGGAAGAGGCCGAGGCGGTGGCCGCCATCCCCGCGGAAAAGGCCGCCACCCCGCGTGAGGAGAACTACGAGGAGATGCTCAATGTCGACCTGCTCCAACTGGAGGTTGGCTACGGCCTGATCCCCTTCGTCGACTCGGCCCAGGACGGCGAACTGCTCAACCGGATCCAGTCGATCCGCAAGCAGTTCGCGATAAGCAACGGCTTCATCGTCCCACCGGTACATATCCGCGACAACCTGCAGCTGTCGCCGAACCAGTACACCTTCTCCCTGAAAGGGGTGCGGGTGGGCGGGGCGGAGATTCTCCCCGGCCATTTCATGGCCATGGACCCGGGGATGGTCACCGAAAAGATCACCGGCATCGCCACCACCGAACCGGCCTTCGGTCTGCCGGCCCTGTGGATCACCGCCGACAAGCGCGACCGGGCGCAGATCGCCGGCTACACCGTGGTCGATTGCACCACCGTCATGGCCACCCATATCAGCGAGATCATCAAACAGCACGCCCACGAACTGGTCGGCCGGCAGGAGGTGCAGGGGCTCCTCGACAACCTGGCCAAGAGCTACCCGAAACTGGTGGAGGAGCTGGTGCCCACCATTCTCTCTTTAGGGACGATCATGCGGGTGCTGCAAAACCTGCTGAAAGAGGGGGTATCGATCCGTGACCTGCGCACCATTCTCGAGACCATGGCCGATTACGCCCCCAACACCCAGGACACCGACATCCTCACCGAGTATGTCCGCCACGCCCTCTCCCGGAGCATCAGCTTCGACCTGGCGGTGGACGGGGTGATCCCGGTGATCACCCTGGCCAAGCCGGCCGAGGATGCCATCCGCAATGCCATCCAGCACAAGGAGGGGGGAAGCTATCTGGCCATCGACCCGATGATCGCCCAGCGGATTCTCGACAGCATCGGCCGGGCCATCCCCCTCTTTGACGGCGGCGGACGGCCGACCATCCTGGCTGCACCGCAGATCAGACCCTATGTCAGAAACCTGACCGAACGCTACTACCCGGCCCTGGCGGTTCTCTCCCACAACGAGATCAGCCCCGGCCTGAAAGTGAGATCCCTGGGAACGGTGAACCTGGATGCAAGTTAGAGTCTTCGAGTCAGCCGATATGGCCTCCGGCCTCAAGCAGATCAAAAAGGAACTGGGCCCGGATGCCCTGATCCTCTCCACCCGGACGGTCCGCAGTGGCCGCCTCGGTTTCCTCGGTAAGGCGATGCTCGAGATCACCGCCGCCGTCGACAGCGATTACCCGGCGGCGGCGGGCCAGGTGTCGGCCAGGCCGGTAAAGAGCCGCCCCTTCCACAACCCCTCAGCCCCTCCGCCGACCACCGGCAGGGGCGGTTTCCGCCAGGTGGTGGACGAGGAGGTGCTCCCCTGGCTGCACCAGGGGGAGAGCCAGGGCCGGCCGGAGAGGCAGGCTGACTCGAGAGAGATACGGCGGGACGGGGCAGCAGAGAGAGGCTGGCAGCAGAGCCGATCGGCGGAAGAGCCCGACGAGAGCAGAGAGGCAAAGGAAGCAAGGGAAATAAGGGAAATTCGGCAGGCGAGTCAGACAAGACGGGCCAGAGAAGACGAGGAAGAAAGGCGCTGGCGGCAGGCGCAGGAAGCGGCGGCTGCCCTGCCCCAAGAGAGCACCCTGCACGACGAGGTGGGCGAGTTGAAAGAGCTGGTGAAAAGCCTGGCCGCCCAGATTGCCGGCATCCGCCCGGAGGAGGAACCGGCCCGGCGCGGCGGCACACTGGCCATCCGCGACAGCGAGCACGCCAGCAGCCTTGGCGGCAACCCGATCCAGGGGGACCATCTCCTCTCCCTGCTGGTGGCGCGGGGCATCCATGTGGAATCGGCCCGGACCATCGCCGGTTTCCTCCGCGAGAGCCTCACCCCGGAAGAACTGACCAACCCCGAGCTGGTCCGCAGTCACACCATCGCCACCATCGAAAACCTGATCGAGGTGGCCGAGCCGACCGGCACCGGTGAGCAGCAGCGCCTCGCCCTGGTCGGCCCCACCGGGGTGGGGAAGACCACCACCCTGGCCAAGATCGCCGCCTCCCGCCTCGCCGCCCATGGCAACTCCATCGCCCTGCTCACCATCGATACCTACCGGATCGCCGCGGTGGAGCAGTTGAAGGTGTACGGCGAACTGATGGACCTGCCGGTGGAGGTGGTGATCACCCCGGAGGAGCTGCACCAGGCCCTCGAGCGCCACGCCGACAAGGAGTTGATCCTCATCGACACCGCCGGCCGCAGCCCCCGCGACAGCCTCTCCATCGCCGAGCTGGCCACCTTTCTCACCCCGGAACTGGCCATCGACACCCATCTGGTCCTCTCGGCCACCAGCCGCGAGGAGGAACTGCTCGCCACCATCGACCGCTTCAACGCGCTGCAGATCGACAAGACCATCTTCACCAAGGTCGACGAGTGCGACCGCCTGGGGGTGCTCCTCAACGTCCAGATCCACAATCCCTGCCCCCTGGCCTACGTCACCAACGGCCAGCGGGTGCCGGAGGATCTCCTGGCGATCACCCCGCGGCTGGCCGCCGAACTTATCCTCTCACCGCAACAGGAAGGCCTGCATGGCTAAGACAATCCACCCCGCCACCGACCAGGCGCAGACCCTGCGCCAACTGCACGCCGAACGGGCCGCCACCGCCGTCGACGAGGGGAACACCGGGGTCTATTCGATCACCAGCGGCAAGGGCGGGGTCGGCAAGACCGCCGTGGTCGCCAACCTTGCCTACACCCTGGCGATGCTCGGCAAGCGGGTGCTCATCCTCGACGCTGACCTTGGTCTGGCCAATATCGACGTGGTCTTCGGCCTTGCCCCGGCCTACAACCTCAACCACTTCTTTGCCGGCGACCTCGAGCTCCAGCAGATTCTGGTGGATGGGCCGATGGGGATCAAGATCCTGCCGGCCGGTTCCGGGGTGCAGAAGTTCACCCATCTCGACAGCCAGCAGAAGATGCGCCTGCTCGACGGCCTCGACGCCATGCACGGCCATTTTGATTATGTCCTCATCGATACCGAGGCGGGGATCGCCGACAACGTCACCTACTTCAATACCGCCGCCCAGGAGATCATCGTCGTCACCACCCCGGAGCCCACGGCGATCACCGACGCCTACGCCCTGATGAAGCTGCTCTCCACCGCCTTCCACGAAAAAAACTTCAATCTGGTGGTCAACCAGATCCAGAACGAGGACGACGCCCTCGATGTCTTCCGCAAACTGACCATGGTCGCCAACCGCTATCTCGACATCTCGATCAACTATCTCGGCTCGATCCCGGAGGACCGGCAGATGTTCGACGCCATCCGCCGGCAGCGGGTGATCTGCGAGCTCCACCCGAGCTCGAAAATCACCCTCGCCTTCCAGAACCTGGCCCGGCGGATCTGCGCCGAACCGTCGCAGGCGGCACCGAAGGGGAACATCCAGTTCTTCTGGAAAAAACTGCTCAATATCGGGGGCCAGGGTTAGGCAATGCTCTATCCGCCGAATCTGCATAGCGACGACAAATCGCAGATCATCCGCGACCACCTCTACCTCGTCGATATCCTGGTGGGCCGGATGGTCACCCAGGTCCCCTCCTTCATGGGCCGCGACGACATGAAGAGTGCCGGCATGCTCGGCCTGCTCGACGCCGCCAACCGCTACGACCCGGCCAAGAACATCCAGTTCAAGACCTTTGCCGAGTACCGCATCCGTGGCGCCATCCTCGACGAGATGCGCAAGCTGGACTGGTTCTCCCGCTCGCTGCGCGACAAGCACAACCGCATCGGCCGAACCATCGCCGATCTGGAGAAGCGGCTGGGGCGGGAACCGGAGGAGCACGAGGTGGCCCGGGAGATGGGGGTGAGCCTGGAGGAGTACCAGACGACTCTCGGCGAGGTGAGCCACCTTGGCTGTATCAGCCTGAACGAGACCCTCGACCAGTCCGGCGAGGGACGCAGCTTCCTCGATTCCCTGGTCGACGAGCGGGAGAACATCTTCCCCGGCAGCCGCATCGAGGAGGCGCAACTGGCCGCCAAGGTGGCCGCGTCGCTGGCCCTGCTCTCGAAAAAGGAGCAGCAGGTGATCGCCCTCTACTACTACGAGGAGCTGACCCAGAAGGAGATCGCCCAGGTCCTCGAGGTGAGTGAAGGGCGGATATCGCAGCTGCACAGCCAGGCCCTGATCAAGCTGCGACTGAAACTGGAGGCGCGCCTGCACTGAGGCCGCGTCCCTGGAGAAGAAAAAAGGGGAATTGAGATGGACCAGACGACCCTGCTCACCGGTGCCGCCCTCGCCGCCACCCTCCTGCTGCTGGTGGCCCTCATCGTCATCTTGCGGCTGCGGCGGGAGAACAACCTGCTGGCCGGCCAGCTCACCGAGACCTGTCAAAGTCTTACCATGGTGCGGAAACGGCTGGAGTCGCTTCGCGAGGAAGAGGTGGAAAACCGCCGCTTTCAAGAAGAGATGGCCGAGGCCAAACTGACCACCCGGCTGCAGCAGCCCCGCCTGGTCAGCACTCTGCACGGTGCGGCCGGAACGCCCCCAGCCAAAGGGGGGGCGCCGGAGCGCTACCGCTTTGTCCACTCCCTGGCCGCCCGGGGGATGTCGGCGGCCGATATTGCCTCGCTGCTGGCCATCTCCAGCCATGAGGCGGAACAACTGCTCACCCTCTGCCGGATCGCCCGACCGATGCGGCAGGGAAACGGTTAAGAAAAAGGGCCCGGCTGTCGATAAGAGAGATGGTACGACGGGACAACAGCGACAACAGCAAGCACGGTGCGGTGGCCGACCGCCCCACCGGAAGGAAGATAAGGTTATGGTCTCAGGTAAATACAGTGCCCTGGCCGGGGCGATCTCGCGGGAGCAGGCAATCGCCAACGTCTCCGCCAACCTCGCCAACATCAGCACCAGCGGCTACAAGCGCTCGCAGATGAGCTTTGCCGCCATGCTCCGCAGCGAAGAGCAGCAGCAGGCCAAAGGGATCAACTACACGCGGGTGAACCGGAACTACACCGACTTCACCGGCGGTGCCCTCCGCCAGACCGAAAACCCGCTGGATATGGCCATCGACGGGGAGGGGTTTTTCAAGGTGGAGTCGACCGCCGGGGTCCGCTACACCCGCCGGGGCGACTTCGCCATCGGTGCCGACGGCCTGCTCACCACCACCAGCGGCCTGCCGGTGCTCGACGCCGGCAACGGCCGGATCACCATCCCCGACACCGACATCAGCCGGGTAGCGGTGAGCGACGACGGGGTCATCGGCATCCTCGGCCCCGATGGCGACCGGGCCGAGGTGGCCCAGCTGGCGGTGGTGGAGATCACCGACCGCAGCCAGCTGCGCCGGGAGGGCGACACCACCTTCTCCCTGGCCGACCCGGACCTGGAGGTGGCGGCGGCAGATTCGCGGGTCATCCAGGGCAACCTGGAACTGGCCAACGTCAACATGGCCACCGAACTGACCAAAATGATCGACAGCTACCGGACCTTCGAGACCTACCACAAGGTGCTGAAAAGTTACTCGACCCTCGGCGAGCAGCAGGAAGAGCTGGGCACCCTCGGCTAAAGGGGGCCAGCTTGCCGACAGAGGGCTCTCCGGCCCGAATGCAAACCCGAATGCAAACCCGAATGCAAACCCGAACGCAGACCACATAAGGACATACCATGATCCGTTCACTCTGGACCGGCACCACCGGGATGCACAGCCAACAGCTGAACATCGACGTCATCGCCAACAACCTGGCCAACGTCAGCACCACCGGCTTCAAGAAGAGCAAGGCCGATTTTCAGGATCTGCTCTACCAGACGATGAAGGTCCCCGGCAGCCAGACCTCCGCC
>JAABSV010000074.1 GCA_011390165.1 Desulfobulbaceae bacterium
AGCGGATTCCCGACTGCAGCATCTTTTCGATCATGGAGTTTGCCGGCGATTGAGGTCGGCTTCGGTCTCCTTCGGGCAAGAAGATCGCCAGCCAGGTTTTCCCCACACCGGTGGCCATGACGATCAGGGCCCGTTGCCGGCCGGCGGACCGGCTGTTGCGGAGTGCCTCGAGCGCCCGCAGCTGGGCATCGTTGGGCCTCGGCAGGGTGGCCGGCTGTTCGGCAAAATCGAGTTGCGGCGGTTTTCGCCGCTGCTCGTAGCGTGCAATACTTTCCCACGAGATCTCGGTTGATGCCGGATGGTGAAATATCGCCTTAAATCCTCTGGTGGCCTGGGCAAAAGCCTCGGGGGCGAGGCGGCTGTCAACACAGAGATTCCACTCGATACCCTTTTGCAGCGCACTCTCGGTCAGGTTGCTCGAACCGACAAAGGCAACGCCGCCTGCAGGCGAATGGGTGAAAATATAGGCTTTGGGATGGAAGGGCCCGCCGATTGAACTGGAATACAATCTGACCGAACCGCCGGCCTCCTGCAATAGCAGCAGTCGGCGGAGGGCGGCGGGTTCAGTCACATCAAGATAATCGCTGGTGAGAAATTGCAGACTTACCTGCCGGGACAGGGCATCCTCCAAGGCATCAATGACGAGTCGCAGGCCAGACTGGAGAGTGAAGGCCACCGCGATCTGAATTGCTGTCGCCTCGTCGATCGCCTTGAGCAGGTGCGGCAAAAAAGGGTCGTCGGTGCCACCACAGACCAGATATGCGGCATCAGCTATCGGCATTGAGTTCCAGGGAGGAGAGTTGCCGGTTTGTCGCGTGCGCATCGGCCACTGATTGTCTCAGGAGATATTCCAGCCAGATATCCGTTTTCCGCACCTGTGATTCCTGCCGGACATGGTCGACAACCTCGAAACCGAGTGTCGCAAAAATTGCTCTCAGTGCCCGATCGGACCAGAGGGTGAAGGTTCGGCCGTCATCAGCGGAACTGGTGCCGACGCCCTCTTTGAGTGAGAGGAGGATGAAGCCACCAGGGAGCAGGGCTTGGCTTATTCTCTGCAGGACAGAAGGCAACTGCGGCTGCTGGAGGTGGACGAGGGCGCCGATCAGGACTATGGCCTGAACCTGCAGGGTGTGAAAGGCAAAGGTACAGAAGTCCCCTTCGATCACCGGACATCCGGAGTGCTCCCGGGCAAGGCCGGCCAGGGCGGAAGAGAGTTCAAAGCCGGTGGGGACAAATCCCCGCTGTTTCAGCCAGAGGAGATCGCGGCCGGAGCCGCAGCCGACATCGAGGATTGTCGCGCCGACAGGCAATAACTCTGTCAGGGGCATCAGGAAGGCAGCCGGGTCTATCCTGCTGGTTGCCGCAAAATAGGCATCGGCGCTGGCCTGATAATAGGTAGTAGAAGTGGCACGAAATATCTTCAGCAGATGCTGATCGGCGGCAACTAAGTCCTGCGAATCCAAATCCTCCTCATCCAGCCATTGCAAGCTGTGACGAGCAAGGGCTTGCTCGTCTATACTACGGGTGGTCACGTGGTAGGCGATTTGGCGGATGGACCTGTCGCGGTCGACTCTTTCGATGTGCCCTGCCAGGCAACCTGGACTGCTCTGCATACCCAAATCGTCTTGCAGAAACCGCAGCAGGGCTGATTCAGGCTCTTCGCCTGACTTGATCAGAGTTTTTGGCAACGCATAGCGCGCATTATTTGCAGGCGGGCCTTGGCCCCGGGGAATCTTGAGAAGCAGGATCTTGCCCTCCGCCCTGATTATTGCCGCCGTTTCGATCATCAAATTCGCTGCCCCTAATTGTTATATAGCCCATTCATCGACCACCAGCACCGCGGCAGAATCGCAGACCGGAGGCGGTCTACTTCTATCTCGCTTTCGAGAACTTATCGACCACCCAATATTACCCGAACAGATGGCTAATCTATTCTCAAGATACCTGAGGGGGGGGCAAATCCAACTGAATATTGTGGCAATAGGTTTATCCTTTAAAAAACGCTAACGCTCTGCGTCTGCGGCGAGCGAATCGCAGTCTGACAGCACGCAGTGCGCGTTATGCCATAATTTTCAGGTTTTCATATAGAAATTCGGGAGAAAAATCCGCTCCATTTGGCCACACGAGAGTGTGTATTTCATCATCCACGAAGAATTTTTTAAAAACAGAAATATCTTTTAATGGCTCAAATATTTCGCCTGACAGCTCAGGTTCAAAATTAATTTCTCCCTCTGATCCATCAGAAAAGTGAAGATAAATCCTGTAATTTTCTACATACGTTGCACGTGTGATTTTGGGTGTCATTATACTACTCCAATGGTTCAATTTTGTTTAATGGCCGTCTTTCCTCTGCCAGTCGCCAATTTTCAAGCAACTCATCTTTATGAAGTTCCAACCATTCAAAAACAAGTTTAAGGGCACGTTTGGGAAATCGACCGTTGATAATCCCAGATTCAATTTCAACAGTAATGTCATATTCACCATATATAGCATGGAAATGTGGTGGAAAGTGGTCTCTATAAAACATCGCAATTATTATTCCAAGGAATCTTGATACTTCCGGCATAAGCTTATCTCCAGCTTTTTTTAGTCTTTTTACCTAACATTTAACAGCCTGCATCAGATTTTCCGGTGGAATTGGGCCTTGAGATCGGCTCTTGAAATGGAATTGTTTGGATGATAGACCAGAATTTCCTCTTTGACAAGAGAACTCAGCCCGACTCTCCGGGGCTATTTGTCTGTTGGCCTGCGCAGCATAACTGGATTTTTTGGTAAGTTCGCCATATCCGCCGTCCCGACAGTAGCAATCCTAACGGTATCGCCAGTAATCTTATGGAAAAATCGGTAGAGCGATACAATTACTTTTTCGCCTGCAAAAAATAAGTGGTCATTTCGCCCTTGTTTTTTACCTGGATGGTTCCCCGCGGTTCAAAATGGTAGCTTCCGCGCAGGAGTTCGTAGGTTTCGGCAGTAACCTGAATATTCCCGGCACAGCCCTGGGATTCCATCCGACTGGCCGTGTTGACAGTGTCGCCCCAGACATCGTAACTGAACTTGGCGGTGCCGATCACCCCGGCCACCACCGGACCGGTAGCCATTCCGATGCGAATCTGTAGAGGCTGGCCGGTGTCGTCGGTCAGTCCATTCATCTCGCTTTTCATCTCCAGGGCCATGTCGGCGACAGCTTCAGCATGATCTTTTCGGGGGTGTGGCAATCCGCCCACGACCATATATGCGTCGCCAATGGTTTTAATTTTTTCCAGACCATGTTTTTCCACCAGTTGGTCGCATATCGAGAATATCTTGTTCAGCATCGCGATCAGTCGGGCCGGGGTCATTTGCGAAGAGAGGGAGGTAAAGTTGACAATGTCGGCAAAGAGCACCGTGACCTCCGGGTAATCATCGGCAATGATCTTTTCGCCCTTTTTCAAGCGGCTGGCAATTGCTGCCGGCAGAATATTGAGGAGAAGCCTTTCCGATAGCGACTGTTCTTCCTGCAATTTTTCGCGAGCCATTTTCAGCATGAGGTGGGTCCTGACTCGGGCCCGGACAATGGGCACACTGAAGGGCTTGGTTATGTAATCCACGGCTCCGGTCGCAAAGCCATGGGTTTCATCCTCAACTTCCCCCTTGGTGGTGACAAAGATGACGGGTATGTCGCGGGTCCTTTCTTCGGCCTTTAAGCGACGACAGACCTCATAGCCGTCCATTCCCGGCATCATCACATCCAGCAAGATCAAATCCGGGGGGACATCGGAGTTGGCCCTTTGCAGCGCCTTTTCGCCGTTCAAGGCCACGCTGCGTTTATAGTCGATCAGGGCGTTCCCTAAAATATCGATATTTTCAGGGGCGTCATCAACAATAAGTATACGTTGTTGGCTTAATTTTTCCTCCATGCCACCCTCCAGTCACCGGCTAGAGACGGAATTGTTCCATAAGGTCCAACGCCTCTTGATAGTCATAACGGCTGAGCGCAGCGCCAACCGTCTGCAGTGGCAGGGCCAGTCGGGTGCCTTTGACCTTGACCTGAAGATCGGCCAGCACCTCCACCGCTTCCATGTCGTCCTCGCGTAACAACTCCTGGAGCCGCCTGACCAATAGAAGCAGTTCGCCGGCATCAGCCTTCTCCGCAATCGCCATGGCAGAATCATCGGGTTTTGTTGCTCCCGAACCGGCAATCGACTGCACCACCTGAGCAAGTTTGCTCCGGCAATCCTCCAGCAGAGCTGCCGAGTCCGTGCGTTGGTCCCGGATAGCCTTCTCCAGTTTCGTGGTTACCTCGTAAAGCTCGACGGCCCCGATATTGCCGCTCACGCCCTTGAGGGTATGGGCCAGCCGCAAGGCGGTTTCAACGTGGCCTTGCCGCAATGCTTCCTCGATTTCGCTGACCATATCGGCATTGTTTTCCACAAATTTCACCAGCAGTTTCCGGTACGCGGAGATGTTTCCTCCCATCCGCGTGAGACCTTCGCCAACAGCAATGCCTGCCAGCTGGGGCAGGGTCTGCCCGGTGTCGGTTGCCTTCTTCGCCTCCGCCTGATAAAGCATTCGGTTGCCGGACGGAATCCAGCGGGCCAGCGTGGCGAACAAGCCTTGCGGGTCAATGGGTTTGGACACGTAATCATTCATACCGGCTTCCCGGCAATGCTCCTCCACCCCGCTCATGGCGTCCGCGGTCATGGCCACTATCGGCACTTCAGATCCCAGGCGACGTATCGCCCGTGTTGCCGTAAATCCATCCATTTCAGGCATTTGCAGGTCCATGAGCACCAGGTCGAAATCATCCGCCGCCGACTTGCCCAGCAACTCGACGGCCGCACGGCCGTCAGGAACCGAAATTATCGAAAACCCCTCCTGTGCCAACAGATCGGTGGCCACCTGCCGGTTGATTTCATTATCTTCAACCAGCAGAAGCCTAGCCCCTCGAACGTGCTCAAAACCGGGCGGGTAGTGGATACCATCCCCCCCCGGACGTGACCGTTTTGCCACCTTTTTCCCCATGGCCTCCATGACGGTGTCCAGCAGGGCGGAGGCGCTGACGGGCTTTACCAGAAATCCATCCAGCCCGACGTCCTGGGCCTGGTTGAACACTTCCTGGCGTCCGGCCGATGAGATAAGTATGACGGCCGGCGGGCGCGGAAGATCGAGCTGGCCCTTTATGCGGACGGCCGCATCGATGCCGTTCATGCCGGCCATCTTCCATTCCATCAGAATCAGATCGTAGGGTTTGTTCCCGGGCGAAGTTGTCTGTGCAACGATACGAATGGCTTCCTCGCCGGAAGCGGTGGCGGTGACATCCCAGGAAAATCGTTCCAGGGTTTCGCGTAATATCCGGCGCGACATCTCGTTGCTGTCAGCCACCAGTACGCGCAGTGACTGGATATTCAGAGGAAGAATACGTCCGGCAGGCTCAGCCTCGCTCCGGCAACCGAAACGGGCGGTGAACCAGAACGTGCTGCCCTGGCCAGGCTTGCTTTCCACCCCGATATTCCCAGCCATCATTTCCACCAGCCGCCGGCAGATGGCCAGCCCCAGGCCGGTTCCGCCGTATTTGCGGGTCGTCGACGAGTCGGCCTGGGCAAAGGGATGAAACAAGTTGGCAATTTGTTCCTGGGTCAGGCCGATTCCGGTGTCGTGCACAGTAAAGCGAAGCACGGCCTGCCCGTCATCGCGACTCACCGTTTCGATGGCAACGACAACCTCTCCTTGGTCCGTGAACTTGATGGCATTGGCAGAAAGGTTGAGAAGAATCTGGCCCAGGCGCAGCGGATCGCCAATGAGGGTCTGAGGAACTTCCGTGGGAATCGAAAAGAGAAACTCCAGCCCTTTTTCAGAAGCGTGAATGGCCACCTGATTGGCCAGGTTCTCCAATACATCGTCTAGGTTGAATGGTACGCTCTCAAACTCCAGCCTGCCGGCTTCAACTTTTGAGAAGTCTAGAATATCGTTGATAATCCTCAACAGGCTGTGGCCGGAGGCAAGAATTTTGCGCACATAGTCTTCCTGCTTGGCTGTCAGTTCGGTCCGCAGGATCAGGTAGCTCATGCCGATAATTCCATTCATCGGTGTGCGGATTTCGTGGCTCATGTTGGCCAGAAAATCGCTTTTGGAACGGGTGGCGCTTTCGGCGACCTCCTTGGCGGCGATAAGTTCACGCTCCAACCGTTTGAGATCGGTTATTTCCTGGAATACCGTTTGGATTGCCGTTTCTCCCTGGAAGACGGTCAGGACACTGCCGATTATCACATCCAGGGTTTGTCCGGAAATATTGAGAAACTGGCACTCAAAAAAGTCAGATGGGGTTCCTTCCTTGGTAATCCTTTGCAAGCGCTGTCTGACAATGTCGTAAAAGTCCGGGTGGATAAATCTCATAATATTCTGGCCGATCAGCTCTTCCCGGCTTGACGCGCCGATGGCGCCAACACAGGAGGTGTTGACGTACCGCACTTCGTTGCCTTGATGCACGACAATGGGATTGGGAGAAAAATCAACCAGGTGCCGGTAACGCTCTTCGCTTTGACGAAGTTCCTCGACAGCTTTTTCCTTCTCGTTTTCTACTTCCTTGCGCTGGGTGATGTCGCGGATAGATTCTATGGCCCCGACAAGATCGCCCTTTGAATCATACAGGGCGGTGGCGGTGGCAAACAGGTAACGGCCTTCTCCCTTCTCAGCGTTTGTGTATGATTCGGCCGACAATATTGACCCTTTTTTGGCAATGCTGATGTACTTCCGCTCAATCTCCTCTTCGGACAGAAGCACTAGGTCTATCAGGATGGGCCGCCGCTCCCCATAAAAAGGGATCGAGTAGGCATAGTCGCCCTTGCCGAGAATATCTTCCGCCTTGACGCCCGTCATCTCTTCAATAGCCTGGTTCCATGCGATGACGCAGCCATTAACGTCTATCACCAGGGTTGCATCGGGCAGAAAGTTGA
>JAABSV010000075.1 GCA_011390165.1 Desulfobulbaceae bacterium
GAGGATATCGATCTGGTCTGGCAACCCGGCAGCGGGGTCTGGCCGGTCTTCATGGATCCGAGCCAGCTCGACCAGATCATCCTCAACCTCTGCATCAATGCCCGTGACGCCATCGGCGATGTCGGCACAATCTCCATCGAGACCGGCAACCGGACCTTTGACGAGGCCTACTGCGCCAGCCACCACGGCTTTGTTGCCGGCGAGTTCGTCTCCCTGTCGGTGAGCGACAACGGCTGCGGCATGAGCCGGGAAATCCGCGAGCATCTCTTCGAGCCCTTCTTCACCACCAAGGCGTTGGGCAAGGGCACCGGCCTCGGGCTGGCCACGGTATACGGGATTCTCCGGCAGAATAACGGCTTCATCAATGTCTACAGCGAGCCCGGGGAGGGGTCCATCTTCTCTTTCTACCTGCCGAGATACCGGCAAGAGGTGGCGGTGCAAGCTGTTGCCGTGCCGGCCGAGCCGGTGCTTCGCGGTGAAGAGACGATTCTGCTGGTGGAGGATGAGCGGGCGATTCTCAAGATGTGCACGTTGATGCTGGAGGGGTTGGGGTACCGGGTACTTGCCGCCGGCACGCCGGCCGAGGCCCTGCAACTGGCCGAGGAGCACCGGGGGGAGATCCAGTTGCTGGTCACCGATGTGGTGATGCCGGAGATGAATGGCCGCCAGCTGTCGAGCCGGCTGGCGGCGGCCAACCCCGCCCTCCGCACCCTCTATGTCTCCGGCTACACCGCCAACGTCATTGCCACGCGGGGTATTTTAAAGGAGGGCGTCCACTTCCTGCAGAAGCCCTTCGCCAGGCAGGCGCTTGCCGCCAAGGTCCGGGAGGTGCTGCAGGAGTTCCCGGGAACCGCCGGCAGCATGGGAAGCCAGACAGGCCCCTAAAAATCGTAGAGATTGAGAATGATGGCGGCGCGGGTGATCTCGCCGAGCAGCCGCTCCTGCTCCACCACCGGCAGAAAGCCCAGTTCCAGCCCGGACATCTGCGCCAGCGCCTCGCGCAGGGAGAGCTGTGGCGGCACCGAGGGCACCTGCCGGCGCATCATCGCCGTTACCGGCTGTTGCCGTTGCCTTTCCTGGCGGATTTTCAGTACCTGCTCCTCGCCGAAGGCGCCGAGCAGTCGTCCATCGTCGTCCACCACCAGCAGCGCCTGGCGGCCGCTTGCCCGTAGGGCCTCTACCGCCTCGTCCACCCGGGTGGCGGGGGAGAGACGCATCCCCACCGGGCTCATCAAAGCGGCCACCGTCACCGCCACCGCCGGCTGGTCGTGGAGGAGGGTGATGAGGCGCTGACGCGCCTCCACCAACGGCACCCGCAGCATCGCCGAACCGGCCCCGGGGTGGCCGCCGCCACCCAACCGGCGCACCACCGCCCCGACGTCGCAGCGGCGGGGGTTGCCCCGGGCGATCACCACTGTCTTTTCCGGCCCCATGGGAAAGACCCCGAAGGCAGCGTCCAGCCCCTGAATCTCCTTGAATTTGCTGACCACGGTGGGCAGCATGTTGAGCCCCTTGTCGGTCTCCTGCACACAGACCCCGAACTGCCGGCCCCCCAGCGAAAACTGCTCCGCCTCGGCCAGCATACGGCTGAACAGGTCAAGGTGCCGGCTGTCCAGGGCCTCGCTCTGGTAGGCGGAGACGACGTTCAGATCGGCGCCGTTGGCGAGCAGAAAGGCGGCCATGCGGGCGTCCCTGGCCGTGGTGTTGGGGAAGGAGAGGGAACCGGTGTCGTCGTAGATGCCGAGCAGAAAGAGGGTGGCATGGATTGGTGAGAAGGGGGTATCGCGCCGTTCCAGCTCCTCGAGCAGGAGGGTGACCGTCGCCCCAACCTCCTCGCGGTGGGTCTCCTCGGCGATGATCTTTCCCTGCCGCCCGGCCTCGCCAATGTCGCCAATTTTCCCGGCCTCCCCAAATTCCCCAAACTCCATATGATGGTCCCAGACCACCACCGGCAGCCCAGCCACCAAGGCCAGCTCAGCCATGCCGTCCAGCCGCTCCCAGCTGCCGGTGTCGGTGACCACCAGCCGGCTGATGGCGGCAAGGTCGAGCCCCCGCCGCGGCCGCAGGCGAAGGATATCCCAATGGATGGCCAGAAAATCACGAACCGCCGGCTGCACCTGCGAGGGCATCACCCGCACTGCCTCGGGATAGAGGAAGGAGGCGGCGATCAGCGAGGCCAGGGCATCGAAATCGGCGTTGTTGTGGCTGGTGACGACAAGCATCGGCTCTGTTTCTCCTCCGCGCGGATTCCGCTCAGAGGCGCAGGGCCTGGGCCTGGGCAACCTCGATGGCCAGGCGGGTGCGGGCCTCGGCATCGGCGGCCAGCCCCTTTTCCCGGCACCATTGGCCGAAGGTCTCCGGCTCGATGTACACCTTGATCACCTGATCGCCGGCCGCCTCCACCTCCACCTTCTTCGCCTCGGCCCGGGCCTGCCAGGCGGCGAAGTCCGGGGGAAGCAGCCGGGCATCGCTGAACAGGGCGAGCAGCTCCGGGTAGTGCTCCTCCCGGTACCAGACCATCGCCTGAATCGACCCCCCTGCCGGTTGTTCCTCTTCGTGGCGCGCCTGGCGCTGCTGCAGTGTTGCCGCCGTTTTGCCGGCTCCGGTCATTTTTTTCTTCGCCATGATCTCCCTTTTTTGTTCGGAGTTGATTTCCCGCCTCTGCTGCCGAGAGCCGATACCGTATTACCGTATCGGTCGGGCGATGTAAAGGAGTGGTTCACCGAGCCGCTGGCGGCAGGATGCGGCTGGCGGCGGCCATGGCCAGCGGCCAGAAGAGGCCCCAGATCAGGGCCAGGACGAGGATTGAGGTGGCAAGCGGCCAGGAGAAGCTGGCCGCCTCCAGGCGCACCCCGGCCCAGTAGGCGAGGGGCCCGCCGCTGGCCCCGAAGGCAAAGGCGAGCAGCGGCCGCCCTTTAAGCCAGCTCAGGCTGTGATGGGGGAGGATGGCCAGGCCAAGCCAGACCACCGCCAGCCAGAGCGGGATCGGCTGGCCGCCGGTGCGGAAAGAGAAGAAGCCGAAGAACTGCAGGGCGCCGTCGATGAGCAGGCCGGCGGCCAGCAGCAGGGCCATCAGCTGCAGGTCGGCACGCCGGACACGGCTCAGCACCAGGTGGAGGGCGAGGAGGGGGAGGGAGGCCAGCGCCCCGGGGGTGCCGCCGAGGACGCAGGCAAACCAGATCAGCTGGTAGATGAGGACATTGGCCAGTATTCGCATTATCGCCGGCCTTCCCCCCGGTACTCTGGACCACTGGCCAGCAGGTGGACGACGCTGATTGCCCGCTCCCGGAAGCCCCCTTCACAGTAGCAGAGGTAGAACTCCCACAGCCGCCGGAAGGTGTCGTCGTAGCCCAGCTGTTTCAGGCTCGGCAGGGCGGCGTGGAACCGCTCCCGCCAATGGTGCAGGGTCTGGGCGTAATCGAGGCCGAAATCTTCCAGGTGGTGGACCACCAGATCGGTCTTGTCGGCCACCAGTTCGAGCATCCGCCGGTTGGAGGGGAGGCAGCCGCCGGGGAAGATGTGGGCCTGGATAAAGTCCACCGAGCGGACGTACTGCTCGTACTTCTGGTCGCGGATGGTGATCGCCTGGAGGAGCATGGTGCCGTGGGCGGCCAGCAGTTCGCCGCATTTGGCGAAAAAGGCCGGCAGGTAGCGGTGGCCCACCGCCTCGATCATCTCAATGCTCACCAGTTTGTCGTAGCGGCCGCTGAGGTCGCGGTAGTCGCTCTGCAAGAGGGTGATGCGGTCGCCGAGACCGGCCGCCTCGATTCGTCGTTTCGCCTCCTGGTACTGGGCGGCGGAGATGGTGGTGGTGGTCACGTGGCAGCCGTAGCGGCCGGCGGCGTGGATGGCAAAGCCGCCCCAGCCGGTGCCGATCTCCACCACCCGGTCGCCGGCTTGCAGGTCGAGCTTGCGGCAGATGGTCTCCAGCTTGTGCAGCGAGGCCTCTTCGAGGCTGCTCTCCGGGCGGGGGAAGATCGCCGCCGAGTACATCATGGTCGGGTCGAGAAAGCTCTCGTACATCCTGTTGCCCAGGTCGTAGTGGGCAAGGATGTTTCGTTTTGCCCGACCGCGGCTGTTGCCGCGCAGCAGGTGGCGGAGGAGGTGGAACGGCCGCAGCAGCCAGGCCAGCCCCTCTTCCATGCGGTCGAGCAGGGCCATGTTGCGCGCCATGATCCGGCACAGGCCGGTGAGGTCGTCAACATCCCACAGCCCGTCGATATAGGCCTCACCGGCCCCGATCGAGCCGCCGAAAAGGGCCTTGCGGTAGAAGGCGGGGTGGCGGACGGTAAGCTGCACTGCCGGGCCGTCACCGCCCCCGAAGCGCAGCCGCTCCTCGCCGTCGATCAGCTGCAGGCGGCCGTGCTCAAGGCGGCCGAGCAGCCGGCAGAGGAGGGCCTTCGCCGGTCGATCGAGCAGGGACGGGCTCTCGCCGGCCAGAGGATAGTCGCGGTCACTGGTGGCACTGTTCATGCGGCCTCCTTCGGGTGGGGGATGTAGGGGACTCCTTTCAGGTAGAGCCGGCAGGCCTGGTAGTAGATGCCGGCGACCACGAAGGCGGTGAGGGCCGGCTTGCGGAGCAGTTGCCGGCGCACCGTCGGCAGGTTGAGCGGCTGCCGCTCCAGGCGCAGCTTTGCCTCAAAGATCCGGCCGCGCCCATCGTCCACCGCCAGGCCCACCGCCAGTTCCTCCGCCGGCGCCGAGAGTTGCCAGGTATATTGCTGGTCGATGGGGTTGAAGGGGGAGACGTGGAACTCCTTGCGCCGGCTCGGTTGCCACCCCTCCCGGGCAAAGAGGTGGGCGTAGTGGTGCCGCTCGTTCCAGGGGATGTTGGCGACCTCGGCGAGGAAATGGCTCGGCTCCCCCTCCTGGTCGTAGCCGTAATAGAAGTTGACCGGGCTGAAGTAGAGGCCGGCGGTGCGCAGGTTGAGCAGGGCGCAAACCTGGCCGCGTACCGCCTCGCCGGTCAGCTCGCCCATCCGCCGGCGCACCTCGTCGGCCAGGGGCAGGGCCGGGTCGCCGAGATAGTCCGGGCGGTGGAAACGGCTGAGCGCCCAGCCATCGGTGGCGAACCAGCGCCCCAGGCGGGGGAGCTGCGCCAACTCGTCGAGGCGAAAAAACCACATGAAGAAGGGGTACTGGAAGCGGTGCTCGCGGGGGAGAAAGCGGCGGTGGGCCACCGTACCGACATAGAGACAGGAGGCCGGCGGCAGGCTCATCGATTTTCCTCCACCATGTCGGCCACCCGCAGGCCGCTCTTCACCCCATCCTCATGGAAGCCGTTGAGCCAGTAGGCGCCGCAGAAATGGAGGCGGTCGACCCCGGAGATCTCCGCCCATTGCCCTTGGGCGGCAACCGCCTCGCGGCTGTAGAGGGGGTGGCGGTAGTTGAAGGTGGCGACGGTTTTGCCCTCGTCGATCTCCTGATTGAGGCTGACCAGGTAGTCGAGCCGGGTGGGCAGCCGCTGGAGGATGTTCATGTTGTAGGTGAGGGTGGTTGTTTGCCGCTCGGCGATCCGGTAGTTCCAGCTGGCCCAGGCCGCTCGCCGGCTGGGGAGCAGCGAGGTATCGCGGTGCAGCACCGTCCGGTTGTCGGTGCAGCGGAAGGCGCCGAGCAGCTGCTCCTCAGCCGGGGTCGGCCGGGCGAGGAGCCGGAGCGCCTGATCGCCGTGGCAGGCGAAGACCACCTGGTCGAAATGGTGGCTGCCCTGGTCGGTATCCACCCTTACCCCTTCCGCCTCCCGCAGCACCTGCCGGACCGGGGTCCGGGTGTGGAGCCGGTCGGCAAAGCCGGCGGTGAGCGGGGCGATATAGCTGCTCGAGCCCCCCTTGACGGTGTACCATTGCGGCCGGTTGCGGATGTCGAGCAGGCCATGGTTGTTGAAGAAGCGGGCGAAGAAGGGCAGGGGAAAGGCCTCGCAGCTGTCGAGACCCATCGACCAGATCGCCGCCACCATCGGCAGCAGGTAGTTTTCCCGGAACTGCGGCGAGTAGCCGCCCTGGTCCAGGTAGCGGCCGATGGTCAGCCCGTCGTCGCCATCAATCTCCTGCCGAACCGACCGGTTGAAACGGAGGATATCGGCGAGCAGCCGCCAGAAACGGGGGCGGATAAGGTTACCGCGCTGGGCGAAAAGACCGTTCCAACTACCGCCGTTGTACTCCAGATCGTCGTCGTCGTTGCGCACCGAAAAGCTCATCTCGCTCTCTTGCCGTGCCACCCCCAGTCCGTCGAGGAGGCGGAGGAAGTTGGGGTAGGTGCGGTCGTTGCAGACGATGAAACCGGTGTCCACCGGGATCGCACCGCCCTCCTCCGGCACCGTCACGGTGTGGGTGTGGCCGCCGATGTAGTCAGCCGCCTCGAATACCTGGAGCTGGTGCCGGCGGTGGAGGGCGTGGGCGCAGCTGAGGCCGGAAATTCCCGAACCGATGAT
>JAABSV010000076.1 GCA_011390165.1 Desulfobulbaceae bacterium
GGAGGGCTACATCGCCGGCTACAAGCTGATCTCCGGTGGTGTTCAGGATACCTTGAAGATCAGCCTCAAATATGGCCCGAACAAAGAGTCGGTAATCTCCGGCATCAAGAGGGTCAGCAAACCCGGTTTGCGGAAATATGCCAAAGCCAAGGGGCTCCCCGAAGTGCTCAATGGCCTCGGGATTGCTATAATATCCACCTCCCGGGGGGTCGTGACCGATAAGACCGCACGTTCCCTGAATGCCGGAGGGGAGATCATTTGTGAGGTCTGGTAGGCCCGCGGAGAACGGAGGAGAGTATGTCACGTATTGGGAAACAGCCAATTCCGGTCCCGGCCGGGGTGAAGATAGAGCTGCAAGAGCAGCAGATCACCGTCAGCGGCGGCAAGGGAACCCTTGCCCGGCAGATCAATCCGGAAATTGAAGTGGCGCTGCAGGACGGGGTCATCGAGGTCCGTAACCGGGTGGAAACCACCCGTGTCAATGCCTTTCGCGGCTTAACCCGTAGCTTGATCAATAACATGATCATCGGGGTGACCGATGGCTTTCAGAAGATTCTGACTATTGAGGGGGTCGGGTATAAGGCCAGTGTCAGCGGCACCAGCCTCACCCTCAATGTCGGCTATTCCAGTCCGGTGGAATTTAGCCTGCCGGAGTCGGTAACCGCCACCGTCGACGGCAATACCAAAATTGTCCTGAAGTGCATTGACAAGGAACTTCTCGGCCTGGTGGCCTCGAAGATCCGGCAGGTGCGCAAGCCCGAACCGTACAAGGGTAAAGGGATACGCTACGAAAACGAACATATCGTGAGGAAAGTCGGGAAATCCGGGACCTCGAAAAAATAGTCGCGGCCGCACAGGCCATCAATAGAACAATGGTAGAGAGCAATGGCGAGAACTAATCCGAAGACGATAGCACGGGCCAAGCGGGTACAGAGAATCAGAAAGAGAATTTCTGGCAGCAGCGAACGTCCCCGACTGCGAGTCTCGAAGAGCAATCAACACATCTATGCCCAGATCATTGATGACTCCTTGGGCCGAACCCTGGTGGCGATGTCTACCATGGACAAGGAGTACACGCCTGGCGACGAGAAGGGCAAGATCGGTGCCGCCAAACAGGTTGGCCTGTTGCTTGCTTCCCGAGCCAAAGCGGCCGGAATCAGCAAGGTGGTCTTCGACCGTGGTGGGGCCCTGTATCATGGCCGGGTCAAATCCCTCTCCGAGGGGGCGCGGGAAGGTGGTCTTGAATTTTAATGATCCAACAATAACGGGGGTGTCCCTTGTCTGATTTCAAACGTACAAAGAGTGCGACCACGGATGAACTGATTGAAAAGATCGTCTTTATCAACCGGGTTGCCAAGGTGGTCAAAGGTGGACGGCGGTTCAGTTTCAGCGCCATTGTCGTGGTTGGTGACGGCAAGGGGAGAGTTGGCTACGGCCTTGGCAAGGCCAATCAGGTACCGGATGCGATCCGCAAAGGGGTAGAAAAGGCACGCAAGAGCATGTTCCCGGTTTCCCTTACCGAAGTCTCCATTCCGCATCAAGTGGTGGGCAAGTTCGGGGCCGGCAAGGTCCTGCTGAAACCCGCCTCGGCCGGGACCGGACTCATTGCCGGTGGTCCCGTGCGTGCGGTTCTGGAAGCGGCCGGGGTCTCCAATATCCTGACCAAGTGTCTAGGTTCGCATAATCCTCATAACATGGTCAAGGCAACCCTTGACGGCTTGCGGGAGCTCCGTTCGGCAAAGAAGATTGCCGAATTGCGCGGAAAAACCCTGGATGAGATAACTGCATAATCCATCAATTCCGACTCAGCAGAATGCGGCTGACGACGGGATTGCCAATCTGACAGATAAGGTAGTCAAATGGCCGAGACAATTACTTTTACTCTTGTTAAAAGTGGCATTGGCAGTACCCAGAAAATCAATGCGACCTTAACAGGGCTGGGGCTGACGAAAATGAATAAGACTGTGACCAGAAAGGATACCCCGGAGATTCGCGGTATGCTCCGTAAGGTGTCGCACCTGGTTCGAATAGAGGAGAACTAGCATGTTGACTTTGGCAAATTTGTCCCCCCAGGCCGGCTCCACCAAACAGAGGAAGCGTCTTGGTCGGGGACCGGGCAGTGGCCATGGAAAGACCGCCGGCCGAGGCCATAAGGGTTTTAAGGCCCGTTCGGGTTCCGGGGTAAAACCGGGCTTCGAGGGTGGCCAGATGCCTCTGCAGCGACGGCTGCCGAAACGTGGTTTCACCAATACCTTCAAGAAAGAATACGCCTTGATCTCTCTCAGCCAGTTGGATGCCCTCGAGGTGGAAGGGGTGATCTCGACAGAGACCCTGGTGGCTGCCGGTCTGGTGAAAAAAGGAGCCCTGGTCAAGGTGCTTGCCAACGGCAAGGTGACCAGAGCACTGCAGCTCGAGGTCGACAAGATCAGTGCCGGAGCCCGCAGCGCCATCGAAGCGGCCGGCGGCGCTGTTCTGCCGGTTACTACCGCTCAGGCGGTCTGAACCCGTAGTGGTCTCTTCAAGAGTGGTACAGGCATGTATAGTATAGCGCAAGGGCATAGGTAGAGATCATGAGTGGATTGCAGAGGGCTGCGAATATACCCGAGCTGCGGAGGCGTGTGCTGTTCACGCTCATCATGCTTGCGGTTTACAGGATCGGGGTGCAGATACCAACCCCAGGAATTAACGGCGAAGCCTTGTCGGCCTTCTTTACCCAGAATGCCGGCAATCTGTTCGGCATGTTCAACCTCTTTTCCGGCGGCGCCCTGGAGAACTTCTCCATCTTTGCCCTTGGTATCATGCCCTATATCAGCGCCTCGATCATCATGCAGCTGCTGACTGTGGTGATCCCACAACTCGAAGCGTTGAAGAAAGAGGGTCCTGCCGGACAGCGCAAGATCACCCAGTACACCCGCTACGGCACAGTCGCCTTGAGTATCATCCAGGGGACCTTCATCGCCATGGGCCTGGAAGGGATGACCGGCCCCGGTGGTGAGGCCATTGTCCTTGACCCTGGTATGCAGTTTAAATTGATGACCATGCTCACCCTCACCGCCGGAACCGCCTTCATCATGTGGCTCGGTGAGCAAATGACCGAGCGCGGTATCGGCAACGGCATTTCCCTGATCATATTTGCCGGCATAGTCGCCCGGGGCCCGGCGGCCATCGTCAACTCCATCCAGTTGGTGAAGGCCGGTGAGATCGCCATGTTCTTTGTCCCCTTCCTGATCCTCTTCATGCTGGCGGTGGTGGCAGTGATCGTCTTCTTCGAGACCTCGCAGCGTCGTATTCCCATTCAGTATGCCAAGAGAGTGGTCGGTCGACGGGTGTACGGCGGGCAGAGTTCACATCTTCCCCTGAAAATCAATATCTCCGGAGTAATTCCGCCGATCTTCGCCTCGTCGATCATGATGTTTCCAGCCACCATTGGCAGCTTTATCCAGATTGACTGGGTGCAGCGAGCCTCGGCGGCGATGTCGCCGGGGACTGTCTTGTACTACATGGCCTACGTGGTGATGATCGTATTTTTCTGTTTTTTCTATACTGCGGTCACCTTTAAACCAGAGGATGTTGCCGAGAATCTGAAAAAAAATGGTGGCTTCGTCCCCGGTATTCGTCCCGGCAAGAAAACCGCCGAGTTTATCGACAAGGTATTGACCCGCTTGACCGTGGTGGGTGCCACCTATCTGAGCGTTGTCTGCGTCCTGCCCACCGTCCTCATCGCACAGTTCAACATACCTTTCTATTTCGGCGGCACAGCCCTGTTGATCGTGGTCGGGGTGGGAATCGATACCATTTCCCAGATCGAGTCCCATCTGCACATGCGCAATTACGAAGGGTTCATGAAGCAGGGACGGATAAAGGGGCGCAGGTAGAAGACAGTGGCAGCTGAACACGATCGTGGCGGCGGGAGAAAGATCATCGTCAAGTCAGCTGAACAGATCAGCATCATGCAGGAGGCCAACCAGATTGTCGCCCAGACCTTGAGCATGCTGGAGAAGACAATCGATGTTGGGGTAACTACCTGGGATCTGGACCAGCTGGCCGAAAGAAACTGTCTGCACCACAAGGCAAAACCCGCCTTTAAAGGGTACAGAGGTTTTCCTGGATCACTCTGTGTCTCGGTGAACGAAGAGGTGGTGCACGGTATTCCCTCACGAAAAAAAAAGTTAAAGAACGGCGATATCGTCTCCATCGACTTCGGCGTGCTGTACCGTGGTTACTATGGTGATTCGGCCATAACTGTTCCCGTCGGCACTGTCGGTGACAGGGTGGCCAGACTTCTGGCGGTCACGAAAGAATCTCTCGAGAGAGGGATAGCCCAGGCCAGGGAAGGGAACAGGGTTGGCGACATATCGCAGGCGGTGCAGAACTACGTCGAGGCTGAGGGCTTTGCCATCGTTCGGCAGTTTGTTGGCCACGGGATCGGCACTTCCCTGCACGAGGCCCCGGAAATCCCGAATTTCTACCAGGGTGAAACGACCCAGCGCCTCCTTCCCGGAATGGTGCTGGCCATAGAACCGATGGTGAACATGGGTACACATAAAGTCAAAGTCCTACGGGATGGCTGGACGGTTATAACCGATGACCTCTTGCCTTCGGCTCATTATGAACATTCGGTAGCGGTAACCGAGGGGGAGCCGCTGGTGTTGAGCTTGCGCTCGGGCTGATACGGAAAAAAAAGAACTTCTCTTTTTGGCCTGCGTAGAGTATACTTGTCCGTTTTTAGCCGAACTTTGATTTTTCAGGAAACCTCATGGCAAAAGAAGAAGCAATTGAAGTGGAAGGAACTATTATCGAGCCCTTACCCAACGCAATGTTTCGTGTTGAGCTCGATAATGGACATAAGGTGCTGGCCCATATTTCCGGCAAAATGCGCATGCATTTCATTAAAATTCTGCCTGGAGACCGGGTTACCATAGAACTTTCGCCCTACGATCTGTCTCGGGGCCGGGTTACGTTTCGGGCAAAAAATGCCAAAAAGAAAAGATAGAGAGCTCGCTAATCATGAAAGTCCGCGCATCTGTTAAAAAAATATGCTCTGATTGTAAAATATTCAAACGGCACGGCGTGGTTCGTGTTTCCTGCAAGACCAAAAAACATAAACAGAGACAGGGATAAGCAGCGAGCGCCAGTAACCTGAGCCGCCTTACCTCACCTACTTCTTTTAAGGAGAGAGACCTTGGCACGTATAGCAGGAATTGATCTTCCAAAAAACAAACACATGGACCGGGCTCTGACCTATATCCACGGGATAGGTTTGACCTCCGCCCGAAAGATCCTTGATAAGGTAGACCTTCCCTACACCATGAACAGCGACGATCTCGATGGTGATGATGTCAACCGGATCAGGAAGGTGCTGGAGGATGAATATACCGTAGAGGGTGACCGCCGGCGTGAGGTCTCCATGGATATCAAACGCCTCACCGATCTCGGCTGCTATCGAGGCCGTCGTCACCGAATGGGGCTGCCGTGCCGGGGACAGAAGACCAAGACCAACGCCCGGACCAGAAAAGGGCCGAGAAGAGGCGTATCTCGTCGAAAATAATAGAACTTTATTCAGGTGTCAATTATGGCTGTGGCTAAGAAGAAAAAGGTGAAAAAGAATATCCCGGAAGGGATTGTCTTCATCTACTCCACCTTCAACAATACTATCGTCACCATCTCCGACCGTCAGGGTAACGTTGTTTCCTGGTGCAGTGCCGGTGTGCTCGGTTTCAAGGGATCCCGCAAAAGCACTCCCTTCGCCGCCCAGAACGCCCTCACCGACGCCGCTAAAAAGGCGACCGACTTTGGTATGCGCAAGGTTGAGGTGAAGGTCAAGGGTCCCGGGCCGGGTCGTGAAGCGGCCCTGCGTGCCCTGGTGAACACCGGACTGGAAGTCTCGCGGATTTCCGATGTCACCCCGGTACCCCATAATGGCTGTAAGCCTCCCAAGCGCCGGCGGGTCTAAGCAGGCGGCCGGTGCTCAATTGTTTGCGCAACTATACAGAGTCCTAGAGAGAATGGAGGCCCACGTTGGCTAGAAATATTGGTGCCGCATGTCGTCGGTGCAGGAGAGAGAATCTTAAGTTGTATCTGAAGGGTGACCGTTGCTATTCCGACAAGTGTTCCTTCGAAAGAAGGGCCTTTGGACCGGGTCAGCACGGTCAGGCAAG
>JAABSV010000077.1 GCA_011390165.1 Desulfobulbaceae bacterium
AAGAAACAATCGGATTATGCCGTTCAGCTCCGCGAGAAACAGAAGGTCAAGAACATGTACGGGATGCTCGAAGGCCAGTTCCGTCTGACGTTTGACCGAGCTGAAAGCCAGAAGGGCGTGACCGGTGAAAATCTTCTGATCATGCTTGAACGCCGCCTTGACAATACCGTTTTCCGCATCGGTTTCGCTTCATCGCGCAATCAGGCCAGGCAGCTCGTTCGCCATAATCACATTCTCATCAATGGCAAAAA
>JAABSV010000078.1 GCA_011390165.1 Desulfobulbaceae bacterium
CGGTGTCAGACATTCGGTATCGGATGAGCGGCTGGAGCGAGCGATAGAGTGGCGTTATCAAAAGAGGGCCTGGAGTCCCTTCTGGAACGACATCGTTGTTTTCATCAACAACTTCGATGTGGTGCCAATCGTTAAAGAGAAGGAATGGATTTTGAGAATCTTTTTGGATACCCAGAAGAATGGATTCTGAACAGGCATACAGATTCACCACATCAATGTTGAATGCTTTATCAACAGTCTGTCGCATCTGGTTAGAGAGAGCTTCCCCGGACGCTTGTATCCGTTTCGGTTTTGTATTTAACCGACCATCAAGCTGGGCCAATGCGAGTTGGTGAATAACTCATGTATAGCCGGAAATAATATCCGGCTTAAATTCGTTCATATCCCTTATTAAGCCTTCGGTAGAATCAAAATTATTCATCACCATTGACTTATCAAGTATAGGCAGATCGGTAGGAACAAAGTCAGAAAGATACTTGGACCTAATACCATGGGAGCTATAGAGATCCCGGTAGAACTCAGATGAGTGGTACGCTTTTTTCCAACAAGACAGTGAATCTTTGACGAGACAATTCCAGCACCTTTTGAGAGGTCAGTTTTGAATCGTTCTTGAATTTTCGAAGCTGGTTCATCAGTTTGATAATATTCATAGAAATATCGCTGATGCTCGCAGTGTGAGGGGGAAGGAAGTTGATACAAACTATTCAATTTTAGTTGGCGTTAAGCCATGTTTCTCAGATTGTTATCTGCCAGATCCTTGGGGTTGCTCTTGAGCCGATCTTCCAGGGCGGCGACCATGGCCTCACGAGCGGTGGCATCCTTGCGGGCCTGTTTCTCGTTCCGGCAGACAATCGACGGCCGTTGACGAACACCTCCATGACCGCCAGCGGTGTGGATTAACCACCCGACGCCCCATCTCTGGTGAGCACCTCCTGGTATCGTCCTTCCCGGGAGAGAACCGTTTCGCTCACCTCCTTGACCCCTCGCATCCTGGCGCCAAGGATGTAGGGGATAGCGCAGTTGGGATCCTCCAGAGTGGTAACTGTGGCCGTACTGCCCCCAACTCCTGCCCTCCGGCACCTTCGAAGTAGATCGAGGTGGGGGGGGTCCGTTCCCGTGCACCGGGATCATGAAGTCCGCTAGCTCCTGGCGTCCTCTGTAAAGGCAAAAGTATTATCGGTCGTAGCGCTCCTGCGCCTTCTTGATCTTCACCTGCGCCCGCCACTGCCGGTAGGAGGGGAGAAAGATCAGCAGTACAGCGAGCACCAGCAGGCCGATGGTCATCGGCCGTTCCCAGAGAAAGGAGGGCCCGTCGTAGATCTGCATCGCCCGGGCAAAGTTATCCTCGAGCATCCGTCCAAGGATGAACCCGATCAACAGCGGAGCCAGGGGGTAGTCGGCCAGGCGAAAGGCGGTGGCGGCAATGCCGAGACCGACCAGAATGAGCAGTTCGGTGGGGTTGTTCTGGCCGATGTAACTGCCCATCAGGGTAAAAAAGAGGATAAAGGGGATAAGATAGTTGCGGGGAATGGCGAGCAGCTTGGCGATATAGGGGATGAGCGGCAGGTTGAGCAACAGGAGGATCAGGTTGCCTAGATACATCGAGATGATCACGCTCCAGAAGATATCCGGTTCATCGATCATCAGCCGTGGCCCCGGTGAGACGTTGAGCGAGAGCAGGGCGCCGAGCAGAATCGCCGTGGTCCCGGAACCGGGAATGCCCAGGGTCAAGAGCGGCACGAAGGAGCCGGAACAGGCGGCATTGTTGGCCGCCTCCGGGGCGGCCAGGCCCTTGAGCGAGCCCTTGCCGAACATTTCTTGCTCTTCCTTGGTAGCAAGGTTACGTTCAACAGCGTAGCCGAGGAAAGAGGCGATCGTCGCCCCCGCCCCGGGGAGCACGCCGATTAAAAATCCCTGCAGTGACTGGCGACCGATCACCGGGGCAATTTCCCGGCCTTCGGCAGCGCTGATCCGCAGCTTGCCGATCTTGCTGCCCCCTGTATCGCTGCGGGACGACCGGCCGGGGTCGAGCACCAGAAACAGCGCCTCGGGCAGGGCAAACATCGCCATCGCCAGGGTGATAAAGCCAAAACCCGACTGCAGATCCATCAGGCCACCGGTAAAACGGGCGGCATTGAACAGGGCCGCCTCACCGACTGTCGCCATGATCAGGCCGAGCAGGGTCATCAACAGGGCCTTGGCGACGTTGCCCTTGCCGCCGAAGGCGGCCACCGCCGAGAGGCCGAGGACCATCAGGGCAAAATATTCGGCGGAGTGGAAGAGCAGGGCAACCGTCGAGAGCATCGGGGCAAAGATCATCAGGAGGATCGCACCGATCGTCCCGCCGGCAAAGGAGGCGATCGCCGCCACGGTAAGCGCCTTGCCGGCATGGCCGGACCTGGCCAGCGGATAGCCGTCAAATGAGGTAGCAACGGTGGAGGCCACCCCGGGGGCATTGATGAGGATCGAGGAGGTTGACCCGCCGAAGATCGCCCCGTAGTAGACCCCGGCAAGGAGAATCAGGGCACTGGCCGGGTCACCGATGGTGATGGCGATCGGAATCATGATGGCGATGATCGACATCGGCCCGAGCCCCGGCAGCATGCCGATCAGGGTGCCGATCAGACAGCCCGCCGCTACCAGAGCGAGATTAAAACCTGAAAAGGCGGTGCTCAGGCCAATCAGAATTCCTTCGAGCATGGCACTCTCCTCCGATTAGAACAGGATCGGCAAGGGGCGCAGATAGACCCCGAGAACTTCGGCCACCAGATACCAGGTGAGGCCGGAGGCGAGCAGGGCAACCGGCACGAGGATGTGATATTTGCGCTCCCCGAGGGTGACGGCGCCAATGGCTAAAAACAGCGCGGTGGAGAGCAGAAAGCCAAGCGGTCGCAGGGTCAGGGCGTAGCCGACCATCAGGGCGATCAGCCCACCCGCCTGCTGCAGTTTGTATTCAAGGAGCCGGCGGTAATCGACCTCCCCGGCCTTTTCCCCCGGGGGAGCGTGCTGGAAAACGAGCACCCAGAGGGCGGTCAGCCCGCAGACTATGGAGAGAATTTTCGGGAAGGTGCTCGGCCAGACCGGGTTACGCCGCATGAAGGGGGCAAGAGACCCGTCCATCAGAAACCAGGCGGTATAGCCATAGACACAGCAGATGCCGAGAATGATCAACGCCAACCAGCGATCAAGGGCCATCGATCACCTCCTCCAGGGAGGCGCCGTCACCGGAAGTCCGGAGACGGCGGCAGAGATGAATTTTTAGAGGAAACCGAGCTCGGTCATTAATTCGCGCAGTTCGTTCTCCTGAGCCTCAAGAAACTGGACAAAATCGGCGCCGGTATGGTGGATGGTGGTCCAGCCGTTACGGGCACGCACCTCCTCCCAGGCCGGGGTCTCGAGAACCGCGGTAAGAATCTTTTCGTATTCGGCCAGTTCAGCTTCAGGCAGGCCGGGGACGGCAAAAAATCCGCGCCAGTTGACAAACTCCATATCCGCGCCCTGCTCGGCAAAGGTAGGCTGACCGGGATATTCCGATAGACGGTTTTTGGCAGTGACCCCAAGGATTTTCACCTCTTCGGCCTTGGCCATCTCAATGGCCTCGGAAAAGCCGGTGGACAGGGCCTGGATCTCCCCGGAGAGCAGCGCCGCCATGGCGGTGCCGCCGGCGTCATAGGGGATGTATTTCACCGACAGGGGATCAAGGCCGGCCGCTTCGAGGACAAGAGAGGCAACCAGGTGATCCATGCCGCCGGGAACTGAGCCTCCCCCTACCGCCACCTTGGTGGGGTTGGCCTTATAGGCCGCGAGAAAGTCCTGGAACGTGTTCATCGGGCTGGTTTTATGGACAACCAGGGCGGCATAGTCGCCCAGCATGCTCGCCACCGGGGTCATGTCGCGGAAGGTCTGCTTGACCTCACCGGTCAGGCCGCGGATGATCATCGGGGTAGAGTTGATCATCAGAGTACCGTGGTTGGAACGGGCGTTGTCGATCATATAGACCATCGCCTTGCCGCCACCCCCACCGGACATGTTTTCAAAGCTGGCATTGCCGAGCAGTCCCGATTTGACCAGCGCTTCTCCCACCCCGCGAGCCCCGCCATCCCAACCGCCACCGGCCCCACCGGGAACCAGGAAATGGATGCGGTCCTGCATCTGTTCAACTGCCGCAGCCTGAACAGGATTCGATACCCCGCTGCAAACCAGTGCCGCAGCCATCGCGAGAATGCCTAAAGCTCTTACTTTTACCATGGTTTTCCTCCCCTGGTGATGGATGTATTGTCCCGGGTGGCGCAGCGGGGATATCCTCCATTGCGCTCGGGGACCTTGTCGTTTATGGGTTTGCTACCCATTGGAGATGCTTTTCCGGCTGCCGCCGGCTGGTGTGGCCGGAGGTGGCTGTAAAAACTTTTCGTTAGGTAAAATATTAGCTCAACTGGATAACTCCCTGTTCCTGCAGCGATTCAATCTCAGAGTCCGAAAGGCCATTCCGCTGATAGACTATCCGCGAACCCTCTCCGATGTTAGGTGGTTGCTTGCGCAAGCCAAACGATTTACCAGCAAGTCTTAATGGGATTTTCGGCAGTTTTGCTAACGTACCCGAGGGAGTAATAACTTCCACCAGGCTGCCGGATTCATTCATTTGCCGGTCGCCCATCAAATCAATTGGTTGATTGACGGGGGCAAACGGTATTCCGGCCCGCTCCGCGAGTTCCATGAGTTCAGCTTTGGGCAAACGGCCCAAGCGCCTCGCCAACTCCGGTAGGAACCATTCGCGCTCTTGGATTCTAGCCTGATTGGTGGCAAGCTTCTCATTGTGAACCCAGTCATCGTAGCCAAAGGTCTCACAGAGGCGCTTCCAGTGCCGATCGGAAGTTACGCCGATAAACACCTGTTCTTTGTCCGCAGTGACGAACAAGTCATACACCGACCAGGCCCTCCCTCGTTCAGGCATGGGAGGAGGGGCCTCTCCAGAAACTGCAGCGACAGCCATGTGCTGACCTACCAAAAAAGCCACCGACTCAAACAATGTTGCCTGAACGAGTTGTCCCTTTCCGGTCTTCTGCCGTTCATACAATGCTGTTAATATGCCGATGGCACCGTAACTTCCCCCCATAATATCTGTTACCGATGCACCGGCACGCAGGGGCCGGCCTGAAGGCCCTGTCATGTAAGCTAAGCCGCCCATCATCTGCACGACCTCATCCAAAGCAGGACGGTTCTCATAGGGGCCTGGCATGAATCCCTTCAGCGAACAGTATATCAATTGGGGGTTTATTGCTTTGCAGTCATCCCAACCTATCCCAAGCCTTTCAACGGTTCCCGGCCCAAAATTTTCGATGAGCACATCTGCTTCACGAACAAGCATAACAAGTAGATCTTTACCGCGGTCAGATTTAAGATCAATGGAGATACTGTGCTTGTTTCTATTCAAAAAAGTAAAAAATCCTGACCCAAATCCTTTAAGCCACCGAGTATCGTCGCCCTTTCCGGTTTTCTCCACCTTAAAGACCTCAGCTCCAAGATCAGCAAGAATAAGGCCACAAGTTGGGCCCATTACCGTGTGACCCAGCTCAAGCACTTTGACTCCTCTCAAAGGAAGATCTTTGCTATCAGACATTTACGCACCTTTAGAAAAATTTATCTTGCAGTATGATAGCGCTCAGCCAGAACACCCTTGTAGATTTTTCAAAACGTTACCCATGCGGGCAGGTAGACGCCTGTTGAGTAGTTCTTCGTAACGAGCCCCGACTGCACAAATTTTTCCCAAGTCTATACCTGTTGCCACCCCCATGCTCTCAAAGAGATTAACGGCGTCTTCGGTGGCAATATTTCCGGCCGCCCCTGTAACAAACGGACACCCTCCCAATCCTCCCGCACTGGTATCAAAAATACGTACCCCGGCATCGTAACCTGCAACCATATTTGCTATTGCAAGCCCCCGTGTGTCATGAAGGTGCAAAGACAGGCTTTCTTGGGAGACAATTTCTTGAGCCAGAGCGACCAGCCGTTTGATTTGTAATGGACTGGCCATTCCGGTCGTGTCAGCAAGGTTATATTCCGAAGCACCCGCGTGAGCCAAAAGGCGCAGCGTCTCAATAACCCGATTTTCTGGAATTTTTCCCTCATACACGCAACCTAGAGCACATTGAATACCCGCCCGAACCACTACTCCTGCTGCAACTGCTGTTTCGATGAGTTTGATTGTCGATGCCAGAGCTTCCGTAAAAGTCTTTCGTACGTTTTTACGGCTGTGAGTGTCGCTTACGGAAAGAGAGAGACTTATATGTTTCAGCCC
>JAABSV010000079.1 GCA_011390165.1 Desulfobulbaceae bacterium
CCGGGGATGAAGTTGTCGCGCATATCGACCAGGCCGGCGAATTCGCCGCCCAGGTTGCGCAGACTGAGATCACGGGTCACCCCGCCGGCGTTGAGCTGCAGGGTCATGCTGGCGCCGGAGATCTCGGCCGAAAGCGACATGGCCATATTGCCCTGCACCAGGGGGAGCCCTCCGGGGAGTTGGACCGCCAGCATGCCGTTGCTGTCCTCATAGGAGACTGCGCCCAGGGTCTGGGCGAGGCTTTTGGCGACCATGTCGCGCTGGTCCCGGGCGCTGTTGGCGGTCTGGCCGCGGATTTCTATGCCGTAGATACGGTCGTTGAGGTCGGCGATCTCGCGGATCTGCGAGTTGACCGCATCGAGTTTGGAGAGCAGGGTGTTGTTGATATTTTCCTGGATGTTGTTCAGATTGTCGATGCTGCTGTTGAAGCTGGTGGCCAGCACCTCGCCGCGGAGGATGACGTTGTTGCGCTGCACCAGGTCGCTGGGGTCGGCGGAGAGCTCCTGAATGGCGTCAAAAAAGGTGTCGATGTCGGTGGAGAGGTTGTCGTCGGTGATGCTGAAGACCTGTTCCAGTTCGGAGAGCGGCCGGGTGAGGGCCTCCTGCAGGCCGTAATCGACCGCCTTGGTCTTGATCTGCTGGTCGATGAAGACGTCGTGGTCCCGGGTGACATCGGTGATTTTCACCCCCTGGCCGATGAAGAAATCGCCAAAGTTCATCGCCGGGTAGGGCTGAAAAACCGCCTTTTGACGGGAATAGCCCTCGGTATTGAGGTTGGAGACGTTGTTGCCGACGATCTCGATCGCCTTCTGGTTGACTTCCAGCGAAGTGCGGCCGGCGTTGAGGGCGTTGAACAGGCCGGCCATATCAGACGCTCCCGGAGAGCAGGCGGCCGTTGATCTGGGTGTTTACCGTTCCGGCGGCCTGGGAATAGGTGCTGGGGACTGTCCGGCGGCCAAAGAACTCCATGGTCTGACGGATCCAGCCGAGGGTCGACTTGAACAGAAAGGCGTTGCGGCGGTTCTCGGCGCGGATCTCGGCGGCCAGTGGTTTGTCGGCATCATCAAGATGGCGGACATGGGCGAGTATTTGGATGATCTCTTCCTTGGTGGCCATTGCCGTCTGCATCCCCGCCATGTCCAGGGCCTTGGCGCAGGCACGCTCTTCGAGAATCACTTGCCGCAGGCGGACGAGGTAGGAGCGGGTGGTTGCCCTGTCCATCTCAGCGTCCCTCGACCAGGAACTGGAGCAGGGAGGCGGAGACCTTGTTCAGGTCCGGGGCGTAGGAGCCATCCTTCACCTGGGCCTGCAGTTGCCGGACCCGTTCCGCCCGATCGCTGTCGCCAGTGTTTTCGGTCGCCCTGGCCCGGTTGACATCTTGGAGAACCGCCGAGAATTGCACCTTGTCTCCACCGCTGCTGTCGGCCTTCTTGTCGTTTTGTACCCTGGACGACTGTTTCAGGGCACCAATCTGGGACGGTCCGCCAACTCCAAAAAAATCTACGCTCATGATTACACCTGCTTCTGGGTCTCGGGGTCGTTATCACCGGCCCATTCGTCGAGTTTTGCCATGACGGCATCAAGGGTCTGGTAGGAGATCTCCGGCAGCCAGCCGCCAAAGGCCTCCAGTGCCTCCTCAAAGCCCTGCCTCACCCCCTCGCGGACCGCTTCGACCCGGGAAGGGTCACCACCGGCGATGCCGGCGGCCAGGGAAAAGATGCGGTCGGCAGTCTGTTCTACCCCGAAATAGCCGTCATCGGCAACCAGTTCCTGGGCCTCTTCCTGGGTGATCTCGCTCAGATCGACGGTTTCCTCGCCGATGGCGATTTTGTAGTCGATCCCCTGCTCCTTGAAGATGTTGAGGATCAGGCCGCGGAGCAGATCGAAACCGTCATTCAGACGATTTTCCAGGGAAAGGGTGTTGCTGTAGGTCGCCGGGGTCTCATTGCTGTAACTGATCTGCACCGAGTCACTCACGAAAGGCTGGGCCTTGACGGCTGCGCCATGGTTGTCGGGGCGGGAGGGGGTGCCCTGGCCTGGTTTGGGCTGACCGGTGAAGGGCTGGGCGCGGTGGGCGCTGCCGGGAGTCTCCGGCCTGGTCGGGGCTCCCCGGCCTGGTTTGCCGGCCGGAAGTTGTTGTGCCGCTGTCGAACTGGAAATACTGTCAACCATGATTGTCGCCTCCCTGCTGCCTGTAGGTTGATTGCCCTGGACTGATCTCTCTTGGTTGTGCTTCCCTGCACGAACCGGGGTGTCGATGTCTATCCAGTGTTCGGATCTTACCTATAGTATCGGCAGTGGGCAAAAAAAACTTTAGCGGCGGGGGAGAGAAAAGTTGGGCGAAGGGGGGCGGGGGTTTACTCCTCGTCGCGGCGGTTTTCGATCAGCGAGGCCATCTGCCGGTACATCGCATCGGCAATGCCGAGCCCCTGCCCGCGGGTGGTCGCCCGGGCGGTCTCCATATCGAGCAGGTCGCGAAACATCTCGTCAGCCCCCCCCTTGGGGAAGAGCCCGCCGTCCGGGACCGCCTTGCGCATCGCCTTGAGCATTTCAAGGACCAGGAGCGACTCGAATTCCCGGCTTGATTCCTGCAGTGAGGCGAGGTCGCGTGTCTTGCGGTCGCCAGCCGGGGCGGCCTGGCTGAGCAGCATCCTCGGGTCGATCTGGTTGAACATGGTGGTTTCTCCTTGCCAGGGTATAAAACGATTGATCAGAGAATGATCAGCTCGCCATGGAGCGAGCCGGAGGCCTTGATCGCCTGGAAGATGGCGATCAGGTCGCGGGGGGTGGCGCCGATGGCGTTCAGGGCGTTGGCGATCTCGCCTAAAGAAACCCCTTTCTGCATATCGAGGAGGACCAGCTGGCCATCTTCTTCAACCACCGTGGCCGTGGTCTGCGGGGTGATCACCGTCTCCCCCTCGCCAAAGGGGGCCGGCTGGGAGACGGCATAGTCGTCACGGATGATCAGGCTGAGGTTGCCGTGCGATACCGCTACCGTCGACAGTTTCACCTCCTTGCCCATGACGATGGTGCCGGTCCGCTCGTTCACCACCACTCGGGCGGTGCTGTCCGCCTCGAGTTCCAGGATCTCCACCTCGGCGATGAAGTTGACCAGTTGGGCAGTAGAGTCGTCCGGGATGGTCACCTGCACGGTGGCGGGAGAGTCGGGGAAGGCGGTGCCATCACCGAAGCGCCGATTGATCGCCGTCGCCATGTTGGCGGCGGTGGTGAAGTCCGCCTCGCGCAGCTGGTACTGCAGCTGGCCGTTGCCGCCCAGATCCACCGGTATCGACCGCTCGACGATCGCCCCGCCGGTGATCCGCCCGACGGTGGGGTGGTTTTTCTGTACCTGCGCCGACTTGCCGCCGTAGGAGAAGGCACCGATGGTCATCGGCCCCTGGGCCACCGCATAGACCTTGCCGTCCGCCCCGAGCAACGGGGTCATCAGCAGGGTGCCGCCGGCCAGGCTCTTGGCATCGCCGATCGACGATACCTCGACATCGATGGTCGAGCCGGAGCGGGCGAAGGGGGGCAGGGCGGAGGTGACCATCACCGCCGCAACGTTTTTCACCTTGATGTCGTTGATGTTGTCCGGGTTGATGGTGATTCCCTGACGGGTCATCATGTTGTAGATCGCCTGCAGGGTGAAGACCGATTTTTTCATGTCGTCACCGCTGCCGTTCAGGCCGGTGATCAGACCGTAGCCGAGCAGCTGGTTGTTGCGCACCCCATGCAGCTGGGCGATATCCTTCACCCGTACCGCCCCGGCCGGCGCGGCGACCAGGGTGGTGACCAGGGCAGCTACCAGGGTGGCGGCAAGAAGGAGGAGGGTGGGGGGGCTTTGTCGCATGGTGGTACCTCGAATCGATTTTTTCCGCTTCAGTGGGGGGGCGCTTCGTCTCTTAGAAGGGCCAGACATTATCCAGCACCCGCATCGCCCAGCCCGGCTGCTGCTTGTCGCTGATCGCCCCTTTACCGGTGTAGCTGATCCGGGCATTGAGGATCTTCGCCGAGTTGATGGTGTTGGCGGAGGTGATGTCCACCGGCCGGATAATGCCGGTGAGGTAGATCACCTGCACCTCGTTGTTCACCATCACCTCCTTGCCGCCGCGGATCTTCAGCTGGCCGTTGGGATAGCGGCCGACCACCTGGGTGGTAAGCGAGGCGGTGAGATCCTCCTTGCGGGTGGTGGTGCCGCTGCCATCAAAGCCGTTGGCGAAGTCGGCCTGCACAATGTTCTGCAGATCCACCGGGTTGAAGCCATTCCAGATATCGTCGTTCTCCAGGCCGAAAAAGTTGGGTATCGAGGCGGAGATGCTCGAGTTCCGGTCGGTGGAGGTGGTCGCTGCCTTCGAGGCGCTGGCCTGCTCGAAGATGATCACGGTGACGATGTCACCGATATCCCGCGCCTTCCGGTCGGAAAAGAGCGAGTCGTTGCCCTCCTGCCAGAGGCTGCCGCTCTCCCGGCTCTGGGCGTTGCTCGGCTGGATATCCTCCAGCGGCTCCTGGATGGCGACAATGGTCGGCTGCTGGCCGGCGCAGGCAAAAAGCACCAGGGGGAGGGCGAGGAGCAGGGCTGTCGTCCGCCAGCTGGGGGGGCGGTTGGGTTGGCGCCGGCGGTTGTGGCTGTTTATGCTGGGCATCAGAGGAGGACCTCCACCAGGCCGGGGGCGGCTACCCGGCAGTTGACGATTTTGTTCGAGCTGCTGTTCTGCACCCGGATGACCTCGTGCAGCCCGCCGTTGCTGTGCGCCATGCCGCTGGCGGAGAGTTGCAGGGGGCCGGAACTGATCACCATCTTCACCATTTCGCCGCGCTGGACGATGGGCACCTCCTCCACCATGGTGGCGAGGATCGGGCTGCCGGCGCGGATATTGCGGGTGAGCCGTTTGCCCACCAGCCGGTCGGGGTCACCGCTCGCCCCGTTCAGCCCGGTCAGATCGAGGGGGCTGGTGCTCAGGTGGCCCGACTGGAGGAGGCTTCCTCTGGGCAGGCTCTCTGCCGCCACCACCACCGGCGCCAGGGCCTCGATGCTGCCGCGCAGGGAGAGATTTTTCACCACCCGGCCGTCGACCCGGAAGATGATCGCCAGCCGTGAGCTGCCGATGATCGAGGGGGTGGAGGGGATTACTTCGTGGCTCAGCTCGCCGATGGGCAGGATGAAAGGGAGGGGCAGACTCTGGGGGATGAAACGGATGGCCGCCGGTGGCATCTCCGCCTTCTTCTCGAGCAGGAAGTCGGCGATGATCTCCTGCAGCCGCTCCGGGCCGATCACCACCCCGCGCCGGCTCACCACAATCGTTGCCGCGCCGCGCCAGCTCATATCGGCCGGCAGCGGCAGGCTGCTCTGCAGGCTGCCGATCACCGCCTGGGTGGCAAGGAGGATGCTCTCGCCGGCCGGTGGCGCCTGGGCCACCAGCTGGCTGGCCAGGGCCCGGCTGGTGTCGCTCTCTTCGTCGAAGTCGGCGATATCGCCGAGGCGGATAGACGCCCCCTCCACCTCGGCGGAACCGGCAAAGCGCACCTCCAGGGCCTGGCTGGCGGTGGCCGGCAGCAGGGTGAGGAGGGCGGTCAGCGCCATCAGGGCGGCGAGTGCGGAGAGTGCAGAGCGCGCCGCCGATACCGCCACTGCGCCCCGGAAGGCCAGCCCGGGGCGGCCGGCCCACATTTCAGTGCTCAGGTAAAACAT
>JAABSV010000080.1 GCA_011390165.1 Desulfobulbaceae bacterium
GGAGGTCATTTTTGCCATGATGAAAAACGGAAACTCACTCACCGTCATTCAACTGAACGACAGCCACGCCTATTTTGATCTGCACCAGGAGATGTTCTGGCTGGGCGGTCAGGCAGTCTATCGTCCTGCGGGAGGATATGCCCGGATTGCTACACTCGTCAAGCAGATCCGGGCTGCGAACCAGGAGCGTGTACTCTTTTGCGATTGCGGCGATACCCTCCACGGCACGTATCCCGTCCTGAAGACACAAGGACAGGCATTGATCCCAGTTTTGAATGCATTGGGTCTCGACGCGATGACGGCCCACTGGGAGTTTGCTTACGGTCCTGAAGTGTTCAAGCAGCGCGCAACGGAGCTCAGCTATCTGATGCTGGCGACCAATGTTTACGATCAGGTGACCAAAGAGCGGGTTTTCCCACCGTACAGCGTCAAGGAAATTGGTGGTTTGCGGGTCGGTGTCGTGGGTATTTCCTCCAATATTATCGACAAAACTATGCCGCCTTCTTTCAGCAAAGGACTGTATTTTTCCCTTGGCCGTAAAAAACTTCCTACCATCATAGATGTGTTACGCCGCCAAGAGAAGGTAGACCTGATCGTTCTTATCTCGCACCTTGGTTTTGCCCAGGACATGAAGCTGTTGTCCGAGGTGCCAGGCATTGATGTCTGCCTGAGCGGGCACACCCATAATCGGCTCTATAAACCGGTCCTCCAGGGGAAAACATTGGTAATACAGTCGGGCTGCCATGGTTCTTTCCTGGGGCGGTTGAATTTGGAAGTTGAGAGTGGCCGTGTCGTTGACTACCGGCACCAACTGATTGAAGTAGACCACAATATCACACCCGATCCGGAAGTTGATGACCTGGTTCGCCAAGCCATCGCGCCATATCAAGATGAACTGTCAACGGTAGTGGGCAAAACGGCGACGGCCCTCAATCGAGGCACCACGCTGGAAACGACGATGGATAATTTCCTGCTCCAGGCGCTGCTGGAAAGCACGGGTGCGCAATTGGCATTTTCTAACGGTTGGCGCTATGGCGCACCGATAGTTCCCGGCGAGGTGACGGTTAATGACCTCTATAACATGATCCCGATGAACCCGCCGATCTCTACGGTCGAGCTGACAGGCGAGGAAGTTGTCGCGATGCTGGAGGAGAATCTCGAGCGGACGTTTGCCCGCGATCCCTACGACCAGATGGGTGGCTACGTCAAGCGCGGTCTCGGCTTCAACGCCTACATAAAGATCGAGAATCCTCCCGGGCAGCGTGTGCAGCAAGTGTTTGTCGGTGATGAAGAGTTGCAGCCGGGGCGCTATTACTCGACGGCTTTTGTTACCGAACAGGGGGTCGCGCACAAATATGGCTGCAATCGCCAAAAGCACTCTGAACGAGCCATAGAGGTATTAAAAACATATCTGGATAGGCACCGACCGCTGCGTGCAGAACTACGGGGAACCTTTGTCGCAGTATAGGCATAAAGGCGGTCGTGCCATCGAGGCAGCCACGCAATCGCCCACTCGCATACTCACCTGAGCGGGTGGATAAGAGTTTCTCCCTTCATCAAACGAGAAAGAGAGGCACATTATGAAACGAACAGTACTCCTTGCCTTGCTGGTCCTGTGCAGCGTGGCAGTGGTTGATGCCGAGACCTACAAATGGACCGACGACCAGGGAGTCGTCAGTTCTACTGCTGATCCCGCCCAGATTCCTTCCAGGTACCGGAGCATGGCGATGAAGGTGGGGGACATCCCCTTGACACGCAAGGCTGGAACTACTGCGATTCAGAACGTGGCGGCATCCGAGAGCGGGCGATCAGCAAACCTACAAGACAGAGGAGGGAACATCATGGCATACCCGGTAAAAGATTATGCAAGGCTTATCGGCATGGCGGGTTTCAGCGAGGCGATGCTTACAAACCACTTTACCCTCTACCAGGGGTATGTGACCAACACCAACAAACTGCTCGATACCCTTGAACAGATGCTGAAGGATGGCAAGGCCGCCAACCCGGAATTTGCCGAACTGAAGCGGCGGCTCGGCTGGGAATTCAACGGCATGCGACTCCACGAATACTATTTTGACACGCTGGGGGGAAACGGTAAGGTCGACCTCAACGGCCGGCTTGCCCGGAAGAAAATTGAGGATTTTGGCAGCGTCGAGGCATGGCAAAAGGATTTCATGGCAACGGGGGCCATGCGTGGGATCGGCTGGGTCGTTCTGTACCAGGACACTGTCAGCGGCCGGCTCTTTAACTTCTGGATCAATGAGCATGACCAAGGGCATCCGGCGGGCTGCATGCCGATACTGGTCATGGATGTCTTTGAACATGCCTTCATGCTCGATTACGGCCTGAAACGAGCCGATTATATCGAGGCGTTTTTCAAGAACATTGACTGGAAAGCGGTTGAGGCCCGGCTCAAATAGACTGAAGGCAGCCTTGCGATATGGACAGAATGGTTATTCAAACTCACCCTTTTGATGCACTTTGGCGGATAGCACTCATCGGCTTCATCGAGCAAGGAAATGAACTCCAAACAGGGGCATTTGTATCAACGTACGAACAACCGACAAAGGGCTGAAATGAAAAAGACAGGTAAAGACTTCCGGGTGCCGGAGGGCGAAAAAGTCAACCTCGAAAAATGGCCGACTGAGGTCAAACCAGTGTACAGCTCGAAAAAGAAATACCGAAAACTCCTCAAAAAACAGGCAGAAGAGTTGAGTGCGTTGCAACGAATGCACTACGCTTCCAACCGGTATGCCTTGCTGCTGATATTGCACGGAATGGACTCAGCCGGCAAGGACGGCGCCATCCGGCACGTGTTGTCGGGGGTCAATCCCCAGGGATGTCAGGTATTCAGTTTCCAACATCCCAGTGCGGAGGAACTGGACCATGATTTTCTCTGGCGCACGAATTGCCGTCTGCCGGAACGTGGGAGGATCGGCATCTTCAATCGTTCCTATTACGAGGAAGTGCTCATCGTTCGTGTCCATCCTGAGATCCTCCTTGGCCAGGGTCTGCCGGATGGGATAGTCGACGAGGAGACCATCTGGCGGGAGCGGTATCAATCGATCAACGATCTCGAGGCCCATCTCCACCGCAACGGCACCCGGATCGTCAAATTCTTCCTGCATCTTTCCAAGGAGGAACAGCGAAAGCGTTTTCTCGATCGGATTGACGAGCCCGAAAAAAACTGGAAATTCAGTGTGGCTGACATAGATGAGCGGCAATTCTGGAGGCAGTACATGGAGGTCTACGAGGCGTGCTTGAGCGCAACGAGTACAGATAGTGCGCCTTGGTATGTGGTGCCCGCCGACGACAAGAAGAACGCCCGGCTGATTATTTCGAAGATTATTCTCGATACGTTTAAGACCCTCAAAATGAGCTACCCGGAGGTCAGCGAAAAGCGCCAAGAGGAATTGCAGGCGATTCGCAAGCGGCTGACGGAAGAAGAGGAATGCTAATCAACGAGCCCACCGCTTGACCGGCGGTGGAAAATTGGTAGCGCCAAGGGCCATTCTTGGGGGGGACAATGAGAGAGTGTTCCATGACTGCATCATAAAACAGGAGAAATCAATATGACAGAGAAGAGAAATGCGCTCACCACCGATTCACTGGCCGAGTTTACCTTGGTTCACCAGCCACCGTGCCTCTCGCTTTACCAGCCGACCCATCGTCGTTATCCCGAAAATCAGCAGGACCAGATCCGGTTTGGCAACCTTGTCAAGGAGTTGGAGGCATCGCTCCGGCAACGGTATCCGGCGGCCCAGACTCGGCTCCTTTTGGAGCCATTTGAAGATCTCGCCGGTGATCAGGCCTTCTGGAACCATACATTGGATGGATTGGCGGTGCTGGGTGGATCAAGCCTGTTTCGTGTGTTCCGGCTTCAGCGGCCGGTGGCCGAATTGACTGTCGTTGCCGACAGCTTCCACACCAAGCCTTTGCGACGTTTTCTGCAATCGGTGGACCGCTACCAGGTCCTGGGATTAAGCCTTGGCAAGGTTCAGCTTTTCGAGGGAAACCGTAACACGCTTGACGAGATCGATCTGGCTCCGGAAGTGCCGCGGTCGATCAGTGAGGCGCTGGGAGAGGAACTGACCGAACCGCACCAGACCGTCGCCTCCTATGGTGGCGTCGGCGGCGGGAGCAGGCCGATGCACCATAGCCAGGGGGGAAAAAAGGACGAGGCCGAAATCGACGCGGAGCGATTTTTTCGTGCCGTCGACCGGGCGGTGCTCGAACACTCTTCCCGCCCTTCAGGCCTGCCATTGATTCTGGCAGCATTGTCGGAACATCACCATCTTTTCCACCGGATTAGCCAGAATCCAGCACTGATGGCGGAGGGGCTCATGATCAATCCCGATGCCCTGACTGTCGAAGAGCTTCGGCAAGGTGCCTGGCAGCTCGTCGAGCCACAGTATCAGGCCCGGCTGGCTGCTCTGGCCGACGAGTTCATGGCGGCGAAATCCAATGGGCTTGGCAGTGATGATCTGGCAGAGGTTGCTCAGGCCGCCGCCGCTGGAAGAGTTTCGGTACTGCTGATCGAGGCCGACCGCCGGATTGCCGGTCGGCTGGACGGTTCGACCGGCCGGGTCGAGGATGCCGATCTGAACCACCCGCAAGTTGATGACCTGCTTGACGATCTGGGTGAGCTGGTGGCCAAGATGGGAGGCAGGGTCGTGGTCATACCGGCCGAGCAAATGCCCGGGCAGACAGGCCTGGCTGCCACCTACCGGCATTAAAAGGGAACGGTCCTCATCGGTATTTGCCTCTCCTTTTGGTCATATATGACCAATGGTCATATATGACATCATCTGCATTGCTGCTATCGACTGCCCTGAAAGTGGTTTTCAAAATAATTCTTCTCACAAAATCAGAAGAATGTCTGGCGTGGCACTGTGCCTTGGAAGTTTGGCATAAAAATTGATCTTTAAACAACTGGATCACACGGATAAAAAAATTCGAATTCAGCGAACCAGACAAGAAATCGTCAGACTGCTGCACCCATGCGCAGGAAAGCGCCTGGAGGCAACGAGTCGGAACATCGGCTTGATGGATTGTCGAAGGCATGCATGAAGAACCCAAACAGCCCCTCGAATTACGGCGCAGTGGTCTCGGTGCGCGGCAGCGTAGTCGATATTCATTTTGATGCCCATTTGCCGCCCATCTTCTCGTTGCTGCACGCAAAGGAGGGGGAAATTGCCATCGAGGTATTGGCTCAACTCGACGCCCATCGCGTCCGGGGTATTGCGCTGACCCCCACCCAGGGCCTTGCCCGCGGCATGGCGGTACAAGATACCGGCGGGCCGTTGAAGACGCCGGTCGGCCCGGGGATTCTCTCGCGAATGTTTGATGTCTTCGGCAATGCGCTTGACCGCGAGGGGGAGGTTTCGAACGTCGAGTGGCGCTCCGTCCATCGCACCCCGCCGGCGTTGGCAAGACGGTCGACAAAATCCGAGGTCTTCGAGACGGGCATCAAGGTCATCGATGTGCTCGTGCCGCTTGAACGCGGCGGCAAGGCGGGCCTGTTCGGCGGGGCGGGT
>JAABSV010000081.1 GCA_011390165.1 Desulfobulbaceae bacterium
CGGGTTGACCGCTGAAATAGACAACCTGCTTGCTGAATTGATCGACGATGATCCGGCCAACCTGGAAAGAGTCAGCGGAAAAATTGGTGACCGGATCACTTCCACGCCCCTGCCGGCCCTGATCCAGCAAGCCTTGAAGGAGGCACTACATCTCTTCCCGACCGAGCAGCGCCTGGCGGTGCGCAGTTCCGCCATCGGTGAAGATGGTGACATCTCCTTTGCCGGGCAATATACCTCGCTGTTAAATGTGTCACCCGAGGATATATCTCAGGCGTACCGACAGGTGGTTGCCAGTCTCTACTCCGCTTCAGCCCTCTCCTATCGGATGCACAACGGCCTCGACGACCGCGAGACGCCCATGGCCGTCCTGGTACTGGCGATGATTGAGCCACAGTACAGTGGGGTCGTCTATACCGCCGACCCGGCCGGGGCAGACCGGGGGAACATCAGAATCAGTGCCACAGCCGGGCTTGGCGACCAGCTGGTGGGGGGCGATACCTCGCCGGAACAGTTGTACCTGCTCAGCAAGGATTCCCTGAACCTGCCGGCAGAAGGCGAAGGCCAACCAGCGGCTGCGATCCCAGTGCATTTTTTGAAAAAACTGGCCGGGGAAGCTCTGCGCATGGAAGAGTTATACGGGCATGCTCTTGATATCGAATGGGCAATGGATCAAGCGGCGCAATTGATTATTCTCCAGGTCAGGCCGCTGCTGATCATGTCCGCAGAAGAGGAGCACGGCGAAAAGGATCTGCCTGACTTCCCCGACCACCCCCTGTTGCTCAGTGGTGGAAAATGTGCCGCCGGCGGGGTGGCGAGCGGGCGGGTACTCATCAAAACCACGGTCAATCAGGAGGGGAAGACCCCGCCGATTGAACCGGACACCATTCTGGTGGCCCGAACCGCCTCCACCGCCTTTACCCCCTGGGCAAGCAAGGTCAAGGGGATCATCACCGACATTGGCGGTACCGCCAGCCATCTGGCCTCCGTGGCCAGAGAATTTGGCGTCCCGGCCTTATTCGACACCCAGAACGCCACCACCGCCCTCAAAAATGGTGATGTCGTCACCCTGTGGGCCAGTCGGGGATTGGTCTACCAGGGTGTGGTGGAGGATCTGGTACGAGAGGCGCGCCGCATCAAGCGGCCGATTTTCAGCAGCCCGGCCCATCTGCGGCTGCAACGCCTGCTCGACCTGATTTCCCCGTTGAACCTGACCGACCCCGACTCGGAAGAATTTGTACCCGAACGATGCCAGACCGTCCATGATATCATTCGCTACTGTCACGAGTATTCCGTCCGCCACATGTTCAATCTTGGCGAAACCATAGGGTACACCCGTAATGCGGTACAGCTGAAGGTTAATATCCCGATCACCCTCTTTGCCCTGGATATGGGAGGTGGGTTGCGGCCAGGCTTGACGACCTGTGATGAAATCAACGCCCACGATGTGGTCAGCATACCCTTTTCCGCCCTGTGGAAGGGCTTCAACTACCCGGGAATCAACTGGGGCCGTACCGTCGCCGTGGGGGCCGAGGATTTCATGTCTCTGCTTGCCGCCGGTGCTCGGCCGCAGCAGAACAACCGGCTGGGAGGGGCCAGCTATGCCATTCTTTCCGCCGATTACCTCAATCTAAGCATCCGCTTTGGCTATCACTTTGCGACGGTAGACGCCCTTTGCGGCAGCGACAGCGAGCAGAATTACCTCACCTTCAATTTTGCCGGAGGGGCCGGGGCCTACCATGGCCGGTCACTGCGAATTCAGTTTCTCGCCAACGTTCTCAACCGCCTCGGTTTCGAGACCACCATCAAGGGAGATTTGCTTGAAGCCACCCTGATGCGCCTGAATCAGTCGGCCATGGAAGAGGTTCTCGATACCTTGGGCCGGCTCCTCGGCACCAGCCGGCTCCTCGACATGGCCTTGAAGACATCAACCCAGGTTATCGAATGTACCGAGTCATTTTTGGCCGGCAAATATGATTTCCTCGAACCTGACCGCCCTGATGCACCGAGCGACTTCTATCTGATCACCGGCGACTGGCGGAACACTGGCGCCGATGGGGAAAATGAGATTCTGCAGGATGGGTCCGGATTCGTCTCGCCGCTCTCGATCGGCATCAAACAGACGATGACTCGCATTATCGGTAAGCGCTATCAGGAATTCCTCGACAATATCGAAGCCTACTGCTACTTCCCGCTGATTATCGCCAAGGACAGCCACATGACCGACGGCGTGGTCCAGGCCTCGGTGAAACCAATGGCGGGCATAATCGACCAGGCCGGCGGGCTGGCCTTTGCGATCCGGGATTGGGCAAACTATTTCGTTGTGCGGATAAACGCCCTGGAAGACAACGTCATCCTCTTTGAGTTTAAAAACGGCAAGCGCTACGAGCGACAACAGCTAGCCACCCCTATCCGACCAGAGCAATGGCACCAGCTCCGCATTGAGGTGACAGGCCGGCATCTCCGCGCCATCCTGAACGATTCTGAACAGATTGACTATGAGGCGGAGCGCAGTCTGGACGGCTATCTCGGGCTGTGGACCAAAGCGGACTCGGTCACCTTGTTCAAAGGGTTCTCCTGGCAGCCGAAAAACCAGTAAAACCGCTGGCTAGACTGGTCGCACTGGCCCCGCCTGCAGCAGGCACTGGGGAATGAGGTGGTCGGCAACCAGTTGAAATCCATCAGGTAAAGTATGGGGACGAACGTACAAACTGCTGTTCAGATCATCCACCACCGTAACCGTGCTCGCCTGGCGTGAACACCTCCAACTCTGGACGGCATACCCTGACGGACGCTGATCGTACCGTCAGGGTTCGTGGGATAAAAAAGAGGGGAGGCTAGTTTTTGGCCAAAAACGCCTCAAAAACGGGGAGAGCCGGCTTGCCATCAGCGGTTGTCACTCCATCAAGCCAGCCACGATAGATTTCCGGGTGTTGCTTGACATAGGCCAGTCCGGCCTCGGCGTGGGTCAACTGCTTGTCGTTTTGCAGCATCAGAGAAATCTCATTAATCATGGCGATTGGAAAGATAAAGTTTTTCAGGAAATGCGCTACATTAGGGTATTCCTGGTCGAACCCTTTGCGAATATTGGTATACACCGTGGCGGTGCCGTCATTTTCACCGAAGGTTTCGGCGGTACTGCCGGTGAGGTACTTCATGTCTATGATCTGATTCATGTAGTGGGGGGACCAGCCGAGAAATACCACCCATTTCCCTTCTTTACTCAAGGTTTTGACTTCAGAAAGCATGATTGGCTCACTGGTGGCAACCAGCTTAAAATCACCCAATCCAAACATATTTTTGTCTATCATGGACTGAATGATCAGGTTACCGTCGTTGCCGGGCTCTATGCCGTATATCTTATGATCGAGCTTGTCACCATATTTGGCTAGATCGGCGAAGTCTTTCAGGCCACCGTCGACAACATGTGAGGGTGCTGCCAGGGTGTATTTTGCCCCAGGCATATTGGCCACATATTGTATTATGGTGCCCTTTTCGAAGAAATTGTTGGCAATACTGGCCATGGAAGGCATCCAGTTGCCGAAAAAGATATCGACGTCACCCGTATCAAGGGCCTTGTAGACGATCGGAACAGAGAGGTTGGTGCTGGTGGTTTCATAGCCCAGGTTGGTGAGGATATTCTTCGCCAAATCCGTTTTTACAGTAACTCCGGTCCAGCTGACACTGGCCAGGCGCACCTCCTTGGCAGCGTAGGCCGGGGAAGTAAGCAATAGAGCTGCTGCCAATAAAACCAACGCGATCTTTCGTGTTCGTTGGGATTGCATGTTTTCTCCTTCTTGGTGTGGGCGTGGGTGGGGGGAATATCCCCCCGTTGAACCATCCGACTAGCCTGCAGGATGGCCGATTGACTTTTTTCGTCTTAAGGGCGCCTGGAAAAAATTCGTATTTCCGTTCAAAATCAAGGTGAAGTAAAACAATTTGCCGCAGGCATATAGCTGATATTCCGAGGGGCAAATAAAGCTGCCTTGAGAAAACCGTTAGACTCCGAACCAGGGGGAAGGTGACGGTTGAAAGTTCTGGAAGATATGCTTCACCTCGGTGTATTCCTCCAGGCCGAGACGGCCAAGTTCTCTCCCGATGCCGGATTGCTTGTACCCTCCCCATGGTGCCTGGGTGAAGTAGACGTTGAAATCGTTGACCCAGACCGTGCCGAAACGAAGGCGCTTTGCTACCCTGTGGATCCGAGCCGGATCAAGGGTTCGGAAGCCGGCGGCCAAGCCGTAAATGGTCGAGTTGGCAAGCTGTACGGCTTCTTCTTCCCGGCTGAATTTTTCTATGGTTAGAACCGGACCGAAGACCTCCTCCTGGACAATTTGCATATCGCCTCGGCATTGGCTGAAAAATGTCGGCAGAAGGAAAAAGCCGTCCTGCAGTTCTGCTTGATGCGGTCGTGCACCACCCACTTCGAGTCTGGCCCCTTCGTCTTTGCCTGTTTGAATATACTTCTCAACTTTGGCACGGTGTTCTGCGGAGATCAGTGGGCCCATCTGGGTCTTCTCTCCCCTGCCGTCGCCAACAATAATTTTTTCTATTCTGGACCTGAGCAGTTCGACAAAGCAATCATGGATGGATTCTTCGACCAGCAGGCGTGTACCTGCCGAGCAGATCTGGCCCGCGTGAAAAAATACACCGTTTAATGCCGCTTCAACGGCACTGTCGATATCGGCATCGGAGAAAATGATATGCGGATTTTTGCCGCCCAGCTCAAGGGCGATTTTTTTCACATTCCCGCTCGCCGCCTGCATGATCTTTTTGCCTGTTTCAATACCGCCGGTAAAAGAGATCAGATCGATCATATGATTTTCGGCAAGTTCGGCACCGACGCTTGCGCCTGGCCCGAGAACGGTGTTGATTACACCGTCCGGAAAATCAAGATCGGCTGCTATTTCGGTAATTTTCAAGGTGGTCAACGGGGTAATTTCACTGGGCTTGATAACAACGGTGCAGCCCGTCGCCAGGGCGGGTGCCAGTTTCCAGGCCGCCTGCAGCAGCGGATAGTTCCACGGGAGAATCTGGCCGCAGACCCCGACCGGTTCACGGACGATGCGGCTTTCGCTGTGGGGCAGAGGGGAGTTGATAACCTCGCCGCCGTCTTTGTCGGCCAGGCCGGCATAGTAACGGAATATTCCGGCAATGTCGGCCATATCCAACCGACTTTCCGCCAGTGTCTTGCCGGTATCAAGAGTTTCAAGTTCGGCCAGCAGCTCGCTTTCTGCAGAAATGCGATCGGCAAGCTGGTAGAGCAGATTGCCGCGCTCACAGGCGGGCCGTTCCGACCACACTCCGCTGTCGAATGCTTGCCGTGCCGCAGTTATGGCGCTTTGGGCATCACAGCGTTCCCCTTCGGCAACTTCGGCAATCGCCTGCCCGTTACCGGGGTTGATGATGGTGC
>JAABSV010000082.1 GCA_011390165.1 Desulfobulbaceae bacterium
CGGCGAACCCGGGGGATAGGGGCCGTTGCAGCCAAGTTGGGCTGGTGGGCAGGGGGGCAGGGAGCTCAGACCTCGGTAAAATCGGCCGGGGCCTTCTTCAAAAACTTGAGAAACTTTGATTTCTCGACGGCGTTGGAGTAGGCGTCCTCCGGGCTGATCATTTTCTTTTCCAGGAGGAGGAGGATGGCGTCGTCCAGGGTCTGCATGCCAAACTTCTTGCCGGTCTGCATGGTGGAGAGGATCTGGTAGGTCTTGGCATCACGGATCAGGTTCCGCACCGCCGGGGTGGCGATGAGAATCTCCAGGGCGGCGCAGCGTCCCTTGACGTCGACCCGGCGAAAGAGGGTCTGGGAAACCACCGCCTTCAAGGCGTCGGCCAGGGTGGAACGCACCTGCCCCTGCTGGCTGGCCGGAAAGATCTCGATGATCCGGTCCACCGTTTTCATGGCGTTCAGGGTGTGGAGGGTGCCAAAGACCAGATGGCCGGTCATCGCCGCCTCCATGGCCAGGGATATGGTCTCCAGGTCACGCATCTCGCCGACCATGATGATATCCGGATCCTCGCGCAGGGCCCCGCGCAGGGCGGCGGAAAAACTCTGGGTGTGGGTGCCCACCTCGCGGTGGTTGATCACGCATTTCTGGCTCTTGTGGACAAATTCGATGGGGTCCTCAATGGTCAGGATGTGATCCTTGCGGGTCTTGTTGCACTCGTCAACGATGGCCGCCAGGGTCGTCGACTTTCCCGAACCGGTTGGCCCGGTAACCAGCACCAGCCCCTTGGGCAGGTGGGCCAGCCGGCCGACCACCGGTGGCAGACCGAGCTGTTCGACGGTGAGAATATCGCTGGGAATCTCCCGGAAGACCGCCCCCACTCCATATTTCTGGCGGAAGAAATTGGCGCGATACCGGGCAAGGCCGGGGATCTCATAGCCGAAATCGACATCACCGGTCTCCTCGAAGAGTTTGATCTTCTCCTCCGGACAGATTTCGTAGAGCATCGCCCGGAGTTCGTCGTTCTCCATCTTCTTGAACTTGACCCGCTCGATATCACCACGGATCCGCAGCAGAGGCTGCTGACCGGCAACCATATGGAGATCGGAAGCCCCTTCGTCGTTCATCAACTTGAAAAACCCGTCAATCTGAGCCATAACGCACCATAGATGTCAGAATGAAAAGAGAGAAAAGAGAGGAACCGTACACGGTCGACATCAGCGCCGGTCCGCCGCCGTCCCATCTATTGACTGCTGCAGGTAGGACACCACCGCCTCGGGGTCATCTTCCACCCGGAAGAGCTGCATGTCGCTCGCCGCAATATTGCCGTTAGCGACCAGCTGCTCCTCCAACCAACCCACCAGCCCGGCCCAGAAGCGGCTGCCGACCAGGACAATGGGGAAAGGTTTGATTCTTTCCGTCTGGATCAGGGTGAGGGCCTCGAACAGCTCATCCATCGACCCGAAGCCGCCCGGCATGCAGACAAAGCCCATGGAGTACTTCATGAACATAACCTTCCTGACAAAAAAGTATTTGAAATCAAGAGGAAAATTGGCGTAGGGGTTGGGGGCCTGTTCGTGGGGAAGGTTGATGTTCAGCCCCACCGAGATCCCGCCCGCCTCGGCAGCCCCCTTGTTGGCCGCCTCCATGATCCCCGGCCCGCCGCCGGTGATCACCGCGTAGCCGGCCTTGGCCAGGCCGGTACTGATTGCCTCGGCAAGGAGGTAGTCGGGGTGGCCCACCGGAGTCCGGGCAGAGCCATAGATGGTCACCGCCGGCACCTTGATTGCCGACATCGCATCAAACCCTTCAACAAACTCGGCGAGAATGCGAAACATCCGCCAGGAATCTCCCACCACCGAATTGTCCAGGCAATATTTCGGTTCACTGCCTATTCGGCCGTTCGTTTTCTTGTCCATCCTCACGCTCCTGCATTGTTGTTTCGGGGGGCGAGCAGCGCCAGTGCCTGGTCGCGATGGTGGCGGCTGCGCCGGCAGCGCCGGGCATTCTCTTTAGCCTCCTGCCACAGGCCGCAGCGGGCCAAAACTTCGGCCAGGAGCAGACGATAGGCGACCTCACGGGGTTCCAGTTCGACACTCTTGCGGCAGAGGGCAAGGGCAATGTCGTCCCCTTCGCCGGCCCGGCAGTATGCCCTGGCCAGGAGGTGCATGGCACGGTCATCGGTCTCGTTGAAGCGCAACGCCCGCTGCAGTTCGACCATCGCCTGACGCAGTTCGCCGAGAGCGAAATGGGCCTGACCAAGGTGGTAACAGGCCCGATCGGCCTGGCGGGCCGGACCACCGCCCCGCCAGGCCTGGAGGTATTCGATGGCGGTGCGGTGCCTGCCGGTCTCGGCGGCCAGCATGCCCAACTGGAGTTGCAGATCACGGTACACCTCGTCGCCCCCTTCCTGCCGATCAAAATGGTGCAGGGCCTGCTCGAGATAGGCGTAGGCCTGCTCCCGCCGTCGGCCGGCCTGCTCGGCCAGGCCAAGGTTGTAGAGGGCCATGAAGTTTGTCGGGGCGAGGGCCAAGGCCTGTTCAAAAGAGAGGCGGGCCAGGGCCAGCCGGTTCATCATCGCCAGGGCGACGCCGAGGCTGTTGTGCAGGTTGACATCATTGGGGTCACACTTCAGCCCGCGCCGGTATTCCCGGACGGCGGCGGCAAGATTCCCCTCGGCAAAAAAGATATCACCGCTGATATTCATACTCACCGCATCGCAGAGAACGGCACTGCCGGCACCGAAAAAGGCGGCGTGGAGCAGGGCCCGGCGGCAGTTCTGGAGGATCTCGCTCCGGCTGAAATCGGCATGGGGAAAAGCGGCAACCCCGGCCGAAACCAACCTTGCCGGTTCGTCAGCGGCCAGGGTGGCAACCACCTCCCTGGCCCAGGCCAGGGCCCCGGGGCCATCTTCACCGGCGAGAAAGACCACCAGATCATCCGCCACCCTTTCCGCTTTCCTCCGCTCGACGGCCGGAAGGACCAACTCGACGGCACCCTTCCCCGGGGTATCGCTGGCAAAACGGACCAGGGCGAACCTTTCCGCCGTCCGGCAGAGACGGTTTACCCGGCGGCTGATACCGGCAGCCGGCCGGGCCAAAGGGTGTTTTTCCGGCTGGGTGTGCAGCGGGTGGGAGGCAAAACTGAACGGGCCCCGACCGCCGGCCTGGCGCAGGGCCTGCCAGGCCTGATCGAGCAGTTCACGGCCACCGGCAGCGCCGGCCTCCGCGGTGTGGCTGCTGCCGATATGAACCCGGTGAAATCCTTCCCGCTGCAGCAGGGCCACCAGACGTTGCTCAATCTCCCCCTGCCCCTCCCCCTCTCGACAATTTCGCAGCAGGGCAAAAAGGCCATGGCCGAGCCAGTGCAGGCGCACCTCGTCGGCCGGGAAAATATCCTGCAGGAGAGAGCCCCCCCGACGGATATGGCGCAGACAGTGGGAGAAGGCGGCTCGTCGGGGGGGGAGCTCAACCAGCAGGAGTTGCCGGTAGCAGTCGGCAGCTGCCGGCCTGCTCAGCAGAAATTCGAGGTTGGCCAGATTAAGAAAACCGGTATGGCGGTCGCGGCGGGCCTCTTTCAAAAGGATAAATTCGGCCGCGACCAGTTGCCGGCACTCTTCCAGCCACGCCCCGTCAACCTTGTCGCGGAAAAGCGGGTCGGTATCGGTCAGCACCGCCAGGACATACTCCCCGGACTCCTCTCCCGACTCCTCCCTCAGCAGTGGGAAGGCGAGGAGCAGCAGTGGATCGGACACCAGTACCATTTTCTCGCCGGCCAGCATCTCCCTGACCCGGTCGGGCAGATCGGCAAGCGGCCCGGGAAATGACCTGGCAAATGACCTGCTAAATGGCTGGCTAAATGGCTGACGACCGGTGCCAAGAGTTGCACCCTCGATAAAGCTTATCTCCCGGGCGGTGGGCAGATGCCGGCGCAGCGCCGCACAAAAGCTCTCCTCCAGACTGACAAAGTCTGCTGCCTGCAACTGGCCGGGCAACAGGGAAAGTGGGAACTGTTCAGCCACGGTCACCACCAGGGGCAAAAAACCGTTCCAACTGCTCGACCAGTAGAGATATCTCCCTCTCCTGGATAGTCCGGACATCGAGCAGGAAGGCGTCGTGCTCGACCCGGCCGATCACCGGCACGGCGAGTCGGCGCAGCCCCCGTTCCAGACCGCTCAATTTCATCTGCAGCGGTTCCAGGGCCACAGCCCAGCTGTCGATGCCGAATTCCGGCAGGGCACCACCTCCCACCCTGGACTGGGTCGGTACCAGCCGAAGCCGGCAGAGATCGGCCAGCCGTGGCCGCAACCGCCGCTCAATCCTGCGGGCCCTCTTTTTCAACTCCGCTGCCGGGATGGTGAGCATGGCCAGGGTTGGTACCGTGTGTAGCGCTGCCTCAGGGTCATAGTACTGGCGAAGGACACTTTCCAGACCGGCAAGGGTGAATTTGTCGATCCGCAGTGCCCGGTTGAGCGGATTCTTCTTGATCCGGGCAATGGCCTCGGCCCGACCGACGATGATCCCGGCCTGCGGCCCACCCAGCAACTTGTCGCCACTGAAGGTGACCACATCGATCCCCGCCGCCACCACCTCCTGCACCGTGGGTTCTTTGGGAAAGCCATAGGTGGAGAGATCGACCAGGCAGCCGCTGCCCAGATCCTCCATGGTGACGAGGCCGTGATTTCTCGCCAGGGCCACCATTTCCTCCGGTTCGACCGAGGCGGTGAAGCCGATCATCCGAAAATTGGAGGTGTGGACGCGGAGGAGCAGCGCGGTCTCCGGGGTGATTGCCCGCTGGTAATCGTAGAGGTGGGTACGGTTGGTGGCACCAACCTCCACCAGGCGGGCGCCACTCTTGGCCATGATATCGGGAATCCGGAAGGAACCGCCGATTTCCACCAGCTGTCCACGGGAGACGATCACCTCCCGCCCGGCAGCGAGGGTACCAAGGGCAAGAAAGACCGCCGCGGCGTTGTTGTTGACCACCAGGGCGGCCTCGGCACCGGTCAGATCACAGAGGATATCCTCGACCAGGCTGTAGCGGCTGCCCCGCTTGCCGGTATTGAGGTTGAACTCGAGATTGCTGTAGCAGCCACCGGCCAGGACCAGCCCGTCGGTGGTCTCCGTCGAGAGAATCGACCGGCCGAGATTGGTATGGATCACCACCCCGGT
>JAABSV010000083.1 GCA_011390165.1 Desulfobulbaceae bacterium
GCTTGCCTTGTCGGCGAAAGCGAGGGTGGCGGCGGCCTCGAGATAGCGGTCGCGGATGCGGCTCATCGCCCGGCCCTGGTCGGCGGTGAGGGCGATGAGGGTGGCGAGGGGCTCGTCATCGCCGGCGGCCCGGGCGGCAACCGCCTCGACGGCGGTGAGCAGCATGAAGTCGAGGCTCTCGAGAAGCACCTGGAAAAAGCGGCGCAGGCTCTCCTCCCCCTTCTCCCCCGCCCCGACCTGGGCGAAGGCGTGCACACTCTCCTCCAGGGCGGCCAACTGGTTGGCGCAGTGCTGGCAATGGAGCATGCGCGCCGAGGTCTCCGGGGTGAGGTCCTGCTGGGCCAGCTCACGGAGGACGGCAAGAATCTCATCGTGGATGGCGAGAAAGGCCTGGTGGTAGACGACGGCCGAGGGGGGCGGCGGCGTGGCCGGGGTGGGCTGGGAATGCGACGCGGAGGCAGCCGACGGCCGATCCTCCAGCCCGGCCCGCAGCCCCTCCAGATAGGCGGGCAGTCGCTTGAGGAGGCGCTGTATCTCCTGGTCGATCAGGACCAGGCTGGCCTCGGGGAAGTCGAGGTTCTGACCCGGGAGAGTGCTCTGGATATAGCGGGTTTTGCTTAAATCCTCCTCCGTGGTGGGGGGCCAGAGACGGTGGAGGAAGCGGTGCAGGGGATTGTAGGCAAAGGAGGTGAGCAGCGGCACCAGCAGGTTGAAGAGGACCACCAGGTAGGCCATCTGCTGGTCCACCGCCGGGTTGAGGCGGCTGATAAGGGCCTTGACCAGGGGCAGGCCGCCCCAGTACTCGAGGTAGAAGAGAGTGGTCATCATCGCCACCCCGAAGATGTTGAAGAGCACCTGGGCCATCACCAGCTGGCGGGCGGTCCCTTTCACGCCGCTGGCCAACAGCCAGGTGAGGGCGCTGGAACCAAGGTGGGCGCCGTAGATCAGCATGATGGTCTGGTCGACGGTAAAGAGGCCGGTGTTCGTCATGGCGATGGCAATGAGAATGACCCCGAGGGCGGTTTGGGTGAGGATGGTGAGGATGGCGCCGAGGGCGAAGGCGAGGAGGTTCGAGCCGCTCACCTGACGGAGGAGATCCTCGACCAGCGGCGTGCCGGCCAGGGGGGTGGCGCCGGCGCGGATCATCTGCAGGCCGAGGAAGAGCAGCCCCACCCCGAAGAGGGCCCGGCCGAGGTAGCGGAAGCGGTAGGGGCGCTCGAAGGCGAAGACCAGGCCGGAGACAAAGAGGAGAAAGAAGACCGCCACCTGGATGTCGAGGACGGCGATCACCACCAGAATGGAGCAACCGGCGTTGGCCCAGAAGACGATGGGCAGGGCGTTGCGGACATTCATCAGGCCGCTGGAGATCAGCCCGGCGACGACGAAGGCGGCCACCGAAGTGCTCTGGGTGACGAAGCCGGAGACCGCCCCGACCAGCGCGGCCTTCCAGTCGCGGTTGGCCAGCCGGGCAAAGGCGAGACGGAGACGGCGACTGGCCATCTTCTTCAGGTTGGTACTGACCAGGGTCACCCCAACGAAAAAGAGGCCAAGGCCAGCGGCCAGAGAGCCGATCAGTTCCACCGCCATAGTCACCCTCCACTTTTAAAAAAAATTATCGCCGCCGGGATGGCTTTCCGCCGTTCAATCATCGAGCTGGCCTGCTGGCGTGTTGGCCTGTTGGCTACCTGGCCACTCGGCTACTCGGCAACTCGGTTAGTCTCCCCGGCAGGCGACAAGGCTCCGTCCATCAGCCAGAGGAGGCTACCCTTTTCCGTTGCCCGCTGCAATCACTTTGCCGCCCTCCCGACGGCCGGAAATGGGGGCGGCGGCTTTTCTCTGTTGCAAGAACCAACGAAACGGCTAGTATGGCAGGGGTTGCTCACCACCATCCACTTTCCACTTCCTATAAATCTCCTCGACAACACAAACAGACCATGGAACTGACCAGCAAAACAATCGATGCCGTCACCGTTATCTCCCTGCAGGGGCGGGTTGACGCCTTCACCGCGCCGGCCTGCGAAATCGGCCTGAAAGAGCGGCTGACCGACGGTGCCGCCCTGGTTCTCGATCTGGGCGGCCTGGAGTATATCAGCAGCGCCGGCTTGCGGGTGATCCTCGCCGTCGCCAAGGTGCTGAAGAGCACCAGCGGCAAGCTGGTGATGGCCAACGTCACCGGCACGGTGCGGGAGGTGTTCGAAATCTCCGGTTTCGGCTCGATCTTCACCATGTACGATTCGGTCGACGAAGCGGTGGCGGCTCTGCCGTGAGCACCCGACCATGGCCACACTTCGGGTAGATGCCAGCCTGGATAATCTGGACCGGCTGATCGCCTTCTGCGAAGAGGAGGCGGCGGCGGCCGGTATGTCCCCCGGGATGATCGGCCGACTCGCCCTGGCGGTGGAGGAGGCCTTCGTCAACATCTGCTCCTACGCCTATCCGCAGGGGGGCGGCTTTGCCGAACTGCGCAGTACCGCCACCGCCGACGGCCTGGAGATCGAGATGGCCGACGCCGGCGCCCCCTTCGACCTTCTCTCCCTGCCCGACCCGGACACCAGCCTCAGCATCGACCAGCGGCAGGCGGGTGGTCTCGGCGTTCACTTTATCCGCCACTTCAGTGACCGGGCCGACTACCGCCGCGAGGGTGGGCAGAACCTGCTGCGCATGCTCTTCCGGTACCAGCCTGAAAAGGGCTAAAACCTCGAGGTACTGGTGTTCCACTCGCTGAAAACCAGGCTCTGCCTGCTCATCTTCCTCACCCTGGCCCTGGTGGCCGGGCTGGTGCTCTTCTTCACCCACCGTGATGTGGTGACGGCGATGTCGGCGGCGGAGGAGCGCAGCGCCGGCAACGTCCTCGACCTGGCCGAACTGGGGCTGCGCAGCGGCTACCGCAACCTCCTGCAGAGCCGGGTGGATGCGGTGCGCGCCCACCGCCGCACCCTGGAGGGCATGGCCCTGGTTGCCGAAAGCGGCCTGGACGCCGTCTTTCTCGCCGCCCGCAACGCCGGCCTGCCCACTCACGAGGCCAAAGAGCAGGCCCGACAATGGTTGAACAGCCTGGAGACCACCGCCGGCAGCGAGTTTCTTCTCTTTGACCGGCAAGGGCTGCTCCTCGCCCACTCCGACCAGGCGGTGCGCGGCCAGCGGCTCGACGAGGTGCAGGACAGCAAGGGAATACCCCTGGCCGAGGCGGTGTGGGCGGAGGCGACGCAGCAGGGGGAGGCGGCCGCCACCTTCCTCTGGACCCTCAACCCAAGCCTGCCGCCGGCAAAGAAGTTCGGCTGGTTCACCAGCTACCCGGCGATGGGGTGGATCATCGGCGCCAGCGCCGACCTCGAGGAACTGGAGGTGGAGGGGGCACGGAAGCGGGCGGAACTGCTGGCCAACCTGCAGAGCAACTTCGCCACCATCCGCATTGCCCGCACCGGCAGCCTCTTCCTCTTTGACCAGGAGGGGCGGATGCTCATCGAACCGGCGGCGGGAGAGAGCGGCCTGCTCGCCAGCCGCCACCCGGAGAGCGGCAAAGGTTTGCTTACCGAGTTGCAGGAACTGGCCGCCGGCAAGAGCCGACAGTCGCTGCGTATCGATCTCCCCTACCCCGCCCCGGACGGGCCGCCGCGGACCCGGGAGCTCTTCTGCGTCCAGCTGAAATCGCTCGGCTGGTATCTGGGCGCCATCGCCTATGTCGACGAGATCCATGCCCCGGCCCGAGAGCTGGTGGCCCGGCTGAGCCTGGTCTTCGTTGCCGTCTTTCTCTTCAGCCTGACCATCGCCCTGTGGTTTTCGCTGCGCATGACCAGGCCGCTCAACACCCTCGCCGCCTATGCCAAGGCCCTGCCGGAGACCGACTTTTCGGCGGCAGCGGTTCCCGGCGCCGGCATCGCCGACCTGCCCGACCGCAGGCGCGACGAGGTGGGGCGGCTGGCCGGGGCGCTGATCTTCATGGAGGGGAGCCTGCGGGAGAATATCCGCCACCTGATCGCCACCACCGCCAGCAAGGAGCGGATGGAAGGGGAGCTGGGTGTGGCCAGGGAGATCCAGCTCGGCCTGCTCCCCAAGACCCTCCCCCCCTTCCCCAACCGGCCGGAATTCGACCTGCACGCCATGCTCGAGGCTGCCCGCGAGGTGGGCGGCGATCTGTACGACTTCTTCTTCCTCGACGAGCGCTTCTTCTGCTTTGCGGTGGGGGACGTCTCCGGCAAGGGGGTGCCGGCCTCGCTGTTCATGGCCATCAGCCGCACCCTGCTCCGTTCCGCCGCCGCCCGCGACCGCGATCCGGCGTCGATCATGACCACCATGAACAACGACCTGGCGGCGAGCAACCCCAGTTCGATGTTCGTCACCCTCTTCGTCGGCATCCTCGACCTGCAGAGCGGCCGGCTGCTTTATGCCAACGGCGGCCACAACCCGGCGGTCCTGCTCGGCAAGGGGGCCCCGCCAACCTTCATGACCGCCCGCAGTGGCCCGTTGGTGGGGGCCATGGAGGATATCGACTACAGGGTTCTCGAGATGCAGTTGGCCCCCGGCGACACCCTCTTCCTCTACACCGACGGGGTGACCGAGGCGATGGATACGGGGGACCACCTCTACTCCGATCCGCGCCTGCTCGCCATCCTCGCCGACCAGTACGGCCGTGAGCCGCAGGCGGTGGTCGAGGTGGTGGCCGAAGACGTCGCCCGCCACGTCGGCGACGCCGAGCCTTCCGACGATATCACCATGCTCTGCCTCCGCTTCCACGGCAGCGGCAAAGACGGCCCGCCGGGCCACTGATGGGAAGGGCTGCCGGCCGGCGGCCCTTCCCGGGGAGAACTGTCATGCAGCGCCCTGTTGTCCACCGCCACTTCTTGAGAAAGAACGCCCGAACCCTGGCCCCGGTCCTGGCCATTAGCTTTTCCCTGGCCTTGGCCGTTGCTCTTTCCCTGGTCATGATCACCGCTGAGAGCCGGGCGGCAAACGCCGCCAGCCTCGGAGCCGTTGGAGCCGCCGGTGCCACCGGAACCGCCAGTACGGTCAGTGCCGCCAGTACCGCCCCCCCGGCGGAGCCGGCGCAGAAGTGGCGGCTC
>JAABSV010000084.1 GCA_011390165.1 Desulfobulbaceae bacterium
TCGTTGCCGGCCGGCCTTTTCCTTTTACCCGGAGAGTCGGCAAGAGGTGTGATAGAGAAGTCGATGTCGTCGAGACTGAGCATCGGTTCAGCAGAACTGGGGCGCCTTGTCGCCGGCTCCTCGTCAAGAATCCCCAGATCGAAACCCATACCATCATCTTTCGACTCTGTGGCAGCTTGGCCCGGTTGCCCGTCGAGGGTTCCGAGGTCAATATCGATGTCCAGGTCGTCCAGTTCCAGTTCCCCCAGTTCATCGTCCTGTTTTGCCTTGGCCGACCGGGGGGGTGAAGGGGGTGGCTTGGGGAGAGGGGCGGTCTTTGTGCCCTTGCCCGGCGGGGCAAGATCGGAGATGTCGAGGAGATCATCGGGCACCGCCATGGCCGCGGCCGGTGGAGGTGGATCTTCTTCCAGGTCAGGCAGTTCATCAATTTCCGGAAAATCTTCCCGGCTGGTAGTCGGCGCCGCCAGCTTCTCTTCCGCGACAGCTTCGCTTCTCTTGACAGTATCCCCAAACTGGCTGAAATCAAACTCGATCTCCCGATCTTCTTCCTCACCCCCCTCCTCTTCGACCGGGGTGACCGGTTCAACTGGCGTAGAGGCAGCGGCAACGGCATCCCCTTCCGCCTCGTCCTCCTCGATCAGAACCTCCAACTCTTCATCGACAACATCAGCTACGTCAACCCCCTCGATATCGTTAAAAAAGTCGCCATCTTCGCTAGTCTCGTCCTGCCGTGCATCGAGCCGGAGGAAAAGCGGCGCAGCAACGTTGTACACCGTACCCGGCACGCTTTCGGCAGACCGTTTGATCTTTTTTTTGCACTTCAGGCAGGTTTCCAGATAATCGAAAGAGATGAATCCGCATTTCGGGCAACGCATGGGCTGATTCCTGGTTAAGTTGGGGAGAGGAACAACGAACCGTTGGCAGGACGGTGCATCGCCATCCGCCAAGTATTGCATAGATGGCCGCCAACAATCAAGAGGAATCTGTCAGGATAGCCTCTTAAGCGGGTGGATCGACATCAACTTCGTGCCCATCCCAATCCATGCCGATATCACAGGCCGGGGCGGAGTGGGTCAGGGCGCCCACCGAGATGATATCAACCCCGGTAGCGGCAATCTCCGCCACACTCTCCAGATTGACCCCGCCGGAGGCCTCCACCAGGGCCCGGCCGGCAACCATCCGGACCGCTTCGGCCATCATCGCCGGCGCCATGTTGTCGAGCATGATGATGTCGACGCCGCAGGCAAGTGACTCGCGCACCTGCTCGAGGGTATCGGTCTCCACCTCCACCCGGATGGTGTGGGGTACCACCCGCCGCACCCTGGCCACCGCCTCGCTGATCGACCCGCAGGCAGCGATGTGATTGTCCTTGATCAACACCCCATCGGTGAGATTGAAGCGGTGGTTGGCCCCACCACCCACCCGTACGGCGTACTTTTCCAGAACCCTGAGGCCCGGGGTGGTTTTGCGGGTATCGGTAATCCGCACCGGGTAGCCCTGTACCCGTTCGACAAAGCGGGCGGTGAGGGTGGCAATCCCGGCAAGACGCTGGAGCAGATTCAAGGCCAGCCGTTCCGCCTTGAGCAGATCGGCCACCGGCCCCTGCACCGCAAGCAGCACCGTCCCGGGATTCACCCGGCTGCCGTCTGCCACCGCCCGGGAAGGGGTGATCTGTGGATTCTGTACCCGGAAGACCTCGGCCGCCACCGCCTCCGCCCCGGCCACCACACAGCTCTCCCGGGCAACCAATCGGGCCATCCCGATCTGGTCGTCGGTAAAGATCGCCTCGCTGGTCAGGTCGCCGCGGCCGATATCCTCGCGGAGAAAGGCCCGTATCAGGTCGTGCAGCTGGTGTCGGTCCATTGCCTCTACTCCAGGCGGCGGAGGCGCTCTTCCGCCTCGCGCAGTTTCGCCAGGCGGGCCTCCAGTTCGGCCATTTTCTCCCGCTCACCGGCCACCACCTCCGGTCGGGCATTGGCCAGGAAGCGCTCGTTGGCCAGCTTTCCGGAAACCTGCACAAGTTTTGCCTCTACCTTGCCCCGCTCACGGCCGATCCGGGCCTGTTCGGCGGCCACATCCACCAGCCCCTTCATCGGCACAAAAATCTCAATATCCTTGTAAATATAGGTGGCGGCATCGGTCGGCCGGCTGGCCTCGGCGAGGACGGTAAAACTGCTCAACCGGGTCATGTCGGCAATTGCCGTGGCAAAGGCGGCAAGTGCAGCTGCCCGGGCCGGGTCGGCGCAGACTACGGTCGCCTCGATCCGTTGCGACGGGTGAACCTCGGCCTCACTGCGGATATTTCTGATCCCGGTGATGATTCCCATCAGCATCTCCATCTCCTCTTCGGCCGCCTTATCCTGCCACTCCCGGCGAACCTCCGGAAAGGGTGCGGTGGCCAGCAGAGAGCGCTCACCGGGGAGAACCGACCATATTTCTTCGGTGACGAAAGGGGTGATGGGGTGCATCAGCTTCACCACCGTTTCCAGCACGGTGAGCAGCACCCCTTTCGCCTGTTCCCTGGCCAGCGGCTCGGCACTGAACAGATCGGCCTTGATCCACTCGAGATACCAGTCGCAGAACTCCCGCCAGATAAACTGGTAATTGGCCGAAGCGACGTCGTTGAAACGGAACTCGTCCAGGGCCAGCCGGACCTCGGCAACCACGCCGCTGGTGCGACTGAGTATCCAGCGGTGAACCAGGGGCAGCGTTGCCGGCCGATCAACCACCGCCCGCACCTCCGGCGCGCAGTCGGCAACATGCATCAGGGCAAAGCGGGCGGCATTCCAGAGCTTGTTGATAAAATGGCGATACCCCTCGATCCGCTCCTCGTCCAGACGGATCTCCCGCCCCTGGGCGGCGAAGGCGGTAAGGGTGAAGCGCATTGCGTCGGTACCGTATTCCTCCATCACCACCAGCGGGTCGATGACGTTGCCGGTGGACTTTGACATCTTCTTGCCGTGCTTGTCGCGGACCAGGGCGTGCAGGTAGACGTCCCGGAAGGGGACCTCGCCCATGAAATGGATCCCCATCATCATCATCCTCGCCACCCAGAAGAAGAGGATGTCAAAGCTGGTGATAAGCACCGAGGTGGGGTAGAAGGTAGCCAGTTCCCGGGTCGGCTGCGGCCAGCCCATGGTCGAGAAGGGCCACAGGGCCGAGGAAAACCAGGTGTCGAGAACGTCGGTCTCCTGGGCGAGGCTGGTGGAGGCGCACTGCGGGCAGGCAACCGGATCCTCCACCTCGACGATCAAGGCGCCGCAGTCGGCGCAGGTCCAGGCCGGAATCCGGTGGCCCCACCAGATCTGCCGGGAGATGCACCAGTCGCGGATATTCTCCATCCAGTTGTAGTAGGTGTTGTACCAGCTCTTCGGGTGGAGGGTGATCCGCCCTTCGCGAACTGCCGCCACCGCCTGGTCGGCCAGGGGACGGACGGCGACGAACCACTGCAGGGAGGTAGTCGGCTCGCTCACCGTCTTGCAGCGGTAGCAGTGGCCGACGGCGTGGTCGAGATCCTCGACCCGGAGCAGAAAGCCAAGGCGTTCAAGATCGGCAACCACCCGCTTCCGGCAGGCGAAGCGCTCCAGCCCCTGGTAGTCCGGTCCGGCAGCCTGGTTCATGAACCCCTTGTCGTCGATCACCTTCAGCCGGGGAAGGTCGTGGCGCAGGCCGATCTCGTAGTCGTTGCGGTCGTGGGCGGGGGTGACCTTGAGGGCGCCGGTACCAAACTCGCGGTCGACATGCTGGTCGAAGACTACCGGGATCACTCGGTCGGTGAGCGGCAGGCGCACCCCGGTCCCGGCGAGGTGTTGGTAGCGTTCATCGTCGGGATGCACCGCCACCCCGGTGTCGCCCAGCATCGTCTCCGGTCGGGTAGTGGCCACCACCACCTCACCGCTGCCGTCGGCGAAGGGGTAACGGATATGGTACAGTTTCCCCTGCTGCTCCTCGTGCTCCACCTCGTCGTCAGAGAGGGCGGTGTGGCAGCGGGGGCACCAGTTGACGATATAGTCCCCCTTGTAGATCAGCCCCTCCCGATAGAGACGGACAAACACCTCGCGCACCGCCTGCGAGAGGCCCTCGTCCATGGTAAAACGCTCTCTTTGCCAGTCACAGGATGCCCCGAGCTTCTGCAGCTGGTTGATGATCCGCCCCCCCTTCTCCCGCCGCCACTCCCAGACCCTGGCAATGAAGGCCTCACGGCCGAGATCGTCGCGTCCCTTACCCTCCTCGGCCAGTTGGCGCTCCACCACGTTCTGGGTGGCGATTCCGGCATGGTCGGTACCAGGTACCCAGAGGGTATTGTCGCCGCACATCCGGTGGTAGCGGGTGAGGATATCCTGCAGGGTATTGTTCAGGGCATGGCCGACGTGGAGCACCCCGGTGACGTTGGGTGGCGGGATGACGATGGAAAATGCCGGTCGGCCGGGCTCCATGGTGGCGGCGAAGCAGCCGCTTTGCTGCCAGCGACTGAGCCATTTTTCTTCCACGGCGGCAAATTGATAGCTCTTCTCCAGCAACTTCTCGTCTTCGACAGTCATGTTCGTCTCGTCTCCAGAACAATCGGCATCCACAGAGGGAAGGGTCGCCGGCCAGGTCTCATCGGACCGCGATACGGCACGGGGTCGCGCCCGCTACGGGCGCGACAGGCGCCACCGGCACTACAGGGACTACAGGCATTATATGGCACTGACATGGCACTATATATGGTACTGATATGGCGCGGCAGGGTAAGGGGGGCGGCAGCCAGGGCAGGTCCTGCCGACTGCCTTGCCGCAGCCGGCGGGACGGAAAAGTGCCGCACCGGCCCAGAAGGTACCCAGCATACCGGAAGAATTCAATAGTTTTCCCGACCACAGCCAAAAAGAGGGCCCTGATGCTGACGTCACCACTCCCCCTCCCCTCCGCCTACCCCCTGCC
>JAABSV010000085.1 GCA_011390165.1 Desulfobulbaceae bacterium
GTACCGAAATTCTGCTTCTCGGCGCCGCCGGTCAGTATATCAATACCGCCGGCGAGATCCTCTGTCTCGCCGGGATGAGTGCCGGCCTCCGGGTCAGCCAGAAGAACGACTACCCGATCACCGTCCTGCGCGGCCACTCGGTTGCCGAGGTGGTGTTGGCTCCGGGGGCCATCGACTTTACCGGTCTGACCGCACCGTCGGTACTCTTCTGTCTGGCCGCTGAAGGGGTGGCGAAGAGAAAGGAGCTCTTTACCCGTCTCAGCAAAGAGACGCTGGTCTATGCCGCCGCTGAGCTCAATCTTCCCGATACTGATGCCGAGGTGCGGCGGATCGATTTCGCCGGGCGGCGCTTGCCGTCCGGTCAGCGGGCGCTGGCGGCCCTGGCGATGCTGGCCGGGGCCGGACGGTTGCTCAGCATCGAGATGCTGCTGGCCGGGTTGGCCCTCCGCTATCGTGGCGAAATGCTCTCGGCAGCCCGTGAGCTGGTGCTGGCGATCGCCGCCGAGACGGAGAGATAGCTCCCGCCTTCGCATTGCTCGACACGGCACGACCACCGCCAGTTTCCCGCTTGTCGGCTGCTTGCCCAACCAGGCTGGGCCGGCCGCATTAGTCCTGCCATTTCTGTGGCGATCAGTAGAGCTTCGGGTGGTAACAGGCCACCCGGCAGCCGTCAATCTCCGTTACCGGCGGTATGGTGTTGCGGCACTGCTCAGTCATGGATGGGCAGCGGGGGTGGAAGGGGCAGCCGGGGGGGGGATCGATCGGTGACGGCAGTTCACCCTTCAGGACAATCCGCTCCTTGACCCGAAAGGGGTCGGCCACCGGGGTGGCGGAGAGGAGGGCCCGGGTGTAGGGATGATGAGGACGGGTAAACAGGGTGTCCCGGCTGCCCGACTCCACCGGTCGGCCGAGGTACATGACCATCACGTCGTCTGCAATATGCCGGACCACCGAGAGGTCATGGCTGATAAAGAGGTAGGCGAGGTCAAGGCGGTCCTGCAGTTCTGCAATAAGGTTGAGGATCTGAGCCTGGATGGAAACGTCCAAAGCCGAAACCGGCTCGTCGAGAACGAGAATCTGCGGGTTGAGCATCAAGGCCCTGGCCACGGCGATCCTTTGTCGCTGGCCACCGGAAAACATATGGGGGTAGCGGTCGTAATGTTCCGGGCGGAGGCCGACCAGGGAGATCATGGCGAGGGCCGCCTCCTGCCGCTCCTTCTTGCCCATCGGCGTATTGACCAGCAATGGTTCCTCCAGGCTGTGGCCGATTTTCTGGCGGGGGTTGAGAGAACCGTACGGGTCTTGAAAGACGATCTGCACCTCTTTGTGGAGGGCGTCAAGGGTGGTCCGGTTGGCCTGGGTGGTATCGACACCGTTGATGCGCAACTCCCCCGAGGTTGGTCTTTCGATCATCGTTACCAGCCGTGCCAGGGTCGATTTCCCGCACCCGGATTCGCCCACCACCGCCAGGGTTTTCCCCTTGACCAGGGTGAACGAGGCGCCATCCAGGGCCTTGAGAATGGCCGGCTGGCGAAAGCTGCCGCGGTTGACCCGGTAATGCCTGGTCAACTGCTCGGCGGTGAGGACAGTATCGCCCTTCATCTTGGTACCTCCCGGGGGTAATGTGCCGGTTGGCCGGCGCTCAGCGGGTAGTGGCAGAGTGCGTAGCCCAGTTCCGGGGATGCCGGTTGCGGGGTGGTTTCCCGGCACCGGTCGGTGGTCAGCCGGCAGCGAGGGGCAAACAGGCAGCCCTGTGGTTTGTCGAACTGGCCGGGGACCACGCCGGCGATGGAGGGGAGCAGTTTGGCGGTGGCCCTCTCCGGCAGAGAGTTGAGCAGGGCCTCGGTGTAGGGGTGGTGGGGGTCGGAGAAGAGACCACGTACCGGCTGCCTCTCCACCTGCTGGCCGGCATACTGGACCACTACTCGTTTTGCCGTTTCGGCAACAACTCCCATATCGTGGGTGATCAGCACCAGTGCCATACCGTTTTCCTGCTGGAGGCGGAGAAGCAGATCAAGAATCTGTGCCTGAATGGTGACATCGAGGGCGGTGGTCGGCTCGTCGGCGATCAGCAGTCTGGGATTGCAGGCGATGGCCATGGCGATCATTACCCGCTGGTTCATCCCACCGGAGAGTTGGTGCGGAAAGGCCGAGAGCCGTTTCTCCGGTTCCGGGATACCAACCAGATCGAGCAGTTCAAGAGCCCGGCGCCGCCGGGCATGACGGTCCATCCCCAGATGGGTCTTCAGCGGTTCGGCCAGTTGGAAACCGACGGTGAAACACGGGTTGAGACTGGTCATCGGTTCCTGAAAGATCATCGCCATTTTCGAGCCGATGATCTGTCGCCGGCCATGCTCGTCGATGGCCTGGAGATCATGGCCATCGAAGCGGAGGAGGTCGGCAGTAACGGTGGCGGTCCAGGGGAGCAGGCCCATCAGGGCGAGCATGGCCACCGACTTGCCGGAACCCGACTCTCCGACAATGGAGACGATATCTCCAGGGTCCACCTCAAGGCTGATCCGGTCGACGGCGGTGAACATCCCGCCGGCGGTCTGGAAGGCGACGCTGAGCTTGTCAATTTCGAGTAATGGCATGGGTTCAGGTCTTGGTAATGTTTGCAAGAGTTCTACGAGCGCTTCAGTTTTGGATCGAGAGCGTCACGCAAGCCGTCACCCATCAGGTTGATTGCCAGGACGGTGGTGAGGATCGCCACCCCGGGGAAGGTCACCACCCACCAGGCTCTGAGGATGAACTCGCGGGCCTCCGCCAGCATCGTCCCCCACTCCGGGGTGGGAGGCTGGGCACCCATGCCAAGAAAGCCGAGAGCGGCGGCGTCCAGGATGGCGGTGGAAAAACTGAGCGCTGCCTGGACGATCAACGGCGCCATGCAGTTGGGCAGAATGGTGACGAACATCAACCGTGGTGAGCGGACCCCGATCACCCGGGCGGCGGTGACGTAGTCCTTGGTCATCACCGTCATCACCGCCGCCCGGGTCAGCCGCACGTAGTGTGGCTGCTGGACGATGGCGATGGCAATCATCGCATTGATCAGGCTGGGGCCGAGGATGGCAACCAGGACCAGGGCGAGGAGAAGACTGGGAAAGGCGATCACCACGTCCATGATCCGCATGATGAAGGTATCCACCTTGCCACGGAAGAAGCCGGCCATCAGGCCGAGAACAATCCCCACCACCAGGGAGAGGGAGACGACGATGCAGCCGATAAAGAGGGAGTAGCGGGCACCGTAGATCAGGCGGGAGAGCATGTCGCGGCCGGTGGCATCGGTACCGAGGAGGAAACGGAAATCACCGCCGACCTGCCAGAAGGGGGGCTGGAGGAGGGCATCCCGATACTGGACGTTGGGGCCGTGCGGGGCGATGAGGTCGGCGAAGAGGGCGATGAGGATGATCACGACAAAAAAGATCAGGCCGGCCACGGCACCGCGGTTTTCACTGAAATAGGCCCAGAACTCGGCCAGTACCGCCCGAAACCCGGCGGGCCGATTGTCGATTGCGGGGATGGTTATTTCCATAGGTCATCCAATTGGGTAGTCGACATGCTCAGTCGGTGTGTCGAATTTGCGGGTTGATCAGCCCGTAGAGCAGATCAACCACCAGGTTGACAAACATCACGATCACCGCAATCAGCAGCAGCCCACCCTGGACGGCCGAATAGTCGCGACGGAAGATCGAGTCGACCATCCATTTGCCGATTCCCGGCCAGGAAAAGATCGTCTCGGTAAGGATTGCGCCGGCAAAGAGTACCCCGATCTGCAGGCCAATTACCGTAATTACCGGAATCAACGCGTTGCGCAGGGCATGCAGGCCGATGACCCGGGCCGGGGAGAGGCCTTTGGCGCGGGCGGTACGGACATAGTCCTCGCTCAGTACCTCGAGCATCGCCGAACGAGTCTGACGGGCGATCACCGCCAGGGGGATGGTGCCGAGGACGATGGCCGGCAGGATCAGGTGGGAGAGGGCGGAGGCAAAGGCCCCCTGCTGGCCGGAGAGCAGACTGTCGATGAGCATGAAACCGGTAACCGGTTCGAAATAGTAGAGCAGGGAGATTCGGCCGGACACCGGGGTCCAGCCAAGGACACCGGAGAAAAGGATGATCAGCAGCAATCCCCACCAGAAGATCGGCATTGAATAGCCGGTGAGGGCACCGGTCATCACCGTATGGTCGAAAATTGAGCCCCGTTTGGTGGCGGCGATCATCCCTGCCGGCAGACCAAAGAGAACGGCGAGGATAATGGCGCAGAGGGAGAGTTCGATGGTGGCCGGGAAAAGGGTGGCGAACTCCTCGAGAACCGGTTTCTTGGTGATGATCGAGGTACCGAAATCACCGCTAAAGAGTTGCTTGAGGTAGACACCGTACTGGACGATCACCGGCTTGTCGAAGCCGAACTGGGCCATCAACTCGGCGTGGCGCTGTTCGCTCATTCCCCGCTCGCCGGCCAGCAGCAACACCGGATCACCCGGCAGGAGGCGGATAAAGACGAAGGCGATCAGGGTGACGCCAAAGAAGGTGGGGATGATCACCCCCAGCTTGCGCAAAAAATAGACCAACATCGGGCAGGCCTCCTGAAGTTGCGGCGCACGAAAAAAAAAGGCCGGGCGAAAAATCCGCCCGGCCCGATGCGGGCTCTGCCTATTTCAGGTCAACCCCGTAGAAGATGTTGCCGCCAAAGGGGTCGATCCGGAAATCGACCACTTCCTTGCGTACCGGCTGGAAAACGACCGAGTGGGCGATGGTCGCCCAGGGGGCCTGCTCCTTGAAGACCACCTGCGCCTCCTGGTAGAGCTTGGTTCTTTCGGCCGGGTCGGAAACCACCTTGGCCTTCTGGATCAGGTCCTCGAAGGGCTGGTGGCAC
>JAABSV010000086.1 GCA_011390165.1 Desulfobulbaceae bacterium
ATGATGGCCGGCGCCGAGTTCTCCTCTGCGAGAGGCTGCCTGACTGCCGCCATGCTGCCGCCTGACGGCACCTGCGGGGGATGCCGGGGAGCCGATTGGCTGACAGACTGAGGGGACGCTTTGCTTGCCGGCTGAGGGGTAGATTGGCTGGCCGGTTGAGGAGCAGGCGGAGGGGGAGTACGAAGGGCCGGAGCGGTAGCCGTCGGCGGAATGGGCAGGTAGCGCTTTTTCTGTCCATCGGTTCGTAACTGGTCTGGCGCCGGTACTGGTGCCGGGGGAGGTTGTCCGATCGGTTCCGGAAGGGTGGCGATATCTGGGACAACCGTTGCCGGCTCCTCCGGCGGTACCTCCTCACCAGGGGGTGACAAGGTTGGGGCTGGCAGGGTCGGGGGCGGCAGGGGCTCCGCCGGTGCCAGGGTATCGCCAACATCGTTCACCATGGTTGCAGCGGGGGCGGCCGTCAGCTGCAGGGTGATACGCTGCTGTGCCCCACCGATCTGTGGCGGCCTCCTTTCCGGAAGGGGGGCCCGCAGCAACAGAGCATGGCAGAGAAGCGCCAGCAGCAGGGCAGAGAGGAGCCGCCCGGCCACGGCCTACTCCATCCTCGCCTGCAGGGAGATGTTGCTGATCCCCCCTTTTTTCAGCTCATCAAGAACCTGGAAGAGCTGCTGGTAGGGGAGCCCCTTGTCGGCAAAGAGGAGGAGGGGTGGCGCCGCTCCGCCATCCTCGGCATTGCCAGCCTCAGTGACAATGCGCCGCAGCCGAGCCGCCAGCTCCTCCAGGGGTACCGGCTCCCGGTCAATGGTCAGCAGTGGCCCGTCGCTGCCACTTGCCACCGACAACTGTATCGGGGCAGGCTCCCTGTTCAGTTCGCTCTGCGAAGAGAGCGGCAGGTCGAGGTGCAGGCCGCGATGGATGCTCATCGACAGCATGGCGTAGATGAAAAAGACCAGGAGGAGAAAGACCACGTCGATCAGCGGCAGCATCTCCACCCGGGCCGGTTTGCCGGTGCGGCGCTTGAGCTTCATCGCTGGCAGCCCTCCCCCTGCCGCCCCTTGTTGAAGACCACCTCCAGACTGGTGGCGTATTTTTCCATGACGTGGATCGCCAGGTTGATCCGGGTGTTGAAATAGTTGTAGGGAATGAGGGCGACGATGGAGATGGTCAAACCGGTGGCGGTGGTGATCAGGGCCTGGGCGATGCCGGCGGTGACTTGTTGGGGGTCGGCAATCGCCGCCGCGCCGAGCATGCTGAAGGAGTCGATGATGCCGACCACCGTGCCGAGGATGCCCAGCAGCGGGGCAACGGTGATCATCGTATCAAGGACCGGCATGAACCGCTGCATCCGTTGCACCGCCAGATCGGCCTCCGCCTCCATGGCCCGGCCCATGTCGTAGTCGCGGTGGAGGATGCCGACGATCAAGAGCCGGATGACATGGTCGCCGCAACCCGCCGTTTTTTCGCGAATCCCTTCCCAGTCGCAGCCCTCCGCCAGGCTCAGGACCTCATCCAGCAGAGGCCGGTTTCGCCGCCGCTCGAGCCCCAGCCAGAAGAATATCCGCTCTAGGATCACGGTAAGGACAACCAGGGAACAGAGAAAGAGAGGCCACATGATCGGCCCGCCGCGGAAGAGGATGTCGGCAATGGTCATGGCAGCTCCGTTCTTTTCAGCTCCGGGTGGATGAGGGCGGCGATGGTGGCCAGGGCCTCGGTGAAGGTGGCCGGCGAGGGGCTGCAGACCAGATCCGGGTCAATGGTGTGGACCCGTTTGTTACGGACGGCGTTGAGGGTGGCGAAACGCTGCCAGTTGTCCTTCTCCTGCTCGGCCAGTCCCGACTCGTTGCCCATGATGGCGATGATGATCACCTCCGGGTTTTCGGCGAGAATTTTCTCCCGGTTGATCTGGGCATCCTTCATGTCGGCGAGGATATTGCTGCCGCCGGCGAGACGGATGAAGTCGTCGGTGAAGGAACCCGGCACCGAGCCACTGAGCGGGCCGGTACCGACCTGGAGGAACACCTTCGGCCTGGGCCGGCCGGCGACCATCCTGCCGATGGCCGCCACCCGCTCCCGGGCGGTAGCTATCTCCGCCCTGGCCCGCTCTTCCAGGCCGAGCAGTCGGCCCAGTTCGATAAACTGGCTGCAGATGGCGGCAAAGGAGTCGGCATGGGCGGTACGGACCACCGGAATGCCGAGACCGGCAAATTTCTGCAAGGGGCCCTCCGGGGAGAGATTGGTGGCGAGGACCAGGTCGGGCCGCAGGCTGACCACCTTCTCCACCGAGACCTCCATTACCGAGCCCACCTTCGGTTTCTCCCTGGCCGCGGCTGGGCGGACACAGTAGCTGGTGTTGGCCACCAGCCGATCTTCGGCCCCCAGCAGGTAGATGTTTTCGGTGTTGATCGGGCCAAGGGAGACGATCCGCGCCGGCAGCCCGCTAGGCGCCGGCGGTGGTGGCGGCGCGGCCCTGGCGGCCGAGGGGGCCAGACCGCTACGCAGGGCACCCAGGGCCTGCTGCAGGACGACCGGCAGGTCGGGATGCTGCAGGTCGACCAACGCCACCGGCCCACCGGCGATCTGCCCGGCAATCTGCCGGCACCAGCCGGTAAAGGGGGCAAGGTCGGTGATCAGACGCCGCTCATGGGCATCGCTGATCGCCAGGGCGGCAGCGAGAAAACTGCTGTAGGCCGGCTGCAGCAGCAGCCCCTCCATGGCCAGGGCGGTCTCACCGCCAACCAGGTCGCCGAGGTTGATCCGACGCTCTTGCAGGCGCTGAAAAATTGAGCGCTGGGCGGTCAGGCCGTTTTGCCGGCGGACCGCTTCGACCACCCCGGCATGGACGGCGCGGGCAATCAGTTCCCCCAGCCGGCTGTGGCCACCGCTCAACTCGGCGACAGGGCCGGCCCCTTCGATGACGATGATGTTGTCGGTACCGGTGCCGGTGGCCTGATTGACCATCGGGCTCGGCCCGGAGCGGATATCGAGGTCGGCCAGGGCGGCCGACTTGGCCTCACTGGCGGTGATCACCGCCCGGCTCATTGCACCGCTGCTCAAGCGGCGATTGCTGAGCAGAAGAATATTGATCGTGCCCGGTTTTTCCAGCGGCGGCTCCTCATAAAAGAGGCCGGCATCGGCCCCCATCCGCTGGGCGTTGCCGCTCACCCCGGCGGTGACCAGGGCGGTGACCCGCATCTCGGCAAAGCGCTCCTCGACCACCGCCAGGTTGTCCATGGAGGCGCCGGTAAAGAGCAGAGCGGTCTCCTCCCTCTCCAGGCCAAGGACCTTCAGGGTATGGTCGCGAAGGGCGGTATAGCCGGCCTCGTGGCCGAGCCCCCAGGCGGGCGGGGGGAAGGAGTGGTTTCCGGCCATGCGGATGTTGTCGCGCTGCCCCTCGAGAGTGGAGAAAACCCGCAGCGGCCGCTCGAATTCGAGGAGGAGGGTGGCGTTGGCAAAGTCACGGATCGTGCTGCGGACAATTTTCGCCTGCTTCAGGTAGGGGTAGTCGAGGGTGATATCTTCTTTTCCGGTCACCTCCTCGGGGAGGACCTGCCGGGCCGGGTCACTGAAGTGCCGCTGGTGGAGGTCGGCAGCCAGGCGGGCGACGAAATCGCCGGGGTGGGCGCCCAGCCGGCAGGTGAGGTCACAGGGGTAGGTGAATATCCGGCCATTGCGGACGGCGCTCACCTCCCGCCAGCCGGGCTGGGTAAGAATCGGGGGCGGTTCGTGGTCCGGGCCGCAGTTGTAGATTACTTCCGGATCGAAGGCCCGCCACTCCGCCAACTCGAGTTCGATGGCCTGGCCGTTCCGGCCGAAGCGGGGAGCCTGACCGCCGGCGGCGGTGATAAAATCGTTCTGGAAAGAGTCGTCACCGGGCACCAGCAAGCGGTCCCGGGCCATCAAGCGGATAACCCGGGGCCGCTCTGTTGCCGGGATCGTTGCGGTTTTGGCGGCGATCAGCGCCAGCAGCTGCCGCTGTCGGCCCACCAGTTCCGCTGCCCGCTCCTCGGCGGCAAAAAGCCGGCCGAGGAGGGTAAGGGTCGCCAGCCCCTCTTCCAGAGAGGCCGGGGCGAGGCGAACCAGCACCGCCTGTGTCGCCAGGGCCTGCACTGCCTGCCGCTGCGGTTCGGCGTAGAACACCAGGTCGGGGGTCAGGGCGGCTACCCGCGCCATGTCCGGCTGGAGAAAACTGCCTACCACCGCGGCCTGGGGCGCCTCGGCGGTGAGGGAGTGGTGGGTGGTACCGACCAGCACCTCCCCCTTGTTCAGGGCAAGGAGCATCTCGGTCACCGCCGGCACCAGGGAAACCACACGCTGGGGGATCGAATCAAGGCGGATCGTCCGGCCGTCGGCATCGTCGAACGGCTCCAAAGAGGCGATGAGCGGTGGCGGCCAGGTGAGCAAAAGAACAACAAGCAGTCCAACAAGAAGGCGGTACATGGCGGTCTCGCGGTTGATGGTCGGAGAGGTTAGAAGTCCCAGCGCAGACTGACAAAGAGGCCGCGCCCGCTCATCGGTGAGCCCTTGACGTAGGCGTACTCCTCGTCAAAGAGATTGCTCAACTCGCCGCGGAGGGTGAAGGCGCCGTGCCGGCCGGTCTCGAGAAAGCGCCAGGAGGCGG
>JAABSV010000087.1 GCA_011390165.1 Desulfobulbaceae bacterium
CCGCCATCTCTTGCGCTTGCTCAGAGGGCGACACTCCTCAATAAGAACGGTATCTCCGATATTGCAGCGGTTCTCCGGATCGTCAGCCAGATATTTGACACTGGTCTTCATAAACTTTCCGTACAGCTTGTGACGCACCTTGCGTTCAACCCGAACCACAACACTCTTTTCCATTCTGTTGCTGACAACAGAACCGGTTCGTAATTTTCGTGTATTTTTTATTTCAGTCATAATAGAGTCAACTTAATAGGGTCAATTGGTATGGTGAGTACTGCGAAGCCCAGCTACCTGGAATTATCAGTTAACGGCTTCTCGCTGTATTGTCTCGATTCTGGCAATGTCCTTTCTAATTTTCTTCAATCTACTGGTATCTTCCAGGGGGCGGATGTGATGCTGGAAGGATAATTTGCCCAGCTCTTCACGCAGGTCCCTGGCACTTTTGTCAAGTTCGACGGCTGTCATGTTGCGAATCTCGGCCGTTTTCATAAGGTTGTCTCCTTGCTGATAACCTTGGTGGCAAAGGGCAGCTTGTTGCCGGCCAGACTCAAGGCCTTAACGGCCATTTCCTCGCTTACCCCGGCGATCTCGTAGAGGACCATCCCCGGCTTGATCACTGCACACCAGGACTCAGGACTTCCTTTCCCTTTACCCATACGGGTTTCCGCTGGCTTCTTGGTAAGGGGTTTGTCGGGGAAAACCCGAATCCACACCTTGCCGCCACGCTTCATCGTTCGGTTGATGGTAATACGGGCGGCCTCAATCTGCTGGGCGCTCATCTTGCCGCAGACCGTAGCCTTGAGGGCAAATTCGCCGAAGGAGATCGATGAACCCCGGAAGGCCACCCCGGTGGATCTCCCCTTGAATACCTTTCTGTGTTTGACCTTTTTCGGACTTAACATCTTCTACTCCAGGAATAGTTATGGAATACCATCAGCTACTGAGCGGCTACCGCATCGCCGCCACTTAACACCTCTCCATTGAAGATCCAGACCTTCACCCCGATGATCCCATAGGTGGTGTTGGCCTCGGAGAGAGCATAGTCGACATCGGCACGGAGCGTGTGCAGGGGTACCCTTCCCTCGCGAACCCACTCGCAACGGGACATTTCCGCCCCCCCGAGCCGGCCGGAACAGGATATTTTAATCCCCTGTACCCCAAACCTCAAGGCGGAACTGACCGCTTTCTTCATAGCCCGGCGAAAGGCAACCCGGCGGATAAGCTGCTGGGCGATATTTTCCGCCACCAGTTGGGCATCGGCTTCCGGTCGCCGCACCTCCTGGATATCGAGCGTTACCTTACGATGGATCAGTTTCTCGAGTTCCTTCTTCAGAATCTCGATTTCGGCCCCCTTTTTACCGATGACGATCCCAGGCCGGGCGGTAAACAGTTTGATCCGAACTTGTTCACCGGTACGCTCGATGCGAACCTTGGAAAGACCGGCATGGTAGAGGCGTTTTTTCAGGAATTTTTTTATTTTTTGGTCTTCGATCAAAAATTTGGAATACTCCTTGTCAGCATACCAGATCGAGTCCCAAGTCCGGGTAATGTTCAGTCTCAGTCCGTGTGGATTAACCTTCTGCCCCAAAACAGTCCTCCAACAAATCCATTGTTCTTGTTATTTACAGGGGAAGACCCGCGTGATCAGGCATCTGACCTATACGGTCTCGTTCTCATCCAGTACTACGGTTATGTGGCTTGACCGTTTGATAATCCCGGTGGCTCTGCCTTGGGCCCGCGGGCTAATTCTTTTCAGAGAGGGACCGCCATCGATGAAGATCTTCTTGATGTACAGTTTGTCGACGTCGGTCTGCTCGGTCTGGGTGGCGTTGGCAACGGCAGACTCGATAACCTTCCTGAGAATTCCGGCACCTTTTTTCGGCATGAAGCGCAGGGTGGTGATGGCCTGATCGACCCCCATCCCGCGCACGACATCAGCCACCAGTCGCGCCTTCTGCGCCGATATTCTGATATACTTCCCTACGGCTCTCACTTCCATGCTGTGCACTCCTCAAAAAAAATACTGCCACAAAAATCCTGGCTATTTTTTACCCTTCTTATCCGCGGCATGCCCATAGAAGGTCCGAGTGGGAGAAAACTCGCCGAGCTTATGGCCAACCATGTTTTCGGTAACAAACACCGGAATGAACTTCTTGCCGTTGTGGACGGCAAAGGTGAGACCGACCATGTCCGGACTGATATCAGAGCGCCTGGACCAGGTCTTGATGACCTTCCGTGAACTGCTTTCCACCGCCTCAACCACCTTTTTCTGCAGATGGTCATCAATGAAAGGGCCCTTCTTGATTGAGCGTGCCATACCTGACTCCTTGTTCCTTATGATCTCTTCTTGACAATCATCTTGTCAGAAGGCTTCTTTTTCCTGGTCTTGTATCCCTTGCTCGGAATACCCCAGGGACTGCAGGGATGACGCCCACCGGAGCTCTTCCCTTCACCACCACCCATCGGGTGGTCGACGGGGTTCATGGCCACACCGCGGACATGGGGTCGATTGCCCAGCCACCGGTTCCGACCGGCCTTGCCGAGTTTCTTGCTTTCGTGCTCACGGTTGCCGACCTGGCCGATACAGGCGCGGCAGGTGTTGTTAAACTTTCGTACCTCGCCGGAGGGGAGGCGTACCAGAACATAGCCACCTTCCTTGGCCATCAACTGGGCGGAGACACCGGCACTGCGGACCAGTTGGGCCCCCTTGCCGATCTTCATTTCGATATTGTGGATAACCGTACCCAAAGGGATATTGGCCAGCGGCAGACAATTGCCCGGCTGAATATCGACATTGTCGCCGGCCACCACCGTATCGCCCACCGAAATTCCATCCGGGGAGAGGATATAGCGTTTCTCACCATCGCTGTAGCTGAGGAGGGCGATGTTGGCTGAGCGGTTCGGATCATACTCGATGGCGAGTACTTTGGCATCGATATCCACCTTGTTTCGCTTGAAATCGATGATCCGATACTTGCGTTTGTGGCCACCACCGATATGCCTGGAGGTAATCCGTCCGTAGTTATTGCGACCGCCGGATTTGTTCAGACTGCAAACCAGACTTTTTTCCGGTTGCCCGGTCGACAATTCCGGGTTCTTGGTCGACACATGTTGTCTCTTACCAGGCGATGTTGGTTTGTATACTTTAATAGCCATGATTTCCCAATCGCTCCATCATATATGGATTTGTATGGATGATATAGAATCTTTGCACGGAGAAGGTCGAATCCGGCGAGATCTCTGCGCCCGACAGGGGATCAGAGTTCGTCAGCGAAATTGATCGTACCTTCCGACAGGGTAACATAGGCCTTTTTCCAAGCACTGGTAAAGCCGACAGTTTTACCTACCCTCTTCTTCTTGCCATGGGTCCAGGCGGTCCGGACATCCTGCACCTTGACGTTGAACATCTTCTCGACCGCCCGCTTCACCTCTATTTTATTGGCCTGAGGGTGAACCTTGAAAACCACCTTATTGGCCGATTCCTGCAGCAGGGAGGCTTTTTCGGTGAGACAGGGGCCCTGAAGTACGCTGTAGATATTTTTCATGCCATTAACCTCTTCTCAAGGCTTTCGATCACCGGCTGAACCAGAATGACCTTCTTATGCAACAGGATATCGTACACATTCAGCCCTTCAGAAGAGAGTATCCTGTAGCCGTTGACATTGCTGGACGAGCGGACGAGGTTCTCCGAGGCGCTGTTGGTGACGATCAGGCCGTTTTCGACCTGCAGCAGACTCATCACGCCGATAAAGTCCTTGGTCTTGCACCGCTCAAGACTGAAATCATCAAGAATGAGGAGATTCCCCTCCTGGTACCTGGCACTCAAAGCCATGGCCACCGCCTGTTGGCGAACCTTACGGTTGACCTTGAAGCTGTAGTCACGCGGCTTCGGACCAAAGGCTACCCCGCCCCCTCGCCAGAGCGGTGATGTTCGGCTACCGGCCCTGGCCCTACCCGTTCCCTTCTGCCGCCACGGTTTTCGCCCGCCCCCTCTCACCTCAACCCGGGTCTTGGTGGAGGCATTGCCACAGCGCCGGGCGGCCCGTTGCATCCGCACCACTTCGTGCAGGATATGGGGCTTCACATCACGATTGAACACCGCGTCGTTCAATTCGATCTCGCCGACCGGTTCATTTTTTGTGTTCACTATACGTACAGTTGACATATCACTCTCCTCGAACCTGCTCAGAACGTACTCAGAACCTGTTCAGACAAAGATCATGGTTTGGTGAAAATCTTTAACAGGCCATTCTTAGCCCCGGGCAGCGGCCCCTTGAGAAGGACAACATTCTCATCCGAACGGACATCAACGACCACGACGTTTTTGCGCAGAACGGTATCGTTACCCATCCTTCCGGGCATTTTCTTTCCCTTGATGACCCGGGAAGGATAGGCACTGCAGCCGATGGAACCGGGTGCTCGGTGGAACATCGAGCCGTGGCCGGCGCCACCACCGGAAAAGCCGTGCCGCTTGATGACACCTTGAAAACC
>JAABSV010000088.1 GCA_011390165.1 Desulfobulbaceae bacterium
TTGAAGGCCTCGAGGGGGGGCACCGGCAGCGGCGTGTGGGCGGTTGTGCGGTGCGGCACCGGCCCGCCGAGGGCGGCACGGCGCTCGCGGATGAAGCGCTCCTCCGGGCTGCCGGCCGGTGGGCGGATGAAGGGGAGGCCGGCCAGTTCCTCGTCGGCCAGGGGCACGTGGAAGCGGTCGCGGAACTCCTGCAGCGACTCCTGGCCGAGTTTCTTGACGTTGTGGGCGACCATCACCGACTCGCCGGCCTGGCCCATGCCGAAGCCCTTGATGGTCTTGATCAGCAGCACCGTCGGGCTGCCGCGGTGGTCGACGGCGGCGTGGTAGGCGGCGTAGACCTTGCGCGGGTCGTGGCCGCCGCGGGTCATCTGCCAGAGCTCGCCGTCGCTCATGTCGGCCACCAGGGCGAGCAGGCGCGGGTCGTCGCCGAACACCTTCTCGCGCAGGTAGGCCGGGCCGCGGGCGCGGATGGTCTGGAAGTCGCCGTCAACCATCGAGGCGAACTTGTGGAGGAGGAGGCCGTCGCGGTCGCGGGCGAGGATCGGGTCCCACTCGCTCCCCCAGAGGAGCTTGATGACATTCCAGCCGGCGCCGCGGAAGCGCCCCTCCAACTCCTGGATGATCTTGCCGTTGCCGCGCACCGGCCCGTCGAGGCGCTGCAGGTTGCAGTTGACCACGAAGATCAGGTTGTCCAGGCCCTCGCGGGCGGCAAGGGTGAGGGCGCCGAGGGACTCCGGCTCGTCCGACTCGCCATCGCCCATGAAGACCCAGACCTTGCGGTCCCCCATCTCTTTCAGACCACGGCCGGCCATGTAGCGCATGAAACGGGCCTGGTAGATCGCCGCCATGGGCCCGAGCCCCATGGAGACGGTGGGGAACTGCCAGAAATCGGGCATCAGCCAGGGATGCGGGTAGGAGGAGAGGCCGTTGCCGCCCACCTCGCGGCGGAAGTGGTCGAGCTGCTCTTCGCTCAGCCGCCCCTCGACGAAGGCCCGGGCGTAGACCCCGGGCGAACTGTGGCCCTGGAAGTAGATGAGGTCGGCGCCATGGGGGGCCTCCGGGCCGCGGAAGAACCAGTTGAAGCCCACCTCGTACATCGCCGACAGCGAGGTGTAGGTGGCGATATGGCCCCCCAGCCCCTTGCCGTCGCGGTTGGCCCGCACCACCATGGCCATGGCGTTCCAGCGCACGTAGGCGGCGACGTTGCGGGCGATCAGCGAGTCGCCGGGGATCGGCGCCTCGTCGGCCGGGGCGATGGTGTTGGTATAGGGGGTGAGCAGCCCCGGCGAGGTGGTCACGCCGAGGGCCCTGGCCCGCTCGGTGAGCCGGCTGAGCAGGTAGTCGGCCTTCTCGGCCCCCTCACTGTCGATAACCCCGGCCAGCGACTCCAGCCAATCCTCGGTTTCCTGCGGATCCGGATCCTGATAGTACGAACGCATCTGCCACCTCGTCTCTGCCGCCGCCACCTGCATGGCGCCGCCGGCTCTTGTTATGCCGCCCTCTCCCGGTCCTCATCCTGCCGGCCTGCCGGCCCGGTCAGGGAAGCCGTTTCACCCGGTCCCAGAGCAGGCTCTCGGCCGGGTGCCCCGCCTTCTCCTCGGCCGGGTAGCCGATGGCCACCATCGCCAGCACGTTCAGATGCGGCGGCAGGCCAAGGAGATCGGTGACAAACTCTTCGGCGCTGCCGCCCCCCTCATGCTGGCGTTCACGGACCTGCACCCAGCAGCTGCCAAGGCCCAGATCGGTGGCGGCCAGGTGGACCAGCAGGGTGGCAATGGCACAGTCCTCGATCCACACATCGCAGCGGCTGGGGTCGGCGGCCACCACTATCGCCAGGGGCGCCCCTTTCAAGAAACTGGCCCCGTGCTGTTTGGCCCGCGACAATTGCTGGAGCAAGGCCTGGTCACGCACCACCACGAACTCCCAGGGGTTGAGACTGCGCGACGAGGGGGAACGGAGCATCACCTCGATCAGCTGCTCCACCGTCTCCGCCGCCACCGGCTTGTCTTGATACTTACGGATACTTCTTCTTTTACGTAACAATTCAAGTAACATGAATCCTCCACTTGGGTGTCTTGGCTGTTTTGCCGGGGGCCTGCCGACAGTTCCGCCCCCGCTGTACCGGCATCGTTTTTCTGATACTTTACCATACCGGCAAGCAGAGTTCACTGAAGACCTGCCCTTCCGGCCATTCCTCTTTTTGCCGGGCAATGGCCACACGCCCCTGCCATTTTTTTTCTAAAGAAAGCTGCGAAACGGTCGACAAGAGGAATAACGGCAGAAAGACCCACCAGGGCAGTATCGGGTTGGCTGCCGGCTAACCAGTGGCAACGACGCCGAATGACCGGTTCAAGGAGGAAGAGAGATGGCAATGACAATCAACCCAGCTAGCGACCACGTAATCAACCAGCACAATCAGCCACGCCCGGGCCAGGAAGGCATCGGCAGCCGCGACAAGCTCGCCGGCGCCACGCCCTCTCCACTTGCCCCGGTCACTGGTCGCAATAATGCCGATAGCGTCGCCCTGAGCGTCGCCGCCGAAAATCTTTCTTCAGCACGCAGCCAGATGGCCGATTTCGACCAGGCCCAGGGCGCCCTGGCGATGCTGAAAGCAGCCATTCAGCAGCAGGCCGGCATCGCCATCCAGACCCAGGCCAATATCACCCCGGAAGCCGCCTTCGCCCTTCTCGCAGACTAAGCCCCCCTCGCAGCACACAGCCAACGCGCCCTGCAGTTCTGTCTCCCGGCGGAACCGCGGGGCGGCAACACGATCCGGTGCTCTGACCTTTGCCGGGCGATTCTGCACCTGACACATCCCTGCCTCCCATCCTTAGAACCCTATTTTTGCCGGTAGAAATGCGGTTCTAAGCTGAAAAAACCGCCTTCTTTCGAATACTAATCCTTTATTTTCAGTATGTTAATTCGGTCCGACCCACAAGACAACTTTTCTTGACAATAAATCAAACCCTACGTACAATTGTACGCATGAAAATCGTTGCTGATACCAATATATTCCTTGCGGTTACCTTCAATGAGCCGGAAAAGGAGCAGATCATCCAGCTCAGTGCAGGACATGAACTGATAGCTCCGGATGTCCTCCCCTTTGAAATCGGCAATGCCTTGACGGCCATGCTGAAACGGAAAATACTGGAGAAGAAAGAGGTGTTGGCAGCGTGGGAAATTATTCGGAAAATACCGGTTGAATACCGGCAGACCGATATCCAGTCAGCATTAAAAATAGCAATATTTTATAATATTTATGCATATGATGCATATTTTCTGCACTGTGCCGAACAGTTGCGAAGCCCGATTCTCACCCTTGACCGTCAAATGCAGAAGCTAGCCGGTGAGATGGGTATTTCTCTTGTGGAGTAAACTGCTATGAAAGCTTTCAGCTACTCGGAAGCGAGACAGCGCCTCTCGGAACTTCTGAATATTGCCAGGAATGAAGAAGTGGTCATTAAGAGAAGAGGAGGTGAAACCTTTTCCCTCCAGTACAGGAAAACCACACAGTCACCATTCGCCGTTCCAGGAATGCAGACCAAAGCCACCACTGAAGATATTCTCGCAGCAGTTCGCGAAGTACGGGCTGGTTCTCCAGAACGAAAAAAATGAATATTACCGGTTATATAAACCTGATTTCAAAAAAGAGCATGACCCCGTCCTGCTGCCGGCAGCCTTGGGCGATATTGCCCGGGCCCACGGTATGACCGAAATTGCCAGCGCCTCGGGAATCACCCGGGAAGCGTTATACCAAGCCTTTCGCCCCAAAGATCGTCCCCGTTTTGACACGATCAACCGGGTCTGTGACGCACTCGGCGTCCGTTTGGAGGTCAAACCCCTGCACCACTGAAAAGTATCTGTTCTTTCGTGCACCACAACCTTGAACCGGCAACGATTCGACAGAAAATGTCAAAGGACAAGACCCCAAAGAAAGCGTCTGATCGCTAAGGAAGTCCTTATGAATTTGTATCAAAGGCTTATCAATGAAGGTATAGAATTGGGTGATGCTAGAGGTGAGGCCAAGGGCCTGCAGAAAGGAGCCAGACAGGCCGTCGTGCGTCAGCTGACAATAAAGTTCGGCCCCGAGGCCAACCACCTCATCCCAATAGTGAAGAAGCTCAGCCCGGCACTCCAGGAACTGATTGAGGAAAAGGTGGTGAAGATCAACAGCCTCGACGAAATGCAGACCTGGTTGCAGGCGGTCTCTTCCTCCCCGCCTAAAATAGCCGGCTAAGGCAAAACAACCGCCTTTTTTCGAACATTAATCCTTTATTTTCAGTACGTTAATTCTT
>JAABSV010000089.1 GCA_011390165.1 Desulfobulbaceae bacterium
GATATCTCGGCCGTTGTTTCTCCGGCATAACGGACATAAGCGTCGAGGTTATCGGACTGAGTGACGGCAATACGACGCTCTACGCGCCGGGTGATAGTACTGGGTTTATAGTAGGTGAAGTCGACCTTGGTCTTGGCGCGCAGAAGCGAGAAAAGCCGCGTCATTCCTGTTTCTTCCGCGAGAGTTTCGCGTTGCCGTTCCTGACGCGCCGTATAGGGGTGACGCAGACAGGCCAGCAGTTGCGACGGCATCATTTGCGGAGGCAGGATAAAGTCGGCCAGACCGGTCGACGCAGCGGCACGAGGCATCCCGTCAAATTTGGCGCTGTCTTCGTCCTGGATCATAATCAAGCCGCCACTCTCCTTGACCGCGCGCACACCGCGCGTGCCATCACTGCCCGTTCCCGAGAGGATCACGGCGACCGCACGTTCCCCTTGATCATCGGCCAGGGAACGCAGAAAAATATCGACCGGAAGATTGTTGCTTTCGCGCGGTTTTTTATCCTCAAGTAATAGTTGCCGGTGGAAGATTGTCAGGGTTTTCTTGGGAGGGATTAGATAGATGTGATCGGCCTCCACCTGCATACCCTCTTCGGCACGTTGAACGGGGATATCTGTTTTGCGCGAGAGTAGTTCGACCATAAGGCTCTTGTAGTCGGGCGACAGATGTTGCACGACGACAAAAGCGATCCCGCTGTCCACCGGCATCGCCTCAAAGAATGCCTCAATCGCCTCCAGACCTCCGGCTGAAGCGCCAATGCCGACGATGGGAAAATCGTCAGCGGCATGTGCAGGATGTGACTGAAGGTCACCGTCGGCAACGGAGGCCACCGGTGGTATGCCAGTCTGTGTATCTTTGTCTGAATTGGAGGCAGGTTTCTTCTTGGGGGCACTTTTTGGCTTCATCTATTGGGATCTCCGGTGCGAATGGCTCCCGCAATCTGTAGAACACCTGCAGGATTGCGTCAGGAGTCGGTGCAGGCAGGCACCTGTTTGAAATGAATCGAAATCTCTGAATTCAGCGCAATTTGGACATTAACATTTACTTTTGTAGACAAGAAGAGAAAAAAAGGTATGACTTGAAAGCGAACGACAATCACAGAGCGGTCATAAGCAGCCTGGTATGTTTATCGGGAAGTGCGTCAGGCCATTGCTGGCTCTGGAATGTCTGGACAGAATTCAGGACCGAGGAGGATCTCGACAAGTTTGCCAGCGTCGCCGGCCGCCGAGCCCCGCAAAGTCTCAACATTGTTCATGTCGGCGAAACGGGTGGCATTGTATCTGTGTACTTCAGTTGCTGTAGGGGTTACCCGACACCGGCGACGATTGCGGCAGGGCCCGTTCTGGATGGCGGGCCTCACCATCACTGGTCACGTAGATTGCCGGTCTGCCCGGCAGCGGACATTTGGTTTCGCAGATACCACAACCGATACACAGATCATCGACCACGTAAGGGAGCTTTACCGCCACCGGCGGACCGTTTCCGACTTCGACCAGTGCCTCGCGAAAACGAATCGCCTTTTGCGGAGTAGGACAGTACTCTTCACAGACCATGCAAGGGACCCCTCGGGCATAGGGCAGGCAGGTGTTCCGGTCAATCCAGGCATGGCCGATTTTCAGCTGCTGCTTTTCGGATAAGGAGAGGATCTGGATCGCCCCGGTCGGGCAGACCTGGCCACAAAGGGTGCAGTTAAACTCGCAATAGCCGTATCTCGCCACCACCATCGGGCTGAACATGCCGTCGAAGCCAGCCTGGAGCAGGGCAGGCTGCAGAGCGTTGCCGATACAAACCTGCAGGCACTCGGCACAGCGCACGCAGCGCAGCAGAAACTCCTTTTCGGCCAGGGCGCCGGGTGGCCTGATCAGTAAGGGGTCAGGGTGTCGTGCTCCCACCGTGGTAGCCTTGATCGCCGGAAGGACCAGCCCCAGGGCCGCCGCACCAAGAACCTGCCGCCGTGAAAGGGAGAGTGTTGCCGGTTGTCGCCAGCCGGCTACCACGCCAAAACTGATGATCTGCCGCGGACAGTGCTGGACACATTCGTGGCACATGATGCACCGGTCCATCGAGATGCGTCTCTCCTGGTCGATTGCTCCCATCCGGCAGCGGGTGGCACAAATACGGCAGTTGTCGCAATCGCTATCGCCACCTTTGCCGGCAAGGATCGACTTTTGCCCGGCAAAACCGAGCATTGCCCCCAAGGGGCAGATATTGCGACAGAAAAATCGCCGCTGGACCATTTCCATCAAAAAGACTGTGGCGAGAATAACTGCGGAGAGCCAGACCAGCTGAAAATGTTTTTGTTCTGCGGGCAGAATGTAGTCGCGCAGCAGCCGGTAGGTTGGTTCTGTAACCGCATTCACCGTCTCGGGCAGCTCCTGGTAGGTGTAGGTGAAAAAACCTACACTAATGCTGTTGACCAGCGGGTACACCACCTGGGCGAGCCCTCGCACCAGAATGGAAAATGGATCAACGTAGCCGGGCACGGCGAGACCGGCGATGGAACCGACCAGGGCAAAGACCAATATAAATAGCGCCAGTCGTGGGAAGATGGTTTGTCTGACCCGGCGAACTTTTGGCGTCAGACGATGGGTGCCATCGAGCAGAGTGCCCAGGGGACAGAACCAGCCACAGAAGGATCGGCCGAAGATGACGGTAAAAATAAGGACAAACAGGGCCGGCAGGAGCAGTGCCACCAGGGTGCCGGTAGCCAGGATAACAGAGGCGGCGATAAACGGATCGAGGCGAAAGAGCAGATTGACGGCCCCGGATATCTGATCGGATCCCTGGTAGTCGGTACGCAGAAAAAGCACTACGAAACAGAGCAGAAAGAGCAATTGGCTGATCCGGCGGAGCAGCAGTAGCGGGTGGAGCCGGGGCCGATTTTCTCTCTTGCCGACCTTTTTCATACAGTCAAATGCTTGATCTGCATCTTCTCTAAGTCCATTTCGCCAAGTCCCATGCGGTGGGCGGCAACGGTACTGCTGATCTCCTTGGGTTGCAGACCGAACAGGGTCGTGGCATAGGCATCTGCCGCAACCGGGTCGGCAGTGGCAATCACCCTGTCGGTGATCTCAACGTCGTCCAGCCTCCCACCCTGAGGCCCATTGCGGAGAAGAATCCGGGTCGCGTCGATGACTGTCAGTTGCGGCTGGATCACCGTGGCCAGGTCGGCGAGTTGTTGACCGATATCATGGTGCAAGCGGCCGCGGTTGCCGCCAATCACCCCCATGGTATTTTTAAGCCCCAGGGTAAGTCGAGTGAGTCCGTGGTGCTTTGCCACCGGCACATTGATGTAGCAGTCAGCGGTCAGAGCCTCTTTATAGATATCCCATCTTTTCAAGGACTTTCCTTTGCTGATATCCACGGGCACAAATTTACGGCTATCGATGTGTTCCCAGCGGATCCGGCGGTCGCCGATGGCGTCAAGTGCAGCCATAATCCCGCTGTTAGTGTAGCAACGTCGCTTTTCGTTGCAGGTATGATCAAAGACCTGTATCTCGTCCGCTCCGGCATCTAAAACCAGCTCGGCCAGAGCGCGAACGACCAGAGGATGGGTGTTGGCGGCCTGTTCGGGAGTTCGGTCCCAGCCGATATTGGGTTTGATCACCACCCGCGCCCCAGTCTTGACAAAGCGCTCAATGCCACCGATCGCCCCGAGGGCCTGGACCACCAGCTGGCGGTATTCTTTGCCCTTGGCTACTGCGAGTAGCGGTGGTGAAGGTGATGCAACTGCCCCGCCAATTGACCAATGTGGAACCATCATCCCCAGTCCAGCCGACCAGAGCGTCACATCCCGAATAAAGTCTCTCCTGTTCATAGCCACCTCCTCACACTGTCACAGTTCAAAAGTCCTTGGATACAGGCCGTAAACAGCGCAATTTTATCATATAGTGAGCTATAGCGAGCGTCTATCAATGGGCATGTCTTCTCTTGCGAAAAGAACTCGCTTCGCTCAAACAATTGTCGCAGCGTTCAAGCATGTCCATTGCAGGCTTTTTCTTTTAAGTTTCCCTAAGTAGAGATAATTATGATTCTGACAGCTCCAGTTCCCAATACACTGCACCGGGAAGAGGATTGTCATAATAGGGTTCGACCTGGCGAAAGCCAAAGCTTCGGTACAGGCTCATAGCTTCTGTCAGAGTATCAAGAGTGTCCAGGCGCATCAATGCATAACCGCGTTGCCGGGCGCAGGAAATAATCTCAACGACCAGT
>JAABSV010000090.1 GCA_011390165.1 Desulfobulbaceae bacterium
TTCCTATTTTTTTTGTAACTACAATTTGCCTGACTGTCAACTTAGATCAGAAGGATCTGTGGAATTTGCTGCTCGAGGCGACGAAGGAAGATGAAGAAGAATGACCAAGATGGTGCCTTGCCCCGACGGGTCGAGAGCGGATTTTCGTTCCTCTGCAATCTACCGGAAGCGGCCGGAAGCAGGATAACGAATGGTCGCCTCGTCGGCGTCGCCCTGACCGGTCTTGAGCCGATAATTACAAGCCGACCGGAGAAGATCACTCGGCAGGCGCCGCTCTCACTCAGGATCGGGCCTTTTCCACTTGTAGGGCAGTTCCCTGATGGTGCCGGGCACGGTCATGGTCCGCAAGGCGTCGAGCATATCCATGAGGATACGGCGCTGCCGTTTGTCGTTGCCCGGTTCACCGAACATGCTGCCCCGCGCAAATTTCACCAGCAGGGCACGCGGCGGCTTGATCCTTTCCATCCGGTCGATGGCGTTGCCCATGGAGATGGTGGGGATCCCCGCCTCCTCGACCTGCCGCTGAATCAGACCCACGGTCTGATGGCATTTGGGTCAGACCGGCACCAGCAGCAGGACGTCTGTTTTCCGGTCCTTGAGCCGGGCGATGAGTTCGGGAATCCTCTTTTCGATGAGGGTGACCACGTCGTTGACGTAGCTGAAGCTGTAGCAGGTTTCGGCAAACCGGCCGATAACCCCTTCCGCTTCCATCTCGAGCAGCCGCTGCGCCGGGAAAACGATGTTGTAATCCTGCAGGGCCAGCGCGTGATCGTAATGCCTGTGGGCGATGCCGATCTCCTCCTGGCGCAGCGCTTTGGGAATCTCGCGAAACGTCGTGTCACCGTGTATGGAAACGGTGTCGAACGGTTCCTGGCTGTTTTTCAGATACAGACCGCCGCTGGTCAGCAGGCCGAAGGTCTGTTGCGAAGGGTCACCACTGTACGGGGTCCAGGGAATATCGTCGGGGACGATGAACGGGTATTTCTTGACAATCTCCTCCATCTTGCCCGCCTGATAATCCGGCAGGCTCTCTTCCACCCACTGGTCATAAGCGGCCCTGAATCTTTCGAGATCGAACGGCATGAGTCATCCCTCCCCCGTTATGGATTTATGAATGGCGCCCACGCAAGGCGCCGACCAGGCCACGATAGCATACCATGCACAAAAGTCCCACATCCGCCACCTCATTTCCCGCTTGCCTCCCGGCACTCGCCCCGCGATCCGCTTTTTCCGTGTCGACGGGCACTTCTTTTTGGTATGCTTTGCGGCAAAGGCAATCTGCTGCAGGGAACTGCTCCGGCCGCCGGACCACCGATTTCTGCCAGCACTCCAACGACATGAGCCCGACCCCGTGGAGAAAACGATGAAAACCGAGTATCCGCATTCCGGGTCGCCGTTGCCGGCCCTCTGTCTGACTCTTGCTTTTTTCTTCTGCATTCTCACACCAGGCCTGCCCTATGCGGAAGAAAGGCAATTCGAACGTAACACCCTTTTCGAAGGCCTGCATGTCACCGGTTCTCCTGTGGATATCGATATCGCCACCTTTCGCCTGAGCGTAGGGGGCAAAGTTGATCGAGATCTTTCTCTGAGCTTCGACGATATTATGGCCCTGGCCACCGTCGACAAGCGACTCGTTCTCGAATGTCCCGGTTTCTTCACCGATGTGGGTGTCTGGACCGGCGTCCCGGTCCGGACCATCCTCGATCTCGCCGGCGTGCAACAGGGCGCTGACACCGTCAGGTTCATCAGCGCCGACAACATCTACAAAACCCGTATTCCCCTGGCCGACGTCCGCGCCTCGCAGGAGATACTCGTCGCCTACCGTTTCAACGGCAAACCGTTCCATCGGGTCCACGGCTTCCCGATCCGGCTGACAGCAGGCGGGAGGGAAGGCAGCGACTGGGTCAAATGGCTCGGCAGCATCCTCGTCGACTGACCGTGCCGCCGCATGTCAATGCCCTCTGTTGCCACCGTCACTCCGAAGCGGGGCAGACGGGGAGCAGCACTGACACGGAAGATCACTTCGCTCTTCCGGAGAAGTGCAGTTTCGCTAAAAAATTGCCGCCGATATTCTGTCAATATTGTCTGACTCGGAATCAACATGGCCGGGTGGCTCGGTGTTACGGATTGACCCCGCTCATGTTCGGCGGAAATTTTACGAACAGGCCGTGGCAATAGGGTTACCCCGTAATCTAGGGGCTCCCGAAACAATTCGATAATCTCGCGCCGTGGAACTCATGCGGAGCAACATGCCCCTGCAAGTCGTCCAGAAACTCCTGGGGCACTCAACCCCAAACCGGGCCGCATCCTACGTGGAATTTTCCGGCACTGAAATCAGGCAAGTTGCCAAATATTTTGCCGACCGGGAAAACCACCTTAAGACCAGTGCCCGTAACTCATTTTACGGAAAAATCCGCACCATTCAACAAGGAAAGATCGAAAGTCTCGTCGAAGTTGTTTCGGTAAGCGGCAACAGCATCACGTCGATTATTACCAACGGCAGCCTGGTACGTCTCGGCCTCAAACCCGGTACGCTCATTACCGCGGAAGTGAAAGCCCCGTGGATAAACAAAAACGGGAGCGTACCTGTCTGCTCAGCGGACAATATTTTTCAGGGGACGGTGAGCCGGATTAGCAAAAACCGGGTGACAGCTGAAATTACCGTTCAGCTCGCCGACGGCACTGAGCTGTGTGCGCTTATCACCGAAAAAACTCGACAGCTAATGGGCATACGAAAGCAGGACACACTCTGGGCTTTCTTTGGTGCCTTTGCCGTTGTTCTCCATGTCGAGCAGCACCGGACCCTACAAACAGCGCAGATCCGCTGAGCCGGGAGGTTAAGGTGGCCAGAGCGAAGATCTGAACATGTTACCGTTCTCCCGACCTCAAGCTGCAGCACGAGCCGGGAGCGGCCGGGGCTATCCGCCTCCATGCCGGGGTCGGCGGCGACGTGGTCCGGCAGCTCGCCGCCGAGTACCGCGACGAGTTGCCGCTACTGGCAATACCCGAGCGGCAAGCCCAACCGCCATTGGGATATCATGGTCTACGGCCTGGCGCTGGCCGATATCATGGGCCTCAAAAACAAGAGGCGGCCGCTGCCGGAAGCGGCCCGCGCCCCACGGCAGGCGAGCAAGCGAGGGCGCGGCTTTGTCAACAACTACTATCCAGCCCAGCAGTCACCTGACTGGCTGCGTAGAGTAATTTCACGGCCGATGCTCCTTCAACCAGTCGCGCAGGGCGCTGTTGATTTTTGACTGCCATCCATTGCCGGTGCCGCGAAAGGCCTCGGCTATTTCTGCATCAAGACGAATGGTACGTTGCTTTTTTACAGGTTTTTTCTGCTTTCCTCGGCCCTGGCGCACCACCGGCCTTCCGTCACGGCAATGTCGACATGCCTGGTGCCAAGGCGGCGCACTAGTGACTGCAGGAGTTCCTCAAGGCGGAGCTGGACAGGGGGAGGCTATGTGTAACTTAGAGGGAGCGGGAGTTGACGGCCGGCATGGCGATGATCCATGCTACCTTTCCCCTCGTCAGGTTTGCGCATGAGAGGCCTTCTTGTCCCCTCACACCACCGCCAGCTTACAGCCAAGGGCCCTGGTGACCTTGGCGATGGTGTCAAACCGGGGCTTGCCGCCCTTGGCGAGAGATTTGTACAAGCTCGCTCTGGTGACTCCGGCTTTGTTGGCTATTTCTGTCATGCCTTTTGCCCTGGCGGCGGTGTTGAGGGCTTGAACATAGTCGTCTTCGTCGCCTTCGGCAATGACCGCCAAAAGAAACTCCCGGATATCCTCGTCGGTTTCCAAATATTCAGCAGCGTCGAATGGTGTAGTTTTTACTTTCATCTCTTATTCCTCCAAATCCTTCAATATCGCTTTGGCCTTGGCAATATCCTTTTCCTGACTCGACTTGTCGCCGCCGATCAACAAGAGGAACAACCCCGCCGTTGATCGTGAAATACACCCGATAACCAGGGCCATAAAACAGCCGCAATTCAAAGAGCCTTTCATCGAGCTGCTTATGGTCGCCAAAATGGCCGTTGCTTGCCATGTCGAGCCGTGCAAGCAATCTTTTCTTGGCGGTGGCATCCTTCAGCTTCACCAGCCATTTTTCAAACTGCTCTGTTTTTCTGACCTCATATTTCATGAAGCTGCTGTATCTAC
>JAABSV010000008.1 GCA_011390165.1 Desulfobulbaceae bacterium
CACTGTTGCCTGGTGGGTATTCTGAGCGGTTTCACGGTATGGGTCATGCCTTTCAAAAATTTTCAAGGGTACGGAGAGAAACGCGTACAACTGGCCAGAGTAGAGGATCAAATAGGTGGAAATAAAAATGGTCACCACCCCGACTAGAGTAATTAATCCCACGGTTTCGCTGGAGATATGGCCGATACTCAAACCGAGCGCGGCGACGATGAGGGAAAACTCGCTGATCTGGGCCACGGTCAGGCCGGCTAAAAAACTGGTTCGCCGGCGATAGCCCATCAGGCCCATAATGATCAGCACGATCAGCGGGTTGCCGATCAGCACAAAGAGAGAGAAAATAAACGCCGACCCCAGTTGAGAGCCGACCGTACCCCACTCCAGACGGGCACCGAGGTCAATAAAGAAAAACAGCAGCAGAAAATCCCGAAGGCCGGTCAGCCGGGCACCGATAGAATCGCGGTAACTGGTGGATGCCAGGGAAACCCCGGCGAGAAAGGCGCCAACCTCTTTGCTGAAACCAAGCAGTTCACTGATGGCACCGAGCAAAACCGCCCATGAGATAGCAAACAGCGTCAACAATTCCAGTGAGTATGCCAGACGTAAGGTCAACTGCGGCAGGACATATTTCATCAACCCGGCAACTACGGCCAGCAGGCCAATACCCTTGGCGGCAATAAGTAATGCCGAGAACAGTGTCGAGCCTTCAGCTGAAACAGACGAGCCAAAAGTTGTCAGGGCTACCAGGGCGAGAATTGCGGCTATATCTTGTACAATGAGAAAGCCGATCGCGATCTGTCCATGGAGTGAATCGATCTCCTTTTTATCGGACAGGAGTTTGACGATGATGATGGTGCTGGAAAATGTCAGGGCTACCGAGACATAGGCCGCGGTCAAAAACGTCATGTCCAGCGCAATGGCGATCACAAAGCCGATGATCGAAGTGAAGATGATCTGGCCCAGGCCGGTGGCCAGAGCGACCGGCCCGGTGGTGCGGATAAGATGCAGATCAAGTTTTAGACCGACAATAAAGAGCAGCAGGGCAATGCCGATATGGGCGAGCAACTCGATCTGGTCATAACTCTGGACAACGCCAAGACCAGCCGGACCGGCCAGGATACCGGTGGCAAGAAACATGATGATCAACGGCTGGCGCAGTTTCTGGCCGATGATTCCGGTAACGGTCGCCAGGCCTAAGATGGCGGCGATTTCGATGAACGTACTTCCTTCTACCATGCTCTCGTTATCCTCAAGTTGATATTCTACCTGATATGGCAGCACCGGCCTATTCGGCTGCCACGTTCAGTGGAGTATGGCAACAACAGGAATGGTAAACTGCGGCCGTGTCGGATTGTCGGTTTGCACAGTTATGGTATCCGCATGGCGGCCGCTCGTCGGTTTCATCATTTCCACCCGGATAACGCAACGATTGCTTGTGGTATTACATTGCTCGATCAGTTCGCTCCGTACAGCATCTGTCTTATTCTCTACGCCCAGGATGGTAAAAGGATAGTCCCGGCTCGGCAAAATCTCGACCTCGGCCGTCAGCGTTGTACCCGCCTGGCCCTCAAGACGGACAATGGTCGGCCGAATGGTGGCGAAGGTCACCACTTTTCCGGTCACGACCAAAGTAAACATGGGTAGTTCCGGATCGTTGGTCTGCACATGGACGGTTTCTTTTTTTTGCCGCCCACCGTAACCGCTGGTATTGAATTTGACTGTTATCTGCCCTTCCTCCCCGGGAAGGATCTGCCGCGTACTGGTTGCGGCAGTGCAGCCTCAGCCGGATCTTATTTTGAGAATCTGCAACGGTGCATCACCCCTGTTGTGCACGGTGAATTCGTGGACAACCGGCAACCCTTCCAGAATCGGCGAGAATTCGTATACATTTTGCGGGAGATATGCCTTCGGCGCGCTTCGCTGATCGCTGGCGGCTGTTTGCCCAGAACCAGACAAGAGACATATAACGGTGAATACAAGCACTGATCGAAACATTGTTTACCCCCTTAAATCCTCTCAGCATTTACCCACCGGGGCCAGGTAGACGACAAATTCCTCCTCGCCGTCAACATCGACCAGCCGGTCCATAGCCTCCTGGTCGTAGGCGGCGACAGCGCAGGTCCCGGCGCCGATTGCCTCGCAGGCGAGATAGAGGTTCTGGCAGATATGGCCGGCATCGATGAGGATCACCCGGTGGGCGGTGAGGCCGTAGCGCCACTCCGTCCGGTAGGGGATGCAGGCCCAGATGAAGGTCACCGCGGCATTGCCGACAAAAGACTGGCCAAAGGCTGCCTCGGTAAGACTCTGCCGAAGATTGCCCTCTTCGCGGAGCTGAACCAACTGGTTGTCAAGAGGCAGGAAACGGTAGAGCCCCTCGGCCAGACCGGTGACCGTGCGGACAGCCAGGTAGGTCTCGAAGCTGTGCCGCGCCCCGGCTGAAGGGACGGTGCGCAGGGCAGAACCTGGCCCCGCCAGGCGGCGGATACCCTGGGTCGCCCAGAGCAGAAAGGAGAGCTCGGCAAGACTCAAGGCGGTGCCGTCATAGCTGCGCCGGCTCTGCCGCCGGGCAATCGCCTCGTGCAGCTCAATTGGCTGCAGTGCCGGTTTCCACTCCTCTGGCCCGGGCAGCGGTATTCGTGGTTGTGCCGGCCCAGCAGGCTTCTGCAGAGGCGGTGGTGGTACCCCGCGACGCTGGTCGGTGGTGGAAAAATCTACCTGGCCGCGGAGCAGATCGGTTAAAAACAGGCGCTGAGCTCGAGTCCGCTGGTCGATCATACTTTCTCCTCCCCGCTGGGGTTGGCGGTTTGCCCAAGCCGAGTCGCAATGGCCTGGTCTTAGGCCTGGTCTTCGGCCGCGACGGTGACCGGAGCCTCAAGCAAATCTAGCGCACCTTCCCGGCAAAAGGCAACACAAAGTCCGCAGCCGCTGCAGCGCATGCCGTCGAAGAGCAGCTTCTTCTCCCCGTCTTTACGCGCCAGACGGAGGGCGCCGGTGGGGCAGATTCCAGCGCAGCGCGGGCAGAGCCGGCAACTCTCCGACAGGAGGAGCTGCGGCAGGCAGGTCTGGCGGAGCAGATCGCGGCCGGCCGGGTCCAGCCTGTTGACAAGATTCTGGATAAGCCGGCGGCGATCCGGAATCCGCCGCCGGGTATCGTCCACCGGCTGCTCGGCGGCAGACCGTTTTCCGGCCAGTTGGGCTGCCCCAGACCACGCCTTGCCGCTCAGCCCGCTCAGGAAATCGCGGCGCTGTGGCGATTCGCCGGGGTCCCCTACCCCCTGCAGCAGCCGCACTTGGCCAATCAGGAGCGGTCGACAGAGCTGCCGCAGCCGATCCAGAGTGGCAATAAAGATGGCGCTGCTCTGCCGGTTGGGGCAGGCCTGGCAGGCAGTGAGATTGAAAACCGCCCCCCCGCGGCTGTTCACCAGCAGCGCCAGCAGGGATTCGGCAGAGAAGAGACCTACACAGGGAACAATCGCCTCGGCTGCCCGTCGGCGTGGTTGCCGGGGACAGGAGAGAAACAATTCGCCATCGGCCGGGGGAGCGGACAGCAGTTTGCCGAGTTCAAGGTTCGCCACCAGGGCGTCGTTGGGGCAGGCGGCCGTGCAGCGCATACAGGCGGTGCAGGATGAGGCGGCAAAGTTGATCGCTCCCTCGACCAACTGCAAAGCGCCACTGGCGCAGACCTGCAGGCAGCGCCGGCAGTCAAAACTGCTACAACGGCTGCGCAGGCAGCGGCGGCCAAGAAAGACTACCGGGGCAACGGGGTTTTCCGGAAGCAGTCGGCGAAAAAGGTGCAACATCTGCTTTTACACTCCCCTCGCCAGAGACAGAAAGCGGAACGGACACGGTACAGTGCAGAGCGCGCGGCGCGTTTGCGGAAAAGATTATAGGCACGGGAGGCCGGCAAGGCCAGCCCGCTTCAGTCGCCGGCCCTGGCCGGCAGCGAATCGACACTGCCGGCGAGCACGACGGTCAGTCGCTGCACCATCCTGCCCAGTTGGCGGTAGAAATCGGTTTCCGCCCGGCTGATGAGGAGATCGGCCAAGGACTGGGCAAAGGGGAGAAAGAAGTGCTGGAGAAAGGTTGGGTAGATGTGCGCCGGCGGGGCATCCGCACTGGCCGACCGGTGCAGGAGGAAGTGGAGAAATTCCAGTTCGACGGCAATATGGTCGGGGACGGTGGTGCTGTCGGCGCCCATCTGCAGACCCGCCTGGGCGTACAGTTTGGCCACGCCGCTGGTCGTCTCCCCGTAGAGTTGATGCCCCTTTTCCAGATGGACCGAGCCGTAAGGGCAGGCGCGCAATTCTGCGGGGCCGACAAAGAGGGCGGCATAGTCGACCCGTAGACGGGTGAGGTCCAACTGCCGGGCCGCCTCCTCGAGCATATGAAAAGCGGCGGCAAGCTCGGCATCACAGCTGTCGAACACCTCCCGATAGTCGGTAAAGAAGTCGTCATCGCCAGCGAGCAAAAACTCCTGCGGGTCATAAAAGAGCACCGCCATGCCATGACACACTTCGCCCAGCGCCAGTCTCTCCACTATTGCCATCATCAACTCCAAAAAAGATAGCGCCGGCGGCCCGGGGGGCCGCCGGCGCGCAGAAAGCGTGCTGTCAGTTGCTCATCAAAGAACAATTACGCTTTGAATTTATTGATATAGTACACTCTCGGCTCGGTCCCCTCTTCCTCCTTCAGGCGCACACTGGCATGCGATTTGAGGAGTTTGGCAACCTCGCTGCCGCCATCGCTCAGATCACCAAAGACCCTTGCCTCGGAAGGACAGGCCGCAACGCAGTAGGGTTGCTCGCCCTTCTGGATACGGTGGTCGCAGAAGATACACTTTTCGACGATCCCCGGACGGCGCACCGCGGCATAATCCGGGTGGCTGTAGTCGGTACGGTAGGGCGGCACAGCGCCGGCGAACTGGGCTATCTCCGCCCCGGAGACGGTACCGGGATAGAGCCGGCTGGCCTCAGTGTAACGGGCATGGCTCGTCTCGTTTTCCGGGTTAAAACTGATCACACTGTACTGGGCGGTGCCGGCATCCAGATCATCGACACTGTAGGGGCAGGCGTCCTGGCAGGAGAGGCAGCCGATACAGCGTTCGTTGTTGTGCAGAGTCAGGCCATCAGCATTTTTGTACATCGCCTTCGGTTCCACCGGACAGGCCTCGACACAGGGAGCATTGGCACAGTGGTTACAGAGTACCGGGTAGTTGGTGTAGCGGACGTTGGGGAACTTCCCTTCCACTTCGATCATGTAGTCGGCCCAGTTGTAACTCTGCCCGCCGTGCCGGTCCTGGGTGTTGTTGCCGGTCTTGCAGGCCAGGCCACAGGCCCCGCAGCCGGCGCATTTCAACAGATCTATGACCATTCCATAGGTTGGCATCTTCGCTTACCTCCTTGCTTAAACTTTTTCGATCCTGACGCCGGTGAAGCCACAGTTACGGGCGGTCGAACCGGAGAGTCGATCATAGTCGTCGGGCATGATTTCGTTAAAATTGGCGCCACGCGGGATAAAGGACTTGAAGTCTTTAGTCGCTACCCGGCCATAGGCCCAGTGCCCCTGGCCAAAACATTTGGCAGCGGTACCTGGCTGCACCCCTTCCCAGAGACGGGCACGCACGTTGAGGCTGCCAACCACCGAGGTTACCTTGACCGTATCGCCCTCGGCGATACCCAGCCTGGCGGCGTCATCGGGGTTGATCTGGATCACATCCTGATCAACCAGATCGCCCGGATCGCACTTCTTGAAGGTGTAGTACCAGGGCAGGTTGGCACTCCGCCCCTCCCGGTTGAAACGGGACTTCATGTCAATCAGATCAAAGGGGTAGTCGACCCTGCTGCCATGCCGTACCGGCGGCTCATAATGGGGGACAAAGACCTGCTCGCCGGTCGCCAGGTTATTTGACGCCTGTATGGCCTCGTCGATGGTTACCTTATGTTTTGCGGCGTGGTCGGTGAGGACTTTCTTCAGGGTCTCACTATAAAACTCGAACTTCTTGGTCTCGGTGGGAAAACCCTTTTCCCACAGGGCCCGAGGTTTGTGTTTTGGCGAGTTGACAATGCCCTTCTGGCGGAACTCTTCCCAACCGCTCACCCGGTCGCCTTTGTACTCGGCGTTTTCCTTCGGGTCCCAGGCCTTTTGGCTGCGGATCTTAGTGGCATAGAGGGAGAATTCGAGGGAGTTGGTCGGCTGCTTGCCAGTCTCCGGGTCCTTGAACTCAGTACTGTAATAGTCGTAGATGTTGCTGAAACCCTTGGCCTTCAGCTTCTCGGCGAGCAGCCAGACAAACTCGGTCTCCGGCGCCTTAGCCTCAAACAGCGGCTTGATCAGCGGCTGCTGAATGGAGATATGGCCGTAGGTATTGGCAGCGGCCCGGACAATCGCCCACTGCTCGCTGTGGTGCAGGGTGGAGGGGAGGACGATGTCGGCAAACTGGCTCATCTCGGAGAGCATCGGCACGATATGGACAAAGAACGGCACCTTGGCCATTGCCCGGTCCCAGCGCCCGGCCTCGGTGCCGGCGAAGTTGAAGTTGTTGTAGTAGGCTACCGCCAGCTTGATGTCGTAAGGGTCTTCGGCGAGGATGCCGTTGGCAGCGTTATTGGTAACCACGCCGCCACCGGACTTTTTATTCAGCGCCGGAAACTTCAAGGTGCCGCGCTGGTCAATCTTCTTGTTTTTGGCCCCAGCCTTGGCAATATCATCCTGGTAGGCATCAATTTTTGGAAAGCTGGAGTAGGGCGCGCTCTGGTAGGTGATGACCCCGCCCTCGTTATCGACCGCCCCGACCAGGCCGTTGAGGGCATGGATGCAGAACACCGCATAGCTGCCGCGGGGCTGCATGGTCGGCCCATACCAGACCCCGCAGTGCGGGGCGGCGGCGGCGAACCCCCGGGCCACTTCGACGATGGTGGCGGCATCGATACCGGTCAGGGCCGCCGCCCACTCCGGGGTCTTGTCTTTCAGTTCGATATTCCACCAGCGGGCCAAACCGTTGGTGTGCTTTTCGACGAAATCGGCTTCAGAAACCTCTTGGCCGGCGACGAAATGGTTTTGACCATCCTTGAAATCACCGACGAACTCCTTGTACCACATCCCCGAGGTGAGGATGACGTGGGCCATCGCCAGGGCCAGGGCACCGTCTTCGGCGGGCTTGATCGGCAGCCATTTGTGGGCCTTGGCGGCGGTATTGCTCATCCGCGGGTCGACTGCTACCACGGTGCCCTCGGTCAGCACGGTATTCAGTTTACGGATGCCATTGGGGACCTGGCGGTTGGAGGAGATCGGGTCGCAGCCCCAGACGATCAGATACTTCATATTGTCGAGATCGTAATCGCGGTAGCCCCAGTAGCCTTGGGTATAGTAGGCACCGAACTTCTCCACCTCGGCGCAGATGGCGCTGTGGGAGATATTGTTCGGCGAGCCGATCAGTTTGGTGAGATAGTCGTAGAGCAGATAGTTGTGATCGGAATAGCGCCCCCGCATCAGCAGGTATTTGTGGGTCTCGTTGTTCTTGCGCAGTTCCATGATCTTGTCGGCGAGGGTATCCATCGCCTCGTCCCAGGAAATCGGCACCCACCTCGGGTCCTCGCCGCGGGCCTTTTTCGGGTTGGTGCGCTTCATCGGCACCTTGATACGGTCCGGATCGTAGATCTGCTGGAGGATGAGATGACCACGCGGGCAGACATAGCCGCTGTTGGCCTTGCTCAGCTGGTTGCCGCGCACCTTCACCGCCCGCCCTTCCTGAACGAATATCTCGATGGGACACCAGGTGGTGCAGCCCTGGCAGGTGGAGGCAATCCATTCTCCCGGTTTTTCGCCGACATCCTGGCCGGTGGCCGCTTTCGCCGGCTCCAGGGCATTCATTTTCGGGCTGCAGCCTGTGGCGAGCAGGGCACCACCCACGGCACCCGCCTTGATGAAGTCTCTCCTGCGTATCTGCATCTGTTCTCCTCCTGGGAAAGATATGGGGAAGAAACAAGCTCCGGCCGGCACCGCGCCGACCGCTGTTTCCGACCCCTGTCCAGCGTCTTGAGCCACATTGTAGCATAGCCGAATGCGAAAAAATAGCTGTATTCGTAAACTCTCCAGGGGAGAACCGATGAGTATTGAGATTTGTTATTAAAAATCTTCGAAAAAAAAATCTCCCTGCCGAATTTCCTATATCTTCCTGCCAGGTACTGGTACCCAGATACTGAAAAAACCGTCAGTTGTCGACTTTCTCGACAAGGCGATGATGAGTGGGGAACTGGGGCTGAAATATCATCCTCGCCATCGGCCGGCAGGAGGATATCATCAGGATGCGCCTGATCTTACTGTGACGGACGGTCACCGCCGGCCGGCTCGATCAGGGCCAGGATGCGGCGGCCATACTCGCTCTTCACCGCGTCGAGGTAGGCTGCGTCAATGGGGCCCTTCCAGGTACGCAGCTGATAGAAACGCTTCGGAATGGTGAACTGGTCGGGGTGGTAGCCGGTGGCGGCGCGCACCTGCCAGCGCTGGCGGCGGATAGCTGCCGCCGTCTCGGCCAGGTTTGTCGCCAGATCGGTGTAGCCGATCACTTCGAGGCAGGCGGCCAGCCGTTCCCGGCTGTATACCGCCCGGGCAAAAAGGCAGCCCACCATGGAGGTGAGCAGCACCCGGTCGACCTCGTCGGCGAGGAGAAAATCAACCGCCTTGGCGACATCTTTGCCGGTCTCCCGCTGGTCGTAGCTGTAGGCACCGGTATCGAGGTGGGAGTGGCGAAAGCCCAGGGTCTGGGCGGCGAAGAAGAGTTCGCCGGTGGCGTAGCCGGCCATCTCCTGGCCGAGAACGCAGGCAAATTCGCCGCCGCCGTAGCGGCCTGCCGCCGCCAGGGTACCCTGACCGAGCAGACGGTAGAAGTCGTTGCCGGCCCGGCCAAGGTGCCCGGCCGCCTCCTGGTAGGCGCCGACATCGCCAAAGGCGAGGGGAACCAGGGTCTCCGCCGTCGACAGGAGGCCGCGCTGGCTCGCCTCGGTGGCCCAGGCCAGGGCCACCCCGGCCGACATGGCGTCGAGGCCGACCCGCTCCACCACTTCGAGAATGCGCAGTACGGCCACGGCTGAGGTCACCCCGAGCATGCTGCCGAGGGCGAAGATCGGTTCGTAGTCGTAGGCCACCTGGTGGTAGTGGTAGCGGTTGTCG
>JAABSV010000009.1 GCA_011390165.1 Desulfobulbaceae bacterium
TGCAGGTTGCGCCAGGGCAGGGCCTGCAGGTCGTTGAGGGTGGTGAGGTTGGCGGCGGTGCCGAGGTTGTGGTACTTCTCCATCATCTTGGTGGTGGTCAGTTCCCCGTACAACTCCCGGTAAAGGCTGGCATAGCCCTTGCCGGCGGGGGCGGCGAAGTGGCTGTCTCCCTGGATGATGATCGCCTTGATGTTTTTCACCCCCATCCCCGCCCCGCCGCCCAACCGGCCAAAATGGCGGTAGCTGTCGACATTGATGCAGGCCATCGCCGAACCGCTCTCACCGGCCGGGCCGATCCGCATGATCGTCCGGTGGCCGCTCCCCCCCTTGAAGACCCGTCGCAGTAGACGGCCGCAACTCTCCACATCCATGCCCCGGAGATAGCCGGCCTCCTGCACCGCCACATGGTGGGCGCCAAGGAGGAGGCAGCTCAGTTCCGGGGCCCGTCCGGTCACCACCAGGGCATCGAAGCCGGCAAAGAAGAGGGCATAGGCCGCCCGGCCGCCGGCGTGGCTTTCGGTATACTGTCCGTGGTAGGCGGAGCGGAAGGCACAGACCATCTTACTCATCAGCGGAAAATAGCCGGTGAGCGGGCCTATGGTAAAGATCAGCGGCTGTGCCGGATCATCCCAGGGACGATCGGGGTGGCCGTAATCGGCAAAAAGCAGGGCGGCCAGGCCACTGCCGCCGACCACCTCCTGGCGCCGGTCGATCTCGACGATCTTCGCCCTGCCACTGGCCGCATCGACCACCATCACCCGAAATTCCTGCCGCATCACTCTTTCTCCTCTTCGTCCAGGCCAACCATCTCCAGACAGCCCTGGGGGCAGTAGCGGACACACTGGCCGCAGTGGAGACAGACGTAGATGTGGCCCTGGCGATCGGCGCTGATCGCCGCCACCGGGCAGGCCGGCAGACACTCGCCGCACTGGATGCACAGTTCCCGGTGGTAGCGTATCCCGCCCTTCGGTCGCTCGCGCAGGGCACCGGTGGGGCAGACTGCGGCGCAGGGGGCCGGCTGGCAGGCAAGACAGGTGACGGCGATAAAGCCGGTGGACAGCCCGCCGGCGGTGTGGATACGGATGCCGGCGGCGTTCCAGGAGAGGCTCCGGTAGACCAGGCGGGCACAGGCGAGGGAGCAGCTGTGGCAGCCGATGCACTGCTCCATCCGGGGGGTGGTGAGCTGCTTCATCGTCGCTCCGCCTGACGCGGGTCGCTGCGCCGGTGATGGGGTAAAGGTTTGGCAAGCATGATTGCACCCAGTCTACACCAGGGCGCGGCAAAAATGAAGGGGATACGGGACCGACGTTTCAGTCGGCGGCAGCAAGGCCAGCCATCATCTGCGGGATGAGGGCGACCATCTCCTCGTCGTCACTGGCAAAAAGAGCGACAATCCGACCATTGTACATCACCCCGATGCGGTCGGCGAGGGCAAAGGCCTCGCCGAGGTCGCCGGTCACCACCAGCACCCCCGCCGCCTCCCGCGCCTTGAGAAGGAGGTTCCAGACATCCTCGGCGGCGGCGATATCAAGCCCCTGGGTGGGCTGCTCGGCGACAATCAGCCGCGGGCGGCGGTAAAACTCCCGGGCCAGCACCAGCTTCTGCAGGTTGCCGCCGGAGAGCTGCCAGGCAAAGGCCTGCGGGTCGGCCGGGCGGATATCGAACTCGCCCAGCAGGTGGCCGATCTTCTCCGCCGCTCGCCGCCGGTCCAGCCAAGGGCCACGGCTGAAACCGCCCCGGGTGGTAAGAAGAAAGTTGTCGAGCAGGTCGAGCCCCTGGCAGGTGGCCAGCCCCTGGCGGTCCTCCGGGATATAGGAGAGGGTGTTGTCGCGGTTGCCGCGGCCGAAGAACTCGGCCCACTCCATGCCAAGGATACGGACGCTCTCCGGCGCCGGTCGGTGCAGGCCGCAGATCGCCTCCACCAGCTGCTTCTGGCCGTTGCCGGCCACCCCGACCAGGGCGAGAATCTCCCCCTGACGCAGTTCAAGACTCACCCCGGCCAGCACCGGGGTGGTGAGGTCGCTCACCTTCAGGACAATCTGCCTCGCCTCCATGGGGCTCTTCTCCACCCGCAGGAGAACCTCCCGCCCCACCATGCGCTCGGCCAGTTCGGCGGTGGAGGCCACCTCGGCGGCGGCCACCGTGTCGACGATCTCCCCCCGGCGGAGGATGGCGATGCGGTCGGCCACCGCCATCACCTCCTCGAGCTTGTGGCTGATAAAGACGATCCCCTTGCCGAGAGCGGTCATCTTCCGCATGGTGGCAAAGAGATTGTCCGCCTCATGGGGGGTGAGCACGGCGGTGGGCTCGTCGAAGATCAGCACCCGGCTCTCCCGCTGGAGGAGTTTGAGGATCTCCACCTGCTGCCGCTCGCCCATGGAGAGGTCACTGATCAGGGCCGCCGGGTCGACCTGCATGCCGTACCGTTCGGCCAGGGCCACCACCTCCGCCTGCATGGTCCGCAGGTTCAGCCACAGCCCGCCCGGCCGGCCGAGGAAGATATTTTCGGCGACGGTGAGCGCCCCCACCAGCTTGAAGTGCTGGTAGACCATGCCGATGCCGGCCTCGATGGCCTTGTCGGTGGCGGTGATCGCCAGCGGCTGGCCATCGACAAAAATGGTGCCGCTGTCCGGCTGCAGCTGCCCGGCCAGGATCGACATCAGGGTCGATTTGCCGGCGCCGTTTTCGCCGAGCAGGGCGAGCACCCGCCCCTGCTCGATGGTCAAGGAAACCTGGTGGTTGGCGCGAACCCGGCCGAAGGATTTACTGATATTCTCCAGGCGGATCAGCGGTACCGCCATGGTCAGCCTCTTTCCCGGCCGGCGATGGGGACGGCGAACTGCGACTCGGCATCCCAGGGGAAGAGAATCCAGGTATCCTGACTCACCTCGGTGATGAAGGTATCGACCTGGGTTCGACCGGCCGGTTTGGCGTAGACCGTGGCGAAATGGGCCTTCGGCACCAGCCGTCGGACGATCTGGGCGGTGCGGCCGGTGTCCACCAGGTCGTCCACCAGCAGCCACCCCTGGCCGTCGCCGTCGACCCCTTTGAGAATCTCCGCATCCCCCTTCTTGTCCTTCCAGTCATAGCTGGAGATGCAGATGGTGTCGACCAGGTGGATGTCGAGCTCCCGGGCGATGATCGCCGCCGGCACCATGCCACCACGGGTGATGGCGATGATCCCCTTGTAGTAGTCGGTGGAGAGGAGCCGCCAGGCGAGGGCCTTGGAGTCGCGGTGGAGCTGTTCCCAGGAGATCGGGTAGGTTTTTTTGTACTTGTCGTTGCCTGCCATGCGCTTCTCGTCGTGAGAGGGTTGTTGGTTAATCCACCGGCTCCTCGTTTATGCCGAGGGCGGCCGGGGCCTCGCCGCTGCCGCGCCGCCAGCTGGAAAAGACCAGGACGAGCACGGTGAGCAGATAGGGGAGCATGAGGAGAATGGAACTGGGCACCTGGGTGCCGGTGGCCTGCAGGCGCAGCTGCAGGGCCATGATGCCGCCGAAGAGATAGGCGCCGAACACCGCCCGGCCCGGCCGCCAGAAGGCGAAGATAACCAGGGCGACGGCAATCCAGCCCCGGCCGGCGGTGAGGTTGCTGGTCCAGAGATGGGTGTAGGCGAGGGAGAGGTAGGCACCCCCCAGCCCCATCAAAAAGCCACCGACCAGAACCCCCAGCCAGCGGTGGGCGGCCACCGACAGCCCGGCGGCGGTGGCTGCCGCCGGGTACTCGCCCACCGCCCGCAGGGCCAGGCCGAGCCTTGTCCTGGTGAAGAAGAGCCAGATAAGCGGTACCAGGATATAGCTGCAGTAGACGAGTATGTCGTGGCGGAAAAAGATCGGCCCGAGCAGGGGGATGGCGGCGAGACCGGGCAGGGGGAGCGGGTCGAAGCCGGGCGCCGAGAGCCCGACGTAGCCGGTGCCGAGATAGTTGGCCAGGCCGAGGCCGAGGATGGTCAGAGCCAGGCCGGAGACCACCTGGTTACCCTGGAAGATGAGACAGACCACGCCATGGATGGAGGTGGCCAGACTGCCCACCACTCCGGCGAGGAAAAAGCCGAGAAGCGGGCTGCCGGTCAGCCGGGCGGTGACAAAGCCGGCCAGGGCGCCGAGGATCATCGTTCCTTCGACGCCAAGGTTGAGCACCCCCGACTTCTCGGTGAAGATCTCGCCGAGGGTGGCGTAGAGGATCGGGGTGCCCGACTGGACCGCCGCCGCCAAAAGGAGGATGAGGATCTCGAAGGTCATCCCGGCCTCCGCCAGACCAGCCGGTAGTGGGTAAAGAGACCGCCGGCGAGCACGGTGAGCAGCACCAGCCCCTCGATTATCCCACCAAAGGCGGCCGGAACCTGCAGATCAAGCTGCAGACTCTCCACCCCCACCCGCAGACCGGCAAGGAGCAGGGCGGCAAAGCCGATGGCCAGAGGGTTGAGCCGGGCCAGCCAGGCCACCACGATGGCGGTGTAACCATAGCCGACCATGATGCTCGGCTGCAACCGGTGCACGGTCGCCGAGGCCTCGAGAAAACCGGCCCAGCCGGCCAGGGCACCACTGATGACCAGCACCAGCACCACCAGGCGGTTGTAGGGCAGGCCGGCATAGCGGGCGGCCCGGACGTTGTCGCCGCTCGCCTTCACCTCGAAGCCGAGGCGGGTAAAACGAAAAAAGACCCAGATAACAAGGCCGAGGAGGATGCAGTGGGCCAGTCCCCAGTTGATCGAAGAGGTGCCGATCTTGCCGACAATCGCCCCGTCGGTGAACACCGGGGTCATCGGGAAGCCGAAGCTGGCCGGATCCTTCCACACCCCGTAGACCAGGTAGTCGAGAAAGAGGATGGCGACGTAGTTGAGCATCAGGGTAACGATGATCTCGTTGGCGCGGAACTTCTGGCGGAGAAGGGCGGGGATGAGGCCCCAGAACCCCCCGCAGAGGCAGGCCATCGCCGCCATCGCCGGCAGCAGGGCAAATTTCGGCCAGTCGGGGAAGGAGAGGGCCACCCAGGTGGCGCCGATGGCGCCAAGGGCAAACTGCCCCTCGGCGCCAATGTTCCAGATCTTCAGGCGGAAGGCCACCGCCACCCCGAGGGCGCAGAGATAGATGGGGATCGCCTTGAGGATGCTGTCCTCCAGCGCCCAGGGGGAGCCGAAGGCGCCCCGGAAGAGGGTGAGAATCCCCTCCAGAGGCGGCGTGCCCCGGATCGCCAGCATGCCGGCACTAAGGAGCAGAGAGAGGAGCAGGGCCACACTCAAAACAACACAGGAGCCCCAGTATCCCAGGGGCTCCTGTCTTTTGGCAACACGCATCGGCAGCATTCAGGGTGCCCGTTCTTCTGTCCGGGGCGCGGTGGATTACTCGGTGGTACCGACCACGCCCTTGACAAACCAGCTCATGCTGAGCATTTCCGCATCGGTCATGGCCACCCCTTCGGCAACCTTCACCGCACCGCTCTGGTCGAAAATCGGGCCGGTAAAGATGGTGTCCTTGCCGGCGGCAATCTCCGCCTTTTTGGCCGTCACCCGGTCACGCACATCCTGGGGCACCATCGCGCCAAAGGGGGCCAGATCGACGATCCCTTCGGCCAGGCCGGGCCAGGCCGATTCCGGCTTCCAGTTACCCTGGCGCACCTCTTCCACCACCTTGACGTAGTAGGGGCCCCACTTCCAGATCGGCGCGGTGAGATGGGCCTTCGGGGCGAAGGGCGCCATGTCGGAGTTGTAGCCGATGGAGTAGACCCCCTTCTCCTCCGCCGCCTCCTGCGGTCCCGGTGAGTCCTGATGCTGGGCGATCACATCGGCGCCGACATCAAGCAGCGATTTGGCCGCCTCCTTTTCGGTGGCCGGGTCGTACCAGGTCTTGGTCCAGACCACCCGCACCGTCGCCTCGGGGTTGACCGCCTGGGCGCCAAGGGTGAAGGCGTTGATGCCGCGGATCACCTCAGGGATGGGGAAGGCGGCGGCATAGCCAAGGATGTTCGATTTGGTCATCGCCCCGGCGACCATCCCGGAGAGGTAGCGGGCCTGGTACATCCGGCCGAAGTAGTTGCCCATGTTTTCGGCCATCTTGAAGCCGGAACAGTGCAGGAAGGCGATATCGGGAAACTGCTTGGCGACTTTCAGCATCGGGTCCATATAGCCGAAGCTGGTGGCGAAGATCACATCAAAACCCTTGCGCGCCATGTTGAGCATCACCCGCTCGGCATCCGGGCCTTCCGGCACCGATTCGACGTAGGAGGTGGTCACCCCATCCAGTGCCTCGACAGCCTGCCGGCCGACATCGTGGGCGTAGGAATAGCCGGCATCACCAATCGGCGAGACATAGACAAAACCAACCTTCAACTCCTTTTCGGCAGCCTGGACCGTGCCGGCCATGACCAGCAACAGCAGTACCGCCAGCACCTGCAACACTTTCATACTCCACCCTCCCTTGATTACGTTCCTGTGATGATTTCTACGATGATTTCTGCGATGAATTCTGCGATGTTCTTTTGTGTTGATCTTTTGTTCGGGCGGCCTGCCCGGCGGGCGGCTGGGCGTTGCCACCCCCCGCCCGTCAGGCGGTGAGGCCCTGCCCCCCGCAAAGACGTCCCGGGAAGACGGTATTACAACACCTGTTTGAGAAAGAGCTTGGCCCGTTCCTCGGTGGGGTTGGTGAAGAAATGCTCCGGGGTGCCCACTTCCACCACCCGGCCCTCGTCCATGAAGATCACCCGATCGGCGACTTCCCGGGCAAAACCCATCTCATGGGTGACCACCACCATGGTCATCCCCTCCCTGGCCAGCTGCTTCATCACGTCGAGGACCTCGCCGACCATTTCCGGGTCGAGGGCGGAGGTCGGCTCGTCAAAGAGCATGACCTTCGGGTCCATGGCCAGGGCCCGGGCGATGGCCACCCGCTGCTGCTGGCCGCCGGAGAGACGGGATGGGTACTCGCCTGCCTTTTCGGGAATCCCCACCTTGCGCAGCAGGCTGTGGGCCTTCTCCTCGGCCACCTTGCGGCTCCGCTTGCGCACCCGGCACTGGGCCAGGGTGAGGTTTTCGAGAACCGTCTTGTGGGGGAAGAGGTTGAACTGCTGGAAGACCATGCCCACCTCGGCACGGATATTGTTCATATTGGTGCGGCGGTCGGCCAGATCCACCCCGTCGATGATGATATGGCCATCGGTGAAGGTCTCCAGGCCGTTGATGCAGCGCAGGAAGGTGGATTTCCCCGAGCCGGAGGGGCCGATCACCACCACCACCTCACCGCGGGCAACATCGGTGGAGACCTTGTCCACCGCCCGAATCGGCCCGAGACGGCCGGGAAAAATCTTGGTGACGTTAACCGCTTTAATCACTGATCGAGAACCTCCGTTCCATGTAATAGACAACCTGGGAAAGCAGTGAGGTCACCAGCAGATACATCGCCGCCACCACCAGCCACACCTCGAAGGTGGCGAAGGTGGAGGTGATGATCTCCCGGCCGGCCTTGGTCAGGTCGGTGATGGCGATGACCGAAACCAGGGACGAGTCCTTGATCAGGCTGATAAACTGTCCGGAGAGTGGGGGGAGTATCCTTTTAAAGGCCTGGGGCAGAACTATGTCCCACATCGTCTGAAAGACGTTCATTCCCAGGGAGCGGGAGGCCTCGCTCTGCCCCTTGGCGACCGACTGGATTCCGGCCCGGACGATCTCCGCCACGTAGGCACCGGCAAAGAGCGACAGGGCGCCAATACCGCAGACGTTGCGGCTGAGGTTGAAGACCGTGCCGAGAAAGAAGTAGGCGATGAAGATCTGCACCAGCAGGGGGGTGCCGCGGATACACTCGACGTAGACCGCCGCCAGCCCCCGCAGGGTGAAGTTCTTCGACACCCGGGCCAGACCGGTGATCAGGCCGAGAATGAGGGCGAAAAAGCTCGATACCGCCGAGAGCCAGAGGGTGGTCCAGAGACCGTACATCAGTGGGCCGAGACGCCAGTGGCTGGTAAAGCCGATGGTGTCGCCGGCAAACATCTCTTCCCCCTCGGCCACCCGCAGGCTGCCGCTTTCCACCTGCCACTGCAGCTTCTCGCCGTTCTCCGCCGCCAGGGTTACCGTACTGTTTTTGCCATTCCGCACCACCGTCGTCACCCGGCCGTCGGCCGGGGTCTTCTCGGCCTCCTCGGCGAGATAGAAAAAGTACTGGGGTACCCGGTACCAGCGCCACTGGTAGTCTATCTTGGCAATCGCCCCCCAGGTTGCGGCGGACACCCCGATGAGGATGACCGCCAGCAGGACAACCCAGGGCCAGGTTTTTTCGGTGGCATTCAAGATATCGCCCCTCTTCCGGCTTACTGGATCTCTTTCAACCAGGTGTCATCCTGGAACCACTTGTGGTAAATCTTGTCATAAACCCCGTCGTACTTGATCTGGGCCATGAAGTTGTTCAACCAGTTGAGGAAATCGGGATCGCCGCGACGGATGGCCCAGGCCAGGGGCTCCTTGGTGAAGGGCTCGTCGAGATGGACGATCTTGCCGTCGCCCTTCTGACCAACGGCGATGGCGTTGAAGGGGAGGTCGTAGATGAAGGCGTCGATCTTGCCGTTGACCAGTTCCATCACCCCTTCCTGCTCGGTCTCGTAGGAGATGTACTTGGCATCGGGGATCATCCGTTTGGTTGCCTGCTCACCGGTGGTGCCCAGTTTCGAGGCGACGGTGTAGCCGGCCTTGTTGAGGTCCTTGTAGGACTTCACCTCGCCGGCCAGTTCCTTTTTGAGAAGGATCGACTGGCCGATGAGAATGTAGGGCTGGGCGAAGTTGACCGACATGTTCCGCTCCTGGGTGAGGGTCATGCCGGACATGATGATGTCAAATTTGTCGGTGAGCAGGGCGGGGATGATCCCGTCCCAGGCGGTGGAGACCAGTTCCAGTTCCACATTCATCGCCTTGGCCATTCTTTTTGCCACATCGACGTCGAAGCCGATGATCTCGCCCTTCTGGTTGGTCAACTCGAAGGGCATGTAGCCGGGTTCCATCCCCACCCGCAACTTGCCCCGCTTCTGGATCTCCGCCAGGGTGTCGGCGGCGCTTACCGTTCCGGCCGCAAAGGCCAGGGCAGTCAGGGCAACAGCAAAAAATAGACAGAGTTTTTTCATTTTCATCTCCTTTGGCTGATATTGTCTGGCATGGAATAGAGCAAAGGGGCAGAACTCCCCGCAGTCACCTCGCTCAGCCACCCTTTCTCCGGGGTTGGCCGTCGCTCCCGCCGGTGGCTCCTCAGGGTCGTCGCCGGGAGGGAGGAACAACCCATCCTGCGTAACAAACTCCTTCGATAAACTCAAGAAAAATCGACTATTGCCGCCGCCGGCCGGGCCAGTCAAGCCGCTGCCGGCGGCACGGCCGGTCGGCGGCGGCAAAGTTCCCCTTGAATTTCTTCACCGAACCGGACATTGTAGCGCCAAGCCAGTCCCCACCGCCCTTTGCCGGCCTGCCGGGACCTTACCTCGATGCCTGATGCTTCGATCCTCTGTCTCCCCAACCGATGGTGAACCATGAAGAAAAAGATTGTTGTCGCCGGCTCACTGGCCTACGACCGGATCATGAACTTTCCGGAAAGATTTGCCGACCACATCCTCCCCGACCAGATCCACAACCTCAACGTCTGCTTTCAGGTGAACGGGGTGACGGAAAACTACGGCGGCACCGCCGGCAACATCGCCTACGCCCTCCGCCTGATGGGCGAGGAGCCGTTCATTTCCGCCACCATCGGCAGTGACCACCACAGCTATTTCGCCTGGCTGGAACAGAATGGGATCGGCCGGGAGGGGATCAAGCCCATTGCCGGCGAGCTCACCGCCGGGGCCTATATCACCACCGACATGGGCAACAACCAGATCACCGGCTTCAACCCCGGGGCGATGAAGTACTCCTCCGCCCTGGAGATCGCCGCCCTCGAGCCGGCGACGACGCTGCTGCTGGTTTCCCCCGGCAACCTCGACGACATGATCGACTACCCCCGCCAGTGCCGGGCCGCCGGCATCGACTACATCTTCGACCCCGGTCAGGCCCTGCCGATGCTCCAGGCCGGCGACCTGCTCGAGGTGATCGGCGGTTGTTTCATGCTGATCGTCAACGACTACGAGTTCAACCTGATCCAGGAAAAGACCGGCTTCAACCGGGAGAAACTGGTTGCCCTTGCCGGCACCTGCATCGTCACCCTCGGCGGCAAGGGCTCACAGATCCACACCGCCGCCGGGGTCACCGCCATCCCGGCCTTTGCCGCCGCCAGAGTGGTCGACCCCACCGGCGCCGGCGACGCCTACCGTGGCGGCCTGCTCAGCGGCCTGGTCAACGGCTTCGGCCTGACCGCCAGCGCCACCCGGGGCAGCGTCTGCGCCTCCTTTGCCGTCGAGTGCCGCGGCACCCAGGTCTACCACTTCACCCCGGAGGAGTTTGCCCGGCGGCTGGAGGGGTGCTGAAAAGCCGCCGGCCACTTCCGGCGGCTGCCAGGGCCGGCACGGAGGTATGCTGGCCCGGCTGCGGGGGTGCCGCAGCCGGGAAGAGGGAGGGGAGTACCGGCGGTCAACCGCGCAACGCCAGGATTTTCGCCTTGATATCGGCCACCGCCAGCCCCTGATGCGGCAGCTGTTCGGCTATCCCACCCATCCCGGGCCGGTAGCTGCCCATCGCCGCGTACCTGGGGGTCAGCCCCCGCTCCAGTAGCCAGGTGCCGAAACGGATGCCCAGGCCGGTCTTGCTGCTCTGGCTCTCCACCACCAGCACGAAGGGGCTGTGGCCAAGCCGGGCGAGCATCTTTTCGTCAACCACGTTGAGGGTCGGCTTGTTCACCAGACCCACCCGGATTCCAGCCTCGCGGAGTTGCAGGACGGCGTCGAGACAGCGGTAGGTCATCTCGCCGTAGGTCACTACCCAGCCATCCTCTCCCTCCCGCACCACCTCGTCCCGGTCCGGCTCGAAGCGGTAGCCTTCGCCGTAGAGCTCTTTGCCCGCCTCGTCCAGAAGGGAGGGGGTGGCAGAGCGGGTGGAGAAGAGAAAGCGCAGGCCGGGGTCGGTAAAGATCCGCGGCAACATCGCCCGCAGTTGCAGGACATCGGCGGGGAAGTAGAGCCGGGTCCGGTCCCCCTCGGCGAGACTGTTGTCGGCAAAGAAGTTGTTGATCCCGAAATGGCAGGTGTTGTCGGCCATGTCGTCGATGCCGGCATGGGAGAAGTGGGCCAGGACGTTGGCGTGGTTGAGGCGGGCCATGGTGATCTCCGAGACCACCATCTCGAGAAAGGCGGAGAAGGTGCCGAAAATCCCTTGGCGACCGGCCTCGGCGCCGAAGCCGGCGGCAACCGAAAAGTTGTTGCGCTCCATGATGCCACCGTGGACGTAGACCGCCGGGTGGCGCTTGCGGATATGGTGCAGGCCGCAGGAGCCCTCGAGGTCGGAATCGACCACCAGGACCCGTTCCGCCGGCTTGTCGAGGCCATCGAGGATGTCGGCGACCGCCTTACCGAAATCGTCGCGCACCTTGCCCATCTTGCCGCTGCTGCCCAGATGGCTGACGGTGGCCGCCGCCGGGGTGGCCGCCTGCAGCATCGTAACCGCCGCGTCCCGCCCTTTGGCGGTGAGGTAGTCGATGGCCAGATTCACCGGGATGACGTCATGCCCCTTCGGCGACCCCTCGATTCCCGGCACCCCGACGGCCATCGGCCGCCGGTTGATCACCGCCACCGGCCCTTCCGTCAAAAAGGCCTGACGGATCCGGGCATAGAGGCCGTCGAGGTCCTCGCCGTCACCGCCGGCGACGGCGAGGCCATGGCCGGCCAGGGTCTTCTCGACGGAGAAGCCCGGCAGGTACTGGCTGGGGTGGCCGGCGATGGTGACATCGTTGTCGTCGATGAAGAGCTTCACCGGCAATTTTCTCGCCACCGCATAGCGGGCCGCCTCGGCGTTGTCCCCTTCCATCTGCGAGCCGTCACTGCCAAAGAGCACCACCATCCGCCCCTGCCCGGCCTCGGCCACCCCGTTGACGTAGCTCCACAAATGACCGAGTCGACCTGAGGAGAAGAAGACCCCGTGTGCCTCGTCCCGCTCCGGGTGGCCGTAGAGGCCGTGGCCGTACTCGCGGTAGTGGAGCAGCACCTCCGGCCGGCAGTAGCCGTTCAGCACCGCCATGATATACTGGAGGGCGACCCGGTGGCCGGCCTCATCGTAGAGGACCGGCGAGATGTTCGGCGATCCCTTCATGAAGCCGTCGACGATCAGCACCTCCGGCACCATATCGTAGGCCCCGCCGGTGTGGCCGCCCAGCCCCTTGACGTTGGCCAGGGCGGTGAAGAAGACCAGGGCGTCACGCACCAGCCGGATATTGTCGGCGAGGGTCCGGCGCTGTGCTGCAGCCAGCCCCTCCTGCCGGAGGTCGAAGGGGAGGGCCTGGTAGCCGCTCAGGTCTATTGGAAAGTTCATGCAAGTTCTCCTGGTTGTAATGTTCCCGGCCGACGGTTGCCGGCTGTTATTCCTTCTCTATTTCCCTGCTCGAGGGGAGGACCAGATTGAGCAGAATGCCGAGAATCCCGGCCAGACCGATCTTTTCGATGGCGAAGGCGCCGGCGGAAAACTTCATCCCGCCGATGCCGCAGACCAGTATCACCGCGACGATAATGAGGTTCCGCGGTTCGGTGAGATCCTGCCCCGACTTCACCAGCGTGTTGATGCCGACCACGGTGATCATCCCGAACAGCAGGATCATGATCCCGCCCATCACCGGGGTGGGGATGGTGGCGAGAATCGCCCCGATCTTGCCGACGAAGGAGAGGAAGATGGCAATCAGGGCCGCCCAGGTCATGATCGCCGGGTTATAGGCCTTGGTCAGGGCAACCGCGCCGCTCACCTCCGAGTAGGTGGTATTGGGCGGACCGCCGAGCATCGAGGCGACGCTGGTGGCAATCCCATCACCGAGCATGGTGTTCTCAATCCCCGGGTCCTTGACGTAGTCCTTGCCGGTGATGCCGCCCACCGCCAGGATGTCGCCGAAATGTTCAATGGCCGGGGCGATCGCCACCGGCACGATGAAGAGGATCGCCTCCCAGCGCCACTCGGGCAGGACAAAGGCGGGAACCACCAGCCACCCCTTGTCGGCCACGCTGGCAAAGGAGATCAGCGTCGGTTTGGTCCAGTTGGGCAGACCGCCCGGATCGAAACCGGCCTGGACCAGGGCGGTAAAGCCGGTGAAATCGAGGAGCAGAGATGTGCCGTAGCCGGCCCCGATGCCGCAGAGGATCGGGATCAGACGAAACCAGCCCCGGCCGAGCAGGGCGACCAGGGCGGTGGTCACCAGGCTCACCCCGGCTATGATCATTGCCGTCTTCCCCGGCACCAGCCAGGCGGCGCCGTCCCCGGTCCGGCCCATCGCCATCTCCACCGCCACCGGGGCGAGGACCAGGCCGATGACCATGATCACCGGGCCGGTGACCACCGCCGGCAGGTATTTGTGGAGAATTCCCGCCCCGAAGATGCGGATGGCAAAGCTGAGCAGGACGTAGAGCAGTCCGGCGGCGGCCAGGCCGCAGAGGGTGGCCGGAATGCCCCAGGTCTGCACCCCGTAGATGATCGGGGCGATGAAGGCAAAGGAGGAGGCGAGGAAGACCGGTACCTTCCCCTTGGTGATCACCTGAAAGATGAGGGTACCGAGCCCGGCGGTGAACAAGGCGACATTGGGGTCGAGGCCGGTGAGGATCGGCACCAGGACCAAGGCCCCGAAGGCGACGAAGAGCATCTGGGCACCGAGCAGGCCGTCGCTCAGGCGAAATTGATACTCGGTGGTGTTTGTCAACATCTCATGCCTCCTCCGGCAGGGTGTGCCGGCAGATGGAGCCGCCCTCTGAGCGGGCCCCGGAACAGGGGGTGGCGGCACCGGCACCGGCTGCTGCCGGACCGGGCCATCGGTCATTGCCTTGTCGTGCTTTTGTAACCTTGCTGCTACTTGGTCCCGAATATCTTGTCGCCGGCATCGCCCAGGCCGGGCAGGATGTAGCCGACCTCGTTGAGCCGTTCGTCGATGGCGGCGACGTAGATCTCGACATCGGGGTGGGCCTCGGTAATCCGCCGGATCCCTTCCGGGGCGGCGACCAGAAAAAGCCCTTTGACGGTCTGGCAACCGGCTTTCTTCAAGGTCTCGATGGTGGCCAGGAGGGTGCCGCCGGTGGCCAGCATCGGGTCGAGGATGAGGGCCACCCGCTCGCCGATATCCTTGGCGGTCTTCACATAGTACTCCACCGGCTGCAGGGTCTCCTCGTTGCGGTAGTAGCCAACGACGCTCACCTTCGCCGAGGGGATCATGTCGATTACCCCGTTCATCATCCCCAGACCGGCCCGGAGAATGGGGACAATGGTGATTTTTTTCCCCTTCAGGGTATCCACCTCCACCGGGCCGGCCCACCCTTGAACGGTGGTTTTCCGGGTCGGCAGATCCCGGGTCGCCTCGTAGGTGAGCAGACGGGCAACCTCCGAGGAGAGGTCACGGAAGTCCTTGGTGGAGAGGTCGTGCTGCCGCATCAGGCCAAGTTTGTGCTTGATCAGCGGGTGCTCGGCGACGTGGACGGGCATGGTGGTCTCCTTGTGGTTCCTTCAGCTTTCGGGACGGGAAAAAGTGCCGGCACAGGCGGCAAAATGACGTGCCACCCTGTTTTAAAAAATACTGGAAAAAAAGCAAGAGATTTTCCGGGCCTTGCCCCCTCCGCCCTGACCTTGCCACCGACGTCCGGCCAGTGGTCGGCGGCGGCCCAAGGCTCGGGGCCGGCCAAGGCCTTGCCGGCGGCTTGGCGAGGGTGTTCGCGGGTGGCCGGAGGCTCTGCCTAGGTTGTCTATACAAGATTGGCAACTTCTCTTTGTCAGTAACCATTTTCACCACTTGTTTTTTTGCCTGCCAACCGTCAAGAAAATTTAAATATATAAAAACAATACATTACAAACATGGGCAGCGCGCACCATTTTCTCTACTGGCGCAGCGAAATAATGCTTGTATATACATATGGAATGCAGTATCATGCCGCAAAAGTCGCATCCTCCCCCATGCACTCGGCAATCCGTCCCTTCGCCGGGGCAGCCTGAGCGGGAGAAACCGGCAGGCAGACGAGATGGGCACCGGGCGGTTTCAGCCGGCGCCGAAGACGACTACACCGCACCTAGGAGGGTACAGATGGACAGACGAGAGTTTTTGAAAACCGCCGGCGCCACCGCCTTAACCACCGCGGCCCTGAGTTCCGGCCTGGCGGCCCCGGCCAAGGCCGCTGAGAAGATCCAGTGGAAGATGGTCACTGCCTGGCCGAAGAACCTCCCCGGACCAGGAGTCGCCGCGCAGATGCTGGCCGACCGGATCACCGCCCTTTCCGGCGGTCGACTGGAGGTGAAGCTCTACGCCGCCGGCGAACTGGTCCCCGGACCAGGGGTCTTTGACGCCGTCTCCCAGGGAACCGCCGAACTCTACCACGCCGTCCCCTCCTACTGGGGGTCGAAGTCCAAGGGTATCCTCCTCTTCTGCTCCCAGCCCTTCGGCCTCCGTGCCGACGAACAACTTGGCTGGATGATGCATGGCGGCGGTCAGGCCCTCTACGACGAGATGTATGCCCGTTTCAACCTCAAGCCCTTCCTCTGCGGCAATTCCGGCGCCCAGTGGGCCGGCTGGTTCCGCAAGGAGATCAACTCGGTGGAAGACTTCAAGGGTCTCCGCTTCCGCACCACCGGCCTGGCCTCGGAGATGTGCGCCAAACTGGGCATGGCGGTACAGGCCATGAGCGGCCGCGACATGTTCCAGGCCCTGCAGTCCGGGGCGCTTGATGCCGGCGAGTTCATCGGCCCGTGGAGCGACTCCTCCCTCGGCTACTACCAGGTAGCCAAGTACTACTACTGGCCGGGAGTGGGCGAGCCCTCATCCGCCGAGGAGTGCGCGGTCAACATGAAGGCCTTCCAGGCCCTGCCGGCCGATCTGCAGCAGACGGTGGCCATTGCCTGCGAGAGCCTCTACAACCCGGTGTGGACGGAATACTCCACCAAGCACGCCCTCGCCCTCAAGCAGATGGTGGCCGAGCAGGGGGTCCAGGTGCGCAAGCTCCCCGACGAGGTGATCGTTGCCATGGGCAATGCCGCCGGTCAGGTGATCGAAGATCTGCGCAACGACTCGGATGAACTGGTCCGGCGCATCGTCGAGAGCTACCTCACCTACCGCACCTCCATTGCCGAGTACATGCTTTACGCCGACAACGGCCAGATGAACGCCAGGGCGGCCGACTACCGTTATTAACTGACCAACTCACCCGGCGGCGGCCCTGACCTGCCGCCGCCGGACAGCCGGGTGCAAGACGATGCGGACGCTGATAACACTCCTCGAAAAGGTGAACCGGGTGGTCGGCGGTGTGGTCTGCTGGTGCGCCCTGCTGATGGTTCTTCTCCAGTTCGGCATTGTCGTTCTCCGCTACGTCTTCGGCATCAGTTTCATCTTTCTCAATGAGGGGGTGCTCTACCTCCACGCCACCCTCTTCATGCTCGGGGCAGGCTACACCCTGCTGGTCGACAAACATGTCCGGGTGGATATCTACTATGCCCTCCGCCCGCCCCGCGGCAAAGCGATCATCGATATCGGTGGCCACCTGCTGCTGCTCATCCCGTCGATGCTGACCCTGGCCTACTTCTCCTGGCCAACTGTCCGAGACTCCTGGAAAATAATGGAAGGAGCGGTTTCGGTGGGGGGGATTCCCGCCTCCTTTTATCTGAAGTCGCTGATCCCCGCCTTCTGCCTGCTGCTGCTCGTTCAGGGGCTGGCCAATCTCCTCGCCGACATCATCTGCTTAAAAAGCGGCAAACGAGAGTGGAGTTCATGACCATGCCCCTCGACCTGCTTCTGGTCGCCGCCCTGATCGGCGGTATCCTCATCGGCTACCCGGTCTCCTTTACCCTCGCCGGGGTGGCGACCCTGTTCGCCTTTCTCGGCTGGATGACCGGCAACTTCGACCTCAGCCTGCTCGGTGCCCTGGCCCAGCGGATCTTCGGCCTGCTCACCAATGACGTGCTGATCGCCATCCCCCTCTTTGTCCTCATGGGGGTGGTGCTGGAGAAGAGCCGCATCGCCGAGGATCTGCTTGAGACCATGGGCCGGCTGTTCGGGCGGATGCGCGGTGGCCTGGGGATTTCGGTGATTGTCGTCGGTGCCCTGCTCGCCGCCTCCACCGGTATTGTCGGGGCGACGGTGGTGGCGATGGGGATGATCGCCCTGCCCACCATGCTCCGCAACAACTACCAGCCGGAACTGGCCTGCGGCATTGTCTGCACCTCGGGCACCCTCGGCCAGATCATTCCCCCCTCCACCCTGCTGATCATCCTTGCCGATGTGATGTCCAACGCCTACCAGCAGGCCCAGTTTGCCCGGGGGAAATTCTCCATCGACACCATCTCGGTGGGGCAGATGTTTGCCGCCGCCCTTTTACCGGGGCTGCTGCTGGTCTCGATCTACATCGTCTACCTGCTGCTCAGGGCCTGGCTCTCCCCGCTGGTGGCCCCGGCGCTGCAGGACGATGCACTTGGCTCGGTGACTCTCAGTGAGATGTTCCGCGCCGTGCTGCCCCCCATTTTTCTGATTGTCGCTGTCCTCGGCTCGATCCTCGGCGGTATCGCCACCCCCAGCGAGGCGGCATCGGTGGGGGCGGTGGGGGCAATCCTCCTCGCCGGAGCGAGACTCGGCCGGGCTGGATCGTTCATGCTGGCCGGCACCGCCGCCTTTGTCGGCCTGGCGGTACTGGCCCGGCTGGCGCCCATCCGCCTCCAGCGCACCGATACCGCCAGCGCCGACTGGGCCATCGGCCTGCTCTGCCTGCTCCTGGTCGGCATCGGCTTTGCCGCCCTGTTCAAGGCGCTGCAACTCACCTGGAAGGAAAAAATTCTGCCGGCAATCCTCTCCTCGACCATGGTGGTGACGGCGATGATCTTTGCCACCATCCTCACCGCCAGTGTCTTCTCGCTGGTCTTCATCGGCCTCGGCGGCGAGGAGCGGATCGAGTGGATCATCACCACCATGCCGGGTGGTGCCCAGGGGGCCCTGCTCTTCTGCATGCTGCTCATTTTTCTGCTCGGTTTTTTCCTCGACTTTGTCGAGATCAGCGTCATCCTCCTGCCACTCATCGCCCCGACCCTCATCCTGATGGGCCACGACCCGATCTGGCTGTCGGTGCTGATCGCCATCAACCTGCAGACCTCCTTTCTCACCCCCCCCTTCGGCTTCTCCCTCTTCTACCTGCGCGGGGCGGCGCCGCCGGAGGTGAGCACCGGCCAGATCTACCGGGGGGTTGTCCCCTTCATCGGCCTGCAGGCGGTGGGTGCGGTAGTGATCTGGTTTTTCCCGCAGATCGCCACCTTTTTGCCGAAGCTGATGTTCTGAGCACCGCCGCCGTCCGCACACACATGATTACCGCCGCCAGCCGTCTGAACGTCCGGCACCCAGTCCGACACCCAGCCCGGCAGCTGTTTTTGGACCTGTTCCGGCAGCTCTTCCGGCACCCCTTGCAATATCTCTTCCGGCAAACGAATCCGGAGACGCCGCTCCCCCCTCACCGACGCTTCCGGCGGCTGGGACGGAGTTTGCCAACTCAGCCGAGGTACGAGCAATGAACCCATCTTCGCTACCACTTATCAAAGAAAAAGTGGCCGGGCTCCCCCGCTACAACGCTGGCCTGCCGGAGGAGTACGTCCGCGACCACTATCAGGTTGGCCATATCGCCCGGCTGGCCGGCAACGAAAACCCCTTCGGGGTGGGAAGACTGGCGGCCGCCGCCGCCAGCGCCGCCATAGCCGAGCTGGGCAAGTACAGCGACCCGGAGTCCCGCCGGCTGCGCCAGGCCCTGGCCGACCGGTTGGGGGTGGAGAGCGAGGCGATCGTCATCGGCAACGGCTCCGAGGAACTCATCGCCCTGCTCTGCCGGGCCACTGTCCGTGGCGGTGAGCGGGTGGTGACGGTTACCCCCTCCTTTCTCCTCCACGAGATCTACCCGGCAGAGCAGGGGGCGGAGGTGGTGACCGTGCCCATGCGGGCCGATTTTTCCTTTGCCGTCGACGAGATAGTGGCTGCCATGGGCCAGGGCTGCCGGATGCTGCTGCTCAGCACGCCGGCCAACCCGGTGGGGAGCATGCTGAACGGCAGCGAACTTATGCGCCTCGCCCGGGCGGCCGGCCCGGAAACCCTGCTGGTGATCGATGAGGCCTACTACGAATACGCCCGGGAGGAAACCGATCACCCCGACGCCCTGCAGCTGTTGGCCGGTGGCCGGGCCCCCTTCGTCCTCCTCCGCACCTTCTCCAAGGCCTATGGCCTGGCCGGAGCCCGGGTGGGCTACGGGATATTCTCCGATCCGCACCTGGCCGGGGCCCTCGACCGGCTGCGGACCCCCTTTAACATCAACCGTATCGCCCAGGCGGCTGCCCTGGCTGCCCTGGATGACAGCGAACATCTCAACCAAAGCCTCGCCCACAACCACCGGGAACGGCAGCGCCTCGCCGCCGAGCTTGCCGGGCGGGGCTATCAGGTCGCCCCGTCGACGGCCAATTTTCTCTTTTTCGCCCTTGGCCGGGACAGTGCCGAGGTGGCGGAAGGGCTGCTCAGACAGGGGGTGGTGGTGAAGCCGTGGCGCCAGCCCGGCTACCAGCAGTGTATCCGGGTGACAGTCGGCAGCCGGCAAGACAACGATCTCTTCCTCAGCGCCCTGGCGGCGGTTATGGCGGCACCGAACTGACGGGAAAACTTGCCCCGGCCGGAGCGACAGCGACCTGCGGGGAGACAGTCGCCCTCCGGTCACCCTCTAGAGGTCACCTTGAAAAAGGGTATTTTCGCCCAATTTTTGGGTTGAGAGAGAAAACAATTTTTTCTTAGAATATCAAATACATGAATGCGTAAAATTGTTTTCCTTCGCCTTGATTTTGAACGAAAATTCGAATTTTTCAAGGCGGCCTAATTTTTCAAGGCGGCCTAAAGGGGACGGGGACGACTGATCAGCGGCAGCAGCTCGACAGCGAGGATGCTGACGAGGATCAGGGCGCCACCGGAGAGCTGGGTGAGGCTCAGCCGCTCGCCGAGAAAAATCATGCCGCCCAAAGCGGCAAAGACCGTCTCGGAGCTGAGGATGATTGCCGCATCGGCCGCCGGGGTGTAGCGCTGGCCGACCACCTGGAGGGTGAAGGCCATCCCCACCGAGAAGATGCCGATATAGAGGATACCCCAGAGGGCACCGACAAACTGGGCCGGAACCGGCCCCTCCACCAGGTGGCCAAGCCCCAGGCCGCAGACGCCGCAGACCAGAAACTGGGCGGTTGCCACCACCAGCGGCGCCTTGGTGCGGATGGCGAGGATGCCGACCAGGATAACATGGCTGGCCCAGAAGATGGTGCTGGCCAGGACCCAGAGGTCGCCCACCGCCAGTTCCACCTGCTGGGCACCGCTCAGCACATAGGTGCCGAAAAAGCAGGCGAGGGAGGCGGGCCAGATGGAGAAGTGGACCCGCCGCCGGAGCAGGAGCAGACCCAGGACCGGCACCATCGGCACATAGAGGGCGGTGAGAAAACCGGAATTGGTCACCGTCGTCCGCTGGATACCGTGCTGCTGCAGGGCGGCGGCGGTAAAGAGGACCAAGCCGACCAGCAGCAGGCCGAGCCAGTCGATCACCCCCAGATGGAGTTCCCCCTGCCGGCGCATCCGCCGGTACTGGTGGCCGGCAAAGGGGAGCACCACCAGTGCCCCGACCAGGAAACGGGCCCCGGTGAAGCTGATCGTCCCCAGCTCACCGGTACCGATCTGCTGCACCACAAAACTTGATCCCCAGATCACCGCCGCCAGGGTCAGCAGCGTATTGGCCTGCAGTCGTGTCATCCCCTCTCACCGCCTGAAGATTTCCGTACCCGTTCCCCAGCACCCCATTATCGCCCGGTCAGGCTAGCTGAGAGAGAAAACTCTCCCTCCCCGGCCTGCCGGCAGGCGAAAAGCCGGCAGTATACCGGGAGAAACAGAATTTACAAGCCTTCTCCGCAGCCGACCGCCAGCCTGTTGTCGACACCCGGCACCGCCCACCCTGCCAGGCCTTTTCCGCTCCGGCGACGGCGCTGCCGGCGGTTGTCGATGCTGCCGCCAATTTCTCTTTCGTGGCAATTCCCCTTTCATTCGCAACCAAGGTCTGCTACAATCGTCGGCGATATCTCTATTTTTTTGCCAGGACAGCATGGACAACCTCTCCGAACGACAGCACCAGATACTCCTCCGCGCCAGGGAAAACGGCCGGGTAGAGGTGGACGAACTGGCCGCCGCCTTCACCGTTTCTCCACAAACTATCCGTAAAGACCTCAATGAGTTGTGCGATAAGCAGCTCCTCCAGCGAATCCACGGCGGGGCGATTGTCGGCTCCGGTATCGAGAACGTCAGCTACGAGGCCAGACGCCTCCTCGCCCCGGCGGCGAAACGGGCAATCGGCAGACGGGCGGCCGAACTCATACCCGACAACAGCAGCCTGCTGATCAACATCGGCACCACCACCGAGCAAGTGGCCCACAGCCTCCGCGACCACCGCGGTCTGCTGGTTATCAGCAACAATATCAATGCCGTAGAAATCATGAAGTCTTTCCTGGGGATCGAGCTGATCATCGCCGGTGGCCAGGTACGCCGCACCGATGGCGGCATCATCGGCGGCGCCGCCGTCGACTTCATCAACCAGTTCAAGGTTGACTATGCGGTCATCGGGGTCTCCGCCATCGACGAAGATGGTTCCCTCCTCGACTACGATCTGCGCGAAGTGCGGGTTGCCCAGGCGATCATCCGCAACGCCCGGCATGTCATCCTGGTGGCCGACGCCATGAAATTCACGCGCACCGCCCCCATCCGAATCGCCCCTATCTCCCGGATCAACAGTTTCATCACCGACAGCCCATTGCCGGAAAAACTGCAGCAGATCTGCGATGAACAGGGGGTACGGGTGGTCATCGCCACCCCCTGATCACTCTCCTACCCGCCTGCCCGCCTCCTCACCACACCCCTCTACCTGCCCTTATTCCCTCCCCTCTCCGCCTCCTCTTTTTCCCTCTGCCTGCCTCTTTCCTTCCCCACTCCGCCCGTCTACCTGCTCTCCCCTTCCCGCCGCCTCCACCCCTCTGCCCATCTCTTTCCTGTCCACCTGTGCCTGCTTCCTGCCCGCCTCACTTTCCCCTCTTCTGCCTGCCGCCATCGCTACCGGGCCTGCAGCCGGCTGTCCTGTTGCCGGGAAAATCCCGGCGGCAAAAAATTTTCACTTGCCGGGAATTTTTTTTTCGGCTACTCCTGTTGTTAAATTTCGCTTGAAACTTTTCATTCGAAAAGTTGAAACAATCACCCTTCCACCGAGCAGGGATTGAGCCATGGCGACTCTGCAGGCCCCGGACTACGATCTTGCCATCATCGGTGGCGGCATCAACGGCTGTGGCATCGCCCGTGATGCCGCCGGTCGCGGCTTGTCGGTCTTCCTCGCCGAACAGGGTGATCTTGCCGGCGGCACCTCCTCCGCCTCCACCAAACTGATCCACGGCGGCCTGCGCTACCTCGAGTATTACGAGTTTCGCCTGGTCCGCGAGGCCCTGCACGAGCGGGAGGTCCTGCTGCGGGCGGCGCCGCACATCATCTGGCCGCTCCGCTTCATCCTCCCCCACCATAAGGGGCTTCGCCCGGCCTGGCTGATCCGCCTCGGCCTCTTTCTCTACGACCACCTCGGCGGCCGCCGGCTCCTCCCCGGCACCACGGTTGTCAACCTCCGCGAGGACCCGGCCGGTGCGGTGCTCGGCGACGCGTTTGTCACCGGCTTCGAGTATTCCGACTGCTGGGTGATGGACAGCCGGCTGGTAGTGCTCAACGCCCGTGCCGCCGCCGACGCCGGTGCCACCATCCGCAGCCGTTGCCAGGTACTCGCCGCCAACCGGCAGGAAAAGGGCTGGCGGCTGCGCCTCCTTGACCGCGACAGCGGCCGGGAGTGGTCGGCATCCGCCCGGGCCCTGGTGAACGCCGCCGGCCCCTGGCTGGAGAATCTGCAGGGGAGGATCGACAGTTCCGGCGGGCAGGAGCATATCCGAATGGTGAAGGGGAGCCATATCATCGTCCGCCGCCTCTTTGCCCATGAACGGGCCTATATCTTTCAGAACAGCGACGGCCGGATCGTCTTTGCCATTCCCTATGAGGGCGAGTTCACCCTGATCGGCACCACCGATGTCGACTTCCACGGCGACCCCGGCACCGCCCGGATCAGTGCCGAGGAGACCGACTATCTCTGCCGGGCGGTTTCGGAGTATCTGCGCACCCCGGTCGAGCCGAGCCAGGTGGTGGGCAGTTTTGCCGGCATCCGCCCCCTCTTTGACGACGGCAAGAGTGAGGCGCGGGCCGCCACCCGCGACTATGTCCTGAAAGTTGACGGCGGCGCCGGCCAGGCACCGCTGCTCACCATCTACGGGGGCAAGATCACCACCTACCGCCGCCTGGCGGAGACGGTGCTGCAGCGGCTGGCCCCCGACCTGCCGGCGATGGGCCCGGCCTGGACGGCAGAGGTTGCCCTGCCGGGGGGAGATTTTGCGGTGGACGGCTTCCCCGACCTGGTCACTGACCTTGAGTGGCGCTGCCCTCTGCTCGACCGGCAGCTGGCCGGCCGCCTTTGCCGCAGCTACGGTACCCTGGCCCGGGAGATGGTCGCCGCCCCGACGGCCGCCAACAGCCTGGGTGACGGCTTCGGCCACGGTTTGTACCCCTTCGAGGTCGACTGGCTGATCAGCCGGGAGTGGGCCCGTTCCGCTGACGATATCCTCTGGCGCCGCTCCCGCCTCGGCCTGCTCTTCTCGGCGGCAGAGGCCAAGAGGCTCGACACCTATGTCCAGGCCCGGCTGGCGGCCGGATCGGCAGGGCATTTCAGCGAAAAAGGAGCAGCTGATGCAGCTTGAGTTACGCAACGTGAGCAGAAAGGTCGGCCGGCAATTCCATATCGCCGATGTCTCTCTCACCTTCACCGCCGGCACCCTCAACATCCTCCTCGGCCCCACCCTCGCCGGCAAGACCTCGCTGATGCGGCTGATGGCCGGCCTCGACCGGCCCACCGCCGGCACCATCCATGTCGACGGCCGGGATGTCACCGGCCTTGCCGTGCAGCGGCGTAACGTCGCCATGGTCTACCAGCAGTTCATCAACTACCCCAATCTGAGCGTCTTTGAGAATATCGCCTCGCCGCTGCGCATTGCCGGCGAGAGCAAGTCGGTGATTGCCGACAAGGTGGGCCAGGTCGCCGCCCTGCTGAAACTGGAAAAGATGCTTGGCCGCTCCCCGCAGGAGCTCTCCGGTGGTCAGCAGCAGCGGACCGCCCTGGCCCGGGCCCTGGTGAAGGGGGCCGAGCTGGTCCTCCTCGACGAGCCGCTCGCCAACCTCGACTACAAGCTGCGCGAGGAGCTGCGCGAGGAGCTGCCGCGGATCTTCTCGGCCACCGGCTCCATCTTTGTCTACGCCACCACCGAACCCTCCGAGGCCCTGCTCCTCGGCGGCAACATTGCCACCCTGCACCAGGGGGAGGTGAGCCAGTTCGGCCCCACCTTCGAGGTCTTTTCCCGACCGCAAAACCTGATCACCGCCCGGACCCTCTCCGATCCCCCGTTGAATCTGCTGCCGGTGACCAAGCTGAATAACAGCCTGCGCCACAAGGGGCAGCTGGAGTTGCCGGTCGTCGGGGCCCTGCCGCAGCTCGCCGACGATGACTACACCATCGCCTTCCGCCCGCACCACCTCTATTTGCAGCGCCCCACCAGCGAGGCAATCGCGGTGAAGGCGAAGGTGGCGGTGACCGAACTCACCGGCTCGGAAAGCTACGTCCATATCGATGTCGCCGGTATCCGCTGGGTCCTCCTCACCGCCGGAATCCACCACTTCGAGGTGCATGAGGCCATCGACATCTTCCTCGACCCGCGCACCTTTTACGTCTTTGATCGCAACGACCGCCTGGTGGTGACTCCGGAAGCCGCCAGCAAAGGCTAGGAGAAGGCCATGGCCACCATCACCCTGCAGGAGATCGCCCACTCCTACACCGGCGCCTCCACCAACCCGGACGACTATGCCCTGAAAAAACTCAACCTCACCTGGCGGGACGGTGGCGCCTACGCCCTGCTCGGCCCCTCCGGTTGCGGCAAGACCACCCTCCTGAACATCATCTCCGGCCTGCTCATCCCCACCGATGGCCGGGTGCTGTTCAATGACCAGGATATCACCAGGCTGCCCACCGAACAGCGAAATATCGCACAAATCTTTCAGTTTCCGGTGATCTATGACACCATGACGGTGTTCGACAACCTCGCCTTCCCGTTAAAAAACCGCGGCCGGAGCAGGAAAGAGATCGAGCCGCGGGTGATTGCCCTGGCGAAGATGCTCGGCCTGGAAAAGGACCTCGGCACCAGGGCGCAACACCTCACCGCCGATGCCAAACAGAAGATCTCCCTCGGCCGTGGCCTCATCCGCCAGAGTGTCAACGCCATCCTCTTCGACGAGCCGCTCACCGTCATCGACCCACAGCTGAAATGGGAACTGCGTTCGCAGCTCAAATACCTGCACAAGCAGTTCGGCTTCACCATGATCTACGTCACCCACGACCAGACCGAGGCGCTCACCTTTGCCGAACAGGTGATCGTCATGTACGAGGGGGAGATCGTCCAGGTGGGTACCCCCGAGGAGCTTTTTGACCGACCGGCGCACACCTTTGTCGGCTATTTCATCGGCTCACCGGGAATGAACATCATCCCCTGCCTCCTCCAGGGCAACCAGGCGGTGGTGGACGGCCACCGGATCGATCTCGGCCAGCACTACCCGGACCAGCCGGCTAGCGCCAAGACCGAACTGGGCGTGCGGCCCGAGCATCTCCGGCTCGGGCCGGCGGATGAGGGGGGGCTGCCGGTCCGGGTGGTCAAGGTCAACGACATCGGCCGCCACCGGATAGTCCGGGTGGCTCTCGAAGGACGGGAACTGAACGTGGTGGTGCCGGAGCAGAGCGAGATCGGCGGCGAGCGGGCCGCTCTGTACTTCAACCCGGACCACACCAATATCTACCTCAACGACCATCTGCTCACAGGAGAACGGCAATGATCGCCAAACAAACCAACCAGAAGGCATGGTTCATGGTTCTGCCGGTATTCCTGGTGGTGGCCTTCAGTGCCGTGATCCCCCTGATGACCGTAGTCAACTACTCGGTGCAGGACACCTTCGGCGGCAACCAGTTCTTCTGGGTGGGGATGGAGTGGTTCCGCGACCTCATCCACTCGGAACGGTTCCACGACGCCTTTCTCCGCCAGCTTCTCTTTTCCGGGATCATCCTGCTCATCGAAATCCCCCTTGGGGTGGCCATTGCCCTGGCGATGCCGAAGAAGGGGTGGGGGGTGCCGGTCTGCCTGATCAGCATGGCCCTCCCCCTGCTCATCCCCTGGAACGTGGTCGGGACCATCTGGCAGATCTTCGGCCGGGTCGACATCGGCCTGCTCGGCCACAGCCTGGCCAGCCTGGGGGTGAACTACAACTATACCCAGGACCCGCTGGCCGCCTGGCTCACCATCATTGTCATGGACGTCTGGCACTGGACCAGCCTGGTGGTGCTCCTCGCCTATGCCGGTCTCTGCTCCATACCCGACGCCTACTACCAGGCGGCGAAAATCGACGGGGCCTCGAGGTTTGCCGTCTTCCGTTACATCCAGCTGCCGAAGATGCAGCGGGTGCTGCTGATCGCCATCCTCCTCCGCTTCATGGACAGCTTCATGATCTACACCGAGCCCTTCGTGATCACCGGCGGCGGCCCGGGCAACTCCACCACCTTCATGTCCATCGATCTGGTGAAGATGGCGGTGGGCCAGTTCGACCTCGGCCCGGCGGCGGCCATGTCCCTGGTCTATTTTCTCGTCATTCTGCTCCTCTGCTGGGTCTTCTACACGGTGATGACCAATGTCGGCGAAGAGAGCCGCAAGGGAGGGAACTGAGATGCGCTGGAAATGGCTGATTCCGGCCCTCTACATTCTCTTTCTGCTGCTGCCCATCTACTGGCTGATCAACATGAGCCTGAAGACCAACGAGGAGATTCTCTCGGTCTTCAGCCTCTGGCCGCAGAATCTCACCCTGGCCAACTACCGGGTGATCTTCACCGACGCCTCCTGGTATTCCGGCTATATCAACTCGATGATCTACGTCAGCATCAACGTGGTGATCTCGGTCTGTTTCGCCCTGCCGGCCGCCTACGCCTTCTCCCGCTATTCCTTTGTCGGCGACAAGCACCTTTTCTTCTGGCTGCTCACCAACCGGATGGCGCCGCCGGCCGTCTTCGCCCTCCCCTTTTTCCAGCTCTACTCCTCCATCGGCCTCTTCGATACCCACATCGCCGTAGCCATCGCCCACTGCCTGTTCAACCTCCCCCTGGCGGTGTGGATCCTCGAGGGCTTCATGTCGGGAATCCCCAAGGAGATCGACGAGACCGCCTTTATCGACGGCTACTCCTGGCCCCGTTTTTTCATCAGGATCTTCATTCCCAATATTGCCTCCGGGATCGGGGTCACCGCCTTTTTCTGCTTCATGTTCTCCTGGGTGGAGCTGTTGCTCGCCCGCACCCTCACCGCCGTCAACGCCAAGCCGATCTCGGCGATCATGACCCGCACCGTCTCCGCCTCCGGCCTCGACTGGGGGGTGCTGGCCGCCGCCGGGGTACTGACCATCATCCCGGGGGTGCTGGTCATCTGGTTTGTCCGCAACCATATCGCCAAGGGCTTTGCCCTCGGCCGGGTATAAGGGGGGAAGAGCGATGAATCTCAACTGGATGGCCTGGACCGGGCCCACCGCAACCTTTTTTCTGATCATCTTCAGCCTGCTGCTGGCCATGACCATCTGGGAAATGAAAAGCCCCGGCGGTGCCCCGCGGGTGGGAATCCTCCGCTTCGAGACCACCCGCGGCGACCGGCTGTTCGTCTCTTTGCTCGGCTCCGCCTATATCCATCTCTTCTGGCTGGCGGCCTTTGCCGGCCTCAGCCTCTGGTGGGCAACCGCCATTGCCTGCCTGTACGCCCTCGCCGTCTTTCGGTGGGTGTAGTGGTATCAGGGTTGTTTCCGTTCTGTCGGGGCAGGCTGCCGGCAGGAAAAACGTCCAACAGACAAGGAGAAGCAAACATGATTAAAAAACTCGTCACCACCGCAGCGCTCGCCGCCTTCCTGGCGGCACCGGCAGGTACCTTTGCCGGCGTCGAGGAGGCAAAAAAATGGATCGAGAGCGAATTTCAGCCATCGACCCTCTCCAGCGCCGAGCAAATGGCCGAGATGGAGTGGTTCATCAAGGCCGCGGAACCGTTCAAGGGGATGGACATCAAGGTGGTCTCCGAGACCATCACCACCCACGAGTACGAGGCGAAGACCCTGGCCAAGGCCTTCACCGAGATCACCGGCATCAATGTCACCCACGACCTGATCGGCGAGGGTGACGTTATTGAGAAGCTGCAGACCCAGATGCAGTCGAACAAGAACATCTACGATGCCTACATCAATGACTCCGACCTGATCGGTACCCATTTCCGCTACCAGCAGGTGGTTCCGCTCACCGACTGGATGACCGGCGAAGGCCAGGATGTCACCAACCCTGGGTTGGATGTTGACGATTTCATTGGTAAATCCTTCACAACCGGGCCGGACGGCAAACTCTATCAGATCCCCGATCAGCAGTTCGCCAACCTCTACTGGTTCCGTTACGACTGGTTTAAGAAACCGGAACTGCAGGCTAAATTCAAAGAGATCTACGGCTATGAGCTTGGCGTGCCGGTCAACTGGTCGGCCTATGAGGACATCGCCGAATTCTTCTCGGAGAAGGTGAAGGAGATCGACGGCAAGCGCGTTTATGGCCATATGGACTACGGCAAGAAGGACCCATCGCTGGGCTGGCGCTTCACCGACGCCTGGTTCTCCATGGCCGGGGCCGGCGACGCCGGTATCCCCAACGGACTGCCGGTGGACGAGTGGGGTATCCGGGTGGAAGGGTGCCAACCGGTGGGCTCTTCGGTCTCCCGCGGGGGGGCCACCAATGGCCCGGCCGCCGTCTACTCGCTTACCAAGTACATCGACTGGCTGAAGAAGTATGCCCCGCCCGAGGCTGCCGGGATGACCTTCTCGGAAGCGGGCCCGGTGCCGGCCCAGGGCCATATCGCCCAGCAGATCTTCTGGTATACCGCCTTCACCGCCGACATGGCCAAGCCCGGTACACCGGTGGTCGACGAAAACGACAACCCGAAATGGCGGATGGCCCCCTCCCCGCGCGGCCCGTACTGGACCGAGGGAATGAAACTGGGCTACCAGGATGCCGGTTCCTGGACCCTGATGAAATCAACCCCGGTGGACCGACGGAAGGCGGCCTGGCTCTATGCCCAGTTCGTCATCTCCAAGACCGTCAGCCTGAAGAAGACCCATGTCGGCCTCACCCCGATCCGCGAGAGCGATATCTGGCATGCCTCCTTCACCGAGCGCTCGCCGAAACTGGGTGGCCTGGTTGAGTTCTACCGCAGCCCGGCGCGGGTGCAGTGGACCCCCACCGGCACCAACGTTCCCGATTACCCGAAACTGGCCCAGCTGTGGTGGCAGAATATCGCCGATGCGGTCACCGGTGCCAAAACCCCGCAGGAGGCTCTCGACTCCCTGGCGATGGAACAGGACAAGGTTCTCGAGCGGCTGGAACGGGCCGGCATCCAGGGTGAGTGCGGGCCGAAACTGAACAAGGAACAGGATCCGTCGATCTGGCTCAACCTGCCTGGCGCACCGAAATCGAAACTGGCCAACGAGAAGCCGCAGGGCATGACCGTTGACTACGACGAGCTGCTCAAGACCTGGGCGGCAGCGAAAAAATAACCTCTAGAACCGCCACCCACCCCGTCCGCCGGCACCGGCGGGCGGGGTGGGCAGGCGGATTCCCCCCTTTCGACCAGGACTACCCGACATGGCCTCGCATCTCCTTGCAATCGATCAGGGAACCACCTCCAGCCGGGCGATTGTCTTCACCGACCAGCTGGAGATCGTCAGTGCCGCCCAACAGGAGTTTCCCCAATACTTTCCCCAGTCCGGCTGGGTTGAACATGATGCCGAAGAGATCTGGGGCTCCACTCTAGCCACCTGCCGCAAGGCCCTGGCCGAGGCCGGGCTGAAGGCAGCGGCAATCGCCGCCATCGGCATCACCAACCAGCGGGAGACCACCCTCATCTGGGACCGGCAGAGCGGCAAACCGATCCACCGGGCCATCGTCTGGCAGGACCGGCGCACCTCCAACGCCTGCGCCGCCCTGGAGGCGGCCGGACACGGGCCGCAGATCACCGCCAGTACCGGTCTGCTGCTCGACGCCTATTTCTCCGCCACCAAGATCGCCTGGATCCTCGACCAGGTTCCGGGAGCGAGGGCCAGGGCGGCCAATGGCCAGCTCTGTTTCGGCACCGTCGACAGTTTCCTCCTCTGGCGGCTGACCGGAGGCCGGGTGCACGCCACCGACGCCACCAACGCCAGCCGCACCATGCTCTACAATATCCACCAGAACTGCTGGGACCAGGAGCTGCTCCGGCTCTTCGCCATTCCTCCTCTGATGATGCCAGAAGTTCTTGACTCGGCAGCTGATTTTGGCAGCACCGAGCCAGATCTCTTTGCCGGCAGTATCACCATTGGCGGGATTGCCGGCGACCAGCAGGCGGCCCTGGTCGGCCAGGCCTGTTTCTCGCCGGGGATGATCAAGTCCACCTACGGTACCGGCTGCTTTGTGGTCCTCAATACCGGTGGCCAGGCGGTCCGCTCCGGTAACCGGCTCCTCACCACCATCGGCTACCGGTTGAACGGCCGGACCACCTACGCTCTTGAGGGGTCGATCTTTGTTGCCGGCGCAGCGGTCCAGTGGATGCGTGACGCCATGGGGCTGATCGAATCAGCCGCCGATACCGGCAAACTGGCCCGTCTTGCCGACAAGAGCCAGGATGTCTATCTGGTTCCCGCCTTTACCGGCCTGGGCGCCCCGCACTGGGACCCCGACGCCCGTGGGGCGATTTTCGGGATCACCCGGGCCACCGGCCCGGCCGAACTCTCCAGAGCGGCCCTGGAGTCGGTCTGTTTCCAGACCAGGGACCTGCTCGAGGCAATGCGCGGCGACTGGCCGGACATGGGGGAAACCGTCCTCCGGGTCGATGGCGGCATGGTCGCCTCCAACTACACCATGCAGTTTCTTGCCGACATCCTCAACGCCCCGGTGGACCGGCCGATGGTTCTCGAAACCACCGCCCTGGGTGCCGCCTATCTTGCCGGTCTGGAAAAGGGGTTGCTGCCGCCACCGGAGGAATTTGCCGGTACCTGGAAGAGAGACCGGCGCTTCACCCCGGAACTGGACGATAGCCGACGAAGCGAGAAGTACCGGGGTTGGCAGGATGCGGTGCGGCGTACCCTGAGCCGACCACCGGCAACGGCGATCGGCAAGGGGAGCCAGTCCGGGCGGCAATGAGCTGCGCCTGCTGGGATGAATTTTCATTTTCGCAGCGATTATTGTTTCGAGTGAACATTATTGAAATTCACTTGAAACAAGACGGCGGCCGCAGTACTATCCAGGCAGTGTCGCCACAGGTCCCTGCCGCCCCCTGACAGTCTTAAAGATGCGAAGAAGGGTCCAGGAATGGCAGCGGCCGAAAAGGAGCAGAAGCGATGGCAGGTGAAGAGCGGATCGAAACCGAGGTGTTGATCATCGGTGGCGGGGTTACCGGTACCGGCATCATGCGTGACCTGGCCCTGCGCGGCCTTGCCAGCCTGCTCATCGACCAGCGTGACCTCTGTGCCGGGGCCTCCGGCGGCAACCACGGCCTCCTCCACTCCGGTGGCCGCTATGTCTCCAACGACCTGCACTCAGCGGTGGAATGCCGACAGGAGAACCTGATCCTGAAGCAGGTGGCCCCCCACTGCATCGAGGATACCGGCGGCCTCTTTGTTGCCGTCGATGGCGACGACCCGGACTTTGCCAGCCGCTTCCCGACCCTCTGTGCTGCCGCCGGCATCCTCTGCGAGGAGGTACTCCCGGCCGAGGCGCGCCGCCTGGAACCCCTCCTCTCCCCCCGGCTCATCAAGGCCTACGCCGTCCCCGACGCCACCGTCGACCCCTTCCGCCTGGCCCTGGCCAACGTCGCCGAGGCGGCCAGGGTGCAGGGAAGCCTCTACCGCCCCCATACCGAAATCGTCAGCTTTGCCATTACCGATGGAGAGATCACCAGCGTCAGCTGCCGCGACCGCTTGAGCGGCGCCCGGCTGTGCATAGTCGCCCGGCAATACATCAACGCCACTGGCGCCTGGGCGATGGCGGTGGCCAGGCTGGCCGGCTGCCACAATGTCCGGCTGAGCTATTCGAAGGGGACCCTGCTGGTAAGCCACGACCGGCTCACCGCCAGGGTGATCAACCGACTCCGGCCTCCCGGCGACGGCGATATTCTCGTTCCCGGCGGCACCGTCTCGGTGCTCGGCACCACCTCGGTGCGCACCGACAACCTGGAGGGAGTCCGGCCGACGGTGGCCGAGGTCGACCGCAATGTCCGGGAGGGACAGGCGATGCTGCCGGATCTGGCCACTGCCCGCTATATCCGCGCCTTTTCCCGGATCCGGCCTCTCTTGCAGAGCAGCGGCGAGGACGACCGTGGTGCCACCCGGGGCTTTGCCCTCGTTGACCACCGGCAGGAGGGGCTGAACAATTTCTGCACCATCACCGGCGGCAAACTGACCACCTTTCGCCTGATGGCGGAAAAGACCTGCGATCTGGTTGCCGGCCGGCTCGGCAACAGCAGCCCCTGCCGCACCGCCACACTCCCTTTGGACGACGGCGGTGCCTGTCGCTGGACGGAACCGGGGGCGGCAGCAAAATACTGGTACCAGGCCAACGATGCCGAAGACATGGTGCTCTGCGAGTGCGAAATGGTGCCCGCCTCGGCCATCGACGAGATACTTGCCTGCGCCCCCGGCCTCGACGAGACCATGAGCCTGGAGGCCATCGCCCTCCGCTCCCGGGCCGGCAAGGGGCCCTGCCAGGGCTCCTTCTGCGGCATCCGCATCGCCTCCTATCTCTACGAGCGGGGGTACTACCGGGACCGGACCGGACTGTACCACATGCGCAACTTCTTCAACGAGCGGTTCAAAGGCATGCAGACGGTGATCTGGGGCCGACAGGCCGCCCAGATGGAGCTGGCCGAGGCCCTCCACTGCGGCCTTCTCGGGCTCGACAACCTGGAAGAGAGCGACAGCGATTCCGGCCAAGCGCCGGACAGCGGGGGGAGCCGATGAGCGCCACAGCCCGCGATCACTGGTGTGATCTGGCGGTGATCGGCTCGGGCATCGCCGGCTTTGCCGCCTCGATTTTTGCCACCAACCGCCAGATCGCCACCGCCCAGGTCGGCAATACCGGCGCGATCGCCTACACCACCGGCTATCTCGACCTGCTCGGCAGCCTCTATGCCGACCCCAATCCCCTTGTCAACCCCTGGCAGGGGTTGGCCCACCTCCGCCAGGAGGAGCCGCACCACCCCTTAAGCCGCCTGCCGGTGGAGTTGATCCGCCAGGCCTTCAACGAATTCACCACCTTTGTCACTAACGCCGGAATCGGCTATACCCCACCGGGCGACGAGAATATCACTGCCCTCACCCCGGTCGGCACCGGCAAACAGACCCTCTGCCTCCCCACCACCATGGCGGCCGGCCCACTCGCCCTGGCCGCCCGGCGAGCGGCGGTGATCGTCGACTTCAAGGGGTTGAAGGGATTCAGTGGCCGACAGGTGGTGGCCAACCTCCGCCACTGCTGGCCGGAGTTGTGCAGTGCCCGGCTCACCTTTCCCGGCATGGCCCGGGGGGAAATCTATCCGGAGGTGATGGCCCGGGCCCTCGAGGTTGCCGGCACCCGCCGGGAACTGGCCGACCAGCTCAGGCAAGCGGCGGCCGGAGCTGGCTGCGTCGGCCTGCCGGCGGTGCTCGGCATGCACCATCCCGACCGGGTCCACCAGGAGTTGGAGGAACTCTCCGGCTTGACCATCTTCGAGATCCCGACCATGCCGCCGTCGGTGCCGGGCATCCGTCTGCGCGAGATGTTCGAACAGCTCTTTCCCCAGCGTGGCCTCACCCTCATCCCCCAGCAGAAGGTTGACCGGCTCTCCTTCACCGACGACGGCCCCCTGCTCGAACTTGCCGACAACTACGGGCCGGTGACCATCCGGGCGAAAGCGGTGCTCCTCGCCACCGGCCGCTTTCTCAGCGGCGGGCTGGTCGCCGACCGCAACCGGATCAGCGAGAGCCTGCTGCAGCTGCCGGTCAGCCAGCCGGCGGAGCGTGCCGAATGGTACCGTCAGCAGTATACCGACCGGCGCGGCCACCCGATCCACCGGGCCGGCATCGAGGTTGACGACAGCTGCCGACCGGTGGACCGAAACGGTCGGGTCGTCGACCCGAGACTCTTTGCCGCCGGGGTGATTCTCGCCCACCAGGATTGGATCCGCGGCCGTTGCGGGGCCGGGATCGCCATTGCCACCGCCTTCCGGGCGGTGGCCGCCGCCGAACAGCTGTTGCGCCGGTAACCGCCGGTCTGCCTGCCAGGGACGCACCATTATGACCGATACCCCCACCATCCATTTCAAGGAACAGGCCCTGGCCCTGCTGCCGGCTGGGGCCAACTTTGATGCCTGCCTCACCTGTGGCCTCTGCTCCTCCGGCTGCCCCGCCTCCGGCATCGAGAACATGGACCCGCGCAAGTTCATCCGGATGGCGATGCTCGGCATGGACCGGGAACTCTCCACCACCCCCTGGGTCTGGTGCTGCACCCAGTGCAAGCGGTGCCAGCACGTCTGCCCGATGAGTATCGACATCTCGCAGCTGGTCTTTCTCGCCCGCAGCAACTGGCCACGGGAGTTGAAACCGGCCGGCATCGTCCGCTCCTGCGAGCTGATCCAGGCCACCGACTCCACCAGCGCCATGGGCCTGCCGCCGGAGGACTTTGTCTTCGTGGTCGCCGATGTGCTGGAGGAGGTGCGCAGCAGCCAGCCGGCCTTCGCCCATCTCCAGGCACCGATGGACAAGAAGGGGGCCCACTTCTTCGTCAACCAGAATTCCCGGGAGCCGATGAACGAACCGGACGAGATGGTGCCGTTGTGGAAGATCTTCGATCTGGTCGGCGCCGACTGGACCTACTCGTCGAAAGGGTGGGCGGCGGAGAACTTCTGCATGTTCGCCGGTGACGAGACGGCCTGGTACGAGGTGATCAAAAAACGGGTGGCGGCGGTCGAGGAACTGGGCTGCCGGGTCTGGCTGAACACCGAATGCGGCCACAGCTACTACACCATGTGGCAGGCGATCAGCCGTTTCGGCCTTGAGGTCAGTTTCGAGTTGGAGAGCCTGATCAGCTACTACGCCAGGTGGATCCGCGAAGGGCTGCTGCCGGTGAACAGCGACTGGAACCGGGACGGGATCAAGTTCACTGTCCAGGACCCCTGCATGATCGTCCGCAAGGCCTACGGCGAGTCAATTGCCGAGGATATGCGCTTTGTAGTCAGAACCCTGGTGGGAGAGGAAAACTTCATCGACATGCAGCCCAACCGCAGCGCCAACTACTGCTGTGGTGGCGGTGGCGGTTTCCTCCAGGCCGGGATGACCGACCACCGCCGCACCTACGGCAAGCGGAAATTCGACCAGATCGCCGCCACCGGCGCCGCCTACGTCCTTACCCCCTGCCACAACTGCCACTCCCAGATGGAAGATATCGGCCACCATTACGGCGGCAGCTACGGGGTGGTGCACTTCTGGAGCCTGATCTGCCTCTCTTTGGGAATTCTCGGTGAAAACGAGCGCACCTACCTTGGCCCCGACCTCCTTGCTCTCCTTGCGTAACTGCTCTATTTTTGACGGGCTCCTTTCTTTGCCAGCTGCTGCTTTGCCTGTTTTCTTTAGCGCTGCAGATGGCCCTTTTTTCCCAGGCCTTGATGCCGGTTTCTGATTCGTCAAGACGATGGGCTCATGTCTTCCAGAATTCCGAGCCATAATCGGCGCCGGGTTCAGCCGTTTTCGTTGGGGCGGTGAGGGACGAGAAAGAAATTTCTTCCCTGGAGGGATGCAATGCATCCCATTCCCATTGGCAGGGATTGTCGGCGACATACTGGCGAATACGGTTTACTTCCCATTCATTGCGGATGACATGCTCCCAGTAGTTGCGTTGCCATACCGGTCTGCCGGGTGTCTGGCGAATTGCGTTGATACGTTTGGTTACTGCAGATTTGAATCCGGCCACCACCGCACCGACAGATTTCGGTTGTGGCCCCGTAGAGGCGACCGGCCGGTCGCCCTTGGCTGGTGGTTTGCCCTCGACAGGCCTGTTGCCTCCCAATGGTAGGGTACCCTCAAATGAGCCGTCGGCCCTGGGGCAACAGCCCATAGCGGAAATCACCAGAATTGCATGAAAATGATTTGGCATCACCACCCATTCATCCAGTTCGATTTCGCTGCGAATGCTGGCGGTTTTCAACCATTCATCGGCAACCACATGCCCGGCGTCGTTTATGTGCATGGTGGGCGACCGGCCGGTCGCCCCTACGATTTCACCGAACAGACATTGCCGGTTGTGGGTACAGATGGTGAGGAAATAGGCCCCCGCCTGGGAATAGTCGTATCCCTGCAACCGGGTGGATCGGCGACGATGGATGTTCGATCGGGATGTGTCAATCATGATGGCCCTTATTGACTTCGTTGGCCGTCAATCTTTGCACGGTTTGGTCGGCCCTGCAATGGCTTTCGTGGGCTATGTTGTGCCTTTGGGGGCGACTGGCCGGTCGCCCCTACAATAAATCCGGCACTATTTGATCGCATGGTGGGCGACCCGCCGGTCGCCCATACAATAAAACCCGGCACTATTTGACCGCATGGTGGGCTACCCGACGGTCGCCTCTGCAATAACCCGGTGCCGTGGTTGTCAATGATGGTTTTTTGTGACCCGTCGGCCGAACCTGCAATGGGTACTGTGACCGACGGCGCACCGTAGGGGCGACCGGCCGGTCGCCCTCATATCGGTCGGCCCGGCAAGGGTCGTTGGCTGCAGCTATGGGGAATTTTTCTCCCCCCCGGTCGCCCCGAGCACCTCGGCAACCCGGGCCCGCAGGGCGGGAAGCAGTTCCTCTGCAAACCACGGGTTGCGTTTCAGCCAGAGATTGTTACGCGGACTGGGATGGGGCAGGGGAACCAGGGCCGGCCAGAACTGACGCCAGGCCCGGACTGTCTCGGTGAGCGAGGTGGCCCGGCCGGGAAGGTGGTAGGCCTGGGCGTACTGGCCGATGGCCAGGGTGAGTTGCAGACCATGGAGGTGGGCGAGGAGCGGTCCTCGCCAGCCTCTGGCGCACTCCGGGCGAGGTGGCAGATCGCCCGACCGGCCCGTTCCCGGATAGCAAAAGCCCATGGCCAGAATCGCCACCTGGCCGGGGTCGTAAAAGACCTCGCGGGATATCCCCAGCCAGGTGCGCAGTCTGTCACCACTCGGGTCGTTAAAGGGGAGCCCGGTCTGATGCACCTTTCTCCCCGGGGCCTGGGCGGCGATGAGGATTCGCGCCCGCGCGCCAAGTTGCAGAACCGGTCGTGGCCCGAGCGGCAGGTGGTCGGCGCAGAGGGTGCAGCCCCGCACTTCGGCAAGCAAGCCGGCCAGCGGCAGATGGGGGGGCAGGGATGGACCCGCCCCCCTGTCTACCATTGTCTGGCGGCCAGGGATTCGGCGTCGGTGATGTCGATCTTTTCGCCGGTTTCCGGCTGTGCCTCCTCGTAGAAGGTCTCGCTGAAGCGGTGGTCGAGGGCGGTTATCCCGGCGTCGGCGTTGAACTGGTGCTCGATTCTCAGGGTCTCCTTGACGATGGTGTCGAACTCCTCACCGCTCATCCGGGTGCCGAAGCGGGCGGCCAGCAGTTCCAGCAGCGGGTTCATATCGTTCTGGACCGAGTAGCGGACAAAGTTGCACATCCCCATGGCATCCATTCTCGAGCCGATTACCTGGAACTTCTTCGACAACTCGACCTTTCCCTCCTTGCTGGTGGGTGTCTCTTCGTCACGGAGGGTGAAGCCGAAGGTGTGGTCGGCCCCCATCGGAGAGGAAAGGTAGGTCATCGCCATCCCCTTGGTGCCGCGCGGTTCGTAGGCCGGAATGGCCTGGCCGAGGACATGGGGGGCGTGGCGGACCCCAAGCACCTTGGCGGCAACCCGACAGCCGGAGCCGAGTATCCGCCCCAGCGGGGTGAGCTGCCGGACCTCCTCCATCATCCGGATTGCCGCCTCGTCATCGCCAAAGCTGGCCAGACCGGCCTCCATTGCCACCCCGATCGCCGCGCCGACATCGAGGGTATCGACCCCGGCATCATTGGCGATCCGGTTCATTCGGGCTATGGTATCGAGGTCTGTGAGGCAGAGGTTGGAGCCCATCAGGGCCATGGTCTCATACTCAATGGGGGAACAGAGCAGGCTGCCATCCTTGTCGGGGTAGACGTTGGAGCACTGGATGGCGCAGGGGTGCATACAGGCATGCTGGGTGAGGCCGGCACCGCCCCGGGCCTTGATGGTGTCATACATGGTCTGGGCGTTGATCTTCTCGGCCCCCGCCAGCACCCCATGGCGGAAGTTGCCGGTGGGGAGAACCTTCAGCGCCTGGCAGATATCGACCATCGCTGCGGTACCGTATTTGGTGAAGGTGGAGGAGACCGGGTTATCCTGGAGCATCTTGACTATCTTTCTGCTCCCGGCCTTGAAGGCCTCCTGGTCGAGGTAGGTCGGTTCCTCGCCACCATCGGCCAGCACCACCATGGCGATCACTCGTTTGGTGGCAAGCACCGCTCCCAGGCCACCCCGGCCGGCGTAGCGGGAACAGACGCCATGGGGGTCGGAGCAGGCGATACCGCTGGCCAGAAGCAGACTCTCGCCGGCCGGACCGATGGTGATGCAACCGGCCTTGCGGCCGAAGCGCTCGGTGAGCAGGGCCGATTTTTCGTACACCCCCAAGCCGGCCAGGAAGGTGCCGTCGACCATCTCCGTTTTCTCCTTGCCGATCACCACGATCTGCCAGGGGGAGTCGGCCGGGCGGGCCCCGGCCAGGGCGATTCCCCGCAGCCCCTGCTGGGCTATCCGGGTGGCGACAATGCCGCCAGCGTTGCTCTCCTTGATCCCCCCGGTCAGCGGGCTCTTCGCCCCGATACTGAGACGGTTGGCGCTGGAGACCGTGGTACCGCTGAGGGGGCCGGTACAGAAGTAAAGGCTGTTCCGGCTCCCCAGGGGGTCACAATCGGGGGGGACTTCCCGGCTGACCAGACGGGAGGTGAGGGTCCTGCCACCCAGCAGGTATTCCACGGCCTCCGAGGTCTCGATTTTCGTCTCACCGGTGGCAACATTGATGCGTAAAATCGAAAACATGCTCTTCTCCCTTGGCTGATGTGCGATGAGTTGGTGGCGGGCCTTACGCCACTCCTGCAAGCGGTTGGCCCCGATTCTCCCGGCAACCAGCCTGCCGGAGTGCCTGGGTATTCGCCTGCGTCGTTGTGGCGTCCACTCGTGGGGCCAGGATCTGGGCGAGGGGGGGGCCGGTGATTGTATTCACATATTGGATACAATCTGCAGTATAGCAGGTTCACCTCCCCTGTCAACCGGGAATGGGTCGCCGGCTGCAGAGAAAGGCAGGCCGCTGCCAGCTGGGCGGCCGGTGAGAGAAAGCCGGCAGCGGCTTGGTCGGTGGCGGATTGTCGGCAACGTGGGCGGCCGGTGAGAGAAAATCGGCAGCGGATCGACCGATGCAGGGAGGCAGACGGCGGCGAGCGAAAACGGCGCTACTGCCGGCCGGCCATCCTGGCCTCGAAAGCTTCGATCTCCCCTTTCAGATTGAGAAGATAGTCGATATCGTCGTAGCCGTTAAGCAGACAGAGTTTTTTGTAGGGGTCGATGGCAAACTGCTCGCTCTCGCCGGTGGCATCGATGGCGATCCTCTCCCCCTTAAGATCGACGGTGATGGCGGTCCCGGGATCGGCGGCGATGGCGGCCAGCAGCTGCTGCAGAAAGGGGTCGCTGACCTTGACCGGCAGCAAGCCCACATTGAGGGCGTTGGCGGCGAAAATATCGGCGAAAAAGCTCGACACCACCACCCGGAAACCGAAGTCAGCCAGGGCCCAGGCGGCGTGCTCGCGGCTGGAACCGCAACCGAAATTACGCCCGGCAACGAGAATTTCCCCCCGATAGAGGGAATTGTTGAGGACAAAGTCGGGCTGCGGCCGGCCGTCAGCGCCATAGCGCCAGTCGCGAAAGAGGTTTTCACCAAAACCCTCGCGGGTGGTGGCTTTCAGAAAGCGGGCGGGAATGATCTGATCGGTGTCGATATCCTCATTGGGCAGAGGGACGGCGGTCGAGGTGACGGTGGTAAACTTTTTCATGGTACCTCATCTGCCTCGCTGGCAGTGGTTGTTCCGGCCGGCGGCCGGTTAGAGCAGATTCCGCACATCGACCAGACGGCCGGTTACGGCAGCGGCAGCGGCGGTCAGCGGACTGGCCAAAATGGTGCGGGCCCCCGGACCCTGGCGCCCTTCAAAATTGCGATTGGAGGTGGAGACACAGTACTCACCGGAGGGGATCTTATCCTCGTTCATGCCGAGACAGGCGGAACAGCCGGGTTCACGAAACTCGAAGCCGGCGGCGGCAAAGATCTTGTCCAGCCCCTCTGCTCTGGCCTCGGCCTCCACCTGTTTGCTGCCCGGGACAACCAGTACCCGCACCGTCTCCGCCTTGTGCCGGCCACGGACGAACTCGGCCACCAGACGGAGATCCTCAATCCGCGAGTTGGTGCAGCTGCCGATGAAGACCCACTGGATGGCCTTGCCGAGCATCCTCTCACCCGGCTGCAGGCCCATATAGTGAAGAGATTTGTCGAAACTGGCCGGATTGTCGCCACCATCGGCAGGAATCTGGCCGCCCACCGCCATCGCCATGCCGGGATTGGTGCCATAGGTGAGCATTGGTTCAATATCCTCGGCCCGGAAGTGGAGTTCCCGATCGAAATGGGCATCATCATCGGAAAAGAGGTTTCGCCAGCCGGCTTCGGCTCGAACCCAGCCCTCTCCCGTCGGGGCGAAGGGGCGGTCCCGGAGGTAGGCGAAGGTCGTCTCGTCCGGGGCGATCAACCCTCCCCGGGCCCCCATTTCGATGCTCATGTTGCAGACCGTCATTCGCCCTTCCATGGAGAGGGCGCGGATCGCCGAACCGGCATATTCGACGAAGTAACCGGTGCCACCGGCAGCGCTCAACCGGCTGATGATATGGAGGATGATATCCTTGGCCAGCACTCCCTTGCCGAGAAGGCCATCGACGGTAATCCGCATCCGTTTCGGCCGGCTGAGCAGGAGGCACTGGCTGGCCAGCACCTGCTCCACCTGGCTGGTGCCGATACCAAAGGCAATGCAGCCGAAGGCACCATGGGTGGAGGTGTGGCTGTCGCCGCAGACCATGGTCAGGCCGGGTTGGGTAATCCCCAACTCCGGGCCGATGACGTGGACGATCCCCTGCCTGGGGTGGCCGAGACCGTACAGGGTGATCCCGAACCTGGCACAGTTTTCGCTCAGCTTGTCCACCTGAAATCGGGAGAGTGGCTCGGCGATCGGGAGATGCTGGTTGACGGTGGGGACATTGTGGTCGGCGGTGGCCAGGGTCTGCTTCGGCCGCAGGACCCCGATCCCCCGGGCCGTCAGGCCGGCGAAGGCCTGTGGACTGGTCACCTCGTGGATCAGATGGCGGTCGATGTAGAGGACCTCCATACCACCCTTGACACTGGTGACCACATGGGCATTCCAGATTTTATCGAACAGGGTTTTGGCCATTTTTCCCCTCTGTAGTGTTTTCTGACTGTTCAGGAGCTTTCCTGTCTGACACCATCCCGGTAGCGGTCTACCGGTGGGTGGTGCCGGCTCATTTTTTGTCCACTCGGCAACTGCTCTCTCCTCTCTCCGGCCGGCCTCCCCTGCCGCCGACTAGCCAGGCGCATCCGGCCGCACCCAGTCACACCCGAGCCGATGGGGTATCTAGGCGATGGGGGGAGGCGGTGGCGGAACATCGCCACGTTCCAGGGCCTGTCGGGCAGCTTTCACCGGTATTCCCGCCTCGCAGGGTACCCCAACCTGGCAGAGGCCGCAACCGTAGCCGGAAAAGTTGTAGCTTTCCCGGACATACTCCCGGGAGCGGGCAAGGTGCAACCGGCATTTTTCCTTGTCGTGGCCGGCGGGACTGATGGCAGCCACTGGACAGCGGCCAATGCATTTGCCGCAGGTGCCGTTGCTGTAGAAGAGGCAGTAGTCGTGGTGGCCGGTATAGCTTCGCGGGGTTGGCGGGAGGGCAATTTTCGCCACCACCGAGCCGAGCCGCATCGCCTTACCCCGCGCGGTGATCAGCCCGTCACAAAGGCCAAAGGTGCCGAGGCCGGCGGCGTAGGCGGCATGCCGTTCCGACCAGGAAGAGGCATAGGAGAATCGCTGCGAGTTGACGATGGTCCAGTTGGCGGCGAGCATCGGAGCAATGGCCGGATGGCCGGCGGCGCTGAGACTGGCCGCCACATGCCGGCGCAGGGCGGCATTGCACTCCTCGCCGTACACCCGAATCCGGGCCCATTCCTCGGCCGGAAACTCCCTCGCCCGGCGATTGGCCTGCCGGACCAGCCGGCGTTGCGGCAGGACCCAGGAGATCACGGTGAGTTCGGCGGCGCTCACCGGTTCCCCCCGGTAATGTTGATTGAAAACCTCCCAGGGGGTCCAGTGGAAGGCCCCCACATATTCCTTATATTGCTGCCAGAGGGGGTCGGTCCCGGCGGCAAAGCCGACTAAGACCGAATCCCAGGCCACCTCGCCGGAACCATCTCCGAGGTTGTTGCCGGGCGAGGTGGCGAGAAACTCCTCAATCAGGCCGGTAACCGCTTCCCTGCTCACCATCTCATCTGCTGCCATCTCTTACCGTTCCCCCGAAAGTTCTTTATAGAACCGGTCACACCTTGAAGCGACGAACCAGGCCATCCAACTGCTCGGCCAGCTTGGAGAGTTCGGTAGCGCTCTCCTTGACGTTGTGGCTCCCTTGAGTGACTTCTTCCGAGGTCTTGCTGATCTCGCCGATATCGCGGGTGACATCGCCGATCGCCACTGAGGTCTGGGCGACGTTCTCGTTCACCTCGGTAATCCCCGCCGAGGCCTGGGCGATGTTCTCGGAGATCTCCGAGGTCGCCGCCGACTGCTGCTCCACCGCCGTGGCGATGGTGGTGATGATCTCGTTGATCTGGTTGATCACCTCGGTGATGGTCTTGATATCAACGATGGTGCCGTTGGTGGTGTGCTGCATCTCCTCGATCTGGTTCTTGATATCAACGGTGGCGGCGGCGGTCTGCTTGGCCAGCTCCTTGATCTCGTTGGCGACGACGGCAAAGCCCTTGCCCGCCTCGCCGGCCCGGGCCGCCTCGATGGTGGCGTTCAGGGCCAGGAGGTTGGTCTGCTCGGAGATCTCGGTGATCGCCTCGGTCACCTTGCCGATCTTGTTGGCCGCCTCACCCAGTTCGTTCATCTTGTCGGAGGTCTTCTGCGACTGGTCGACCGCCCTCTCCGAGATATCCTTGGCCTTGGCGGCGTTCTCGGCGATCTCGCGGACGGTGGAGGACATCTCCTCGGTGGCGGTGGCCACCATGCCGACATTACTGGCCGACTGCTCCATGGCCGCCGAGACCGAACTCATGTTGGTGCTCATCTCCTCGGCCGCTGCGGCCACCCCGGTGGAGCGGGTGGAGGCGTTCTCGGCGTTGCTGGAGAGCTGGGCGGAGACCGCCGACAGTTCGGTGGAGGAGGAGGAGAGGGTGTTCACCCCGGTGACCACCTGCTTGATCATCGCCCCCAGTTCGCCCACCGTCTTGCCCAGGGCACGGGTCATCTTGCCGATCTCATCCTCCGAGTCGTTCTCGAGCTTCGAGGTGAAGTCGCCGCTGGCCAGGACATCGACAAACTTGACGATTTTCTGCACCGGGCCGGTGATCGAGCGGGTGATGATGAAGGCGGCGACAATACCGATCAGCAGGGCGATCAGGGCGACAATCATCACCACCCGGACCGAGTTCTCGGAGAGGGCCTGGACCACCGGTCCAAGGGCATCCTGCTGCTTGGCGTAGCTCAGCTTCAAGGTCTCGATATCCTCGGCCATGGCCGGACCAAGGACGTCAAGCTGGTTTTTGATCAGGTCGTTGCGGGTGTAGATATCGCTGACGATCTTGGTGACCCCATCCAGGTACTGACGGGATTCCTTCATCACCTCACCGATCAGGGCCAGACGCTGCGGATTGCGCATGGTTCGTTCCAGTTCCGCCGCCATCTCGGCCATAGCGGCAAACTCGCTCAGTACCCGCTCCTCGTCCGCCTTAAGGTTGGTACCGAGAAAGGTCTGCATGTAGAGGCGGCCGATGAGGAGGTGGCGCAGGGTAAGGCCGGCCCGGAAGGCGGTATCGGCGTCACCGTCATCCTTGGCCGACTCCATGATCTTGGTGAGCTTTTCTTCCTGCGCACGGCCAACCGGCCGCAGCACCTCGCTGAAGATCCGGTTGCGCTCCCGCACCAGCTTCACCACCTCGGCAAAGGTCTTGTCGTAGCTCTGCAGGTCGTTGCTCTGCTTGGTGACCAAGGCGAGCCGCTCCGGGTTTTTGATCTGTTCGCGGGCTTGGGCGAGAAACTCCTCCGCCTTCACGTGGTACGCCTCGTACTGTTCCACATCCTTGTCGCTGGAGGTCTGGATGAAGTCCTTGACGTTCATCCGCACCATCAGGATCTGGGCCTGGATCCGTCCGCCCAGGTTGGTGTTTCGGGCCAGACGACGGTAGTCGCTGAAACCATCGGCGACACCGCTGAGGCCCCACCAGCCGGCAGTGGCGACGATGACCAGAAGGAGAAGTACCGTCCCAAAACCACATCCGATTTTCACAGCCAGGCTCATTTTCTTAAACATAACGAAGACTCCTTGTGATAAGGGGAAAGAGGTTTGGGAGATGTACCTCAGATGCCAAATTCCTGCCATTCCGGAAAGAGAGCGGTGACGATGCCGCTCATATCCACCATCAAGGTTGTGACATTGTTAATGATTGCCGAACCGGAGATGCCGGGTTGCGTCAGAGTCGAGCTGTCAACGGCCAGGGAGAGTTCCAGGGCATCCACCGGCCCGGTGGCCAGGAGGCCGACCATCCGCCGGCCAAAAAGGAAGACGATCACCAGCAGGTCATCGTGGTCGGCGATGGGGAGCACCCCGGCGACGTCATCAATGCAGACCAGGGAGAGACTGCCGCCCCGGTACTGGATCACCCGTTTGCCGCCAAGATCCTCAATCTGGCTGCGCCTGACCTTCTCGATCCGTTCAACCTGGCCGAGGGGAACGGCAAACTGCTCCGTTGTCGCCGAACGGAAGATAAGAAGAGACTGGCGGCTGCCGGCACTCTCTTCCCCCTGCTCGGCGGCAAGGATCGATTCCACCGCCTGCCGGGTACTGCTGTCGACATTGAGGCCGGCGATTTTGCCGAGATTACTGACGTCAAGAATCAGGGCAACCTTGCCGTCGCCCATGATGGTGGCACCGGCATAGCCCTTGCAATCCTGAAAGTGGCGGCCCAGAGGTTTGATGACGATCTCTTCCGAGTCGAGCAGTTTGTCGACGATGAGGCCATACTTTACTTCACCGGTGGTAACAACGACGATATTGAGGGCATTGGTGATCGCCGAACGGCGGTCTATCACCGACCGGCGTGGCCGCTGCTCCTCCTCCCGAAGATCACCCCGCTCCCTGACCGTCTCCCCCGGCAGGGGGTGGACCTTGCCCCGGCGGTCGGCAATCCGCTGGCGGCGGTCCGGCTTTCTGGTGCCGGCGGTGGAGTCCAGATAGGTCCTTTCGATCCCGAGCACGTCGGCCAGGCGGATAAGAGGAAGCAGATTCCCCCGTAACCGAACCACTTCGGCGTCACCGACCTGTTCGATCCGCTCCTTCACCTGATCGGCGGGAATCCGCAGCAGTTCATCGAGGCTGATCTGGGGAATGGCGTAGCGTTCCTCGCCGGTTTCGATGATCTGGCAGGGAATAATCGCCAGGGTGAGGGGCAGGGTGAGGGAGACGGCGGTACCGGTACCCGGCTCTGAAACGATTTCGACGTTTCCGCCCAGTTTGTCGAGGCCTTGTTTGACCAGATCCATCCCCATCCCCTGCCCGGAACGGTCGCCAGACGAGCCGGACAGGCTGAGGCCGGCGAGGAAAACCAGATCGACCTGTTCCTTCGTCGACATAACGGCCTGCTGGTCGGCGGCCAAGAGACCACTCTCCACCGCCCTGGCGGCCAGGCGACCGCCATCGATCCCCTGGCCGTCATCACTGATGATGATCTTCACCTGGCCGGCCTCATGGGCGGCACTGAGCCTAACCTGGCCGGCCTCCGGTTTTCCTGCCCCCGCCCGGACAGCCGGTTCTTCAATGCCGTGGAAGACAGCATTGCGCAGCAGTTGGGCAAGGGGCTCCTGGATTGCCTCGAGGATGGTCTTGTCCAGTTCCACATCCTGCCCGTTCAAGGTCAATTCCACCTGCTTGCCGAAGCTGCCGGCCAGATCCCTGATAAACTCGGGAAAACGGTTGCAGATACTGCCGATGGGCTGCATCCTGGTCTGCATGATCGCCTCCTGCAGTTCAGAGGTGATCAGATCAATGCGCTGGCCCACCGCCTCGGCGTTGTCGTAATTGCCGGAGCCGATGGTTTGGAGGAGTTGGTTCCGGCTCAACACCAGTTCGCCGGCCAGGTTCATCAATGAATCCAGCAGACTCAGCTGGACCCGGATAGAGGAGGCATCCCCCGCGGAGGGCGATGTTGCCGGCATGCCGGCGGCAGTGGGTCCACCCTGGGTCTCACCAGGCTCTGACAACTGGGTTGTTTGCTCCATAGTGCCTCTCTTCGGCTGTGCCCCTGCGGGCCGTTTGCACACTGTCGCCACCCTTGCCCTGGCAAAGGTGGGAAAACCTCTGACATTGTATCACAGGCATCGGCCTGTACAAGGCTTGCGGCAAAAAATCTCCCTTTCCCTGCCCCTGCCGGGCACGAACCGCTCTGGGGAGTCGGCAATCAGGCGGACGGCGGCACGGCGGTGGCCGTCCCCCCTTTGCCGAGAAACCGGGCTATCTCCCCGGCCAGGGCGTGGGGGTCGACTGGTTTACTGACATAGCCGTTCATCCCGGCTGCCAGACATTTTTCCCGATCACCGGTCATGGCATGGGCGGTCATGGCAATAATCGGCACCGCCGGGTTGCGAACGGCAGCCTGGCCACTGCGGATCTGCCGGGTGGCCTCGACCCCGTCAAGGACCGGCATCTGCACATCCATCAGGACCAGGTCGTAGGGTTCTGCCGCCAGCGCCCGGAGTGCCTCCTGACCATTGCCGACGACATCGGCGCGGAGGGCCAGTTTTTTCAAAATCCCCAGTGCTACCAGCTGGTTGGTGGGGTTGTCCTCAACCAGGAGAATACGGGCGGTGCTGTCGCTGAACCGGTTGAGAAGCTCCCTGGCGCTGTGGCGGGTGGCGATGCTTTGCAGAGTTGACGACTGGTCTTGGGGTTCACTGAGGGCAAGAGAGAGGACGCCGCGCAGTTCCAGCAGACGGGCCGGCCTGGGGAGATAACCGGCAAAGCCGATTTCAGCAAAACGCCTTGCATCCCCCCGGGTCCCGGAGGAGGTGAGCAGGACCATTTTGGTATCGCGATAGCGGCTCTCCGCGGCGATGGCCCGACCAAGGGCCTCCCCCCCCATCCCCGGCAACTGCAGGTCAAGCAACAGCAGCCGATAGGGATCGCCGGCGGCCAGTGCCTCGGTCAGGGCCAGCAGAGCCGCCGGGCCATCATCGGCGGTGTCCGGACGCATCCCCCAGCCAGTCAGGGCTGTGCGGAGGGCCTCTCGATTGTCGGCACTCCCCTCGACGATCAGAATGCGAATTCCCAGCAGTGGCGAAGGGGGGCGAACCTCTGCTGCCAACCCCTCCACGGAGCGCCTCAACCTGGCGGTAAACCAGAATTCGGATCCCCTGGCGGCCTCGCTGTCCACGCCGATACGCCCTCCCATCAACTCCACCAGCTGCCTGCAGATCGCCAGACCGAGTCCTGTTCCACCAAACTTGCGGGTGGTCGAGGCATCCAACTGGCTGAACTTGGTGAACAGCAACGCGACCTTTTCAGGAGGAATACCGATGCCGGTATCGCGTACCACAAAACGGAGCACCACCACGGCATCGTCGCTCTCTGCCAGTTCCACGCCGATGCTGACATTTCCGGCCTCGGTGAATTTAATTGCATTACCGACGAGGTTGGTCAGAATCTGCCGGAGCCGGCCCGGGTCGCCATGGAGGAAGCGGGGTACGGCTGGAGCAATGTCGCAGGAGAAGAGCAGCCCCCTGGCATCGGCCTGAACGGAGAGACTGGCTGTCAGGTCGTCGAGGAGATTCTGCAGATCGAAAGGAAGGTTTTCCAACTCCAGTCGACCCGCCTCTATTTTTGAAAAATCGAGGATATCGTTGATAAGGCCAAGAAGCATTCGGCCACTGGTCCGAACAGTGTCGGCATAGTGCCGCTGCTGCTCATCCAGAGGGGTATCAAGGAGGAGGCCGGCCATACCGATGACCCCGTTCATCGGGGTACGGATCTCATGGCTCATGTTGGCCAGGAACTCACTTTTGGCCACATTTGCCGCCTCGGCTCGGGCGGCCAGTTCTTTCACCCGGATCGCCTCCTGTTCCAGATGCCGGTTGGCCGCCTCGATGCTGCGGGCATACTCCGCCCGGCTGTTGCGTTGCCGGCGCAGGGTGATGATCCAGGCGCTGAAGAGGATGGTGATGGTCAGCAGGCAGGCGAAAATGGCCAGGATAAAGGGCCACCATTTCTGCCAGATATCCACCAGCCGGATCTCCGGCACCTGGTCAAAGGGCGGCAGCTGCAGGGCCCGGCTGGGATCCTCCACCTCAAGGTAATCGGAGGGAATGGTGTAGCGTTTCTTCTCTCCATCGGCAGCGGCGCCCATCTCCAGCCCAACCGGTGGGGTGGCGGCGACGGCATCTGGGAGAGGGTGCAGGCAGGAGAGGGTCAGAAAAAAGAGGATCAACCAGCAGGGGCCGGCACTAGACGGGGAGCGATCAGAGAACCACCGGCGCAGGCAGAAATCGACATAAGAGAACATAGGGCAGTCTTCCACTGTGAGGGGCTGGATAGAGGGGAGTGGGCAGCAGGCAGCAGGCACAGAGCCGGCCGGGAGTGGCAGGTGGTACCGGCACTCGCGGAGAGCCTCAGGGCCTGACGACAGCCATGCTTACTCAATATGAAGGGAACCGGAACTGGTCTTATTGTTGACCCCGATACCGATATTGGACGATTTCTTGCTGTTAGAGGTGTTCATCAGGGTACTCGATTTGCCGATGGTGGTATTCTGCAGGTTGATTGTTCCCATGTTAGCGGTATTATTGACCCCAATGCCGATATTGGCCACCGCATCGCTTTGTGACAACGACTCTACCTTGCCGCTCACCCTGGTGTTTGAGGCGGCAACGGTGCCGACATTGGCCGTGTTGCCCTTCCCCTTCGCCAAATTGAGGGAAGAGGTAATTGTCGTCTTGTTGGCGACCAGCCCCGATTTTGCCACTCCGCCGCCAACGATGGCAACCGCGCCCATGTTGGCGGTACTGTTTTCTCCGACGGCAATATTCTCTGAATTGCGGATAGTGGCATCGTTGGCAACGGTCCCCTTGATGAGCACATCCTCAATGCGGATATTGCCGAGGTTGACGGTGGTCCCCGGTCCGACAGCACTGCTGCTGCTCTTCTCGACACTGCCGGTAGCAACCACCTTGGCCGTCTTGCCGAGGGTGGCGTTTTTCTGGTCGATTCGGGCCGCCATCCCCGGCTGGCCCGCCTTGTTGCTGACCCCACCCTTCCGTTCGATCAGCGGTTTCCGCTCCTTGCTCTCCGCACCGACGTTGAGGTTCGCCGATTTTTCCGTGGAAGTGAACCCCTTCAACTGCGCCGCCTCGTCGGCGGCAACAGCCGATCCTCCGCCAAAATGACAGAGAAGAATCCCGCATACACTGGCTAAGATCTTGTTTTTCATTGCCTTCATGCCCCGCTCAAGTGGTTTGCCCATGAAACGACGCCGATAAAGAGGAGGTAGATGAGCCGTGTGCAGTACAGTTTAGCACATATCAACTCTATTTGTCGAAAGTATCTCTTTGGCAAGATGCTTCCTGGCAAGAATGACCGGTAAAAATGGGGCAGGGGAGGTTGTCGTGCCCTCCTCACAGCAAGTGAATCTGCACACCCTCACCGGCAAGCCTCGACGCCTCGTCGACAATCCGCCGATGGTGGGTAAAAAGCACCACCTGATTGTGTTCACCGAGTTCGGCGAAAAGGGCCAGGCTTGCCCGGGTACGGTCATCGTCGAAGTTGATCAGAATATCATCGATGATAAAGGGCATCGGCTCTTCCACCCGTCGACGCCACTCCAGGCTGGCGAGGCGAAGGGCGAGAAAAAGCTGGTCACGGGTGCCGGAACTCATCTTATCGACGGTCAGGCGAGTACCCCCGGGGCGGAGGCCGACCAGCACCGGTTCACCCCGGTCATCGAGGTCGGTGCGCAGAGCGACGAAGGAGCCGGTGGTCAGCGTTTGGAAAAACTGGCTGGCCAGAGCCAGAACCGGGTCCTGATGTTCTTCCCGGTAGCGCTCAATCGCCTGCTGGAGAAGCCTGGCCGCCAGCTTCACCAGGGTGTACCGTTCGACCAGCCGGCGGATTCCAGCCAGTTCCCCCTCCATCTCCTCGGCCAGTTCCACCGCCCCGGGGCCGCCAGCCATTGCCGCCAGCCTGGTCTCCAACTCGCCGATTACCTGCGAAATCCGGTTGATCTCGGGGTAGAGCCGTTGTTCGATATCCAGTTGCAGGGCCTCGACCTTACCGGGCAGGGTGTCGGCCGCCACCCCGGCAGCCTGGCGGGCGAGTTCCTCCAGGGGAATCCCGCCGCCGATCCGGGCAAGATTTTCCCGGGCCAGGGCAATTTTTTCCCGTAACCGCCTCTCGTCCATAGAGCGTTCAATTACCGCCGGCAGCTCCGCCTCACCGGCACAACCAGCCAGGCGCAGCAATTCGAGCAACTGCCCCCTGGCCTGCTGCAAGCCCTGGCCGACAGCGGCCAGTTCCTCGGCCAGCACCTGTTCTTCGCCAGCCAATTGTTCGTTAAGAGCAGCATCTCTCTGCGCCTGCCCGAGGAGGGCACGCAACTGGAGAATCGCCTGTTCCAGGGGCAAAGCGGCCAGAGCCGGGGCGACCCTGGACAGCAGGGCCTGCACTTCACTGGTAAGGGCAACAGCGTCGCGATCGATACCGTCGATCCGCTTCTGCAGATCGTCGGCGTCCCGCAAGGTGTCAAAGGAGTTCTGCAGGGTATCGAGAAGGGCGACCGCCTCCAGTGGGCCGGGTTCCTCCTCTCCGCCAAGGCCGGCCAGGGCCCGTTGCCACTCACTCCGCCAGTCGGCCAGGGCGGCCTCGGCAGCCTGACACTCCTCCTTGGCCTGGCGCCAATCCCCGGCGGCCTGGTCTCGCCTTTCGGTCAGCCTGGCCAGTTCATTCTTCTGCCGGGAAATCCGCTCCAGCACCCTCTCGGCCAAGAGAAGGAGGGGGCCAAGTTGCGCCTCATCGGCCGGAACCTCCTCCCCCAGGCGGGACAACTCCCGGGCGAGAGCCGTCCGCAGATCGGCTCGTCGACCGTTGGTCAGGGTCTGCTGGTGTTCCTTTCTCGCCAGTTCGCCGGCCTTGAAACGGAGGGTATCGATCTCTTTCAGCCAGGCACTCATCTCTCGAGGTGACAGGGGTGTGATGGCCAGCGGCTGCCAGACCTGGACCCAGGCGGCCTGCAGCTCCTGCTGCCGCCGGCGGAAGGTTTCCACCGCCGCCCCATTTTCGGCCAGGGCCTGCTCCAGGCCGGAGATCTGGCTGCGCAATGCCGCCGCGCCGGCCACCCGGTCGGCCTCCCGGCGCAGGCGATCGGCCAGCTGATCAGCCTGGCGGACGTACCCCTCGTAGGCCTCCGGGAGGGGCTGCCGGGCGTAGGCCCGACACTCCGCAGCGAGATCTTCCCCGCCAAGCCACTGCCGGCGCACCAGCTGCCAGCCTTCTTGCCGTTTCTCCCTCGCTTGGCGCAGCTCCTCTTCCCGGGGGACCTCCCCGGCCGATTCCAGGGCAGTGATCTCGGTCCGGGCCGTCTGCAGCTCTCTCTCGTTCTGCTGCCGGACCCTGGTCAGCTGCCGCTGTTCCTCGGCCAACTGGCCGCCATCCTGCTCAAATTTCTGCACCGTCGCCGGCAGGGGCAGGGCCAGGTGCAGGAGGGCGGCCAGATCGCCACGCCACAGGCCAAGCCGTCCCAGCTCGGCCAGGCACTCCTGACGCTGCCGGCGGCAGTCTCCTGCAGCAGCAAGCAGCTGTTCGTCGAGGTCTCCCGCCTGCTGCGCCGGCCTCAGGGCAAGAAGCAACCCCTTCGGTTCAACCACGGCGGCGGCGGCCATCGCCGACAACCCGGCCATCGCCTCCCGATACTGGCGTTCGGCGACGCTGCCCTGCTTGCGGACCTGAGCCAGGCGCTGACGAAGCGATTCGTACCGGCTGCTCAGGGCCTGAACCGTTATCCTTCTGGCCAAAAGGGGGCGCAGGTTGTCGATCTGCTCCAGGGGGAGATCGGCCCGCACCTGCTTGAGCAGCCGGGCCGCCTCACTGCGCAGGCTGATCCGCATACCGTTCCGTTCCGGACGGTCCTTCTGCCCTTTGCGGTATTCACCCAGCCGCTGGTGGAAGTCATCGATCAGTTCGGCCTGGCCGAGGAGTTCCCCGGGAACAATGATCGCCTGCCGTCGCCCGGCAAGTTTCTCCAACCGTTCCCCGTCCCGCTGCAGCTGCTGCCCCGCCTCGCGGATCTGTCGGCTGACCAGTTGGTATCTCTCGGTAAAATCATCACCAAGGGAGGGAACCGGGCCAAGGCCGTCAAGCTCTTCCCGCATGGTCGCCAAGGCCGCCAGTTCGGGGCCCGCCTGGAGCAAGCGGTGGAGACGGTACCGCTCGGTGTTCAACCGGTCCCGCTCCTCTTCGAGCTCAACCCGCCGACGCAGAGCCTGGTCCAGGGCCTGGCGCTGCTCGTTCCACTGACTGGCCGAGAGGGCGGCAGACCTGGCTCGCCCCTGCAGTTCCCGGTACCGCTTGAGGGCGGTATTGATTTCCGGCCTGGAGCCACTTGCCTTGAAGAGCTCCGCCGCCTCCTTTTCCAACTCGGCGATCACCCCGGCAAGTGAGGAGAGACCGGCGCCGGCGGCAAACAGGGCCTGGCCCACCTCACCCTTCTGGGCGAGAATCTCCTCTCCACCCCGCACCAGGGTGTCGTGGTCGATGGCAAAGAGGGTGGCAAAGATCGCCGCCTCCACCCCACCGAGGAAGGGGGCGAGCTGGGCCTGGTCAAGGGGGTTGCCGTCGGCGTCGAGGAGATCACCCAGCCTTTTTTTCCGCCGCTGCAGGTACAGCTCCTGACCTGCCCGGTTGCGTAGGGTGCCGGCTACCAGCAGCTGGTCGTAACTGTGCAGGAAATTGTCCGGGGTCTGGGGGGGAAAGCCGTACAGCAGGGCCTTGAGAGCGCGCAGGGAGCTGCTCTTGCCGGCCTCGTTGGGGCCAAAGACGATATGCAGGCCCGGCGGCCCGGTGGTGAAGTCGAGGCTCCGCCCGGTAAAGGGGCCAAAGGCCCGGAGTTCCAGCCGCTGCAGCCTCACGCGCCCCTTCCCTGCTGGAGAAGCCTGGCCAGCAGCAGCTCACCGACTTCGGCCCGCAGCTGGTTGATTTTCTCTGCCGACAGCACCAGCAGGGGGTCGTCGACGCTCTCGATTTCCGGGGGCAGTTTGCCCTGCAGAAGTTGCAGTTCCGGAACCAGGGCAAAAAGGGTGTTGCCGTCCAATTCCAGCTGCTGCAGGCTCGCCAGCAGATCGGCTAAAGGGGTATCAGCGGGAAAGAGTTCTGCCGGCCCCAGCCGGCGGCTGGTCTGGAACTGGACCTTTTCCAGCCACAGTTCGCCGAGGCCGGCGGCCAGCCCACGGAACTCCTCGGCCCACTGTGCCGTTCGGGCCAACAGCTGCGGGTGCACCGCGGTTGCCCCGGTGAGTTGCAATCGGACCGCCAGGGTCCGCCCGGCCGCCCGCTCCCGTTCGTTGAGGAGCGCCTGGCGCACGGTTGCGGCGACCGTGTCGACCCGGTCGCAGTCGCTCAGATCGACCCGGCAGGTGGCCCAGCGGAGCACATCCAGGGGGCACTCCTGCACCTCGCTGACCCGTCCGTCGACCACCGTGACCAGGGTTACCCCCTTGGCCCCCTCCTCGCGGATATGGCGACCCTGAAGGTTACCGGCAAAAACCACCCATGGATCGGTGGCGACCACTTCCCGCCGATGCACATGGCCAAGGGCCCAGTATGCGTATCCTTTGGCCAGGAGATCACCGACACTGCAGGGGGCGTAGTCGGCGTGGCCGGGGCGGCCGGTGAGGGAGGTATGGAGCAGGCCGATATTGACCAGACCAGGCCAGTATGGCGGGAAGTCCCGGGCCAGGTTTTCGGCCTCTGCCTGATTCTGGTAACTCCGGCCATGGATGACTGCAGCAAGCCCTTCCAGGGCGACCGACTCCGGTTGCTGGGAAGAAAAAACCCGGACATTCTCCGGCCAGGGCATCGCATGGCTCATTCGGCTGGCCGCATCATGGTTGCCGGCGACGATGAAGACCCTGATCCCGGCCCTGGCCAGCTGCCCCATCTGCCTGGCAAAAAACAGCCCGGTGTGGTAATCCTTCCAGTCGCCGTCAAAGAGGTCTCCGGCAAGGAGGACAAAGGCCACCCGTTCGGCCAGGGCCAGTTCCACCAGCCTCTCCAGGGCCCGCCGGGTGGCGCCGCGAATCTCGGCCACCGGTGCGTCAGGGTACCCCTCCACCCCCCGTAGCGGGCTGTCCAGGTGGATATCAGCGGCGTGGATGAACTGCCACCGGCCCGTCGACTGTTGCGCAATCAACTTGTACCGTTCCTCTTCTGTGCCTGCTGCACGGCACGTGCACGGCAGTATCGGCCATTTTTTCCCGCGCAGAGCAAAACCAGGCCGGTCGTTCTACCGCTCAGCCGGCTGCGACACGGCGATTTGCGCATCAAGAATCCTGCCGGGGCTGGCCAGGCAAAAAGAGAGGGCGAGCCCAGCGGGATGGTCGCTTTGCAGAGATGCAATCGTATCGGCCATATAGGCCATATTGGTTATATTGGCTATATTGGCCATTCGGGCCACCTGATCCAGGTAGAGCGACCATACCAGGGATAATCCGATAAATCAAGAATCGCCCCGGTCATCCGCCGGGGCCGCCGTAACTCGCACCCCAGTTCTGGCTTGCGGCCCGGGCAACCGCCATGGTAGGTTCTTCTGCACAGACATTCTTACCCCTCGGAGGCAATGATGGCACGACTCTTCGAACCATATGAAATCAAGGGAATGCCGGTGAAAAACCGGCTGGTGATGGCACCGATGTGCCAGTACTCGGCCGATGACCGGGGTCTGCCCCTGGCCTGGCACCGACTGCACTACGCCACCAGGGCCGTCGGCCAGGTCGGAACGATCATTATCGAGGCGACGGCGGTGGAGCGCCGGGGCCGGATCTCCGACCGGGATCTGGGGCTGTGGGGTGATGAGGCCATCGACCCATTCCGCGAACTCATTGCCGGCGTCAAGGCCCACGACTGTCGGTGCGGGATACAACTGGCCCACGCCGGCCGCAAGGCAACCATCCAGGACGAGGCAATTGTCGCCCCGAGCGCCATCGCCTTCAGCGACCAACTACCGGTACCGGTGGAGCTGTCGACAGCAGATATCAACCGGGTGGTCGTGGCCTTCGCCGAGGCTGCCCGACGGGCTGTGGCCGCAGGAACCGACTTCATCGAGATCCATGCCGCCCACGGTTACCTGATCAACCAGTTCCTCTCGCCGCTGACCAACCGGCGGACCGACGCCTACGGCCAGGACCGCGCCCTCTTCCTACGGCAGGTGCTGACGGCGGTGGCTGGACAAGTTCCGGAGCAACTGCCGGTTTTCCTGCGCATATCGGCCGAGGAGTACCAGGAGGGGGGAAACCATCCCGCCGAACTGGCCCGGCTGCTCGCCCCGCTCAGAGAGATGATCGACCTCATCCACGTCAGCTCCGGCGGGGTGGTGGAGAATGCGGTGGTTCCGGTGTACTCCGGCTACCAGCTGGCCTTTGCCGACACCATCCGGCAGGCCCTCTCCCTGCCGGTCCTGGCAGTGGGCATGCTGGAGACGCCGCAGCTGGCCGAGGAGGCCCTGCGGCACGGACGGGCCGACCTGGTCGCCCTGGGGCGGGAACTGCTGCGCAACCCCTACTGGCCGTTGCAGGCGGCCAAGGATCTGGGCGCGGAAATCACCTGGCCAACGGCCTATGTGCGGGCGAAAGGGTGAGGGGCGCGGTTTTTCCCCGAGCACCAGCGGATAGAGAGAAAGACAGAGAGAAAAAAGCGAGGAAACAATGAGCGGAAAGGGAAAAGAGAAGGTCTATTTTCTGGCAGCTACCGACGAGGAGGAGGATAGCCGCCTCTGTGAGCGGCTGCAGCAACTCCTGGCGGCGGAAAACCTCCTCGGCTGCATTGCCGACCAAGACATCACGGCAGTGAAGACCCATTTCGGCGAATCGCTGAAACTGGGATTCGCCCGGCCACTCTATCTGCGCATGCTCGGGGAGGCGGTGAAGGAACGCGGTGGCCTCCCCTTCCTCACCGAGACATCGACCCTCTACAAAGGCAACCGCAGCGACGCCATCCGCCACATCAACCATGCCCACCGCCAGGGTTTCGACCACGCCGCCACCGGCATGCCGATCATCATGGCCGACGGCCTCTTCGGTGACGAGGAGGTTGCCGTGCCGGTCCCCGGCTCCCCGCACTCCCCGGTGCATATTGCCGCCCTCTTCGCCAAGTGCAACGCCCTGGTGATGGTCTCCCACTTCACCGGCCATCTCCTCGCCGGCTTTGGCGCCACCATCAAGAACCTGGGGATGGGCTGCGCCAGTCGTAAGGGGAAAATGAGCCAGCATTCCACCGCCAAACCGAAAATTATCAAAAAGAACTGTATCGGCTGCGGCATCTGTGTCGAGTGGTGTCCGAAGGAAGCGGTCACCCTCCAGGATGGGGTGGCGCAAATCGCCGCCAACCGCTGCATCGGCTGCGGCCAGTGTCTGGCGATGTGCCGCTTCGGGGCGGTGAAATTCAACTGGGGGGCAACCTGCGAGGATCTGCAGCAAAAGATTGTCGAGCATGCCTGCGGGGTAGCCAACCTCTTTCAGGGGAAAAGCCTCTACCTCAACATCCTCACCAGGATATCCAAGGACTGCGACTGCATGGGGCAGACCTATGAAAAGATCGTCCCGGATATCGGCATCCTCGTCTGCCGTGACCCGGTGGCCCTGGATGCCGCCTCCCTGGACCTGGTGGAAGAGCGGGCCGAACTGCAACTCTCCAGGCTGGCCTACGACATCCCCTACCGCTTTCAGCTGGAGTACGCCAAGAAACTCTCCTTCGGCAGTCTCGACTATGAGCTGATCGCCTGCTGAGGCCGGTGCCGCCGATGCCGCGCCGCCACAGCAGTTTTGCCGCAGCCTTTCTTCTGCTCCTGCTCTCTTCCCTCTTGCCCGGCTGCGGCAAGGCACCGCTGCACCCCTGGCACGACCGGCCGCTGGCCGGTGAATTCAGCGTCGACCAGGCAGCGCGGGCAGATACCTTTCAGGACTATTTGGCTCTTGAAGAGCTTCTTTTCCGGGAACTTGCCGACACCATCCGGAAGAACGGCGCAAGGGGGCCGGAAAACCAGTTGCTCCGCTACGCCGCCGACCGGCCGGCACCTCCGGCCGACACCCCCGACTACAACCGCAGCTTTGAGCTGCCGGTGGCCAGGCCGCGGGGTGCCATCCTCCTGCTGCACGGCATGAGTGACTCCCCCTACAGCCTGCGGGCAATCGGCACCACCCTGAACCGCCACGGCTACCGGGTGGTGGGGCTACGCCTCCCCGGGCACGGGACGATTCCCGCCGCCCTCAAGGAGACCACCTGGCCCGATATGACGGCGACGGTGGCCATGGCCGCCGACTATCTTGCCACCAGCGGCCAGCCCTATTCGATCATCGGCTTCTCCACCGGCGCCACCCTGGCCCTGGAGTACACCCTGAACTGCCTGGAAGAGGGCAAAAATCCCCCTCCGGCCAGCCTGGTCCTGGTTTCGCCGGCGGTTGCCATCCACCCGACCGCCGCGTTTGCCGGCATGGTCGACAGCATTGCCCGCCTGCCCGGCTTGGCCCGGCTGGCCTGGCTCTCCCTGAACCCGGAAGTCGACCCCTACAAGTACTCTTCCTTTGCGGTCAACGCCGCCAGTCATGTCTACCGGCTGACTCGATCGGTTGCCGGGCGGATCAAGACACTGGCCGCCGGCCGAGGGAACATTAAACTTCAAAACTTTCCGAAAATACTTGTTTTTTCCTCGGCCGTCGACGACACCGTCGATGCCACCGGCATCACCCGCCAGTTGCTCAACCGGCTGCCCACCTCCGGCAACGAACTGGTCCTCTTCGACCGCAATCGTTTCGCCGGACTCTCCCCTTTCCTGCACGAATCACCGGAGCTGCTGGCCGGCACCCTGCCGGCGGACCAGCCCCTGCCGTTTGCCCTTTCCCTCATCAGCAACCGCAGCAAAGAGAGCATGGCGGTCAGCCTGTTGCACCGGCCGGCGGGAAGCCTGGCGACCCTGGAGCCGATTGACCTTGGCCTTTCCTGGCCCGCCGGGGTCTTTTCCCTCTCTCATCTCGCCATAACCATTCCACCGGATGACCCGTTCTACGGCCCCGGATCCCACGGCGGCGACGCCCCTTTTCCGGGCACGATGCTGCTGCAGGGAGAAAACAGCCTCCTGGCGATCCCCTTCCACTGGCTCTTCCGCCTGCGCTACAACCCCTTTTATCCCTATTTCGAGGCGAGGACTCTGGACTGGGTTAGCCGCGTTAGCCGGGTCAGCCCGGACAAGCCTTATTAGCCCTAGTAGCGAGATATGCCAGATAAGCCAGATAAGCCTTTAAGGGTACCGGCACCCGGCAAAAAGGTGAGGGAGAGAAGACCTTCCGCCCCGTCAATCGCCGGCTGAATCGGGGGGAGAGACTGGCCTGTCTGCCGGCTCATCGGCGGGTTGATCGACCAGTTCATCGTCCTGTCCAATCCCCTCTTCGCCATCGTCCGGCCGGGTTTTATTCTTCTCCAGCCGGCGCTGCAGTTTCTCTTCCTTTTTTTTCTTCTTCTCCAACTCTTTCTTCCGCTTTTCAAAGGAAAAATTGCTTCGTGCCAAGGAGACACCTCCAGGGTAAAATGATTCTTCACATGTTCGGGGAGCGGGCAACCGCCCCGCAGGTATCTCTTCCGCCACTGCCCTCTGCTCCGGCCGGCAGTTCGATGATAGACGGTCTGGCTGAGAAATGCACCCCCTGATTGCCTCTACCCGGAGCGATTACGACAGGTGCAATCAACAACGCCGGTGTAGGGGCGACCGGCCGGTCGCCCAAATGGGGGGGGGACATAGCAGGTCACGGCAAACCTGGCAGGACAACCGCCGCGTCGCGAAAATTTTCCTTTCGTGTGGTTAACGGCGAATGTCGCAGGGCCGATCCATGGGCGACCGCCGGTCGCCCCTACGGTGCGATGGTGATCGGCAGAACGTTGCAAAACCAACCATCGCGTCACAAAAACCCCACAGGTGAATCAACACCGATTGAACACATAACAAAATAACCCCTCACGTGCATTCCACCAAAACTACCCTACAGGTGCGTTCCACACCGATGGTGTAGGGGCGACCGGCCGGTCGCCCGACCAGCGCAGGTGACTGGAACCACTGCTGGATAGGGAAAAAAGAAGGTGCGACACTCTCCATCCGGTGGTAGTGTTTCGACACCGTTCACCGCAAAGTGGTGCGATAGGCACCATCCGGCCCCTTAACAGACGAGACCACATGGACATTTTGCTGTACGGGTCCACAGATATCAGCTACCAGATCGCCAGCCGGCTGCACCAGCAGCACAATCTCACCGTCCTCCACGACCCTGGGGAGTCCGCGGAGCGCTTCGGCAACCTGGACGTGGGGGTAGCAGAGGGGAGCGGTAGCGATATCGCCGTCCTCGAGAAAATCGGCGCCGGCACGGTCAACCTCTTCATTGCCTGCTCTGCCCTGGACGAGGCGAACATCGTAGCCTGCTGGACGATCAAAAAAATCGTCGACACCGAAACCATCTGCTTTCTCACCAAGCCGGCCCTCTACCGCAATTTCGCCTCGACCAGCCACAACAACTACCAGAGCCGCTACGATATCGATTCGATCATCTGGCCGGAACAGCTGCTCACCCAGGATATCTTCCGGATCATCTCGGTACCGGCCGCCCTGGATGTGGAGTGGCTGGCCGGTGGTAAGGCAAAACTGCTGGAATACCGGATCGGCTCCGGGGCGAAGATCCTCAACACCCCGATCCGCGACTGCCGCCTCCCCCGCAACGTGCTCATTGCCGGGGTTTCCCGAAACGGGGTGCTCTTCATTCCCAACGGCGACACGGTCATCGAACTGGACGATAAGGTGTTTTTTATCGGCACCAGCCAGGCCCTTGACTCGCTGGCCGCCGATTTTCTCGGTACCCTCCGCAAAGTGAAGAGTGTTGCCATCATCGGTGGCGGCAGCGTCGGCCTGATGCTGGCGGAAATGCTCGAAGGCCGGGGCATCAAGGTTAAGATCATCGAGCACGACCGGGCGCGCTGCGTCCTCCTCGCCGACACCCTGAAAAAGAGCCTGGTCCTGCGTGGCGACGGCACCGACCTGGAACTGCTGGAGAGCGAGTCCATTGCCGAGGCCGATGTCTGTGTCTGTACCACCAACAACGACGAAAAAAACCTGCTCTGCGCCCTGCTGATCAAACAGCTCGGCTCGCAGCGGATCATCACCCGGGTAAGCAATCTCCAGAACTACGAGCTCTTTTCCCGGGTTGGCGTCGATGTGATGGTCTCCCCCCGCGCCTCGGCCCTCACCGAGGTGCTCAACCGGGTTCAGGCCCAGCGGGTGAACATAATCGCCCTGATCGAGGGGGGTAAGGGAGAGATGCTGCAGCTGACGCTTCCCGACTCGTTCAAAAAGATCGCCATCAAGACGTTCCACTTCCCGGTTCGGGCTATTATCGGCCTGATCAGGCGGGGCCACCGCATCCACATCCCCGCTGGTGACAGCAGCCTGCTCCCCGGTGACCACCTGATGGTCTTCACCATGCAGGAAGATTCGGAAACCGTCAAAAAACTCTTCTTTCCATGAAGCCGAAACTGCTCGCCAGGGCCCTGAGCTATATCCTGCTGGCCTTTGCTGCAATCATGCTCCTGCCGGCGCTGCTGGCGGCAGCGATTGGCGAGTACCGGACCATCCACCCCTTTGTCACCGCCGCCGGCTGCTCTCTTGTCTTGGGGCTCCTCTGTCGCTGGCTTGGACGGGGCAGCCGGGATTTGGACAGCCTCCGCCGCAACGAAGGGCTCTGCGTGGTCGCCCTCACCTGGAGCGCCGCCGGCCTGATCGGGGCCATCCCCTACCTCTTCTTTGCCATCACCCCCCTCGACGCCATCTTTGAGTCGGTCTCCGGGATCACCACCACCGGCGCCACCATCCTTACCGATTTTTCTCTCTACCCTCGCGCCTTCTTCTTCTGGCGAAGCCTCAGCCAGTGGCTGGGCGGACTGGGGATCATCGTTCTCTTCGTGGCCATCCTCCCCCAGTTCGGGGTTGCCGGGCGGCGAATCTTCTTTGCCGAGGCACCGGGACCGACCGAGGATAAGATCACCCCGCGGATTGCCCAGACCGCCAAGGCTCTCTGGCTGGTCTACATACTTCTCACCGTGGTGGAGATCGTTGCCCTGATCCTGGTCGGGATGCCCTGGTTCGACGCCCTGTGCAACGCCCTCTCAACCATGGCGGCCGGCGGCTTCTCGCCGCACCCGGAATCGATCATGGGCTACGCCAGCCCGGCGGTGACCTGGATAGTCACCCTGTTCATGTTTCTGGCCGGCAGCAACTTCGCCCTCCAGTACCGGCTGCTCCTGAAAGGCAATCCCCACTCTCTGTCGGCAAGCGAAGAGTTCCGTTTCTATCTCAGCACGGTGGTGCTCTTTTCGGTCCTGCTCTGGGCGCTGCTCGCGGCCAGTGGCGAGGGGACGGTGGCCGCCAACTGGCGGGACAGCCTCTTCCAGATCGTTTCCATTGTCACCACAACAGGTTTCTCCTCGGCCGATTTCGCCCTGTGGGCCATCCCTGCCCAGACTGTTCTCTTTGCGATGATGCTGATCGGCGGCTGCGCCGGTTCAGCTGGGGGGGGGATCAAGGTGGTGCGGGTGATGTTCGCGGGCAAGTTCCTGGTCCGAGAAATCGACCAGATGGTCCACCCCATGGCGGTCCTGCCGATCAAGATCGACCGGGTGACCGTCCACCGGGAAGTGCAGCGGCAGATGCTCAGCTTTCTCCTCTTCTACCTTCTTCTCCTCGTTGTCTCCGGCCTGGTGGTGACGATGATCGAGAAGAACGCCATCATCGGCATGGTCGGGGCGGCGGCCACCATAGGTAACATCGGCCCCGGACTCGGCGAGATCGGCCCGATGGGCAGTTTCGCAGGCCTGCAGCCGGTGAGCAAAATGCTCTTTATTGCCAACATGCTGGTCGGCCGTCTCGAACTCATCCCCTTCCTGGTCATGCTCTCCCCGGAATTCTGGCACTTTTCCAGGCAATAGCCTGTGGGGCGACCGGCCGGTCGCCCCTACGGGGCCATGGTGATCACCTGCAAACCATGGTTTATTCGGGAGGCCCGGCGGTCGCCCACAATGCGCAGAGCACCTGCAGAATAACCCTCCCGTACGACCAACAACAGTGCCGTAGGGGCGACCGGCGGTCGCCCAGAGGGGCAATGCAGAGTACGACCAACAACAGTGCCGCAGGGGCACCGGCGGTCGCCCAGAGGGGCAATGCAGATCACCTACGGATCATGACAACCGGGCAGAGCGCAAATGTTCCCATTCACCCGGAAGTAGAGGACGACTCACGGGCCGCCTCTTTGGGATCGATCCGCCAGGTATAGAGCGGCGAGAAGAGATAGAAGACCATGAAGGCCAGGCAGACCTGGCCGAAGTAGGGGGTCACCACTGTTGCCAGGATGGCCAGACAGAGGTAGGTCATCCAGCGGTTGCGGCTGATGAAGCGGCCCATGTGCAGATAGTGGATCCAGTAGCAGTTCATCAGCAGGGCGGTAACGATCATCAGGGAAAAGGAGAAGTAGCCCCAGAAGGTGGTCCATGGCGACGGGGCGGCGAGGCTCTGGCTGAACATGACCAGCGGCGCCAGGACCAGCATCGCCCCGGCCGGGGTGGGTAACCCCTTGAAAAAACCGGGAATCGGCGCCTTGTCGAGAGTGAAGTAGACAAGCCTGCCAAGCCCCAGCCCGGCATAGAGCAGGGAGACCAGCAGCAGCGGCAAGTGGGCAAACTGCCCGCCTGCCAGGTCGCTCAGACAGATATAAAAGATCCAGCCGGGAACGATACAGAAGCTCACCGCATCGGCAAAGTCATCAAGAAGGCCGCCAAAGTTGATCCGCCGGCCCTCCTCCTCCGGCAGCGGTTCGGTCAGCCCCAGCCGTCTGGCCACCGCCCCGTCCAGCTTGTCGAAGGTGGCCGCGCCGATAATCATCAGGTACGCCTCCTTGATCCGCCCCTGATAGGCGAAAAATACCGCGATCAAGCCCATCAGGGCGTTCATCACGGTCAGGGCGTTGGGCAGGCTGGCGAGAATCCGCCGCCGCAGCACCGGGTCCTCGAAACAGAGCTCATCCAGGCAGAAGGTGCCGTAGCGCCGGCAATAGCCGGCAATGGAGCCAAAATTGATCACCATGAAGACAATTTCGATCAGCAGGAGCACCTGCAGAGGGAAATTGGCCAGCCAGGTCATCTTGAAATAGAGCCAGGAGTTCGGCCCTTCCGGAATATGGAAGGCGTAGGCATAGAGCAGGGCACTCACCGGCGCGGCGACTACCGTCCGCAGGCGGTTGTATTCACTGAGGGCCGGTTCCACCCCCTGCCTGAGGGCGAAGCCGCGCATGAAGGCGGCAAAGTTGTCCCTGATCAGCACCGTCACACACAGCAGCAGGACAAAAATGGCATGGAGCAGCTGCCCTTTTGAGTAATCGGGGGTCAGGATAAGCAGTCGCCACATCATCCCGACGGCAATCACCGGAAAGATGATGGAATAGACCAGTTTGTCCAGCAGCCGGTCGGCCAGATGGGCGAGGGGGGCGTCGGGACGGTAGCGGGCAGCAAACCAGCCATCGACCAGATCAAAGGTCATGGAGAGAAAAAGCAGGGAGACGCCGATAATGTAGACCAGCGGGCTCTGCTTCCACATCACCGCCAAGGCGCAGACCATCCCACCGAAAACCAGGACTGGCCGGCCATAGACGAAAATTGCCGAAAGGGTGCCGGGCAGTGGCGACCGCCGGGACTCCGGGAGCAGGTCGGTTGACATAGGTTTCAGGAGACGATAGGTGTTAATCGGTGGTTTGCCGGCACTGCCGGAAACCTAAAAAAACTGGCACCGGCCCTCTCCCCCGGGAAGGGGCATTTCCGGCCGGTCGCCGTTTGGAGGGGAAACCGCTGCCGGCCCCCCTTCTCACCTGAGACCATACCAATCCCTCCCGATCATTACCACTGAGAAAACTGTTCCGCTGCCCCTCCTCTGCCCGTTGCCTCTCTTTCTCTCTCTTTTCGCCTCACTCCAGACGGACGGCGGGAGAGATGGCCGCTCGCCCGCCACCGACCAGGAGAGGGGAGAATGTGGCGCAAGGATTGGTGCCAGAACGGAATAGTGGAATACATGACCCCTGTATTCTGGAAAAATGGAATATCTTCCGGTAGGGGCACGGCATGCCGTGCCCCTACGGTTGGGTTGTCCAACGGGGGAGGGCATGCCGTGCCCGTACCGCTGGGTTGTCCAACAGGGGGAGGGCATGCCGTGCCCGTACCGTTGGGTTGTCCAACAGGGAGAGGGCATGCCGTGCCCCTACCGCTGGGTTGTCCAACAGGGAGAAGGCATGCCGTGCCCCTACGGTTGCATACGTTCCATCCCCCCTGCCGGCAGCGGCCGGGATGGCAAACAATGCAATTTGGCACAAATTGTGCTATAAAGGTACAGCTGTACGAATATCGGCACAGCTATCAGCAAGAGGACGAAATATTTTCTGTATATTCAGTCCAGTACATCAACCGCAGCGACTCTGCCGCGGCCGGCCAGGTTGGGCTGACTGACCTCAAGGAGTTTTGCATGCAACCGAAAGAACTGCGAAAAGAGATTGCCAACGGGACCTTTACCGGCCAGACTGCCGGCGAGTGCAGCGGCTTTGTCCAGGCCAATCTGGTGGTGCTGCCGGAAGAATACGCCACTGACTTCGAAGAGTTCTGCCGCCGAAACCCCAAGCCCTGCCCGTTGCTGGAAAAAGTCGGCCCAGGCAGCCATCTGACCACAACAATCGCCGACTCCGCCAACCTTCTCGACACCATCCCAGGCTATCTGGTCTGGGAGAATGGCCAGATCGTTGACCAGGCCGCCAATATCCGCCGGTACTCTCGCGATAATCTGGTCTTCTTCCTGCTCGGCTGCAGTTTTTCCTTCGAGCAGGCCCTGATTGACGCCGACATCCCCCTGCGCCATATCCTTGAGGGCAAAAATGTCGCCATGTACAACACCAGCATCGACCTGGAACCGGCTGGCCCCTTCCACGGCAAGATGGTGGTCAGCATGCGCCCCGTACAACACCGACAAGTGGCCCGAGCCTGTGCCATCACCGCCCATTTCCCCGATGTGCACGGCGAACCGGTCCAGGTCGGCTACCCGGAGATGATCGGTATCGCTGCCCTCGACCGGCCCGATTACGGGGAGGCGGTGGCAATTTTGCCCGGGGAGATCCCCCTCTTCTGGGCTTGCGGGGTGACGCCGCAAAACGTCCTCCGCCAGGCCAGGCTCCCCTTTGCCATAACCCATGCCCCCGGCCATATGTTCGTGGGCGATCTGCGCAACGACCATTTTGCCCGCTGTTCCCTGCGGGCGTAAACGGAGGAAAGTTTCTTGCCGGAAACCCTCTTCCATCTGTACCAGCCAATGTCATGAGGAGAAAAAACATGAAAAAAATCGGCACCGCCTTTCGGAAGACCCTGCTCACCACCTTTTGTCTAGCCGCCATCAGTCTGCCCACCGGCACAGTTCTGGCCGAGGAGATGCGGGTGGTCGGCAGCTGGAGCAACCTCACCCTGCACAAAAACTTTGAACAACCGTTCTGGACGGAAACGGCCAAAGAGATCGGTATCGAGGCCAGTGTCACCAGCCTCAGCCAGGTCAAACTTGACGGCCCAGCCCCCCTGCGCCAGATGAAACTGGGGGTCTTTGACGTGGTCCACACGGTGGTCGACTACGTCGTCTCCGACTCCCCGGTCCTGGCCGGTCTTGACCTGCCAGCGCTGGCCACCGATATCGACCAGGCTCGAAAGGTGGTGGCCGCCTTCCGGCCGCTTCTCGAAGAGTATCTGGAGAAGGACTTTGACGCCAAACTCCTCAGCGTCGTCCCCTATCCCGCCCAGGTCATCTTCAGCCGGGTGAAACTGGAGAGCCTCGCCGACCTGAAGGGCAAAAAGATTCGTGCCAGTGGCTGGACCACCTCCGAATTCGTTACCGCCCTCGGTGCCTCTGGGGTTACGCTGCCCTTTAGTGAGGTCTCCCAGGCCCTGCAGCGCGATGTCGTCTCCGGGGCGATCACCGGCAGCCTCTCCGGCTTTTCCGCCGGCTGGGGTGAGGTGGTCGACTATGTCTACCCGCTGCCGGTGGGTGGCTGGGACTACGTGATCGGGGTAATCAGCATGCAGAAGTGGAACTCGCTGAGCAAAGAGATGCAGACGCAACTGCAGGAACTGATCACCAGCAAGATGGAACAGCCCGCCTGGGAGGTCACCGCCGCCGAGACCCAGGCCGGCCTCGACTGCCTGGCCGGTCGCGAATGCAGTTACGGCAAGCCCGGCAAGGTGGAGATTCTTTCCGTCTCCGAGGGTGACCGGGCCCTGGCCAAAGAGATCCTGGTCAATAACGTTCTGCCGGCTTGGGCCGCCAAGGTGGATGGCTCGGTGGTGAGCAGGTGGAACGAGTCGGTGGGCCAGCTTACCGGAATCACCGCTGTCAAATAGACCCTGAGACCCTGAGACCCTGAAACCCCGGGACCCAGGACCGGGGACCCAGGACCCGGGGACCCAGGACCCGGGGACCCCGGGAGGAGGAAATGATGGTGAACAGCCTGCGGACAACGATCAACACGGGAGAGCGAATTGCCAGGCTTGCCACCTGGGTCAGCGGCGCCCTTCTCTTTGCCACCTCGGGCCTGATTGCCGTGGAGGTGATCCTGCGCAAGGCGTTCACCATCTCCCTGGGCGGTGCCGACGAAATTTCCGGCTACGCCATGGCGATCAGCTGCAGCTGGGCCTTCGCCTACGCCCTCTACCGCAAGGCCCATATCCGTATCGACGTGGTCTACAGCCGACTGGCCGCCCGGCTGCGGCTGGCTCTGGATATTTTTTCCCTCTCCCTGTTCGCCCTGTTCATGACTGTGCTCAGCTATTTCGCTGGCCAGGTGTTGCTCACCTCGATCGCCAGGCAGTCCACCGCCAACACCTCCCTGCAGACCCCGATGTGGATTCCCCAGTCCCTCTGGCTGATTGGTCTCCTCTTTTTCACCTGGACCATATACATGCTCCTTTTCGGCGCCATCGGCGGCATCTGGCAACGGGGGCTGGCCGAGGTGCAGCAGATTTCAGCCATCGGTACCCTGGATGAAGAGATTAAAGAGGGCAATGCGGCGGCAAGGCAAAAGACTGCCGACGGCGAAGGGGGGAAGCAATGATAATCTGGACCACCATCGTTCTCCTTCTCGCCCTGCTGCTGTTCAGTGTGCCGGTGGCGGTCACCCTGGCTGTCCTCGCCCTGCTGCTCGGCCAGTTCTTCACGCCCTTTCCGGTCTACCGGGCCATCGGTGAGATCTCCTGGACCGCCAGTACCGACTTCATCCTCCTCTCCATCCCGCTTTTTGTCCTGCTCGGAGAAATCCTTCTCCGCGCCGGTATCGCCGGGAAAACCTACCAGGCCCTCGACCGCTGGCTCTCCTGGCTGCCGGGAGGGTTGCTCCACGCCAATATCGGCACCGCGGCGATGTTTGCCGCCACCTCCGGTTCCAGTGTGGCCACCGCCGCCACCATCTCCACCGTCGCCCTGCCCCAGGCCCGCCGGCACGGCTACCACGAGGGGCTCTTTGCCGGCTCCATCGCCGCCGGTGGCACCCTTGGTATCCTCATCCCACCGTCGATCAATCTCATCGTCTACGGTTTTCTCACCAACACCTCCATTCCCCAGCTCTTTCTTGCCGGCATCGTCCCGGGGATCCTCCTCACCCTCCTCTTCATGCTGGCAGTGCTGGTGATCTGCACCCTCCGCCCGAACCTGAGCGGGCAGAGAAGCAACGTCTCCTGGGCCGAGCGTTTTGCCTGCCTGAAGGACATCATTCCGGTCTTCACCATCTTCTTTGTGGTCATCGGTTCGATCTACGCCGGGCTGGCCACCCCCACCGAGTCAGCGGCCCTGGGCGTTCTCTCCGCCCTTGCCCTGGCCGGCTTCTACCGGGCGGTCAACCTCAAGTTTTTCCGGGATGTCTGCGAAGGGACGATGCGGACCACGGCAATGATCATGCTCATCCTGGTTGCCGCCAGTTTCCTCAACTTCATCCTCGACGCGGTGGGCCTGGCGACAATGCTGACCACCTTTATCAACGAACTGGGACTTTCCAGATACAACACCCTGTTCATGGTCATCGCCCTGTATGTGGTGCTCGGTTTTTTCGTCGAAACCCTCTCTTTGATGGTGATCACCATCCCCATCGTCGCGCCGGTGGTCGTGGCCCTCGGTTTTGACCCGGTTTGGTTCGGGGTTCTGGTCATTCTGCTCATCGAGATGGCGCTGATCACCCCGCCGGTGGGACTGAATCTCTATGTGGTTCAGGGAGTGCGCGGCCGGGGGTCGATCAACGACGTGATCGCCGGCTGTATCCCTTTTGTGTTGATTATTTTCGTGATGATCGGCCTGCTCATCGCCTTTCCCGATCTGGCACTGGTCTTCAGCAGGTACGTGAATTAGCCATTCTGGCAGATACCGGCAGCTACTGGCAGTTGTCGACAGCTACCGGCAATTGCCACAGCCTCAACGGGAAAAGAGATGATCCGAATCACAACCATCCAGCTTGCGGTAACTGACCGTCGCAAAGAAGAGAGTCTGGCAACAGTCCTCCAACTGCTCGACGAGGCCCCGGCCTGCGACCTGCTCCTCCTGCCGGAGCTGTGGCCGAGCGGCTTCTTCTCCTTCGACAACTTTACCGCCGACAGCGAAGCCATCGACGGTCCGCTGATTACCACCCTGCGCGCGAAGATAGCCAACAAGGCCACCCACACCATGCTGGGCAGCTTCGTCGAACGGGACGGTGACAACATCTTCAATACCGCCCTGATGGTCGATGCCGGCGGCGAGATCATCGGCCGCTACCGCAAGGTGCATCTCTTTGGCTTCCAGTCGCGGGAAAGGGCACTGCTCACCGCCGGTGCCGGACCGGTGGTCTTCGATCTTCCCTGGGGCCGGGCGGGGATTACCACCTGCTACGATCTCCGTTTTCCGGAAATCTACCGGCTGATGGTCGATGCCGGTGCCGGCCTGTTCCTCATCCCCTCCGCCTGGCCGATGGTCCGCCTGGCCGCCTGGCGCCTGTTCAACCAGGCCAGGGCGCATGAGAACCTGGCCTACCTCCTCTCCTGCAACTGTGCCGGCAGCAGCCAGGGTACCCCCTTTGCCGGCCACAGCATGGTGGTCGATCCCCTTGGCAGGATTGTCGCCGAGGCCGGGGATGAGGGCTGTTACCTCAGCTGCGAAATCGATCCAGAGCTGCCGGCAACAGTTCGCAGGGAATTCAGTGCCCTCGATGACCGGGTCTACCGGGTAGACGACCGGCAATGCCGGCCGGTGCCAGCCGGCCCCGGCGAGCAACAACAACAATTTTACCCACCACAGGGAGAACAGATGCCCACGCTCAATCTTACCCTGGCGACAGGGAGCACCACCCGACCGCTTGCCTTGCCGGTCAAGCGGGTGGTCAATGCGGGCTACACCGGCCGGAACACCGAGGCGGTCAAGGCCCATATTGCCGAACTGGCCCGGGAAGGGGTCGCCCCACCGCCATCGGTACCGATGCTCTATCCCCTGCCGGCCGGCAGCATCACCCTTGACGAGAGGATAGAGGTGGTCGGCGAGAGGAGTTCCGGGGAGGTGGAATTTGTCGTTTTGGTTGCCGGCGGAGAGATATACATCGGCGTCGGCAGCGACCATACCGACCGGGAACTGGAGCGGCACAGTGTCCAGGCCTCCAAACAGATCTGCCCGAACATCCTCTCCACCGTCGTCTGGAACTACCGGGAGCTCGAAGCCGATTGGGACCGTCTGCTTCTGAGGAGTTGGACTGTCGCCAGCGATGGCGGCGAGGAAATCCTCTACCAGGAGACCACCCTGGGCAGCATGCTCTCGCCCCGCCAGCTTCTTGGCCATCTGAACCGGGCCCTGGGGAAGGAGGAGGATGATCTCCACAGCCATGACGGCCTCGTTCTCTATTCAGGGACCACCGCCATCCTCACCGCCGAGATGGTGTTTGGCCGCTCTTTCCACGCCGAGTTGTTCAACCCGGCCAGCGGCCGGAAGCTCAGCTGCCGCTACCTGGTGGAGGTGCTGCCCGGGTTGTGACCGACCGGACCTAGGCCTGAGAGGTGCTGAACAGTCGAGCCCGGGGCTGCTCAGAAGGGTTTCTGCAGCGAGAGACGGTACTTTTTCAGCAGTTCATAGAGCCTTGCCTGGGAGATACCGGAGAGGCGGAGGGCAGCCTCCCGGTTTCCCTTCACCCTCCTGACCAGGGTCTGCAGATAGTGCTCCTCCAAACCGGCCCGGAAGAGGCTGAGGGTGGGAAAAATCTCGTCCGGGCCACCATCCGGCAGGTCGAAGAGGCCGGCGGGAAGCCGGGGCACGGCGTCGAGGAGTGAGGCGCGGTACTCCGGCGGCAGATGCTTGGGGTGGAGAACCGGGTCGCTGCCGGCGCTGGCGAGGGCAAACTCGAGGACATTGATCAGTTCCCGGACATTGCCGGGCCACTGGCAATCGCCCAGCAACCGCATAAATTCCGGTGAAATCCCTTTCAGATCGGTACCGTAGACGGTGCTCAGCTGGTGCGCCTTATGGACCACGATCTCCGGAATATCCTCACCCCGCAGACGCAGAGGCGGCAGCCTGATTTCCATCGCCCGGATCCGATAGAGCAGATCCTCACGGAATTTCGACTCCTGCACCAGTTGACCGAGATCACGGTTGGTCGCCGCCAGCAGGCGAAAGTCAACGGCGATCTCCCGGCCGCCCAAGGGGCGGATTTTCTTTTCCTGCAGGACGCGGAGAAGGATTTTCTGGATCGGCAGGGCCAGGTCGCCGATCTCGTCAAGAAACAGGGTTCCCCCCTCCGCCTGGCGGACCAGCCCGTCCCGCCTGCTCTCGGCACCGGTGAACACCCCTTTTTCGTGGCCGAAGAAATTTGCCTCGGCCAGGGTTTCGGGAATGGCACCGCAGTCGACGGCGACAAAACTTTCCCCCGCCCGACGGCTGTTATCGTGGATGGCCCGGGCAAAAAGCTCTTTACCAGTACCGGTCTCACCGCTGATCAAAACGCTGGCGTCGGAGGCCGAGGCCCTCGCCACCTCTTGCAAACTGCACTGCAATGGATGGGAGTTACCAATAATTCCGGATCGTTTTAACACCACCGGCGGCTGTGTCGATCTTTTCTCCTGGCGGTAGGCGAGGGCCCGCTGGATCGGCAGTGAGACCTCCTCCATGGTGAACGGCTTCTGGATAAAATCCCAGGCGCCGTATTTGAAAGCGATGGTCGCCCCCTCACTGTTACCGGTCCCGGTGACGATAATCACCTCCGGATTACCGGCGGCAGCCTGGAGTTCCGGTAACAGGCTCAGACCGTTGCCGTCGGGAAGATCGAGATCGAGGAGAACCAGATCGAAGCCGTCGGCGAAGACCGCCTTTCTCGCCTCGGCGATGCTGTTGGCGGCCACCGGCCGATGGCCGATACCATCAAGGAGATCGGCAAGAAACTGGCAGATTTTCCGGTCGTCATCGACTACCAGGATCCTCGCTCCGGCTACCATTGCCCGCCTCCCCCTGCTGCCAGCACACCCTGAATCGCCGCGGTGAGTTCCTTGGCAAGCACCGGTTTGAGAAGAATGGCATGAAAGCCCCGGGAATCTGCCCCCGTACTGTTCAGTCCCTTGCCGGCTCCCTTGCTGAGTCCGTGATGAAGACCCTCACCGAGCCCCTCATTATGGCCGGTGCAGAGAATAACCGGCAGGGCAGGATTTTTTTCCTTCAGTCTTCTAGTCAGTTCCAGGCCGGTCATTTTCGGCATGGCCAGGTCGGTGATCACCAGGTCGAAAAAGTGCGGCCGGCGCATGAAGATATCGTAGGCCTCAAGGCCATCGGCGGCAATGGCCACCTGGTAGCCAAGCTGCTCGAGAACTTCCCGGCTGGAACTGCGGAACCCCTCCTCGTCGTCGACCAGGAGAATCCTGGCCGAACCGGCGGCCGGCGCAGTCGGCTCCCCTTTGCCGTGATCCAGACCGGGCCCGGCATACTTCGGCAGGCAGACATGGAAGGCTGCCCCCTCATCCGACCTGCTGACCACCGAAATGGCTCCACCCATATCCCGGATCAGTCCATGGATCACCGCCAGCCCCATACCGGTCCCCTCGCCCCGGGGCTTGGTGGTGAAAAACGGCTCAAAGATCCGTTCCTGGATCTCCGGGCTGATCCCATGGCCATTGTCGACCACACTGAGCTGCAGGTAGTCGCCAGGCGGCAAACCGGCAAATGGCTCAGCGCAGCCGCCGTCTGTCACCACCTTCAGGTCGTCGAGGAAGATTTCCAGCATCCCTCCCTTCTCTCGCATGGCATGGGCCGAGTTGGTGCAGAGGTTCATGAGAATCTGGTGGATATGGGTCGGGTCGGCCAGCACCACCCCGTTGTCGGCAGCAAGCGACCACTTGATATCGATCATCGCCGGCAGGGAGGCGCGCAGGAACTGGATGGTCTCCTTGATGATCGGGCCGATGCTGATCGCCTCCCGATTCACCTCGGTCTGGCGGCTGAAGGTGAGCATCTGCTTGATCAGGCTCCGTGCCCTCAGACCGGCATCGAGGATCTCGGAGAAATATTTGTCGACATTTTCCCCTTTGCCGTAGCGCATTCTGGCCGCCTCGGTGAAGCCGAAGATCGAGGCGAGAATGTTGTTGAAATCGTGGGCAATACCGCCAGCCAGAGTACCGATGGCCTCCATTTTCTGGGCTTGACGCATCTGTTTTTCCAGGTTGCTTCTCTCGGTGATGTCTTCAACGATTCCTTCGACGTACTGCGGCCGGCCTTGACCGTCGGTGACCAGATGGGCCGTGACCAGGGCGGTGAGGGAGCGGTTGTCGCTCTTCTTGAACTCCAGCACCAGGCCTCGGATCGTCCCCTCGCGATGGAGCATCTCCACGAAGATATCCCGCATGAGCGGGTCCCGGTAGACATTTTTCACCGATTTGCCGAGCATCTCTTCGGCGCTGCCGTGCCCAAGCATCTTGACAAAGGCCGGGTTGACCATGCTGTAGCCACCATCGTAGTCGGCGGAGGAGCGGAACACCCCGACCGGCAGCTCTTCGACCAGCTGCTGGTAGCGACGGTCACTTTCGATCCGCCGCCGTTCCGCCAGCTGCCGCTCGGCGATCTCGCTTTCCAGCTGCTTGTTGGCCGCCAGCAGAGAGACTTCCCGCTTTTCCACCTGGGTGGCCATATCGTTGAATTTTTCGAGAATATTCTCGATCTCGGCATGTTCGAAGGTGCTGTTCCGGTCACTGTAGTTGCCGGCGGAAATATCCTCGATCCTGCTCATCAGGTGGTTCAGCGGCTTGCCGACCAGACGGCTGAAAAGGAGGGAGTTGGCAATCATCAGCCCGAAAATGACAAAGAGCATCGGCAGGATACTGCGGAAAAACATCTCGTTGTTGCTTTTCCTGTAGAGCAGGGCAGTGAACCCCAGCTCCACCGTCCCGACCAGTATCCCCTTGTAGTAGACCGGCCGGCGGTTGACCACCAGGCTCGGTTCGTGTTCGTTGACCATGCTGAAGAGTTCATCCCCATCCTCGCCGGCCACCCTGAGCAGCGAGACCACCTCGTTTCTGGCGAAGGTAGTGCAGATGCTGGCGATCCAGTCACGGTCGATGTTCCACAGAGGGACCTGCAGGTTGTCGCTGAGGTAGGCAAGATACTCGGCATGGGTGGCGAGATAGGATTTTTTCGACTCCGAGGAGTAGAACCACAGGCTGAACAGGCTGGTCACCGCAAAGATGACCAGGACGATATAGATCAGCCTGGTGGTGAGGTCCTTGGAGAGACTTTTCGGTGCTGCTTTCATCGGCAGACAGCCCTCTAGTTGGAGCGGCAAAAGTTACCAGGTCAGCCCATGCTCACTGAGTATGCGGGCATACTCACCGCTCTCTTTCATGTCGACCAGTTCCGCATCGAATTGGTGGCGCAGGGCCCGCAGATCACGCTCCCTGGTGAAGGCGATGTAGCTGGGGACACTCTCGACCATTCGCGGCAGTCGCTCGACCTGACCGCTCAGCCCCATCTCCGCCAGGGTGTACTCGGCAACATACCGGTTACTGGGGAAGAGATCGATCCGCCCTTTCAGCAGTTTCTCGACATTGTGGGCAAGTTGGTTGGCCTTGTCGAGACGGACAAAGGGTCGATAACTGGCAAATACCTGCCCATAACTGATGGTCGAGACGATGCCTACCCTCCGGTTGCGGATCGATTCGAGAGTGCCATCAAAATCGAACCCGCTGCCTGCCCGCCGATAGAGATAGACCTCCTGATCGATGAGAACCTCGCTGGAATAGTCGAGAAATTTCTCCCGCTCGGCATTGCGGTAGGCGGTGAAGATGGCGTCGGCCCTGCCGGTACGCACCATTTTCAGGGCCCTGGTCCAGGGGAGGACCTCGATGGTGACGCTGTGCCCCAGCCGGCCGATGATCGCCCGCACCGTTTCCACCGCCGCCCCCCTCGCCTCGCCTTCTTCGTCCTGGTACTCGTGCGGCGGAAACTGGAAGGTGACAAAATGGTAGGCGGCGGCATGGGCAGGCGGCACGGCGGACAGAGAGAAGAGCATGAGGCTCAGCAGCAGAAATTGTCGGGCCATCGGTTACCGGTCGGTTATGGTTCGCTTTGCCGTTCCGCCACCACCATCTTCTATCATCCCGGGCCCGATCTGCCAACAATTTCCAGTTCCCCACCGCCACCCTTCCGGTCCGTCCCGTCCCGAGCACGACTTTCTTAAGGTTGCCTTGAAAAATTCGAATTTTCGTTCAAAATCAAGGTGAAGGAAAACCATTTTCTGCATCCATATATTTGATATTCTGAGGACAATTTAATTCGTTCAACGCAAAGATTAGGCGGAAATAGCATTTTTCAAGGTGGCCTGAAAAAGAGCCTGCCGCCCCGGTGGATGGGGGAGAGAGTGCAGTCGGATTGGACCGATCAAATAGTTCTTGCCATGATTCGCCGGAACTGGCTAAGAGGGAGTTGCAATGGTAACCGGCGCGGCGAAAGCCCCGACCGTCCCGGTATACCGGTTCAGCGCCGCTGCCCGGCAATGCCGCGGGAAAGCCAGGAGGAGAACCCATATGGCCGGAGCCAGTCTTCTTGCCCTTCTTGACGATATCACCACCGTTCTCGACGATATCGCCATCCTCAGCAAGCTTGCGGCGAAAAAGACCGCCGGGGTACTGGGCGACGACCTGGCCCTGAACGCCCAGCAGGTTGCCGGGGTCCAGGCCAGCCGCGAGATCCCGGTGGTGTGGGCGGTGGCCAGGGGGTCGCTGTGGAACAAGGCCCTGCTCGTCCCGGCCGCCCTGCTGATCAGTGCCTTTCTGCCCTGGCTGGTCATCCCTCTGCTGATGGTGGGCGGTGCCTATCTCTGTTTCGAGGGCTTTGAAAAGCTGGCGCACCGTTTCCTCCCAGCCCGGCGGGAGACAGAGCCGGAGTTGCAGCGGCTGAGCCGGACCTTGGTCGACCCGGAAGGAGACCTGCTTGTTGTCGAACAGGCAAAAATCAAGGGGGCGATCCGTACCGATTTTGTCCTCTCGGCCGAGATCATCGTCATTGCCCTGGGCACCGTCGCCGAGGCTACCCTGCCGGTCCGGGTTGGGGTGCTGCTGGCCATCGCCCTGCTGATGACCATCTTCGTCTACGGCCTGGTGGCGATCATCATCAAACTCGACGACCTTGGCCTGTGGCTGCAGCGACAGGGCAATGGCGCGGCAGGCGCCGTGGGTGGCGCTCTGCTGGCGGCGGCCCCGTGGCTGATGCGCTTTCTCAGTATTGCCGGGACGGTGGCGATGTTTCTGGTCGGCGGCGGCATCCTTGTCCACGGGCTGCCACCCCTTGCCCACCACCTTGAGGCACTGGCAGCACCACTGTCCGGAATCCTGCCGGCCCTGACCATGCTCGCCGGCAATGGGCTCGCCGGAGTCGTGGCCGGAGGAGTACTCTTTTTTCTGATCAGCGTGACTAGAAAAGTCTGGGCCGGCTGATCGGCAGGGTTTTTCTTCCTTTTTTCTTTTACTCAAGTGACGAACCGATATGGATTTCTCCTTCAGCATCGACGCATCCTTTCTCCTCTACGGCCTTTTGGTCTTCACCGCCCGGGTCGTCGACGTCTCCCTCGGCACCCTGCGGACCATCGCCATCGTCCACGGCAGAACCGCTTTGGCCTTCTGGCTTGGTTTTTTTGAGTCGGCGATCTGGCTGGCGGTGGTCTCGACCATCGTCCAGACCGTCACCAGCCAGCCCCTGCTGGGGATTATCTACGCCTTCGGCTTCGCCACCGGCAACCTGGTGGGCATCAAGATCGAGAAACTGATCGCCATGGGCCACCTCATCCTTCGGGTGATCAGTCGGGAGAACTCGGAACAGCTGGCGACCAGAATCCGCGACAGCGGCTACCCGGTCACCACCTTTGCCGGTGCCGGCAAATCGGGGCCGGTAACCGAAATCTATATCGTCTGCCGGCGCCGGGACCTGAAACGGCTGTTGAAGATGGTGGTCACCCTCGACCCCAAGGCCTTCTACGTCACCGAACAGGCCGGGGCGGTGAGCAACGTCTACCGGCCGATCATGCAACCGGTCACCGGCTGGCGGGCGATTTTCAAGAAGAAGTGAGCAAACACCGACCAGCCGGAGCAACTCTGTCGATCAGCCCGCCAGGGAGGCGACGAAGGCGGTGGCATCATCGAGCAGTGCCGACACCAGGCTGGCAGGGGCGGTGTTGCCCTGGGCAAAGCTTACCGCCCGCATGAGCAGGCCCACCTGATCCTGGTTGAGAATACCTCGCGGCAGGGCCTCAGCATAGGCCCAGACCCCGACTTCGGCACTGCCAAGGGGCGCGTCGAGACCGGCCTTTGCCGCTGTCGCCCGGAGCAGGGCGGCGAGAATCATCTCCAGGGCGCTGTCCAGCAGCTGCTGGTCAAAGAGGAGCCGCGCTGCCGTCAACTTCTCTTTCGCCTGCCGCTGCAGCAGTGTCTCGCCGTCCCGCTCCGCAGCGACGGCGGCATCGTAATAGCTGTGTGCCCCAGCCAGCGGTGAACCACCACCCAGACGCTGCAAGCCTTTCAGGGCGAGGCGGTCAATGAGCGCCACCGGTACCTCGCCGGAGAGCTCTTCGGCCAGCCGGTCGGCATCACCATCCACCCGGTCAAGGACGGTCACCAACCCGCCCCCGGCACCGAATATCCGCTCAATCCGGGGACCAAATGCCTGCTGGAGGGCCTCGATACAGCGGCTTATCGCATCTGCCGCCTTCTCGTCGCCAGCCCCGGAGGAGGTCCCGGCCCGTTCTTCCCGCTGGTCGGCATCCGCCGCCGCCTCCTCCAACTCGGCAGGCGGTTCGGCGGCCGGCTTCGCCGGTTCGCCAACCAGATCGTCTACCAGGGTCTCCAGCAGTTTTTTCGAGACACTGACCACATCCTCACTGGCATCTTCTCCGACCACATTGTCAAAGAGGTTCTGCTTGTTGCGGACCAGGCTGAAGACCTGTTCCTCGTAGGAATCAACGGCCACCATGGTGATGATCTGCACCGTACGGGTCTGGCCGAGCCGATGGATGCGGGCGTTGCGCTGCTCGAGTACCGCCGGGTTCCAGGGGACATCCAGGTTGACCAGAACCGCACCACTCTGCAGATTGAGGCCGACGCCGCCGGCATCGGTGGAGAGAAAGACCTGCACCGAATCATCGTCGCGGAAGCGGTCGAGCAGTTCACCCCGTCGGGCGGTGGGCACACCACCATGCAGCCGTACGCAGCCCAGCCCCATCCGCTTCAGGCGCGCCTCGACCATCTGGGTCATCAACTCCCACTGGGAAAAAACTACCGCCTTCAGACCCGATTGCAGACAGGTCTCGTTGAGGATGTCGGCCAGTTCGTCCAGTTTCGGTGCCCCCTGCGTCTCCTTATCTACCAGCCCAGCGGCGTTACAGGCCATCCGGGCTTGCTGGAGGGCGGCAAGCAGACGATGCTGTTCACTGGGGGTAAGCGGCCGCTTTCTGGCGATCTGGGCCAGGCGGCCGGCGGCGCTCATTGCCGAATCGTGCAGGTCGCGCTGCCCGTCGGTCATCTCGACATCCAGGCGCTGGACAATCTTGTCGGGGAGTTGGTCGCGCACCAGGCGGCGATCACGACGCAGCATCACCGGTGCCAATCGCTTGCGCAGGCGGGAGAGATTGCGGTAGGCAAGTACCTTGCCCCGCTGGTCGGTGACATGGAAGTCGACCAGATAGCGCCAGAGTGGTCCGAGCACCCTGGGGTCAACCACCTGCATCAGGCTGTAGAGGTCCTCCAGGCGGTTCTCCAGCGGTGTCCCGGAAAGGACAAAGGCGTAGCGGCTGGGGATACTTTTGACGGCGGCGGCAATCTTGGTGCGCCAGTTCTTGATCCGCTGCGCCTCGTCCATGATAATCAGATCCGGGCAGAGGATATCGTTGATCACCTTGCAATCACGAAGAATCAGTTCGTAATTGACAATGCAGAAGGCGGCCTCGCGGCGGTACTGCACACCGCGCTGGGCAGCCGGCCCCTGCACCACCTGGGTCTCCTGCCCGGTGAAGCGTTCGATCTCCCTGGCCCACTGGAACTTCAGCGAGGCGGGACAGATGATCAGTACCCGCCGCACCCCTTCGTGTTGCCTAAGCCAGTTGGCTGCAGCAATGGCCTGGAGGGTCTTCCCCAGCCCCATGTCATCGGCGAGTAGCGCCCGGCCAGTGCCGGCCAGAAAGGCAACACCCTCGATCTGGTAGGGATAGAGCTGTGCCCGTACACCCGGCAGACGCCCGCCACTGGCCAAAATCTGGGCACCAATCTGCTCGGCACGCAGGCGATGCGTCGCCTTTGCCGCCAGCCGGCGGGCAAAATCCAGGGCATCGTCGCCCAGATGGAGATCGGGATGGCCCTCCGCCAGTTCGACGAAACGGAAAAAATCGTCGGGCAGACGCCCACTGAAGCGGCCGGCGGCATCGAAATAGCCGGCGAGCAGCCCGGCCAGTTCAGCTGAGAGCGAAGCACAGCGGTGGAGTTGCAGTTGCGGTGCCTCCTCCACGTCCCAGGCGAGATAGACATAGGAAACCGGTGCCGGCAACTCCTTGATCCGGTGGTAATCGCGTCGCTTGCCGATCTTATGCAGCACAGCCTCGATATGCTTGCAGGTACCGAGTTGATTAATCTGAAAGTCCGGACAATTACAGATATTGGCGCGACGGGCCAGACTGCGGACAGTCACCCGGTACCGTCTGGGAAAATGGGCCGCCTGGACAACAGATTCTGCCTGCCAGTCGCCGAACCAGGGCTTGCCACTCTGGTGCTCGACCAGCACCTCGTTGCGGCCACGCTTGATCCGATCCCTGATCGCCGTATCGGCGGCGGTGAACAACTCACCGGTCGCCTCCTTCTGCTCGGCGTAGGCGTACAATGCCGCCACCATATGGCGGCAGGCCTCTCCGCCGTCACGGCAGTCACAGGCCAGTTCCAGGGTGGTTTCGGTGGCGGCAATATCGACGGTGCAGGGCATCTCCAGTACCTCATCCTCCACCTCCGCCCAGAGCCGTGCCTGATCCTGGTCGACAGCGATCACCCGGTGCTCCTTGAAATAGCGTAACCCCTCACCAACCACCTTGGCGGGAATGACCGCCGCCAACCCCTCGCGGTCAAAGTAAAACGGATCTTCGTACTGCGGTTGAATCGAGCACTGCATCAGATTTCTCCTATGGTTCGGTCCTTTTTGCCGATCAGTAATGTTTGCCGCTCGGCAGTGGCTTCGACCGCTGCCACCCTTTTTGTGGCTGGTGCTCTCCGCCTTGATTGGCCGGCATCTCTGTCGGCAAGCCTGGAAGTCCGGTTTGCCATCGCCATACTTTGGCCGATACCACGGCAGACAACACCGATCAGCCTGCCGCCAGACGCAACAGTGCACGCTTTGTTGTGTCTTCCGGTCATGGGGAGTTACGTGCCGTTTACCACTCTGAAATGTTTCCGGATATACTTGATGGCAACAGGGACCAGAATAAACAGCAGCACGGTGCGGAAAAGATGATGTATTGCCACAAAGGCCGGGTCATAGCCGAGGGCGATGGCCATGGCCGCCATCACCTCGATTCCTCCGGGGGCGAAGGCCACGAATGTCTGGCCGTACGGGATGTTCAACCAGGCTGAGACGGTGTAGGCAAAGATGGCTGCGAGTCCGCAGGCGAGAGAGGCCACACAGAGCGAGGAGAAGAATTGCCGCCTGAAATCGCTGCGGGTGATGGAACCAAACCGGGCACCGACCATTGTTCCGGTGATCGTAAAACCGACAAAAAGCAAAAGATATGGCGGCCTGCCAGTGACGACATCCAGGTAATGGCCTATGCCGCTGACCAGCATTCCGGCAAGGAGGAAGGAGGCGGGTATTCGCCACCTCCGGACGAGAGTGCCAATCAGGAGGGTGATCCCGATGACCACCAGCGTGGCGGAAAAACTGCTGCTTTCCGGGACAGTGACATGGCCGGGGGCGAAGCCGAGCTGGTTGATTACAAAAGGAAGCAGCGTTGCCACCAGCACGATGCGAATGTTCTGGATCACCATGATGGCCCGGATGTCGCCACAACCGTTTAAGGCATAGGAGAGAATATAGGAAATCGCTCCCGGGGCGGTGGCGAGAACGGCTGTTTCCGGCGAAAAGAGAAAAAATCGAATCAAGAGCCAGCTGCCCAGCATGATGATCAGAATGACAGCAACGGCCAGGGCCAGTAAACTTATCGGCCAGTGCAGGGATTGGGCGAGTGCCTCTTTGGTGATACCACTCCCCAGTGAACTGCCGATCACCGCAAAAGCGATATTTCTCAGTCCGACCGGGACATCGGTGGTCAGCTTACAAAAGGAGGCAATTGCGACCACGAGGCAGGCACCGACCAGCGGCGCTGCCGGGAGCCCTGCCCAGGTTGCCGTGAAGGCCCCGAGAAAGCCCAGAAGCAAAGTAATAAATAGTGATTTGACCGATGATATGTTCACATCCCGTACCTGAGCAAACGATTACCAGCAGCACTCCTTTACCACCCGGGGGCCGATCCCGCCAAGGAAATGAAGGGCGTTTTTTCCTCCGGCAATCATGGTCACCGGCCAAAAAGGGTGCTGACCAGGTAACCGGTGTAGGCCACGTAGCAGGCCAGCAGCAACGCCCCCTCCAGGCGATTGATACGTCCCTGGCCACGAAATCCGTAGCCGATGACAAAAAGAGAGAGGGTCAGACCAGCCATGACCAGGATGTCCCGGTTGAAGACCTCCGGCCCCACCACCATCGGCTGAATCGCCCCGGCGATACCGACCACCGCCAGGGTATTGAAGAGGTTGGAGCCAAGAACGTTGCCGAGGGCGATATCATGCTCCCCCCTGCGGGTCGCAATAATCGACGAGGCCAATTCCGGCAGCGAGGTGCCGACTGCGACGATGGTCAGACCGATGATCAGGTCACTGACCCCAAAACCATGGGCGATCGCCACCGCCCCCCAGACCAGGATGCGGGAACTGACGATGAGCAGCACCAGCCCGACCAGCAGCCGGAAAAGAGCCCGGCGGATCGGCATGGTACGAACGTCCAGTTCCTGTTCCATCTCCCGGCCCAGGCTATCGGCTTTTTTCTGCACACCCTGCCAGATGGTCCAGGCCATCAGCCCACCGAACAGAACAAGCAGCACCACCGCATCGAACCGGGTAATCTCGCCATCCCAGAGTTGCCATGCCGCCAGGGCGGTTACCAGGGTGAGGATGGGAAGTTCCTTGCGGAGCACCTGCGAATGCACCGCAATGGGGCTGAGTATGGCCGTCACCCCGAGGATCAGGGCGATGTTGGTAATGTTGGAGCCGTAGGCGTTCCCCAGGGCGATCCCCGGATTGCCCTGCCAGGCGGCCAGCGCCGAGACCACCATCTCCGGCGCGGAGGTACCGAAACCGACTACCACCATACCGATCAACAACGGTGGCATACCAAAATGGCGGGCGGTGGCGGCCGAGCCTTCGACAAAGAGGCCAGCGCTCCAAACCAGAAGCACCAGCCCCAATAGCACGGCAAGAGATGCAAGCGTCATGCAGACCCTCTTTTAACAACGTTTTTCTCCCGATTACCAGGCCCCGGGCAGGGATATTTACCTGACAGCTCAAGGAGCACTTTGCTTTGCAGGGCAAGGAGAAGGCGAACCAGCTATCCGGCTCCTGGCCTACGTTTCCTGCCAGCTCTCCTGCTCAAGCCAACCGTTTTGCAAGGTGAAACGGAGTTCTTCAATAAACATGAAATCCGGCCGGTTGTCGATGAATCGCTCTACCTTGCCTTTCTGTTCACTGCTGAGTGGGATCAACGGCTGTCGATCTTTTTGTCTGCCAAGGCTCAGTCGATCGCAGCGCCATAACTCCAGCGGGTGCAGCCGGTGGAGGATGGCGGCGATCTGTAAGCCTGCCAGATCGCTGTCTCCCCAGTGACGGCAGCAGGCGGCTTGCGGTGCCAGCTGCGCGTAGACCCTGCATACCGCATCGTTGGGAAAGCCCCGGCTGTAGAGCAGGGTTTCCGGCCTTTTCTCCCGGATCAATTGACCGAAGGGGGTTTCGTTTTCACAGGTAAGCAGCACAGGTTTAGGGCTCTCTGCAGGCGCAAAAAACATTCTTTCGATCCCCATGAGATTGGCCCAGGAAAGCGTAGCCGGTTCACCCGCCTGCCATAATCGATAGACCCAGTCATAGACCCGGCCGTTTTTTTCGTAGACTATTGGACCATAGAGCGTCGCCCGCACCTCCAGCCGGTCACCGACCACATGGTATCTCTCCCAGATCGACTGATCGCCCTCAGCCGGGCCCTCCTCCCCTTCTTCAAGCAATTCGAGCCAGGCAGCCACCCTTCGGCTCAGCTCAGTATTGCGAAGGGCTTTTGAGTCATTGCAAAATCTTGCCCCGAGTTCGGAAAAGGTAACCAGTCTGTCGTTCGCCCGAACAAATCGGACAATTTCCGCGGCCTTGAAACAGGCGTCCTGTATCTCCCGCAGGGCAGTGGCAAAATTCTTGTCGCCAGTCACGGGCTGCGCCTGCAGCCTGGCATGTACCGGCGTCAATTCCGGATACGCCAGACGCAGTCGTTCCAGCAGCCGTTGCCAGGCACTGTAATATTCCCTTCGTTCCCGCTCACCATCCACCATGGGACGGTCCATGGACCGGTGCAGCGCCTGCAACCACTCCGTTTTCCAGGCATCGGGCATGGCCTGAAAAAAGCGGTCGAAGGAAAGCCTGACTTCGCCGGAGCCGCTCACTTTCAGAGATTCCAGGCTGAACAAAGCCTGCAGCCCGACAAGCTCCGTCCGAGACAAGTCACGGCCCAGCAACATGGTGCCGGTGAGTTTGCCACGTTGGCGATACCGATCACAGATCCTGGCGAGAAAATTATGCAGCCCGGGGTACTCGACCAGCAGATCGGCAAAAAGAGTCAAAAAGGGAGTGGCAACAGGCAGAGACATGGCTTAACACCGCCCCGGCGACAAGGACGCCAGGCTACAGCTCCTCCCCGAAGGCTATTGCTTGCGGTTTAACCGGCGCATCGAAAAGACCGATCTGCCTGACACTCTCGGGATTCTGCCAATGAAAGGGATAGAGGTGCACATCGTTGTTGACGTCCTTTTTCACCAGCAGGGTGGTGGAATGACCGACCTCCCGCCGCACCCCGTCCTGGTCGGGCGAGGCCACCATCAGCTGCAGGTCGAGGTCGGTGGCAAACCCCAGGAGCTGATCACGCCGGCCGGCGTCGATACCGTAGAAGGCTTCGTCGAAGAGCAGGGTATGCAGGCGGATCTTCTTGCCTTGATAGACAAAATGGGCGATGGTCAGAACGAGCAGATAGTTGGGCACCGCCTGTTCGCCACCAGAGCCCATCGACTTGGTGCGGCGGTCGATAACCACCCCCTCCTCCCCCTGGGTGGTCACCTCCATCTCATAGCGGTACCAGTTGCGGTAATCCAGTTCCTCGGGGATGGCACCCACCTCGGTGTTGACGATAGCCTCCTTGCGATCTTCAAAGAAATGGCGCAGCGCCTCCTCGGCAGCCGGGTCGAAGGGGCTGAATTTTTTTATTACCGCCACCAGTTGCTGAAAATTCTCCCGAGGAGTGATCCGGAATCGGTATTGCTGGCTCCCGAAGACCCGCCGGTTGAGGAGGTTGCCGATCTTCCGCATCATCCGTTCGAGGTCATCCACGTGGGTCCGCAGGTAGTTGACCAGTTCGGTCATGATGATCTTGCGGAACAGTTCCTTGGTCCGCTCGTTGATGATCTCCCTCTGCTCGGTAATCTCCTCGCCCTGCCGACGGAGAATCTCGGCAAGGTTCCGGGAGCGGTAATCGACCAGCAGGTTATCCTGCTCTTCGTAGGCGAAACGAAAGGAACTGCCGAAGGCAGGATCGTTCAGGCGCTCTTTCAATACTGACCGATTCTCGGTGATAGTCTCCTCGGCCTGTCGTCGTTCCTTCTGCACCGACTCGATGGTCTTGAACTGGAAGCCTTTTTTCGTTCGCAGGACATAGTGGGAGAGGTCTTCCACTGCAGGCAGCAAGGCGAAGAGAAGCCGTTCACTCTCCTGTCGGGCAGCCACGGATTTTTCCTTTCGGGCCGCCCACTCGGCGATATCCTTTTCGCACCTTTCCTGCCCGGCATGTTCCTTGCCGAGGGCTGTATTGAGCCGCCCGATCTCCTCCTTTCTGCCGTTCAGCTTTCCGACCAACTTTTCTATTCTTCGTTCGAGATCGGTGAGCCCCTCCTGTTGGATCAAGGCCTCGAGCTGCCGCAGCCGGTTGGCCAGAAGCCGTGTATCCCGCTGGAGATCATCCAGCTGCTGACGCCGAATATCCCGTTTCTCCGCCAGGTGGCGGACATTCTGACGGGCCTTGAGGGCCTCCGCCGCCGACTGACGGATCGACTGCATCCCCGCTTCCAGAGTGGTGGAAAATTTTTTCAGCAGCTCGTCCTGCTGCCGGGCATCCTTCTCCTGCCGTGCCAGCAGTTTTTCTTCTTTGCTCAGTTCCTGCAGACGTTTTTCACTCTCTCGAATCTTGACCTGCATGGCTTCACGGCGGCGGCTCTCGCCGATCCAGCGTGGAGGGACGCCGGCCAGGCAGCGGTCATGACTTCGGAATGAGAGAATATCCGTGCCGGCGATCCTGGCGACAATCGGCCCCAGATCTGTGACCATCTCCGCCGCCAGGCAGCGGAGGGCAAAGGGGTCGGAACGCTGCAGGTCGAAGGCCATATGGAACCACTCGGGCAACTCGGCCATGCCGCGACTATCGAGGGTGACCCGGAGGCCGGGATAGGCCGCGGCCACCTCCCGGCCGGCCTCGAATTCATGGTCGGCCAGCCGCAGGGTGGCGAGCACCTCCTCACCGATACACTCCTCTCTATGCGACATCTCCCGCCGCTCAAGACCGGGAAGCCATTCCAGGTCGAGATAGAGCGGCCTGGGGCTGAGCAGTTTATCGCGCATGGCCCGCAGACATGGGGAAAACCCTGGTACCTGCGGTGCCGCCTCGCCGGCCTTCTGCAGGCGCGCCAGCGCCTCCCTTCCCGACTCTATATCGTCGGCCAATTGCTGTTGCCGTTGTTCCAACAAGGCCATGGCCCGCACCGCCTCGTCACGGTAGCCAGAGGCCGTCGAGTTCACCTCGGAAAAATTGAGCCGTGGCGCCTCCTCGGCGCCGTTTTCGGATCGGTGCAGGCCATCCAGCTCGGTCAACAGGTTGGCAATGGAAAACGGCAGAGTCGGGGAGAATCTTGCCAACTCGCGATGCAGGTTCACCGCAGAGCGCCGCAACTCACCCTCCAGGTTGAAGAGAGCTTTGCCGGCCGCCTTTTCCTCCCTGTCGGCCTGCTCGTACTCTTTTTTTCGCCTGACCAGGTCGGTCTCCTTCACGGTGAGCTGGACGCGGCCCTCCTTTTCCTGGCGCACCAGCCCCTGGCTGTCCTTGGCCTTCAGGTCGTCCAGTTGGGTGGTCAGCGCTGCCTCTTCTTCCGTCTCCCGGCAGATCCGTTCCTCCAACCCCGCCATTCGCACTCGGGACTCGGCTGTCTGCTGGTGAAGAGCCTTTATTTCTTCGCCGGCAGTCGTAGCCTGTTGATGACGCTCCAGCCATTCGTACCGGACCACCGCTTCACGGCTGTCACCGATGGTGTCGACCAGTCGCTGCAGCATGTGCAGATAGTCGAGCTTGCGTTCGAGATCGTCGAGTACAGTCTTCGATTCGTCCAGGCCGCGCAGCGCGTCGATGATCCGTTCGAAGATCTCGGTTTTTGGCTCCGGAAGGAGACTCTTGAACAGTTGATGGTAGTCGTTCGCCTGGGAGGCGAGTTCCCGGTAGGCCTTGCCCATGGCGAGAAAACGACATATCTCCCGGTAGCTCTCCTGATCAGCGAAGAGCCGTGTCGCCAGTTCCCGGCGATAGGCGGCACCATCCTTGTAAAAACCGCGGGCCGCCCCCATCGCCTCCTTCAACTCCAGCCTGCCGGCCGGCCGGACGCCGCCTTCCTCCTCCACCAGCAGAGGGATCTCGGCGAGCGGGCACTCGCGGATAATACCCCACTGCCGGACCTTTTCGTCCATGGCCGAGACGGACAGCCCGACCCCCACCGTCAGGGGATTGCCGTTCCTGCCGCGGATCTCAAGCAGTGCATAGGAGACCCCGCCCTGTGGATTCATGACGCCGCGATCGATATTGAAACGCATGACGATTCCCTGCACCCGCCTCCCCTCACGGCGGGAGCCGGCGACCCTGGCCGCGGCATTCCACTCCATCTCCTGACCGGCGGTCAACGCATAATGGATGCCGTCGAGAATGGTGGTCTTACCGCAGCCGTTGTCCCCCAGAAGAAAGAGGTGGCCGCCGTCGGGCAGGTCGATGGTCTCGTCGATGAAATTATGGAAATTGACCAGGCGGATCCGGGTGATGAGAAAGGTGGAGGGCTGCACGGTCTGCACGCTATTGAACCTCCCCGCCGGCAACCGATGCCGCCAGGTCGCCAACCACCCGTCCCAGGGCGCTGCCGTTGTAATGATAGAGCGCCGGCAGCGCTTCGTAGATCAGGTCGTCGTCCCGGGCATCCAGGTCATCCGGTGGTTTGATTTTCTTGACGAAACGATATTTCTCCAATTCCGGCATGATCGGTTTGAGGATTTTCGAGCGAACGGCATCCTCGGAATAGCTCTCCTGCTTGTCCGGAAAACACTCGCCGAAGCGGCGGCAGACATGGGCCAGCAGATCGCCGAACCGAAACCGCAGGTTTTCTTTGTCGTCGGCGGTCATACCGTTTTCTTCGAGCTGATGCTCGTAGAATTCGAGGAGCATCATAAATGCCAGGCACTCATCCCGCCTGGTGAAATTGAACATGGTCCGGGAGGCGGGGTTGACGGCTTTGTTGTACCACTCAGGTTTATAGACCCTGGCGCATTTGCCGTCCATCAAGAGGGTCCAACCGTAATAGGCGGTGAAGAACCCGGTGAACTCCCGCCGGTGGCGGCGCAGGAAAAAGAACAAGTCCAGATCGTCCGAGGCGTAAAAGTAGGGGCTCTCCACCAGAATGTTCAACACCGCCCGGACGCGATCGCCGCTCCGGTCGAGCAGCCTGGCCAATTCCGCTAGTTGCTGTTCGTGCTCGCTCATCATCTTTGCCTGCTCAGCTGTTCAACCACCATTTCCCTGAGAGTCAGTCGCTGCTCGCCGCTTTCGAGGACAACCTCTCCGGCCAGATCGGCCAGCCGGTAATCGATTCGGGCCAGCCGGTTGCCCGAATTCAACAATCCCGCCCGGGCAAGTTCCATAATCCTGGCGAAATCGCCGAACTCTTCCACGCTCACCTGCGAAATCCGCGCGCCGCCCGGCTCACTTGCCATTCTGGCCGCCAGCCACTGCCGCAGTTCCTCCAACCTGGCCTCGTCCATGCTCTGCACCGGCTTGGTCGAGGCTTTTTTCCTGCGCAGATAATTGCCGGCCGGCACCTCTTTTTGCGGCAGAACCCGGCGGGGCTCCGGGGGATCGGCTTTCTGCAGGAAATCCCAATAGTGCATATCGCCACACATGGCGGCCGGCGCCAGCAGTTCGGCGAGAAAAGCCGAGGGGACAGTCTCTTCCGACAACCCGGTCATATCCTTGATCCGTTCGCCGATATCCAGCAACCGATTATTCTTTCTCTCCAACTCCCGCAGATGGCTGTGCAGTTTCTGCCAGACCTTGATGACCGAGGCACCAATACGCTGGTGCAAACGATCCAGCTTACCGTCCTCGATATAGAAATCATGAAGGCGATCACCAATGGCCCGGCGAGCCGGTCCGAGGGATACCTGGAAGAGATGGGGCGTCTGCAGCCGTTCCCTTTCCATGACGGTAAAGCAGAGGTCGATCTTCTGCCGGTTGTTGTCCTGCAGCAGGCGCTCGATCAGCGGCACGATCTCTTGGCGCAGTGAATAGAGCCGCTGCAGGAAGGAGTGGACGTAGGAATCCAATTCGGAGATGACCTGCCGGGTCTCCTCCATATTGTAACGGGAGAGAAGAAAATGAAGAAGCCGGCCGTTTAACTCGATCAGGCTGAGGGTGATGGCACGGGTGAGCTCGTCGCTCTTCACCAGCTGAAAAACGATACGTCGGGCCTCCTCCGTCTGCTCACCGTCCTCCTTTCGCAGATGGTGGAGCAACCGGAGCAGTTCATTCAAGGTGCCGCAGACGTCCTGGAGCAGATCGCGGGTATCGTGGCCCCGGTCCTCCAGGTCGGCGAGCAGCCTGGACTCCAGCCACTGGACAAACTGATCGCACTCCTCGCTCAGCCCGTAACGGAATTTCTTCTTTCGATTGTCGCGGTAGCCGCGCAGTCTCTCCTTCTCGATCCTGAAGGTAACCAGCCCCCAGTCCCGGAGTTGATCCATATCCTGCCGATACTGTGGGAGATCATATTCACCTCCGCCAACAATCTCCTGGGCAGGGCTAACCGCCCGATAAATATCCTCGTACAACGGTTCCAGTTCGTGTTCCCGCTTAAAAAGAAGCATGCGGTAGAGAATCTGGACATAATACACACTTCTGTCAGCAACAAGCAGAGCGCCCAGTTGACGGTTGCGGTTGAGCAACAACCTTGCCGCCGCACCCCGGTCGAAGGCCTGTACAGGGGCAGAACCGAAGAGATCGGAGTTGGTTTCCTGTAAAAAATCGTCAACCTGCATGACATCCAAGGGGGTACGGGCTTTTAAAAACGGTTGGCACAAGATGCGGAATCATTCACCGGCACAAACTTTTTAACCTGCCAGGAATGGTACCTCAAAGGAATGAAAAATGCAGAACAATTTACTGGCCTGGAGTGGGCTTGCTGGGGTGGGGTTGCCTTCTTGGGGTACTGCATGCCGTTTGGGGTACTGCTGCTTGGGGTACTGTAGCTTTCTGGGGGTACTGTATGCCTTCTTGGGGTACTACACCATTTAGGGGCACGGCATGCCGTGCCCCTACTTGCTTAACACTTTGCCGAGGAAATCGCGAAGGCGCTGGTTCTCGTGGTTGGAGAAAAATTGCGCCGGCGGTGCTTCCACTTGAATTTTTCCCTCATCGATGAAAATTACCCGGTCGGCGACCTCACGGGCAAAGCCCATTTCATGGGTCACCACAACCATGGTCATTCCCTCTTTTGCCAGTTTCTTCATTACCTCAAGAA
>JAABSV010000010.1 GCA_011390165.1 Desulfobulbaceae bacterium
CGGCCGATCAGGCCGAAGAGCAGCAGCGGCAGGGAAGGCCGACCAGCCGTGTATCTCCGCAAGGTCAAGGTCGGCTTCTCCGCCAGCTTCTCCGTCCGGCCGATCAGGCCGAAGAGCAGCAGCGGCAGGGAAGGCCGGCCAGCCGTGTATCCCCGCAATCTCAAGGGCGGCCTGTCGAGAAGCCTCTATCAGCCCAGCCATCCCGTCGATACAAGTTGCCGAGCAACAGCGGCAGCAAGAACCAGCCGTATATCTCTACAAAAATCAAGTCCGACCTCTCTGCCAGTCAAATCGTCCAACCGATACAGGCTAGAGAGCGGCAGTCACTGGGAAAGTCAGCCAGCCGAAAATCCGTTTACCACCGGTTGCCCCACAAGAATTCAGCCAAACAAAGAGGCCCTTTCCGGCAGGGACGCGGCAAACTACTTGATCGGCTGGGGAGCGTCAAGGGGAATATAACGGGTTCTCCATTTTCCACATTTTCAGCCATGAATGAGTCTTTGTTCACCTGGCGTTCATATTTCCACTGCCATCGTACTTGAATAGTTGGGAAGGTGGGGCTATTATTGCCCCGGTACCAGATATGCCCTGGATTGCATACCGTGGGGCAGCTTTTTTCTTCTGTTTGATCATAATACACCCTTTGCTTGCCTTAGTTCTGACCGACAGAGTTTACGGTGGACTGGGTAATCTGGTGCAGCCGTTGCCAGGACCGGGCTGTAACTGAAATTTTTCGAATATTTCCCCTTTGAGGCAATCATGAATGTTACGGTGTTTGGGGTAGGTTATGTTGGCCTGGTGCAGGCAGCTGCCCTGGCCGATGTCGGCCACCACGTCTGCTGTGTTGATGTTGATGCAAAAAAGATTGAAGGTTTGAAAAATGGCATAATTCCAATATATGAACCGGGTCTCTCCGATCTGGTACTGACCAACTACGAAAAGGGGCGACTCTCCTTCAGCACCGACCCTTCTGTTGGGGTCGTCCATGGGAAACTGCAGTTCATTGCCGTCGGTACTCCACCTGATGAAGATGGCAGTGCCGATCTGCAGTACGTCCTTGCTGTAGCTGGAAAAATCGCCGAACTTATGGACGATTCCAAGATTGTGATCAACAAGTCAACTGTACCGGTGGGGACGGCTGACAAGGTGAAAAAGCACATTTCGGCGATTCTTGACCAACGACAACTTGCCATTCCTTTCCATGTGGTTTCCAACCCTGAGTTCCTCAAAGAAGGCTCGGCCCTTGACGACTGCATGCGCCCGGAACGGATCATCATTGGTACCGGCAGTGCCGAGGTCGAAGAGGTCATGCGGGAGTTGTACGAGCCGTTCAGCCGCAACCATGATAAAATCATGATCATGGATGTACGCAGTGCAGAATTCACCAAATATGCGGCTAACTGCATGCTTGCCACCAAAATATCCTTTATGAATGAGATGGCCAATCTAGCCGAACGGCTGGGGGTAGATATCGAGCAGGTGCGCCGTGGTATCGGTTCCGATTCGCGGATAGGGTATCAGTTCATCTACCCGGGGTGCGGCTACGGTGGTTCCTGTTTTCCAAAAGATGTCCAGGCCCTGGAACGTTCAGCGCGAGAAATCGGCTATGAGGCCCGCATTCTCCGGGCAGTTGAAGCGGTTAACCGACAACAGAAGGAACTCCTTTTTGCCCATATCTCCTCGTTCTACCGGGAAGGGGTGGCAGGAAAGACCTTTGCCCTCTGGGGACTGGCCTTCAAGCCAAACACCGATGATATGCGGGAAGCCTCCAGTCGGGTCCTCCTCGAAGCCCTCTGGGGGGCCGGGGCCCGGGTGCAGGCCTATGACCCGGAGGCGATGGAGGAGGCGCAGCGAATCTACGGCACTCGTGACGATTTTACCTTGATGGGCACCAAAGAGGCTGCTTTACATGGCGCCGACGCCCTGGTGATCGTTACCGAGTGGAAGTCCTTTCGGGTCCCGGATTTCCAGCGGCTATCCGAGGAGTTGCGGGACAGGGTAGTGTTTGATGGCCGGAATCTGTACGATCCCGGCCGGGTGGAGAAAATGGGCATCGCCTACTACGGCATAGGGCGCGGCCGTTCGCTGTGGAAAACGGGACCAGCTGACAAAAATGGGAGAAAGAAGTGAAAAAAAGAGCGTTGATCACCGGTATTACCGGTCAGGATGGTGCCTATCTGGCTGAGTTTCTCCTTGGCAAGGGGTATGAAGTGCATGGCATAAAGCGTCGGGCCTCGCTGTTCAATACCGACCGCATTGACCATCTCTATCAGGACCCACACCGCAGCGACCGGAATTTCATCCTCCACCACGGTGATTTAACCGACAGTTCCAGCCTGATCCATATCATTGGCAAGGTCCGGCCGGACGAGATCTACAACCTTGCCGCCCAGTCTCATGTGGCAGTCTCGTTCGAAGAGCCTGAGTATACGGCCAACTCCGATGCCTTGGGGACCCTGCGAGTACTTGAGGCCATCCGCATTCTCGGCCTCTCCGGCACCACCCGATTCTATCAGGCATCCACCTCCGAACTGTACGGCAAGGTTCAGGAGATTCCCCAGAGCGAGACCACGCCCTTTTACCCCAGATCGCCCTATGCGGTGTCCAAACTCTATGCCTACTGGATCGTGGTCAACTACCGGGAGGCGTACGGTATCTATGCTTGCAACGGGATTCTCTTTAATCATGAATCGCCGTTGCGGGGTGAAACCTTTGTAACCCGGAAAATCACCCGGGCTCTGGCCAGAATCTTTCTCTCTCTTCAGGATTGTCTCTACCTGGGCAACCTCGATGCCCGTCGTGACTGGGGCCATGCCCGGGATTACGTGGAGATGCAGTGGCTGATGCTGCAGCAGGAGGAACCGGAGGATTTCGTCATTGCCACCGGGGTGCAGCATTCGGTGCGGGACTTTGTCAACGCCGCCGCTGCTGAAATGGGAGTTGTGCTGCGCTGGGAGGGGAAGGGGGTTGAAGAGGTGGGGCGAGTCGTTTCGATTCCGGAGAATACGGTTACCGGAAGCATGGTGCCGGGGAATGTGGTGGTCCGGGTCGATCCGCGCTATTTTCGTCCCACCGAGGTGGAGACCTTGCTTGGAAATCCGGCCAAGGCCAAGGCGAAACTCGGTTGGCAGCCGAAGACCACCTTCCCGGAACTGGTGGCGGAGATGATGCGCTACGACCTGGAGGAGGCGAGAAGGGATGAACTGTGCCGGAATGAGGGTTTTTCGGTTCTCAACCATCACGAATAGATCTGGCTGGGTCGGTTCTGCAGAGGAGCGGACTGGACGGAGCAGTGAGTGGAGTGCGTTATGGGCAAGGAAAGGATTTTTGTCGCCGGCCACCGCGGCATGGTTGGTTCGGCAATTGTCCGAAGCCTCGAGGCCATGGGCGAGGCCGAGATTGTTACCCGCAGCCACCGCCAGGTAGATCTCACCGACCAGGCAGCGGTCGGCAAATTCTTCCGTGAGCAGCCGGTGGACCGGGTGATCCTTGCCGCCGCCCGGGTGGGAGGGATCCACGCCAATAATGTCTATCCCGCCGATTTCATCTACACCAATCTGATGATTCAGGCCAATGTCATCCATCAGGCCTGGCGGGCTGGTGTCCGGAATCTCCTTTTTCTCGGCTCATCCTGCATCTATCCGAAACTGGCGCCGCAGCCGATGCGCGAAGAGCATCTTCTCACCGGCCTCCTTGAACCAACCAATGAAGCCTACGCGGTGGCCAAGATTGCCGGAATCAAGATGTGTGAGTCGTATAACCGGCAGTACGCCACCTGTTACAGGGCGGTGATGCCCACCAATCTCTATGGACCGGGGGACAATTACCACCTCGAGAACAGCCACGTTCTGCCGGCAATGCTCCGCAAGTACCATCTTGCCCGTCTTTCCGAACTGGGTGATCTGGCCGGGATTCAAACTGATGAACTTTGTTTTGGGGCTATTCCTGACGATATCTGCCGGGCTATAGGGTACCGGCGGCAGAGCGGAGAACTGGCTGGCGACCGCCGGCCGCAGGTGGTGCTCTGGGGTACCGGAACCCCCCGTCGGGAGTTTCTCCATGTCGACGACATGGCTGCCGCTTGTCTGCATGTGATGGCCCTTGATCAGGCCCATTTCAGCGGTGACAACCCCTCCTTTGTCAATGTCGGCAGCGGCCGGGATATCAGTATCGCCGAGGTCGCCGAGCGGGTCGCCCGCCTGGTCGGTTTTTCCGGCCCCACCGTCTTCAACCCGGCCCAGCCGGACGGTACGCCGCGAAAACTTCTCGACACCAGTAGAATCAATGCTCTCGGCTGGCGGCCCCGGTTCAGCCTGGAGGAGGGTTTGGCCGACGCCTATCGTGCCTATCGCACCCGGTTGCAAGGGCAGGGGGCAACGCCTGACAGCTGAGCGACTCTACTCCTCAATCCTGCGCCGATACCGGCGGATCATGTCGTTGCGGATCGTCTGATGGTTGAGGTCGAAGATGTCGCGGGGAAAGAGGAGTTCGACGACCCCGGAGTCGAAGATCCGTCGCACCTCGTACTCGTCGTGGGAGACCTCCTTTTTGTACTTGTAGTCGAGCCAGGAACGGTTGGTGTGGATGATGAACTCCACCCGCATGCCGCCGAGACGGGCGAAAAATTTCATCATTGCCGTGGCGGGGCTGGAACCGGTGGCACTGGTGCGGTAGGCAGCGCTGCCGCTCAGGGTATCGGAAATGTCCTCCAGGACCATCAGAGAGTCGGCCCGGGCGGCACTGCGGGTGAGGTGCTGCTGAAATATCTTGATATCGGCCACCGAGTCGAGGACCGCCATCAAGCCCAGTTCGTCATCAACCGCCACTGCCGGGTTTTTCTGATTTTTTCTGAGCAGCTTGAGAACTTTTGCCTCCGGAGGTTTTTTTCGGATGGACACATGGACCGGGATCAGTTGGTTGCCGGCGCGTATTCGCCGCCGCTTCAGAAGGGTGAGCTTTTGTCCCGCCGCGGTGGACACCTCTTTGGCAGCTTCCGGGTTGAGGACATGGACCGCAGTGCAGCAGAAATCTTCCGGAGCGTGGTCGGAGAGGAGATAGGCGATATCGTGCTCGCCGATCTTCAACTCCCTGCTCCATACGTAGTCGTTGAGGAAGTGGAGAAAGGCTGAGAACTTCTCCTCGATCTGGGTCTCCCGTTCCCGCTGGTCGATACTGCCGGCCAGATTCATCAGGGTCAGCTTCCGCCGGGCCTCAAAACGGGCCTTCTTGTGGTAGCGGTTGTTGAACATGATCAGCAGCAGGGTCACCGGGTCGTTGGCCACCTCAATCTCGTTGGTGGTGGCAACGAAGGAGGCGTAGGGGCTGAGGATCGTTGCCCGCAGAGAGTTGACTACCGCGTCGGCGGTGCGGGCGTACTCGTAGACCCTGGCTTCAACCTCCCTCTGGGTTCCGTGCAGTCCGAACATGTTGCCCAGCAGGGCGCAGGCCCGCCGACTGCGGCCGCTCTGCTCTTCTTCCTGGTCAAGCAACTTGCCGATCTGCGAGAAGCTGTTGATGTCCAGAAACTCGAAGATCTGGCTGCGTAGGGCCCGGTATTTGGTCCTGCTCACCTGCTCCCGGCAGAGCTTTTTTACCCAATCCCTGGTGTCTCGAGAAAAGGGCCGGCTGATATCGACCCTTTCCCCCACCGCCAGGGGGCCTTTCTGCAGAAGCGAGGTGAAGACACTCTCCTCTCCAATCACCGACATGGCTTCTCCGTTGGAATGTGTTCAGGTTGTTGAAATGGGCCTGGGCTTTGGCGGTCAGGAACTCCTGCCGACAATTGCCGGATGCCGAGCGCCCGGTTGTGAGGTGGCAGGGGCGGCTTGCGACCGAGAGTTTCGGTCGGGAAATCGCCCTTGAGTTTTGTGCCGATTTTTGTTACCTCTCGGTTGCATATATCCACGGTATCCGGCCGATGCCAGGGGAGGATACGGAAACAACGTGTTCTGCCGCGCCTGGCTGTCCGACCAGAGCCACGCCGCCCGCCTGGGGCAACTTCCAGCCAATTCTACACCTATCAGGGACCATGTACAGAAATTTCAGTATCGTGCCCAATATCATGTTCGGCAGAGGCTCTTTCAATCAGTTGACCGATGTTATCGGCCCCAGAAAAACGGGTCAGGACTCGTTCTTCGTCTACATTCTCGACGATGTCTTCAAAGGCGGCACTCTGGAGGGGCGTCTTCCCTTGCAGGGGCGAGACCTGCTCCTGCCGGTCAATGTAGATGACGAACCGAAGACCAGCTATATCGACGCCCTGGTTCAGCGGATTCGTGACTATAGCCCACACCTGCCGGTGGGGGTCATCGGCATAGGTGGCGGCTCGGCTATGGATATCGCCAAGGCGGTTTCCCTCCTCCTCACCAACCCCGGTTCAGCGGCCGACTACCAGGGGTGGGACCTCATCAAAAACCCCTCCGTCTACCATGTGGCGGTGCCCACTTTGGCCGGTACCGGTGCCGAGATATCGCGCACAGCCATCCTTACCGGGCCGGTGAAAAAACTGGGAATCAATTCCGACCATACCCTCTTTCACCAGATCATTCTCGACCCGGAACTGCTTGCCGGGGTGCCGAAGGAGCAGTGGTTCTACACCGGTATGGACTGCTACATACACGATGTCGAGTCGTTGCAGGGGACCTACATCAACGCCTTCAGCCAAGCCTACGGTGAAAAATCACTTGACCTCTGTCGGCAGGTCTTCCTTGAGGAACACCCGGACAAAGATGACAAGCTGATGATGGCCTCCTACTTCGGTGGCATGTCCATAGCCTATTCCCAGGTTGGTGCCTGCCACGCCCTCTCCTACGGCCTCTCCTATGTCCTTGGTATCCACCACGGCATCGGCTGCTGTATCGCTTTCGACTACCTCGATGAGTTTTACCCGCAAGGGGTGGACGAGTTCCGCCAGATGATGGCCAGGCACGGCATTACCCTGCCGCGCGGGCTGACGGTCGGGATGGAGAACGATGCCCTGGAACTGATGGTCACCACCGCCCTCAACTTGGTGCCGTTGTGGGAAAACTGTCTTGGGCCGGAGTGGCGGGAGAAGATGAGCCGCGAGCGCTGTCTTGAACTGTACCGGCGCATGTAGTCGGCGGCAGGAGCGATGATTGCAGTACGCCCGACCCGGGCCTGCTGGGCCGGTGTGCGTCGTGCGCTGCCCATTGTCCTCGGCTATGTGCCGATCGGTTTTGCCTACGGTGTCCTCGCCGGCAAAAGTGGACTGTCGCAGAGTAATACCCTGCTCATGTCACTGCTTGTCTTTGCCGGCTCCGCCCAGTTCATCGCCGTTGGCCTCTTTGCCGCCGGTACCGGCCCGGCGGCGATTATCCTTACCACCTTCGTGGTCAACCTGCGCCATCTGCTCATGGCTGCCTCGCTCACCCCCTATCTGGCCGGCTGGAGTAAACGGACGCTGGCCCTCTTCTCCTTCCAACTCACCGACGAAACCTTCGCCCTCCACTCGGTTGGCGCCTCGCGGTTGGAGTGTTGCCGCCTGGAGGCGCTTGCTCTGAACGTCACCGCCCAGTTCTCCTGGGTGCTGGGGACCATCCTCGGCATGATCGCAGCCGGCCTGATCGACGATGTCAAACCCTACGGTCTTGATTACGCTCTGGCGGCGATGTTCATCGGCCTGCTGGTCAGCCAGTGCGAGAGCCGGGCCAGACTGTGCACGGCCATTTTTGCCGGCGGCCTCGCCACCATCCTCTACCTGGCCGGCTGGCAGCAACTCTATATCCTCGTCGCTACCGTGGCCGGGGCGACCTTCGGCCTGGGGGTGGAAAAGTGGAGCAAACACTGATACTCTGGACCATCGTGGGGATGGCGGTGGCCACCTATCTGCCCAGACTGCTGCCTATTCTTTTTCTCAGCGGTCGGAACCTGCACCCTTTATTGATTGCCTGGCTGCGGTTGGTACCGCCGGCAGTTCTGGCGGCGATGCTGGTTCCCTCTCTGCTGGTGCGGCAGGAGGGGCAGGTGGCCTTTTCTTTCGAGAATCTCTACCTCTGGGCGGCACTGGTCGCCTTCCCGGTTGCCTGGTTTGGGCGCAGCCTCTTTGCCACCGTGCTGGTCGGGATGGGCCTGGTGGCCCTTGGCCGCCATCTGGGCTGGGGAGGTTAAGGGGTTGGGTGCCTTTGTCCAGCCTCTGCTCACCTGGTTTCGCCTGCAGGGCCGCCAACTCCCCTGGCGGCAGAGTTACGACCCCTACCACGTCTGGATCTCGGAAATCATGCTCCAGCAGACCCAGATGGAGCGGGGGGTGGCTTATTTTCTCCGCTGGGTGCGACGCTTTGCCGACGTGCAGGCGGTTGCCGCCGCCTCGGAACAGGAGATTCTCAAGTATTGGGAGGGATTGGGCTACTATGCCAGGGCCCGTAATCTGCACCGGGCGGCCCGGGAAATGGCGGCCCATTTCGGTGGCAGGGTGCCCTGCGATTACCAGACCCTGCTCAGTCTGCCGGGCATCGGGCCCTACACCGCCGCAGCCATTGCCAGCGTGGCCGGCCAACAGGATGTGGCGGTGGTCGACGCCAATGTGCTGCGGCTTTTTGCTCGCCTGTTTGATATCGCCCGGCCGGTTTCCGAACGGCAGTGTCGGGCGGAGGTGGAGACACTGGCCGCTGGCCACCTCCCCGTCGGCCAGGCACGGGCCTACAACCAGGCCTTGATGGATCTTGGCGGCCTGATCTGTACTCCGAAACGGCCGCGGTGTACCGATTGCCCCATCGCTGCCTGGTGTCTCGCCCGGCAGCGGGGGACGGTATCGGTACGGCCGCTGCCGGGCAAGCGGCGGGCTCCCGTCTACCTGACCCGGGTGGCCGCGCTGATCGTCGCTGACGGCCGGCTCTTCCTCCAGCAGCGACCGGCAGCGGCGGTGTGGGGTGGGTTGTGGGAGTTTCCCGGCGGTGAACTGGTAGAAGGGGATTCGCCGTCCACCGCCCTGCCCGGCAAGGTGCTTGCCGCTTGTGGCTTATCGGTTGAGATCAGGCAGACAATTCCCCCAGTCAGCCACCAGTATACCCACCACCGGGTGACGCTGCATGGCTTTATCTGCCGGATCAGGGCAGGGGGGCCACGGCAGCCGAATTGTCCAGATGCTGCTGCCTGGCAATGGGTAGCCCTGGCTGATCTGCACCGTTTTCCCTTCCCGGCCGGGCCGAGAAAACTGCTCGCGGCAGTTCGTCAGGGTCTGGCAGCGGAGTCCTGCTAAATTGCTCAGCAGAGGTACTCCAACGTTACCGGGCAGTGGTCGGAACCGGTCACTTCGGCCAGGATCGCCGCATTCCGCACCTTCTCCCGTGCCGCTGCACTGACGCAGAAGTAATCGATACGCCAGCCGATGTTCTTGGCCCGGGCATTGAAGCGGTAACTCCACCAGGTGTATTGCTCCGGTTCGTTGTTGAACATCCGGAAGCAGTCCACATAGCCGTTATCGAGAAAGCGGTCCATCCAGGCTCGCTCCTCCGGGGTGAAACCGGCGTTTTTAACATTGGCGGCCGGGTTTTTCAGATCGATTTCCCGGTGGGCGACGTTGTAATCGCCACAGAGGATGACCGGTTTTTTCTTCTCCAACTGTTGGAGGTAGGTGAGTAGCCGGTCGTTGAAACGGAGTTTGAAATCAAGCCTCTTCAACCCCTCGCCACTGTTCGGAAAGTAGCAGCAGAGCAGGAAACAGGGAGCAAATTCGAGGGTAAGCAAACGTCCTTCGCAATCAAATTCCCTTTCCCCCAGGCCGTAGTGGACCGCCAGCGGCGGCAGGCGACTGTACCAGGCAACGCCGGAGTACCCTTTTCGTTCGGCACTGTGCCAGTAGGAGGTGTAGCCGGGGATATTCTTCAATTGCTCGGAGAGTTGTTCCGGCTGGGCCTTGGTTTCTTGGACGGCGATGAGATCGGCATCAAAGGAGAGGAGAATGTCGACAAAGCCTTTTTTCTCTATGGCCCGGATACCATTAACGTTCCACGAGACGAATTTGAGCGGCCGTTGCGGGTCCATTTTTGCTCCAGGTGGTCGACGGGGGCGAACCCCCAGTTTTGGGCAGAGTCCGCCTAGCGGGCAGCAGTCGCAGTGGGGGCCGATTGGCCGGCAGATCGACTGGCCAAAGGCGACCAGCAGGCCGTTAACCTCTCGCCAGAAGGTGACGGGCAGCTTTTCGCGCAGGGCCATCTCCGTCTGTAACGGGGTTCTGGTGGCCACGTACCCCCAGATGTTCATGATCCGGTGGACATGGGTGTCGACACAGATGGCGGCCTTGCCAAAGCCCATGGCCATCACCAGATTGGCGGTCTTCCGCCCCACTCCCGGCAGGGTGAGCAGCTCTTCGATACTCTCCGGGACCTGCCCGCCGAAGCGGGCCAGTTCGGTCGGCAGACGAAAGAGGTGGCCGGCCTTGGTGCGGAAAAAGCCCACCGGCCGGATCAGGCTGGCGATCTCCTCTTCGCTCAGGGTCGCCAGAGCGTCGGCATCTTGGGCCCTGGCAAAGAGTCTGGCTGCCGCCCTGGCAGTCATCTCATCCCGTGTTCGTGCCGAGAGGATGGTGGCGACCAGGACCTTGAAGGGGTCGTTGCTCTGCACTGCGATCAGGTCGACCACCGGTACCTGTCGGCTGCGGACGGCCTCGGCGACTGATGCCAGAAATGATTCGATCTCTATGGCCATCTCTACCCCGCGTTGTGCTTCTCTGCCTGCCCCATTCCACTTGCTGTCAGGCGGTCCGGAAGAAAATCGAGGGTGGCGAAGTAGTCGCTGACCCGTTCGGCCCGACGGATCAACTCCACCTCTCCGCTGCTGGTGAGCAGCAGTTCTTTGGGGCGGAGACTGCCGTTGTAGTTGAAGCCCATGGCGATGCCGTGGGCACCGGTGTCCTGAATGATCAGAATGTCGCCATCGACGGTGCGCGGCAATTGGCGCTGGATGGCAAATTTGTCGTTGTTCTCGCAGAGCGAGCCGACCACGTCAACCATCTCCTGCGGTTCGTCCCGACCCTTACCAAGGACCTCTATGTGGTGGTAGGCGCCGTACATTCCCGGGCGCATCAGTGCACTCATCGAGGCATCGACGCCGACATAGGTGCGGTATATTTCCTTGCGATTGATGGCGGTGGCAACCAATACCCCGTGCGGCCCGGTCATGAATCGGCCGCTCTCCATGTAGAGCGCTGGCTGGTAGCCTTGTCGGGCTGCGAACTCTTTGAACAAGGAGGTGATTTCCCGACCCATGTTGGCGAGATCGAGGGGATTGACCCCAGGCTGGTAGGGGATGCCCAGGCCACCGCCGATGTTGATGAATTCGAACCGGATCCCCAGGCTGTCGCCGATATCCCGTACCAGGTCGAGGAGCATCCCGGCGGTCTGCACCATATAGCGGTAATCGAGCTCATTGGAGGCGAGCATGGTATGGATGCCGAAGCGGCTGGCCCCGCCCTCCCGGGCCTGGCGGTAGGCATCAATGATCTGTTCGTGGCGCACCCCGTATTTTGCCTCCAGCGGGTTGCCGATAATGGCGTTGCCGGTCCGCCTCCCTCCCGGGTTATAGCGAAAACAGATCAATTCGGGCAGTGCCGGCACCTTGGCCAGCAGGCTGATATCGTCGAGGTTGAGGATAGAGCCCCCGGCACCGGCCGCCTCGATAAACTCCGTGGCGCTGGTGTTGTTGGAGGTGTACATCAACTCCTCGCCAACGGCACCAATACCACGACAGAGGCGCAGTTCGGCAACTGAACTGCAGTCGAAGCCAAAACCCATCTCGCGCATGATGGTAAGAATTTTCGGGTTGGGGAGGGCCTTTACCGCATAGTATTCACGAAATCGATCTATTTCGGCAAAGGCTTCATGGAGTAGCCGGCCGGTTTCACGAATCCCCACCTCGTCATAGATGTGGAAGGGGGTGCCGAAATGGTTGACGACGGTTGGCAGCAGGGGGAAGAGACGCTCTTTGAACGAGTCGGACATGGGCATGGCGTGGTATCCTTCAGGGACGTTGGGGAAGAGGGAAGCGGGCGGTTTCCTTGATGGTGGTGAGCACGGTTTCGGTGGCGGTGGAGACCACTCCGGGGATGGTGGTGATCTCCTCCTGCAGCAGGTGGGCGAGGGCGGCGGTATCGGCCACCCGGGCCTTGACCAGGTAACAGTCACGGCCGGAGACAAAATGGACTTCCTGAATATCCGGGAGCAGGCAGAGTTTTTTTCCCACCTCTTCGCTTTCGGTGGCTTTTGTCTGCACGTAGATAAAGGCCACCTGGGAGCGCAGGAAGCGTTCCGGGTTGAGGCGAACCTCGTACCCGTCGATCACTCCCTGCCTTTCCAGTTTGCGGATGCGTTCCAGGACTGCCGAGGGGGCAAGGCCGATCTGGCGGGAAACCTCGACATTGGGTATTCGCGCTTTCTCCTGGAGAATCCTCAGAATTTCAAGACTGATACTGTCAAGCATGTCAGCTCCTCGGCTGCAAGTTGGACATTTTACGGAAAAATATTCTTACTCATGTCGAATGTCAAGAACATTGTTCTTGTTATTGCCAATAATAATGAAATTTGTTCTGTATGTGTTGCCTGACACCGATACGCTGACACACAGGTCGACCATGCTCTTCGGCCTTCCCGCTTCTTTCGGTTTCCCACGTTGTGGCAGGCACGGCAGAAAAGAGACGACGATACTGGTACCGATACCTTGATTTGGCAGGTTCATGGCTATACTTTTGCCAGGATTTCAACTATACATTGTCAACATGTGGGCACTGGGGCCAGAATCGAAGAGCTCAAGTCGTTTCCCACCAGGCATAGACGGGGTGATTGCTGGATTGGGTTTGCCGGCCGGTTGGCCGATTAGTCGCTATGCCCTTTCCGGGGATGGGCTGGCTTAAGGGATAGGCTGGCTTAAGGGATAGGCTGGCTCAGGGGATAGGCTGGGGGATCGGCTGGCTGAGGGGATCGGCTGGAAAAGGATGCGAGATGGCAGCGGTTACGGTGATTATTCCAACCTTGAACGAAGAGGACAATATCGATATTCTCCTCGAGCGGCTCCTGGCTGTTCGCAAAAGCGCCGGAATGGATTTTTCGGTGTTGTTTGTCGATTCGGCATCGACCGACCAGACCCAGGCCAGGGTGCGCAACTGGCGGGAGAAGGGACCGGTGCGCCTGCTCAGTCGTGCCACCAACGTCGGTCTGGCCGGTGCCGTTTTGGCCGGGGCCCGGGCGGTCAATAGCGATGTCGTGCTGGTAATGGACGCCGACCTCAGCCACCCGCCGGAAGCGATACCAAGCCTGCTCGGGCCGATCCTGGCCGAAGAGTGCGACATGGTGATCGGCAGCCGCTATGTCTCCGGTGGGGCGACCCCGGACTGGCCCTGGTCGCGCCGGCTCTCCTCGCGACTGGCCACCCTCCCGGCCCTCTTTTTCTGTGAGGTTCGAGATCCTCTGGCCGGTTTTTTTGCCATTCGCCGCCACTTTCTCAGTGAGTTGCCCGGGTCGGTGCCTGGTTTTAAAATCGGTCTGGCCCTCCTCGCCGAATATGGCAGCAACCTGCGGGTTAAGGAGTTGCCGATCGTTTTCCGGGATCGTGACTACGGCAGGTCAAAGATGAACCACGGTGTCGCCTTCGCCTATCTGCAGCAGTTGTTTGCTCTCTTTTTGAAACGTCTGCGTTGACTCTTTTGCTGATCTCGCCTTTCGCAACACCCTGCAGTTGTCAGTGGCAATTACCTGGCACGGACCAGGCCAAAGGAGGCAGCGCCTCTGGTGGTTGAACCTGTTCAAGATGCTTTTCCCGGTTCGGGGCGCGATGGTCTCCCCTTTTCGTGCGGCACTTTTTCTTCTTCCGGGATACTTCCTGGACAACGGCTGGGAGGTGGGCTGTGGCTTCAGGAGATGCTGGTAGCGGGGGAGTTGCTGCGGTCAGTCGCCTCCGTCGGCAAGTTTTTTGGGGTCGAGCAGTGCCGCCAGTTGTTCCCTCGACAGATCGGTCTGTTCCATGGCAACCTCGAGGACCGGCCGTCGCTCCAGCCCGGCGATTTTACCGATCTCCGCCGCCCGAAGATAGCCGATGTGCGGGTTGAGGGCGGTGACCAGGATCGGGTTGAGGGCGAGGGCGCGTTGGCACCCCTCGCTGTTGACCGCCATGTTGCGGATTGCCTTTTCGCCCAGGCTGACGGCACTGCCGCTGAGCAGTTCGATGGACTCCAGCAGGGCAGTGCCGGCCAGGGGAAGCATGGTGTTCAGTTGAAAACTCCCACCCAGGGCTGCCTGGCTGATGGTGGTGTCGTTACCGATCACCTGGGCGCAGGCCATGCAGACCGCCTCGGGGATCACCGGGTTGACTTTGGCCGGCATAATGCTTGAACCAGGCTGCAGGGCCGGCAGGCGGATCTCGGCCAGCCCAGCCAGGGGGCCGGAATTCATCCAGCGCAGGTCATTGGCAATCTTCTGCAGGGCAATAGCAGCGCATTTCAAGTGGCCGGAAAACTCCACCAGGCTATCAAGGCTGGCCAGCCCCTTGTAGGCGGAGTGGGCCCGGGTAAGAGCCAGGCCGGTTATCTTGCCGAGGAGGGCGATGGCCAGGGCCGGGAAATCTTTGTGGCAGTTGACCCCGCTGCCGATGGCAGTGCCGCCGAGGGGAAGACGCTGCAGGCGGGGCAGGGCCCCCTGAAGACGCTCGCAGCATTCGTCAAGCTGAACGGCCCAGGCCTCCATTTCGGCGGCAAGGCGGATCGGCAGGGCATCCATCAGATGGGTTCTGCCGGTCTTGATTACCTCGTGGTGGGCGGCGGCAAAGTCACGGATTGTCCCGGCCAACTGGGTCAGGGCCGGCAGCAGGGTGGCAACCGTCATCTTCGCCCCGGCGAGGTGGATGGCGCTGGGCACGACATCGTTGCTGCTCTGGCCAAGGTTGACCTGGTCATTGGCGGAGAGGGTGATCCCCTGCCGCCGGGCCAGGCCGACGATTACCTCGTTGACGTTCATGTTGCTGCTGGTGCCGGAACCGGTCTGGTAGACCGATAGGGGAAACTGGTCGAGGGGGGGCTGGTCAAGAAGGGTCTGGACCGCCAGCGAAATCTGTTCGGCAGCCTCGCCGCTGAGGAGCCCCAACTGGTGGTTGGTGGCGGCTGCGGCGGCCTTGATCTGCAGTATGGCGGCGAGAAATGGCCAGGGAAGGGGTTTGGTGCTGATGGTGAAATTAGTCAGTGCTCTTTGGGTCTGTGCACCGTAGAGGGCATAAGCGGGTACAAGGACTTCCCCCATGCTGTCATGTTCGCGGCGAAAGGCCGGTTGTGGCGACTCTTTCTGCTCCATTTTCCAGATTCTCTCCGACGGGGGGGGCTTTGTCCGGATCTCCTTTCCAGTGCCCGTTCACCAGCACCTCATTTTCGCCCGGTCAGGCCACCGCATAGAGTAAACTCATAGAACCAACTCTTGCTCGGCGGCCTGCCTGTACGAACCCGTACGAACCTGGAGGAACGGGTACAAATCCGGGTTCCGCAACCTTTTGCTGCACATCAGTGAACGATTACCTTTTCAAGCCTATCCGGACAAAGGATGAAAAGTTGCGGCGACAGCCGGTCAGCTCTTCCAGAGACCATGCAGGTTGCAGTAGGCCCTGGCCTTGACATTATCGGCGGCCAGCGGGAAGAAGGCAGTGGGTTTCTCGCCGGGGTTGAGGAACTGGCGGTAGACGGCATTGCCGGCACTCAGTTCAATCCATTCGATCCAGTGCGCATCGGTCATCGGGTGGTCGACCGACCCCACCGTCACCTGCCAGCCACCATCCATTTTCTTGACTACCGGAACGTGCTTTTCCACGGCGGCGTCGGTGGTATTTTCGTTTTGTTTGGTCATCTGCTGTCCACAGCACATCAGTTCGGCACCGCCGGCGGTGAGGACTTCAACGATGTTACCGCAGAGATCGCATTTGTAGACTGCCAGTTTTTCTGCCATTTGATATTCTCCTTGCCATTGATTGTCCCGGGCTTCTGTCCGGGGTTCCAGGGTAACGCAATACGATTCAACTTCTTCAGCACGTCATAGTACCCAAAGATCTCCCGCTCTGCAAAGTATTCCTAATAAAAGTTCCTGGAATAAAGCAGCCGGCCGTTGCCAACCAGGCCGGAGGTATTATCAATCAATATGGGAACAACAGCTTGCATGCTGCGACAACCGTCGCCCTTCAGCCCCGGCTGTCGCTTTTGGTACTTCTCGGCGGGGACAGTTTCTCTGGGCGTATAGGTTCCGGCTTCGGTGAACAACCTATGGATCAAGGATGGCCCAGAGAAACTGTACTCCAACTTATGGTGACGCAATGGCCAAGCAGTGGTTACAAGCAATGGCCGCGCAATACCTCACGTCATAACAGTGAGTACTGCATGGTTATGATTTCGTTAAGGTCCGGACGTGGTACCATTGTGAGGCCAGACTATATCGGGTGTTGCCGTCAGACCACAAGGACAAATGCTCTTTTCATGCCGGATGGAGTATGCTACTTTACAAAAGATAATGCGCTTGTAGGACCGGCGACGGCAGTGTTGGCCGGAGAAGAACATTCTTCCAGAAAAATTGAAAACTGTTTAGACCTCCAGCGAGGCTGTCAGCATGCTATTCAGGCAGCGATGGCAACTGGTTCATTTTTCCCACATGTAGAGGAGAGACTATGAAGAAAACGATGATCGCCGCAGCCCTGGCGGGGCTTTTGCTGACCAGCAATCCCGGCCTACTGCCGGCAGCCGACTATGAACATGAGGTGGCCGACAAGGATATCTCCTTTGCCTGGAGGGTGGCGGGAGACCAACTGGCGGTGAAACTGACGGCAACGACCGATGGCTGGGTCGGTATCGGCTTCAATCCGAGTAGCCGCATGAAGGATGCCAACTATGTTCTTGGCTACGTCAAGGGTGGGGAGGTGGTGATCAGTGATGAGTTCGGGGTTCGTGACACCGCGCACGATACCGACGAAAAATCAGGCGGCGGCAGCGATGTTACTCTGGTTGGCGGCAGTGAAGAGGGTGGGGTGACCACCATTGAATTTACCATGCCTCTCGACTCCGGTGACAAATATGACAATGCCATCACCGTTGACGGCAATACCACTGTTCAACTGGCCTACGGGGCCGGTCGGGACAGCTTTAAGACCAAGCACAAGTACCGCACGTCGATGGTGGTGAATCTGGCCACCGGCAGTGTCGAGAAGGGAAAATAGATGCAAACGGGGAAGGGCGTTGCTGGCAGCAGACGTCTGCTTCTTCTCCTTTTCCTCTTCCTGTCCCTGCTGACCGCAGTCGGCGACAGTGAGGGGGCCGGGCTGCTGGAGCAATCGAAACAACAGCAGGCCGGTGTCGACAATCCGCGCTGGGTGGAAGAAAAACTCGGCGACTTTCTCCCCCTGGATCTCTTTTTTATCGACTCCCAAGGGGAGCAGGTGCAGTTGCGTGAGATCGTCGACCGGCCGACTATCATCCTTCCCGTTTACTTCTACTGTCCGGGTATCTGCAGCAAAAATCTGGCCAATCTGGCTATTGCCCTCAACAACCTCAAGTCTCAGCCAGGCCGGGACTATCGGGTCATCGCCCTCAGTTTCAACTCTGCCGAAGGGGCCGCTGATGCCGCCCGGGCGAAGCGTAATTATCTGAAAATTCTTGATGAAGGATTTCCGGCTGAACAGTGGCGCTTTCTCACCGGCAGCGAAGAGGCGATCAGGGCCGCCACCGATGCCCTCGGCTTTCGTTTTGAAAAGGTGGACGATGAGACATTCATCCATCCGGCTGCCCTGATCACCCTTGCCGCCGATGGCAAGATCATCCGCTATGTCTACGGCTCTTTTCTCGCCGGTGATATCGATGTTGGGCTTGCCGATGCGAGCAGCGGTCGACCTTCACTGTCGGTCAAACGTCTGCTCGATTTCTGCTTTAATTACGATCCACGCCAGAATCAGTCTCTCTTTACCTGGGTGAAGGTTGTTGTCCTGGCGGTTTTTGCTGCAGCCCTCTCCTTTGTCCTCTTTTCTCTTAAAGGCAGGGGACGGCGGAGTTCCCCGCCGGCATCCCACAGGAAAGATTCATGACAGCTCCCCAATCCTTCTACCATACCTCCTCCCCTGCCGGCCTTTCCGGTATCCGGGCCTGGCTGTTGACTCACGACCACAAACGTCTTGGCCTGATGTATTTGGCCGCGGTCTTTTTCTGGTTTGTTCTAGCCATGGTTCTGGGCCTTCTGCTGCGCACCGAGCTGATGGGGCAGGGGCCGACCATCATGGGCCCGGAGGTGTACAACTCGATGTTCACCCTGCATGGGGTGATCATGATCTTTCTCTTTGTGATTCCTGCCATTCCAGCCATATTCGGCAATTTTTTTCTGCCCATCCAACTGGGTACCGACGATGTATTTTTCCCCCGTCTGAACCTGTTCAGCTGGTACCTGTTCATGCTCGGTGGGCTTTTTGCCATTGTCGCCCTGTTTGCCGGCGACGGTTTTCCGGATACCGGCTGGACCTTTTATGTCCCCTTCAGCGTCGAGGTGGACAGCAATGTCGGTCTGACTGTTTCGGCGGCCTTTATTCTCGGCATGTCCTCCATGCTCACCGGCCTCAACTTCGTCACCACCTTCCATCGGATGCGCGACCGGAGCATGGGCCTGATGCAGATTCCGCTCTTCACCTGGTCACTCTACGCCACCGCCTGGGTGCAGATTCTCGCCACCCCGGTGATCTCCATCACCTTCGTGCTGGTGATGGTGGAACGTATTCTCGGGGTCGGCCTCTTTGATCCGGACAAGGGAGGGGACCCGCTTCTTTACCAGCATCTCTTCTGGATGTACTCCCATCCGGCGGTGTACATCATGATACTCCCCGGGATGGGGGTTATTTCAGAAATTATCCCGGTCTTTTCCCGCAAATCGATCTTTGGGTACAAGGCGATCGTCTGGTCGTCAATGGGAATCGCCATTGCCGGTTCGCTGGTCTGGGCACACCACATGTACACCAGTGGCATGAGTGACGTGTCGGTCTTTGTTTTCTCGCTGCTCACCTTCCTGGTTGCCATCCCGTCGGCGGTGAAGGTTTTTTCCTGGGTGGCCACCATGTACCGCGGTGCCATTGAGATGACCCCACCCCTGCTGCTTGCCCTGATCTTTATCTACCTCTTTACCGTTGGCGGCCTGACCGGTCTGGTGCTGGGGGCGGTCGGCACCAATATCCATGTCCACGATACCCACTTCGTCGTCTCCCACTTCCACTTTGTGATGTTCGGCGGTACCGGTTTTGCCTTTTTTGCCGCCCTCCATTTCTGGTGGCCGAAGATGTTCGGGATCATGTACCGCTTCAAGCCGGCCTACATCGGCGCCAGTCTCACCGGCATCGGCTTTCTCTTTCACTATGTACCGATGCTCATTCTCGGTCTGCAGGGAATGCCCCGGCGATACTACGATTACCTACCCCAGTATGAGACCGGTAATTTTCTTGCCGGCTTTGGTGGTTATCTCCTCTGTCTGGGGATCGTCATCATGTTCGTCAATCTCCTGATGAGTTTTCGACAGCAGCAGCCGGCCGGTGCCGACCCCTGGGGGGCGACCACCTTGGAGTGGAGCGTCCCTTCGCCACCGCCGCTGCATAACTTTGTCGCCCCGCCGGTGGTTGCCTCTTTCCCCTATGATTTTACCACGGTGGTGGAACGGGCCGGGAAGGGTGGTAGCTGAGGATGGCCAGCATGATTGCCCACAAGGAGAGCGGCGAGAGGATTGACCCGACCGGGATCAAGATCGGCATGTGGCTTTTCCTCTATTCGGAGATAATCCTCTTCGGTGGCCTCTTTGTTCTTTATGCCGCCTATTTCCACCGCTATTCGGAGTCTTTTGCCGCCGGAGGCGAGGAGTTGGACAGGCTGATCGGTGCCGCCAATACTGTGGTTCTGCTGATCTCCAGCTTCACTGTCGCCGCCTCCATCACCGCCCTCCGCCTGCACCAGCGCCGGCGCTGCATCTGCCTGCTCCTCTTCTCTCTGCTCTGCGGGGTGATCTTTCTGGTAAACAAATATTTTGAGTGGGGGGCAAAGTTTGCCCGTGACCTCTATCCAGGCTCGGAGACTCTGGTCGGTGGTGAACCGGGACTAAACATCTTCTTCGGTCTCTACTATATCATAACCGGCCTGCATGGGATCCACGTGCTGATCGGCATGGTGCTGCTGACGGTCAGCCTGGTTTGGGTTGTCAGTGGCCGCGCCACCGCCGAACGCTATTCGATGCTCGACAACTCCGGTCTCTACTGGCATCTGGTCGATCTGATCTGGATATTTGTCTTTCCCCTCTTTTATCTGGTGCTGTAAACGGCCCGATGTTTTCGGGCGGTATTTTTTCCCATGGAGCGTTTCGACGTGAGCAATCAAAGCCTGGAACAACAGCAACAGGAACATCTGCTCGGCTACCGGCAACTGGCGGTTGTCCTCTGCCTGTTGTTGCTGTTGACCGTAGTAACGGTGGCTGTCTCCTATGTTGATCTCGGTTTTTTCAATGTACCGGTGGCGCTGGCCATAGCCTGCGGCAAGGTAAGCCTGGTGCTCCTGTTTTTCATGCATTTGAAATATGAAGGGGCGATCATCAACATCTCATTTCTCAGTACGGTGCTTTTTCTGGTGATCATGATCGGTTTCACCTTCTGGGATGTTGCCTTTCGCTAACCGCCATCATGGGAAGTTTCAGAGGAGTTGGAGAGGACAATGACCGCAGTTCAAGGAGTTGATCAGGCGTACTGGTATATTCTTGGTATTTCCGTACTGTTGCTGCTGGCAATAACCGTGGTGATGGTCTATTTCGTTATCCGCTACCGGCGCAGCCGCCACCCGGTTGCCGCCGACATCAGGGACAATTATAAACTGGAGATTGTCTGGACCATCATACCGACCCTGATCGCCCTGTCGATGTTCTATGTCGGCTGGACATCCTACGTCGGCCTGCGCACAGTACCCGAAGATGCCATGGAGGTGGAGGTGATCGGCCAGATGTTTTCCTGGATCTTCGTCTATGACAACGACAAGGAAAGCGAAAACGAACTGGTCGTGCCGCAGGGGCGGGCGATCAAGTTGAACATCAGTTCCATCGATGTTCTGCACAGTTTCTACCTGCCCGCCTTCCGGGTCAAGGTTGATGCCGTCAAGGGGATGCCCACCTATGCCTGGTTTTATGCCGACGAAGTAGGGGAGTATGATATCCAGTGCACTGAATACTGTGGTGTCGACCATTCGGCAATGGTTGGCACCATGCGGATCGTCCCGGCTGAGACCTTTGCCCTCTGGCTTGATGAATAGCCCGACCTTGTCGGGTGCGATGCCGGCGAAGCGGCAGATGAGGCTCAGGCTGTGGCCGTGGCTTCGACTGGCCAAACCCGGCATCTGCCTGATGATCACGGTTGCCGCATTGTTCGGGGCGCTGCTTGCCGAGCCAGACATCTCGCTTCGTACCTTCCTGCTCGGTGCCGCTGTCCTCCTTCTTGCCGCCGGTGCCGCCACGCTGAACAGCCTTCAGGAGGATCGACTGGACAGCCGTATGCGTCGGACCAGCAGCCGACCCCTGCCGCAGAGAGAACTTTCCCGACGGCAGGCCCTCTACCAGGCCTTGTTCCTCCTGGGCCTTGGCATGGCGCTGCTCACGGCTCTTGCCGGCCGACCCGCCGCCAGCCTCGGTGGCCTTGCCGTATTCCTCTACAACGGCCTCTATACCCCGTTGAAGGGCAGGACGGTACTGGCCATCGTCCCCGGTGCCCTGAGTGGTGCCCTGCCGCCGTTGATCGGCTGGGTGGGGATGGGCGGGACACTTTTCTCCTATCCAGCCGCCCTGCTCGCCGCCCTGCTGGTGCTATGGCAGATTCCCCACTCCTGGCTGGTGCTGCTCAGCCACCGTCACGACTTCCACGATAATAAGCTGCCGAATATTCTGGAAATGTTCGGTGAGACACGGGTTAAGGCCTTTTTCCTTCCCTGGTTGGTTGCCCTGGCCACGGTGATGTTCCTGCAGCTCAATCTTTTTGACTTGCCGCTACGGGGTTGGCCGATCGGCGGGGTCGCTGCCAATGTCATTGTCCTCCTGCTGGTCTTTGCCCGACAACTTCCCCTGGTCGCTGACGGCAGCCGTTGCCGGTCACTTTTTGCCACCCTCAACCTCTCCCTGTTGGTGCACATGGCACTGATCGGCGCCAACCGCCTTTTCGCTTGAGTGGTACCACCACCTCTGCCCGCTCTCCGGCAGGAAAAAACTGGCGGCATCTTTGCGGAGTACTTATCCTCTTGCCGTCATCATCCAAGATTGCCCGGCATATCCGTTGCCCGGGACTTCACGGACATCAGACAGAGGATGCAGGAACGCCTGCTTTCATGCAGCAAAACAGTTGAAAGGAGAATCGCCAATGATTGCAAAGAAGATCAATACCGCCCTCAATGCCCAGGTCAATGCCGAGCTTTTTTCCGCCTATCTCTATATGTCCATGTCTGCCTGGTGCAGCCAGCGGAGTCTTTCCGGAATGGCCAACTGGATGCGTTGTCAGGCTCAGGAAGAGCAGTTTCACGCCATGAAGATATACGATTATATTCTTGAAAGGGGTGGTCACATCTCTTTGGATGCCATCGAAAAGCCCAGTGCTGAATGGGACTCCCCCATTGCCCTGTTTGAGGAGACCGCCCGGCATGAGGCGAAGGTAACCGGTCTGATCAACGATCTGGTTTCCCTCTCCATAAAGGAAAAGGACTACGCCGCCCATATATTTCTGCAGTGGTTTGTTACCGAGCAGGTCGAAGAGGAGGCGAGTGTCAGCGAGGTTCTGGAGCGGATGAAGATGATCGGTGATGATTCAGCCGGGATGTTCGCCATGGATATGGAGTTGGCTAAGCGTCTCTTTACCCCACCGGTGGCGCCGTAGGGCTGATTGCCTCCCTGTTTTTAGGGCAGACCGGCCTGGGACTTGCCGGGAGGTGTATGCTGGGAATAAGCCGTGCCCTGCCGGGAAGAGTCTGGTTGACCTCGGTGGAGGTTGGCCCGGGAGTTTAGAGAACCAAGGAAAAGATGTGGAAAAGAGAGGAGCTGAGCATGCGGATTACCCAGGCATACATGCGTAAGGGCTGAGTCTCCTGCCAGAAGGCCTGGAAGGCCTTGGCCGGAGGAAACCACGTCATTGCCGCCGAAATCGATGCCAGAAAAGAGGTCTATACCGGCGATTCGGCTTGGCAATTGGTTGCTGCTGCGGAAAAAGTGGTTGTCGCCAGCGGCAAAAAAGTTCTCGAATTTGCACCGGCCACCGACGGCCGTGACACCATCCTGCCGGAGATTACCGGCCGAACCGGTAATCTCCGCGCTCCGGCGGTGCAGGTGGGGAAGGTGTGGTACATCGGTTTCAATCAGGAGATGTACCAGCAGATCTTCGCGTGACTGGCTGAAAGTCAATGCAAAAAGCCCCGGCCTTCGACGGCCGGGGCTCTGCTCACTGCCTTGTCCTGTACGTTGAAAGATTGTCGGTGTAGACCGGCAGACCTTCTTTCTCAGTCAGCCTTCCAGAACGCTGATTTTTCGGCACCACACAGAGGGCAGCACCAGTTCTCGGGAAGATCTTCCCAGGCGGTTCCCGCTGCCACGCCATTGCCTTCATCACCAATTTCCGGATCGTAGATATAGCCGCATGGACATTCCATTTTCTGCATGTTCTTTCTCCTTGATGTGAACGATTACTATTTTCGCTTTCCGTCCTACCCAACAGTTTTACCCAAAATCCACCCCGAGTCAACAACAAAAGGAGCGGCATCATTGCCCCTCCCGAGCGAGAATATCCTTGCAGGGGATCAGTGCCGTGGCGGTGGCCGAGACGATATTGCCGGCAACCCCGGGGCCATCACCGGCAACGTACAGGCCGCTCACTGCGGTCTGGAGGTTGCGGTCGGTGGCCACCTGGGTGGCAAAGAACTTTATTTCCGGGGCGTAGAGCAGGGTCTCGTCATTGGCTACCCCGGGGATCACCTGATTGAGCTGATCTAGGCCATCGACCAGGTTGGTGAGAATCCTTTCCGGCAGGGCCATGGCAATGTCACCACAGGTGACACTCTTCAGGGTCGGTTCGATATAGCTGTTGTGCACCCTGTTCCAGGTGGAGCGACGTCCTCTTTTCAGGTCGCCATAGCGCTGGAGGATCGGTTTACCGCCGCCAATCAGGGTGGCCAGTTTGCCGATCGATTCGCCGTAGGCCTGATTGTCTTCCACCGGGTCGGTGAGGACAACCTTGGAGAGAAAGGCGAAGTTGGTGTTGTCGGATTTTTTGTCCATATAGGCATGGCCGTTGACACAGACGAAGTTCTGGTAGTTTTCCAGCGCCACATAGCCCCCGAAATTGGTGCAGAAGGTGCGGGTCTGGTCGTCGTACTTGCTGGTACGGACAAAAAAGGTCGGGTCGTAGATCACCTCGCAGAGGTCCTGCATGATCTCATTGTGCACCTCCACCCGGACCCCGACCTCAATCCCCCGCTGGGAGACCTCGATGCCGTGTTCCCGGGCGACGTTGGCCACCCACTCCGCCCCCACCCGGCCGGGGGCGAGGATGACGAACCGGGCATTGTACGTTGCCCGGTTGGTTTTCACCCCAACCACCATGCCCTTTTCAACCAGCACTTCTTTGGCCTCTTCCGAGTGGTGGAAGGTCACCCCGTGGTCGGCGACGTAGTCCGCCATTTTGCTGATATGGCCGGGCAGATTATCGCTGCCGAGGTGTTTCTGGCGGATGATCAGCAGATCGATCCCCTGTTTGCGGGCCTCCTTGCGGATGGTGTGGGCCTGCTCCAGATCGGTGGGAAAAACCTTGCCGTCCATATGGAAACGGTTGAAAATCGCCTCGGTCTCGTCGATCAGGGCCATTGCTTCGGAGACCTCGAGAAACTGAGTCAGATCCGTTTTCCCCAGTTTATGGATGAAGTTCAACTTGCCGTCGGAGAAGAGCCCGGCCCCACCAATCCCACAGAGGATGTTACAGGGCCGGCACTTGATACAGCCGCCATTCTTGATCGGGCACTGCCGCTTCAACGAGGCCTTGCCCTTTTCGAGCACCAGAACCTTCAGCCGCGAATGTTCGGCGAGATAATAGGCGGCAAAGAGCCCGGCGGGGCCGCCGCCGACGATGATCACGTCATAGGTTGTGGTGGACGGGCCTGCAGCGGGCATTGTCTGTTCCTTCTTCGTAGAATGCGTGCTCTACCCGGCCTGGTACCCCTTCCAAATGATCACGGAAACGGTGGTAAAGGGCCGGGCAGGGGGGGGCTGAGCGGGTGCCCCCCTTATTCGGTTGGTTCGGCTTCCGGGGGGGAATCGACTGGGCTGGTGGCGGAGTCGGCCCTGGCAAAAGTCTCGGCAGTGGCGGTGGGTTTCATGCCGTAGGCCATTCGCACCTTGTTTTCGATCTCGGCGCACATCTCCGGCTGGTCAGTCAGGAAGCGCTTGGCATTTTCCCGACCCTGGCCGATCCGCTCGGAGTTGTAGGCGTACCAGGAACCGCTCTTCTCAACGATTTCCAGATTGACGGCCAGGTCGAGCATGTCGCCAACCTTGGAAATCCCCTCTCCATAAATGATATCGAACTCCGCCTCTTTGAATGGGGGGGCGACCTTGTTTTTCACCACCTTCACCTTGGTGCGGTTGCCGATGATATCCTGTCCTTCCTTGATCTGGCCGATCCGACGGATATCAAGGCGCAAAGAGGAGTAAAATTTCAGCGCGTTGCCACCGGTGGTGGTCTCCGGGCTACCGAACATCACCCCGATCTTCATTCTGATCTGATTGATGAAAATGAGGATTGTATGGCTTCGGTTGAGGACCCCGGTGAATTTTCGCATCGCCTGGGACATCAGCCGGGCCTGCAGGCCGACATGGGCATCGCCGACGTTGCCGTCTATTTCCGCCTTGGGAACGAGGGCTGCTACCGAGTCGATGACGATCACATCTACCGCCCCGGAGCGGATCAAAATCTCGGCAATCTCCAGCGCCTGTTCACCGTAGTCCGGTTGGGAGACGAGCAGGTTGTCGATATCCACCCCCAGTCGGCCGGCATAACTGGTGTCCAGTGCGTGTTCAGCGTCAATGAAGGCGGCGGTGCCGCCGGCCCGCTGGGCTTCTGCAACCACATGCAGGGCAAGGGTGGTCTTGCCCGATGATTCCGGGCCATAGATTTCGGTAACCCGCCCCTTGGGCATTCCGCCAACCCCAAGGGCGATGTCCAGGCTGAGGGCACCGGTGGGGATGACCGGGATGACTTCGGTTTCGTGGCTGCCAAGCCGCATGATTGATCCTTTGCCGAACTGGCGCTGGATCTGGTTGATGGCGTTGTCGACGCTGCTGCTTTTCTCTTTGGACGTTCCTGCGGCCATATCGTTCTCCAATCCTGTTTCTGGTTTATCTGCAAATGCCAGCTTTTTGGTCTGTGGCGGGACCCAGCTTAGCGGTCGGTACTGACAAAACTCTCAAAGAGAGATGGGGGGGTTAGTCCTCTTTACCAGGGTTCAGCCCTTGCAACAGGTATTTGCGCACCAGGTCTAGGCCACTCTGGGCGGTGATCTCGCGTACTTGCTGGCGGTCACCGGGGAAGTGGAATTTACTTACCCAGTTCTCCTCGGCGGTGGCTATGGCGATATAGACCGTGCCCAAGGGTTTTTCTTCGCTGCCACCGCCGGGGCCGGCGATGCCGGTCACCGCCAGGCCGATGTCGGCGCTACTTTGCTTGCGTACCCCCACCGCCATCGCCTCGGCGACTTCCCGGCTGACTGCCCCGCAGCTGGTCAGCAGGTGCGCAGAGACCCCGAGGAAATGGCTCTTCAGGCTGTTGTCGTAGGCGACCACGCCGCCAAGGAAGTAAACGGAACTTCCCGGCATTTCCGTGATTTTCGCGGCGATCAGACCACCGGTGCAGGATTCCGCCACCGCCAGACGCAGCCCCTTGTCGCCGAGCAGCCGGCCGACAACCTGTTCCATCGACTCCCGGTCGCAGCCGTATATGGCATCACCAAGGACGGTATCGATGGCCTTGCAGGAGGATTTGAACAACCGACGGGCGTTGTTGGTCTTTTTATCACGGACGGTGAGGCTGAGATGGACCTCGGGATAGACCGGGTAATAGCCGATCTGAACATCCGGGTTCAGATCGAGGGTGGCGATCCGCCGGTTCACCTCGGTCTCGGGGAGATTGAAGATCCGGAAGACCCGCTGGTAGGTGGCCAGACGGTGCTCTTTGTGCCAGGTAGAGAGTTTTGGCAGCACCTCTTCCACCAGCAGTTGCTGCATCTGGCTCGGGATCCCCGGCAGAAAGAAGATAGGCTTGTCGTCGTGGATCAGCTGGTAGCCGGCCATCCGCGAGCCGGGGTTGAGGGCTGTGGCTCCGGAGGGGAGCCAGGCCAGTTTTTCCAGTCGGCTCACCGGGGTACTGGTGATTTCATCAAGATGGCAGCGGATGGTGGAGAGGATTTCCAGGTTAGGCAGGGTCGGACGGTTGAGCGCCTTGGATACCGCCTCGTTGGTGAGATCGTCATCGGTGCTGCCGAGGCCGCCGGTTACCAGCACCGCATCAGCACGATTGAGCGCCTGCTTCAGAGCTTCACCGATCAGGGCCGGGGTGTCACCGATGGTGTTCATGGCGTAGATCTCGTACCCCGCCTCAAAAAGGTTCCGAGCGGCAAAGCTGCTGGTGGTGTTGATGATTCTGCCGGAGGTCAGTTCGTCGCCAATGGCGATAATCTCAATTTTCATCTGCTGGCACCCTCTCTGCAATGACCTGTTCTCCCTCCAGGCGGAGCAGCCGCACCTGGCAGTGGCGGTGATGGAGATGGTCCGGGCCGGGAAAATGGACAGGAATATAGTTGCCGCTGTAGCCGTGCAGCAGGTCGGCACGGTGCCCTTCCACCAGTACCTCCATCTGCCGGCCCAGCTGGCGCCTGTGAAACTGTCGCCGTTTGTCGGCGCTCAGTTGGCGGAGTTGGTGGACCCGATCATCCTTCTCCCCTCTGCCGACCTGTTCACTCCAGCCTGCCGCTGCTGTTCCCGGCCGAGGAGAGTAGGGGAAAACGTGGAGATAGCTAAAGTCGAGGCCGGCGACAAAGTCCAGCGAGCGGGCAAAGCTGGTACCGTTTTCGCCGGGAAAACCGGCCATGATATCGATGCCGATGCCCGCATCGGGCAGGTAGTTCCGGCAGAGCGCGATGATTGCCGCGAACCGGGCCGTATCGTAGTGGCGGTTCATTCGGGCCAGAATCTGGTCGTCGCCGCTCTGCAGGGGAATGTGGAGATGGGGACGGATATTTTCCCGGGAGGCGATCAAGGCAAGCAGTTTCTCGTCAATCTCCAGGGGTTCCAGGGAGCTGAGCCGGTAGGCGGTGTGTGGGGTGGCGCGGCTCAACTGGTCGAGGAGGGAGAAAAAGTCGACCGGTTCGGCCAGGTCGTGGCCGTACTTGCCGATATGGATACCGGTCAGCACGATTTCCTGGTGGCCGGCGGCAGCAAGAATCTCCGCCTGAGCTATCGCCTCGGGGAGGGGCAGGCTACGGCTCGGGCCACGGGTATGCGGGACGATGCAGTAGCTGCAGAAGCTCTCGCAACCGTCCTGTACCCGCAGCAGGGCCCTGGTTCGGCCGGGGAAATGGTGCACCGGGAGCCGGCAGATGTTCCGGGCGGTGGCGATCTCTCCGAGGAGCAGCCGGCACTGGCCCGGTTCTGTCTGCAGGGCGGCGGCCACCAGTTGCTCTTTGCAGCTGTTGCCAACCACGGTAAGGGTCCTCCCCTGCAACTCTCCGGCAGCTGCCACCCGCTCACCGGCCATCTCCACCTGGCAGCCGGTGAGCACCACCGCCGCCTGCGGACTGCGGCGCAGGGCCTGGCGCAGGGCCTGGCGCGACTGGGCAGCGGCAGTGGCGGTGACGGCACAGCTGTTGACCACCACCAGGTCGGCTGTGTGGTTGGCGGCAACCACCTCCAGGCCGGCAGCGGCGAAACCAGCCTGGAAGGCTGCCGCTTCGTACTGGTTCACCTTGCAGCCAAGGGTGATGATCGCCACTTTTTTCGGAGCCATGTCAACTGGTGCTCTTCTGTTCGATTATTCCGGAGCCGAGCAGTTCGTCGCCCCGGTAGAAGACGGCAAACTGGCCCGGGGTAATCGCCCGTTGTGGCTGATGGAGGTGGACTTCGCCACAATCTGCGCCCCGTGGCAGCAATTCTCCAGGGCAACCCCGGTGGCCGGAACGGAGGCGGATGGTAAATGGCCCGGTCTCAGCCGGGGGGGTGCCGGCCAGCCAGTGGAGCTGACTTATGGGGAATCGTTCCCGGAACAGTTCATGCTCCTCGCCGACCACCACCGCGTTTTCTTCCGGTTTCAGGGCGACCACGTAGAGTGGGGTGGCGGCAGCAATCCCCAGGCCGCGCCGCTGACCGATGGTGAAGCGGTGCAGCCCCTGGTGCCGGCCAAGTTCCTCGCCGGTGGTGCGCAGGATTGGTCCGGGTTCACCATTCATGCCGCTCTGCCGGACGATGAAACTGCCAATATCGCCATCGGCAAGGAAACAGACATCCTGGCTCTCCTCGCCTCGGAAGTCACCCAGGCCGGCGGCGGCGACCTGGCGATAGGTTTCCTCCTTGCTTTGGCCGCCGAGGGGGAAAGAGAGCCGGGACAGCTGTTTCTGGTCCAACCGGGAGAGAAAATAGCTCTGGTCCTTACGGTGGTCACGGCCGGAATAGAGGTGGTAGCGCCCCTCGATTAGGCCAAGGAGAGCGTAATGGCCGGTGGCCAGACGCTCCATACCGGTGGCCAGAACCGCCTCCAGGAAGAGACCGAATTTGATCTGCCGGTTGCAGACCATGCAGGGGTTGGGAGTCAGGCCTCGGCGGTAGGTCGCGGCGGTATAGTCCAGCACCACCTTCCGGAAGGCGGAGCGGAGGTCGATTACGGTCAGTTCCAGGCCAAGGCGGTCGGCAACTGCACGCACCCGGGCCTCCTGCTCGAAATAGTCGGGCTGGGCCAGACGCATGAAAAAACCACGCAGGCGGTGCTCCCGGCGGAGGAGCAGGGCACAGGCGGTGGAATCGACCCCGCCGCTCATCGCCACCCCAATCGCTCTGCCCTTCACTGATTTTCTTGCATTGTAACGGCCATTACTCTATTACAGGGGGCGTGATCAGACGAGCTCAGGCAGCCTTTCTTTACATCCCCACCGGTTGAAAAACCAGGAGCGCACCTTACCTCACCATGGACAAAAAGAAAAGCGGCAATGGCAGGCAGATGCCGGAACTCCTCGCCCCGGCGGGAAACTTCGAGAAGCTGGTTACCGCCATCCACTACGGTGCCGATGCCATTTACCTGGGTGGCAGCCGATACGGCCTGCGGGCCAAGGCGGGGAATTTTTCCGCTGAGCAGTTGGCCGAGGCGGTGGCCTATGCCCATGCCCGGGGTGTCAAGCTCTATGTGACCGTCAATATCTTTGCCCACCAGGAGGATCTGAGCGGCCTGGTGGGGTATCTGCACACTCTTGGCGGGTTGGCGGTGGATGGGTTGATCATCGCCGACCCGGGGATTCTTGCTATTGCCCGCCAGGTATTGCCGGCAATGCCCCTGCATCTTTCCACACAGGCCAATGTCACCAACCACGCCGCGGCCGCCTTCTGGTTTGCCCAGGGTGTCGGGCGGCTCAATCTGGCCCGCGAACTCTCCCTCGCGGAGATCACCGCCATCCGCCGGCAGACTGCCGGCGAGTTGGAGGTGTTCGTGCACGGCGCCCTCTGCATTGCCTACTCCGGTCGCTGCCTCCTTTCCACCTACCTCACCGCTCGGGACGCCAACCGCGGCAAATGCGCTCACCCCTGCCGCTTCCGCTACGCCATCCAGGAAGAGAAGCGTCCTGGCCAGTACTTTCCGGTGGAGGAGGATGAGCGGGGCAGCTATATCTTCAATGCCCGCGATCTCTGCCTGCTGAACAGCCTGCCGCAACTGGTGGCGACCGGGGTGGAGAGTTTGAAGATAGAGGGGCGGATGAAATCGATCTTTTACGTTGGTGGGGTGGTACGGGTCTACCGGGCCGCTCTTGACTACCTGGCCGCACTGCCGGCGGAGGTGTGGCGGGAGCCGGCGGCGATTACCCTGCCGAATGAGTTTGCCGAGGAGATCGCCCGGACCGGCACCAGGGGCATGAGCGATAATTTTCTGCACGGACCACCGACGGCGGCGGAGATGCTCTACGAGAGTTCCCGGGCGGCCCAGACCTTCGAACCGGTGGCGGTAATCCGGGCGGCGGCCTCGGCTCCACTGGTCGAGATCCGCAACACCTTGAGGGTAGGCGAAAAGGTGGAGTACATGCCGCCCGGGGTGGCAGTGGAGCGGTTGACCGTAGTCGGCATGGTCGACCCGGAAGGTGCCCAGTTGGCCAGGGCAAATCCCGGTACCTGTCTGTATTTACAGACCGAGCCGCCACTGGTCGGCGGCGAGGTGCATGGGATTCTCCGCCGCAGCCGTCCGTTGCCGGCAACGGACGGCGGGGTCATAGCAGGATGAACTCCTGGAAGCGGCCGCGCATGCAGTGGTTCGAGGCCATGGCCGCCGAGTAGGCCCCGGCGTTAAGCAGGGCGAGATACTCCTCCCGGCTCATGTCCGGCAGCAAGGCATCCTCGTACCAGACGTCCAGGGCCTCGTTGATGTTGCCGGCGACGTGCATCGGCGAGAGCGGCAGGCTCTCGTCTCGAGAGAGGGCCACCGGCTGAAAGGGGAGGTGGTAGTAGGCCGGTTCCGGGGCGAGGTTGAAGCCGCCATCAACCCCGAGAAAGAAGATGTCCCGTTTTTTCTCCCGGAAGGTGATCCCAAGCACCAGCAGACCGGCATCCTTCACCAGGTAGTCGCCCGGTTCGACATCCACGGCCAGGCCACGGGCAGTGAAATTGTCGGCGATGATCCTGGACCATTCGCCCAGGTCGAGAGGGGCGTCGCTGGCGATGTGTGGCACGCCCAGGCCACCACCGATATTGACCCGTTTCAGCTCCGGCAGACGGTCGAGAAACCAGTGACACTTGTCAATGACCTCCCGCCACACCGGCAACTGGTCGGAGAGATAGCCGCAGCCGGTGTGGAAGTGGATGCGGCTCACCTGGAGCTGGTATTCGGCTGCCAGGCTGAGTGCTTCGGCAAATTGCTCCCGGTAGACCCCGAATTTGGTGGTCTGGGCGCCGGCGTACTGGAGCAGCTGGTTGCTTGCCCGGCTCACCCCGGCGGCTGGGTTGATACGGATACCGATTTCGCTGCCTGGCCGTCTTTTGCCCCATTCAGCGATGGCATGCAGGGAGTCGGCGTTGAAATGGAGACCGCGGTAGCGGGCAAGGCTGTCAAAATCATCCCTGGAGAGGCTGCCGGCGGTGAAGGAGACATCCTCGGCAGTGAAACCGCAGCCGAGGGCGTGGCTCACCTCCGCCGGCGAACAGGCGTCGATGCCGCAGAGGCCGCTCTGCTTGAGCAGGGTGAGGAGCGGGGCAAAGCGGTTGGCCTTTATCGCGTAATAGAGGCGATGGTCCTGACGGCCGGTCCCCTCGCTCAGTGCCTGGTGCAGCCGGATGAGGTTTGCCCTGACCCGTTCGGCGGAGTAGACGAAGGATGGGGTGCCGAACTGCCGGGCAAGGTCGGCGACGGATCGCCCGGCGAAATGGAGATGTCCCTGCCGGTAGCCGAGGTCGGCCCTCTGCCACCAGTCTGCCCTGGCCACCGCCCCCATCAGATTCCGGCTGCTCCGTTGACCTGGGCGGGAAGCAGGGCGGGATCGGCATGTGGACCATTACTGTGATAGGGTAATTCCAGCCTGCCGGTTATCCAGCCACGGCAGGTGGTGGCACCGCAGGAGCAGGGAAACTGCTTGAACAGATAGTCTTCGGTCTCGGCGTAATCCATGTAGAGGAAGCTGTCGGCGGCAATATCGCGCAGGGCGGTAATGGTGAATGTCTGCATGTCCACAGAGATGTTCGGGTCGCAGGAATGCAGGAAATACCCGGAAAAATAGGGATCGAAGTTGTGCCGGTGGCGGGATATCTGGAGGGTGTGCTGGCGAATATCCGGAACCTCCTGTCTGGCAATCCGGGCAACGATATCACCCCGGCGAAAAGAACGCCAGGTCATCACCCCCTTGCCGGCATACTGGTCTTTCTGGACAACGGAAAAATCCTCGGCCCGGGGAAAAAGTGGATCACTTCCAAATTCGGGGGGATAGAGCATGGCGAATACTCCAAGACGGGATGGGGTTGGTGGTGTTCCTGCAAGCCTGGGACAGGTTTCAGGGGGTGGTTGAAAATCGACTATATAAACGAAAATTCCAGGAACACAATTGTTATTTTCCGGCCCGGAAAACTATTTGTGGCACGGGAGGTAAGGGCCCCCCGACAGGGGGCGTGAGGTGACTGAAAAGGGCAGAATGTGCAGCCTGGAGAGCACTCAGGGCCGGGGGAAAAAACGCTCGCCAAGGAGGGCGATATGGGCTGGGCCAATGCCGCAGCAGCCGCCAAGTATCGTTGCCCCGAGTTGCCACCACTCTTCGGCGGCGGTGACGTAGTTGGCCGGTGAGATGACATCGTTGAACTGCCAGTTGGGCATCACGAATATCCCCGAGTGGGCGTAGACCCCAAGGGGGCCGGACCAGTGATCCCGCAAAATGGAGAGGGCCTCGCTGGCCAGACTCACCTCGGTATGCATGATACAGGCGGCCTCACCGCCGAGGGGGGCGATGGCATCAATTCCTTCGGCCAGACTCTGTCGACGGTCCCAGAGCATCATCCTGCCGTCCGTGGCCTGCCGGCAGCTGAAACCGAGCCAGACCGGCAGCCCGGTGGCGACAGCTGCCGCCACTGCCGCCGAACCGAATTCGATATCTTCAATCATTTCGACACAGAGAATCTCCGCCCCGGCCTCGGCCAGAATCTCCGCCTGCTCGGCAAACCAGTTGCGGGCATCTGCCGGTGCCGGTCGGCAGCGCCGCGAATCGACGCAGAAGGTGGTCGGGGCGATGGCGGCGGCAATGGCCACCGGTGCTGAGGCTGTCTCTTCCCGGGCCTGGAGGGCAAGACGAACTGCCTCCTGGTTCAACAGGCGAAACTGCTCTTCCAGCCCGGCCGGTCGGAGCATATGCCTGGCCAGGGAAAAGGTGTTGGCGGTGATTACATCAACCCCGAGGCGGATATAGTCGGCATGAATCTCCCGGATCATCGCCGGGGCGGTGCGTATTGACGAAGCCGACCAGGCCTTGCCATCCATCGACACACCACGTCGTTCAAGCTCGGTGCCGGTGGCCCCGTCGAGAAGGACACGCGGTCGGGTCGAATCAACGTGCTGAATTTTCATGGATAGTAGCTGGTTTTGGCTTGTTTTTACTGTTTAGACCGCCATTTTCAGCATTGAAAAGGGATCGCTGCGTGGCCCTCGTCTTCGGGCCGATCTCTTCATGGCACGTTTTTTCTCTGTCAATACGCCGCACATCTTCCTCAACCGCCGGGACGAGGTGCTTTGTACTGGTTCCGTGCTATCCGGCTGAAAGAGGAAGCAGGGTAAGTGTATTCTACCTCCCGGCAATCGGCAAGCCTTTGCTGACGATTGCCGTTCTCACGGCATTGCCAGGGTGCCGGCAAGGTTCTTGCCTTTGTTGGCGGCGCAGAGTAATACAGGGGGCGGAAAACTGTTTGGTCGCCCAGTAGGCCGGGTGCGGCCTGTCCCGTGGTATCAGCTGAGAAGGAGCCCAGCTATGGTAGACGTTGCCGATTTTGTGTATCAGGATCCCTTTGCCCTCGACAAGGATACAACCAGTTTCCGGCTCTTGCCGGATAGCGGCAAATATATTTCCCTGGCCAGTTTTGCCGGCCAGGAGATAGTGCAGGTGGCACCAGAGGCAATCACCCTGCTGGCCAGCCAGGCGATGCGCGAGGTCTCCTTTCTCCTCCGTCCGGCCCATAACCGGCAGGTGGCAAAGATTCTCGCTGATCCCGAGGCCTCCAGCAACGACCGGGAGGTTGCCCTGGCCATGCTGCGTAATGCCGAGGTGGCGGCGCGCTTTGTCCTCCCCTTCTGCCAGGATACCGGCACCGCCTGTGTGGTCGCCAAAAAGGGGCAGCATGTCTGGACCGGCTGCGATGATGCCGAACAGATCTCTGCCGGCATCTTTACCACCTACCGTGATGAAAATCTGCGCTACTCCCAGAACGCCCCACTCAGCATGTACGAGGAGGTGAACACCAAAACCAACCTGCCGGCACAGATCGACATCTACGCCACCACCGGCAGCGAATACAGCTTTCTCTTTCTCGCCAAGGGGGGTGGCAGTGCCAACAAGACCTACCTCTATCAGGAGACCAAGGCGCTGCTCAACCCCGTTGCCCTGAAGAAGTTTCTGGTCGAGAAGATGAAAAGCCTTGGCACGGCTGCCTGTCCCCCTTACCACATCGCCTTTGTCGTCGGCGGCACCAGTGCCGAGACTACGCTGAAGACGGTGAAACTCGCCTCAGCAAAATATCTTGATACCCTGCCAAGCAGCGGCAACCGCTACGGTCGGGCCTTTCGTGATCTCGAACTGGAAGAGGAACTCCTCGTTGAGGCGGGCCGGCTGGGTCTTGGGGCGCAGTTTGGCGGTAAATATTTTGCGCACGATATCCGGGTGATCCGGCTCTCCCGGCATGGCGCCTCTTGTCCGGTGGGGATGGGCGTTTCCTGTTCTGCAGACCGCAATATCAGAGCAAAAATCAATCGGCAGGGGCTATGGTTGGAGAAGATGGACGCCGACCCCGGCCAGTTGATTCCAGCCAGCTATCGTGACCGGAGTTCTTCCCAGGTGGTACCAATCGATCTCAATCAGCCCCTGCCTGCGGTCCTGGCCGAGCTGAGCAAACATCCGGTGGCCACCCAGCTGGCCCTTACCGGCACCATCATCGTCGGCCGGGATATCGCCCACGCCAAGTGGAAGGAGTTGCTCGATGACGGCCAGCCCCTGCCGGACTATCTGCACAAGCACCCGGTCTACTATGCCGGCCCGGCCAAGACGCCGGCCGGCAAGCCTTCCGGTTCCTTCGGTCCAACCACTGCCGGGCGGATGGATTCGTATGTCGATCTGTTCCAGAGCCATGGTGGTTCAATGGTGATGATCGCCAAGGGAAACCGGTCCGCACAGGTTACCGAGGCCTGCAGGAAGCATGGTGGCTTCTATCTAGGCTCCATTGGCGGCCCGGCGGCCCTATTGGCTGAAGAAAACATCAGAAAAGTGGAGTGTCTCGACTATCCGGAGCTGGGCATGGAGGCGGTATGGAAGATCGAGGTGGTTGATTTCCCTGCCTTTATCCTGGTGGACGACAAGGGCAACGACTTCTTCCAGCGCCTGCTGTAACCCCCTGCCTGGCAGTGTAGCGAGCAGCGAGGCTGATTCAGCAGCATCAGTGCGCTTTTCGAAATATTGTCAGGTTGTTAGCGCCATCCAGGCCCAGTAGACCAGCCAGGCAGCCCCGGCAAGCAGGTAGAGGCGGGGGCTGACCAGGCCAAAAACCAGGGCCAGGGCAAAGACATTCAGACGGTGCTCGAGTTCCGGCGTGCCCTGTTTGATCCGTAGCTGGCTATGGCTGAGCTGGCCGGGGGCCTTGTCTCGGTAGTAGAGGCTGCTGCAACTGGCCAGCAGGGCATTGGCGACAACCGCCATAACCAGCAGCAAGAGCAGGGTTGGCAACCAGTTTTCCGGTACCATCGCATTCACCTCCGTGCGGATAAAACTGGAATCGGCAACCGGCACCCAGCCGGCGCCATAAAACTCGGCCGGTTCCGTACCGGTGGTGGTTGACGGCGCGGTGGTGGCCCACTTTTTTAAGGAATCTGCCCCTGCCGCAGGGTCTGGGCCATCTTCTCAGGCGGCAGACGGGCGATCACCTCCCGTAACTGGTCGTAGAACTCTTTGGCCTCGTAGTCGACCAGGAGATCGCGAAGGGTCAGTGGCCTGGCCAGGGAGAGACCGTCCAGGGAGCGGCAGCGGCTGAGGGCAACATAGGTTTGGCCCGGCGCGAAGGCCCCCCCGCCCAGATCGAGGTGGACCTTTTCGATGGTTTTCCCCTGGCTCATATGGATGGTCATCGCCCAGGCTGGCTGGAGGGGGAATTGATGGTAGTATCCGGAGGCCTCCCGGACAATCTCCTTTTTACCTGGATCCCACTGGTACTGGTAGTTGGACCAGGTAACCCTGCCGACATCGACGATGGTGCCGCCTGCCAGCTCGACGAAAATTTTATCGTCCAACAGACGCCGGACCGTACCAATGGTGCCGTTTATCCAGCGCTCCTCCCGGTCGTGGCGGGTAAAGGCGATCTGGGTGCCCACTTTCAGGGTGAGCTGGGCCGGGGAAGGGAGATGGTCGGTGGGAAACCGTCCCTCGAGCTTCCCCTGGTAAGTCTTTTCCACCCCTGGTAGACGACGCATTGCCGAAAGATTCCGATATTCCACTTCGTTTTGTCTCGGCGAGAGCCATATTGCTCCGGCAGGCGGCTCGTCACTGATCCGGCAACCGGCATTAAGCTGGTTCAGCCTCTGCTCCATGCCGACCCCCTCCCGGAGACCGCTGAGAATGTCGACAAAGTGCTGATCTGACTGACGGTAGGTCCTCTTCAGTTCCACCGCATAGTAGGTTCCTTCCTGGAGACAGCGGGCTTGGTAAAACTTTGCCGAGCCATAGGTCCGCTCGTACTGTTGCCGCAGTTTGTTGTCCACCACCGGCGGTAACTGGAACAGATCACCAACCATGATCACCGGCAGGCCGCCAAAGGGTTTGTCAACTCCCCGATTGAGGCGGAGAAAGCCACTCACTCCGTCGAGAAGGTTGGCGGTGACCATGGAAATTTCATCAATGATCAGCAACTGGGCGGCATTGATTTCCCGGCGCCGGGGGACTGCCCGGATATCCTTCTGGGTGATCCAGCCAGGGGGGAGCTGGCAGAGGGAGTGGAGGCTCCGTCCACCGATGTTCACCGCTGCCGAGATGGTTGGGGCGCCGAGGAGTACTGACCCGGAAAATTCGCGCAGGGCCCAGCGGATAAAGGTGGTTTTACCGGTACCGGCACCACCGGTGACAAAGATCAACGGCCACTGCTGTTCCACCAAGCTGCGGATAAGTTGGTATTCAGGTAGGATATCAATCCGGTCGAGATCAAATTCGCTGCGGTTGTCGGGGTTGATACTGGCGACCAGGTCCTTGCTGAAAACAAATTCCCGGCGTTCTTCGCGATTGGAAGATCCGGAGAGTCGTTTGAAGACAAAGCCGGCAGCGGTGGCCAGGGCGAGAAGGGTGAATGGATCCATGGGCCCATACTTTCCTATTCCCGCCGGGTTGTCAAGGACTGGCTGGATGGCGGTGGGCACAACCACAAAATAGGGCTTGGTTGGATACCTCAGCCAGATCGACCATGAGCACCGGAAGCCGGTTCCTCTGCACGGCACGTACCCTTTTGCGACTGCTGCCTATTCTGGCACGATCGAGAATGATCTTCCACCAAGTAGGATACTTGCAATTTCTGTAACTGTCCGAATATAAATAGATTATAAACTGCTTCCCCGGGTGGACCGGCGACGAATCTACTCGGAACACGGGTCAGGAAATTCATCTCGGGTATAGATACGATGAAATAGATGCCAGGTCAGGTGTCAATCTGTAGAATTTTTTGCCAACCTGTGGCGCGTGCCGTGCTGGAAAAGGAAAAATGAGAAAAAGAGGAAAAAGAGGAATAAGAGGAATAAAAAAAAGGCTATAAGGATAAAATATTTCCTTAAAGCCCTTGGTATGTGAGAGTGGTCGGGATGAGAGGATTTGAACCTCCGGCCCCTAGTCCCCCAGACTAGTGCGCTAACCAGACTGCGCTACATCCCGACACGTGCTGCTCTATCTACCATCTGTTCTTGCCTCTGTCAACTCTCTCACCGCTCTCTACTCGTCTTTTTTATCAGCGCAAAGTCTTTGGATTTCCTGCAACTCACCCTTCAAACGACGTACCTTTTCGGCCGTACTGCACTCCTCCCAGCCGTTTGCCGTCCCCCTTGCCGGCAGGGTGGCGTGGGGGCAGACCAGGCGGCGAGCACCGGCAATGGTATAGCCCTCGTCGTGGAGCAGGGACCTGATCCGCAGGAGCAGCAACAGATCGGCGCGGCGGAAGAGACGTTGTCCAGATTTGGCCCGTTTCGGGTCGATTCCGGGAAACTCCCCTTCCCAGTAGCGAAGAACGTGTGGCGGCACCCCTACCAGTTTTGCCACTTCACCGATTTTAAAGTAGAGTTTGTCAGGTATCGTGGTGTCCATCCAGCCAGCCTGGCCTCTATCTGGGATCGGTGAAGAGCGGCAGGTGCTACACGTTCACCTGATCCCGCAGTTTTCTGCTCGGCCGAAAGCTTATGGCCTGGCGTTTTTTGATGGTGATGCTCTCACCGGTGCGGGGGTTGCGGCCACGGCGGGGCGACTTGTTGCGGACATTGAAGGTGCCGAAGTGGACCAGTTTGATAGACTCGCCCTGCAGCATCACCTGCTTCATATTGTCCAGAAAAGAGTCGACGATCTGGGCACAACTGGTCTGCGGCAGGCCAATTTTTCTGGCTAACTCTTCCGCCAGTTCCTTTCTGGTGACGTTACTGTTCTGTTTATTCATGACGAATACTTCCCCCAAAGCTGCCTGTCAGCAACTCTACTATCTTTTTGTGGGATTTCTCCACGTTTTTTTCGGTAAGGGTCTTTTTTGCCGAGCGGTAGGTCAGGGTCAGGGCAACGCTTTTCTGGCCCCGAGGGATCTTTCCGCCTTGAAAGACGTCAAAAATCTCGCACCGTTCAATGAGTGGGTCGGCGCTGTTTCGCACAGCTGCGGTCAGCTCTCCGGCCTGCACCTCTTCCGGCAGCAGCAGGGCGATATCGCGCTGTACCGCTGGAAAGACGGGCAGAGAGGTAAATGAGCGGGACATCTGCGCCAGGGTACAGAGGGCATCAAAATCGAGGTCGAAATAGATTACTTGATGTTTGATGCCAAAGCGTCTGAGCACCTCGGTCCGCATCTGACCGGTGGTGCCGAGCCGTTTGCCGGCGCAGCGCAGTTCCAGGGAGAGGAAGGGCTCGGCGAAGGGCTCGGCGCTGCTCTCATCCAGGGGGTGAAAGGAGATCCCATCCGTGGTGGGAGGCAAGCGGTCGACGGTGGCCAGGTGCATCTCGCCGATGAGATATTCCACCGCCCCCTTCCCGTCAAGAAGGTCAACCTCCTGGTAGGGAAAGTGCAAAGGAGCGGCCTCGCCATGGCGATTACCGGCGAGGACGCCGCTCAGACGGTGTTTTTCCACCGGTTGTTTACCGGGTTCGGTGGGAAAGAAGACCTTGCCGAGTTCGAAGAGGCGGATCGCCGTCTGTTGGTAGCTGAGGTTGCGACGGACATTGTCGAGTAAGCCGGGGAGCAGGGTGGTTCTCAGCACCGCCTGCTCTTCGCTCAAGGGGTTGAGGAGAGCGAGGGGACTCCGACGCGGGTCACTCTCCGGCAGATCGAGCATGGCGGCATGCTTGTCGGCGATAAAGCTGTAGTTGATTGCCTCGTGAAAGCCGATGGCGGTGAGGCGGCCGGCAATGTCGAGCCGTTTGCGGCGGTCCGGGTCTTCCTCGGGGTAGCTCATTCCTACCCTGGGGAGAGTAATGGGAATCCGGTTATAGCCGTAGAGTCGTGCCACCTCCTCGATCAGGTCTGCTTCCCGTTCGATATCAACCCGGAAGGATGGTGGGGTAATCAGCAGTTGGTCACTTTCGCCCGCCTTGGGTCCCGGTTGGCTGGGTATGCCGATACTGGCAAGCAAAGCGGCGATCGATTGAGGTGGCAGGGTAATGCCGAGCAGACGATTGCAGCGATCGATATTGAGGGTGATGGTTGGCGGCGGGCGGAGACCGGGAAAGCAGTCGACCCCCTCGTCAGCAGCCGTTCCACCGGCAATTTCGGTGATCAGGGCAACCGCCCGGTTGAGGGCGTTGACTGTCCCTTGCGGATCGACACCACGCTCGAAACGGTATGAGGCGTCGCTGCTCAGGTTGAGGCGGCGGGCCGTCCGGCGGATTGATACCGGGTTGAAGCAGGCGCTTTCGACAAGGACGTCCACCGTCTTTTCGGTTACCTCCGAGTTCAGACCGCCCATTACTCCAGCCAGGGCCACCGGCTTGTCACGATCACAGATGAGCAGGGTATCAGGGTCGAGGTGACGTTCGGCACGGTCGAGGGTAGTGAAGAGACGCTCTTCCGGCCGAGGCCGGCGGACGATGATGGCGCTGCCGGCCAGGGTGGTGAAATCGAAGGCATGCAGTGGCTGGCCGTACTCAAGCATCACGAAGTTGGTGATATCGACAATATTATTGATCGGCCGCAGGCCAACGCTAAGCAAACGGCGGCGCAGCCACCAGGGAGAGGGGCCGACACGGATGCCGCGGACCAGCCGGCCACAGTAGCGGGGGCAAAGGTCAGCGGCATCGATGGCCACCGAAAAATTTTCGCTCATCCGGTCGATCCGCTGCCCTTCGATGGGCAGAGTCAGAGGTCTGTCCACCACTGCCGCCAGTTCCCGGGCGATACCGATCACCGACAGACAGTCAGAGCGGTTAGGTGTCAGATCGACCTCAATGCCGAGATCAGAGAGCGCCATTGCCTCGATGAAAGGTTGACCGTGCGCAATATGTTCCGGCAGTTCCATGATCCCGTCATGGTCGTTGCCAAGGCCAATCTCCCGCTCGGAACAGATCATCCCGAAGGACTCGACCCCACGAATTTTCGACCGGCTGATCTTGACATTGCCGGGCAGGAGCGTACCGGGGAGGGCGACAACTACCCGTAGACCTTCACGGACATTGGGGGCACCGCAGACAATGGCAAGTTGCTGGTCGCCGACCTGCACCTGGCAGAGGGTGAGCTTGTCGGCAGCAGGGTGGCGCACGGCCGAGAGCACCAGGCCGGTGCGCAGGGGGGCGAGATCTTCGTACATCGGGGTGAGGGAGTCAACCTCCAGACCACGCATGGTGAGGTGGTCGGCCAGTTCCTCGTTGGTCAGGGAACTGATATCGACATAGTTCTGCAGCCAGGTACGGGTCAACTTCATGGCAATTCTCAGAGGGTGGAAGGATGCAGTCTAGAACTGCGTCAGGAAGCGCTGGTCGTTTTCGTAAAAGAGCCGGATATCGTCTATGCCATATTTGAGCATGGCAATCCGTTCAATTCCCAGGCCGAAGGCGAAGCCACTGTACACCTGGGGGTCGTAGCCGACCATCCGGAACACCTCCGGGTCGATCATCCCCGAACCAAGAATCTCCAGCCATCCGCTCTTCTTGCAGACCCGGCAGCCGCTTCCCTGACAGATAACGCAGGCAATATCCACTTCGGCGCTCGGTTCAGTGAAGGGGAAAAAAGAGGGGCGAAAGCGGAGCGGCAGATCCTTGCCGAACATCTTCTCGGTAAAGATGGTCAACACCCCCTTCAAGTCGGCAAAACTGACCTCCTTTTCCACCAGAAACCCTTCCACTTGATGAAACATCGGGGTGTGGGTGATGTCGGAGTCACAGCGGTAGACTTTACCGGGGGCGATCACCCGCAGGGGAGGTTGCCGGCTCTCCATGATCCGTGCCTGCATCGGCGAGGTATGGGTGCGGAGCAGCAGCGATTCGCTGAAGTAGAAGGTGTCGTGCATATCCCGCGCCGGGTGGTGAGGGGGGATATTGAGAGCCTCAAAATTGTAGTAGTCTACCTCGACATCCGGCCCTTCGGCGACGGCAAAACCGAGGCTGGCGAAGATGGCGCAGGTCTCCTGCATCACTTGGCTGACCGGATGGAGCCGGCCGCTGACCGGTTTGCGACCGGGAAGGCTGAAGTCGAGGCCGTGGCGCCGGGTGTTGCCGCTTTCCGCCAACTGCTCCTTTCTTGTAACGAAAAGGGCCTCAACCTCGGCCTTCACCTGATTGGCGGCCTGGCCAATCCGCGGGCGGTCGGCGGCGGCAACGGCGCCAAGACCCCGCATGATTGTGCTGAACCGGCCCTTTCGGCCGAGATATTCGATGCGGAACTCTTCCAGGCTGGCCTGGGTGGTACAGCGGTCGAGTTCTTCCCGGGCGGAGACGGCTAACTGCAGAAGCTGTTGTTCCATGGTGGCGATATGGTGATCCGAGAAACAGCATGCCGGTATTGGTCAGAGAACCAATCCGGCACGCAGAAAGAAAACTGGTGGGGCTAAAATGTCAGGCGTTGGCTGCCCTGGCGATATCGACCACTTTACTGAAGGCTCCGGCATCAAGGATGGCCAGGTTGGAGAGAACCTTGCGGTCGAGATCGACTCCGGCCTTTCTCAAACCTCCCATCAGACGGCTGTAACTGATATCGTTCATCCGAGCCCCGGCGTTGATCCGGGCAATCCACAGTTTGCGGAAGTCCCGTTTTCTGGCCTTCCGGTCGCGGTAGGCGTAGACCAGGGCGCGGTCAACCGCCTCGGTGGCACTCTTGAACAGGCGGGAACGGCCACCGCGAAAGCCCTTGGCCAGCTTCAGTACCCTGTTTCTTCTTCTCCGGGCTTTAAAACCCCGTGTTACGCGTGGCATCTCTGCACTCCTTGTCTCTCCACCGGGATAGGGGTGGAGGCTGTACCTGTCCTGTTGACAGGTGATGGGAAATTAGTCTGGCACCCGCCCGTCAGGCGTAGGGGAGTATCTTCCGGATTCCTTTGAAATCGACGGCGTCAACCAGGCTGCCCTGGCGCAGGCCGCGTTTCCTTTTGGTGGACTTTTTGGTCAGAATATGGCTGGAATAGGCCTTGGCCCGCTTGATTCTGCCGGAACCGGTCAACTTGAAGCGTTTGGCGGCACCCCGGTTGGTTTTCATTTTCGGCATCTTGAAACTCCTTTATCCGTGATATCTTCAGCTGTTGCCAGCCCTGTTTTTTCTGCAGTATCCTCTGGCCCTTGGGCAGAGTACTTCGGCTCAGCCCTTGGGACCGACAAACATCACCAACTGCCTGCCTTCCATCTTTGGTTCCTGGATGATTATGGCATCTTCGGCAAGCGTCTCAGCGATCTTTTTCATCGCCTCAAGACCAATGGTCTCACAGTAGACAATCTCTCGACCGCGAAAGCGCATGGTCAACTTCACCTTGTTTTTGTCGGCCAGGAAGCGCTTGATGTTCCGTATCTTGAAGTTGAGATCGTGCTCGTCGGTTTTCGGCCGGAACTTGATCTCCTTGGTCTCAACGGTGGTTTGTTTTTTCTTTGCTTCCTGGGATTTCTTTTTCTGCTCGTAGCGAAACTTGTCGTAATTCATCACCCGGCAGACGGGTGGATCGGCGTTTTCCGAGACAATCACCAGATCGAGCCCTGCATTGCTGGCAATATCCCTCGCCTGATCGGAGGTTACAATCCCCAGCTGGCTACCATCTTCGCCGATCAACCGTACCCGGGGGAATCGGATGGCCTCATTGGTCAAGGCCTTTACTTCACGCTGTACCGGTCCACTCCTTGCTTTTCTGTTAATAGCTGTACCTCCTCGATTACACGAGCTGTATTGGTTCTCAAATCACCTGCCACGATGGGTCGAATCAATAACCGCGACCCGCCTGCACCTCAAGACGTACTTTCTCGGCAAACGCAGCCGGAGAGATCGGCGACAGGTTCTTGCCGTCACGGAGGCGAATAGTCACGGTCTGGTCAGTTCGTTCCTGATCGCCGATGATCAACATGTAGGGAATTTTGGCAAACTGCGCCTCCCTGATCTTGTAGTTGAGTTTTTCGTTGCGCAGGTCCTTCTCCACCCGCACCCCGGCCAGCCGCAGGGTCTTGTACACCTCTTCACAGTACGCTGCCTGAGCGTCGGTGATATTCAGTATCCTCGCCTGGACCGGAGCCAGCCAGAGCGGAAAAACCCCGGCGTAATGCTCGATGAGCACACCGATAAAGCGCTCCAGGGAACCCATCAGGGCGCGGTGGATCATAATCGGCTGGTGTTCGCTGTTGTCCTCACCGGTATACCCCATGGCGAAGCGTTCGGGAAGGTTGAAATCGACCTGAATGGTGGAACATTGCCAGGAACGGCCGATCTGGTCCTTGATCTTGATGTCGATCTTCGGCCCGTAAAACACCCCCTCGCCAGGGTCTATGGCATAGTTCAGCCCCTTTTTCTGCAGGGCAAGTTCCAGGGCCTCGGTGGCCTTCGCCCAGTTCTCGTCACTGCCGACATATTTTTCCGGTCGGGTGGAGAGATAAATATCGTAATCGCTGAAGCCGAAGGCCTGGAGGATATGCAGGTTGAGGGCCAGGATATTGAAAATCTCCTCCTCAAGCTGGTCCGGGCGGCAGAAGATGTGGGCATCGTCCTGGGTGAACCCCCGCACCCGCATCAATCCGTGCAGAGCTCCGGCCCGCTCGTAGCGGTAGACGGTGCCCAGTTCGCACCAGCGGATCGGCAGATCCCGGTAGCTGCGCCGGTGGCTGTTAAACACCCCTATGTGGAAGGGGCAGTTCATCGGCTTCAGCTGGTAGCGTACCTCGTCGATATCCATCGCCGAATACATGTTCTCGCTGTAGAAGTCGAGATGGCCGGATGTCTTCCAGAGATCCTGACGGGCGATATGGGGGGTGTAGAGCAGCTCGTAGTCGTGGCGATAGTGCTCGTCTTTCCAGAAGTCTTCAATCAGGCGGCGCAGCTGGGCCCCCTTTGGCTGCCAGAGGATCAGGCCGGGACCGATCTCGTCGCGTATGGTGAACAATTCCAGATCTTTACCTAGTTTTCGATGATCACGGCGCTTAGCCTCTTCAATGGCTTCGAGGTAGGCGGCCAGCTCTTTCTTTTCGAAAAAGGCGGTTCCATAGAGCCGCTGGAGAACGTCACGCTTCTCGTCACCGCGCCAGTAGGCGCCGGCCACCCGGAGCAGTTTGAAGGCCTTGATGAAGGAGGTGTCGGGAAGATGTGGGCCGCGGCAGAGGTCGGTGAATTCGCCGACCTGGTAGAGGGAAACCCGGTCGCAGGCGAGGTCGTTGATCAGTTCCACCTTGAACCTCTCTTCCTCGGCCGTGAAGCGGGCCAGCGCCTCGCTGCTGGCTATCTCCTGGCGCTGGAAAGGGAGGGCGGCTCGGACCAGTTCTGCCATTCTGGCCTCGATACTGGCAAAATCTTCCGGGGTGAATGGTTCCTTGCGGAGGAAGTCGTAATAAAAGCCGCTGTCGATGGCGGGGCCGATGGCCACCTTCACCTCGCTGCCAAAGAGATCGCGGACCGCCAGGGCCATGATGTGGGAAGTGCTGTGGCGAAGAATTTCCAGGGCCTCGGAGGAGCCGATCTGGATGGGGCTGAACACCGTGTCGGTGGTGAGTACGGTGGTGAAATCGGCCACCGTTTCCCCGATCTGCACGGCCACCGTCTGCTTGCGCTGCTTGTTGGAGAGCAGTGCCTTGCAGGCTTCCCGCACCGTACTTCCGGAGGCCATGGTGGCGGCTTCCCCCTCGGACAGCTGTACCCGTATCTCGCTCATGGCTGGATCTTCTGGATAAAAATAAAGGCTAAAGAGCTAACCCCTTGTTGAAAGGTGTTCACCTTTAGCCTTATATTCTGGTAGGCGCGGACGGGATTGAACCGACGACATCCACCACGTCAAGGTGGCGCTCTCCCACTGAGCTACGCGCCTGCACTGGCTTCTTCCAGTATGCATCCCGGAACCCATTTTGACATGCCCCAAGTCAGCCAGATTGCAACCGATTTCTCAATCGGACTGCACCTGCCGCTCTCCCGCAGTGTCGGGCCCGGCATTCGGCGGCGCAACGGCCGCCTGTTTCTGGTACCGTGAAAGAGCTTCCCGGCAACAGAGGCAAATCTTATAGCACATGTTGCCGACCTGCGCAAGAGTTTTGCTAGTTTTTTTCCCTTTCTTGCCGCCACCTCAGGCAACTTTCCATGCGGCAGTCGGTCATGTTCCCTCTTTCGCTCGACCTGGGTCGGAGAGGCCCAGGCGGGACGTTCTTCTTCGACCTGCCCGCACCTCTTCGTTGCCTTGTTGAAAAGAACAGATGTTCAAAAGGAAAGATTTTGTCGTTTACGGTACACCATACCGGTAAATCGGGCCACGACCTCTCCCTCTTCGTCGGTGACCAGGACATCGTAGGTGCCGATCCGTTTCGGTTCCCCCACCTCGCTGGCGGCAGCATAGAGGGTACCGTGTGATTTGGCGGCCAGAAAAAAGATGTTGGCGCTGATCGCCAGAGCGAGTTGGCCGCGGCTGTTGGAGGCAACGGCAAAGGCCAGGTCGGCGAGGGTGAAGATGGCCCCACCCTGTACCACGCCGGCAGCATTGAGGTGCCTCTTGTCAATTGCCATCATCGCCCGGCAATACCCGGTACCCGCCTCGACAATGGTGATTCCGGCCTCAGCGGCAAAGCGGTCGGCGGCAAAAAACGATCTCGCCTGGTCGGTATCCATTTTTTTCTCCTCAATTTTCTGGGAAAGCACTTTGTGGAGGCAATATCTACCTCGCATCGGTGGCCCCCCTCCCATGCCCTGCTCTTCGGGTCGATGCTCAGGCAGATGGTCCGGGCGGCCGGGGTTCGCGCCCTGGCCGGTCCGGCCTGGATCGCCAAGGAGGAGATCGGCAAAAGTGCTTAGCGCACCTCACCCCGGGATTCAATAGCCCGGGCCAGGGTGTAGCGGTCGGCGTACTTGATGTCCATCCCCATCGGGATGCCGCAGGCCAGCCGGGTGAGGCGGATCGGCAAGGGGTGGAGGAGGTCGATGAGGTAGGAGGCGGTGGCCTCGCCGGGGACGGTGGAACTGGTGGCGATAATCACCTCCCTGATCCCTCCCGCCTGCACCCGGGCGCGGAGTTCGCGCACTTTGATCTCGTCCGGGCCAATACCGTCCATGGGAGAGATAACGCCATGAAGAATGTGGTACTGGCCGCGGAAGGAACCGGTTTTTTCAATGGCCAGGAGATCGCCCGACTGCTCGACCACGCAGATCAGTTCCGCTGTTCGCCGGGGATCGCCACAGATGTCGCAGGGGTCGCTGGCGGAGAAGGAACAGCAGTTCGAACAGAGGCGGATCGCCCCATGCAGCTGGTTGAGGGCGGCGGCGAGGTCGCTGGCCAGTGTCGGTGGTTTACGGAGGATGTTGAGGGCCAGACGGGTGGCGGTCTTCTGGCCGATGCCCGGGAGCTTGACCAGTTGCTCGATCAGCTCTTCCAGGGCCGGGGGGAGGATTTGCATGGTTCAGGGGTTGAGGAAGTTGCTCATGCCGGGCAGGTTGAGGCCGCCGGTGAGCCGGCCCAGTTCCTCCTTGCTCAAGGCCTTGGCTCTTCGCAGGGCATCGTTGGTGGCGGCGACGATCAGATCCTGCAAGACGGTCACCTCATTGGGATCGATTACCACCTGTTCCACCTTCACCGCCAGGACCTCTCCCTGACCGTTGACGGTCACCTCCACCATACCGCCACCGGCGCTGCCGGTGATGGTCTTACGGGCCAGATCCTGATGGATCTGGGCGATCTTCTCCTGCATCACCTTGGCCTGCTGCATGATGTTGCTGATATCCATAGCTCTCCTTTGTTCGGCACAAATTACCTTTGCTCTTGTTTTGCCGGTGATGTCCGCCGGCAAAACAAGGAGGTGTACGTTCAGGTCTGCTGCCTGTAACGAGTTGTCAGCGGTTGCCGGGGCCGATCCGGATGTCACCGACCTGGCCGTTGAAGATTTCCGTGGTCATCACTACCAGCGGGTCACTGGCCAGTTGCTGCCGCTTCTGCTGCGGGGAGTCGTTGCCGTCAGCATCCGGCCCGGGGAGGGTGTCCGGGACCGAAAAGCGAACCCTAAGCGGTTTCTGGAAAAAATCCAGGACGAATTCGGTAAGCACCTGGTGGTTCTCTTTCTGGCGGAGGAGGGCACAACTGGCGGCATCAGCGTAGACCAGCAGGAGTTCCCCCGGTGGGTGTTCTTTCGGGGTGTTGGCCAGTTGCAGCCCCTGGGCCATCCACTCCTTGATCCCTTTGACGTAGGCGATAAAGGCCGGCCAGTCTCGACGGATATCCCTGGTGTGGGAGGCGATGGCCGGGGTTTCCGGCTGTGCGGCCGCTTGTCCGGTCGGCTCAGCAGGCCTGGCGGGGGGCGGTTCGGCGGTTGTCGGTGGCGGTGTTGAAGGCTGCGGTGGTGGCCGGGAACTTGCGGGCGGCGGCAATGGCTGTTCCTCCGGCGGTGGGGCGGAAGGCAGATAACCAGGCCCTCTCCCTTGGTCTGCTGTCAGTACCACAGAAGCCGGGGCCATCGTTGACGGGGCCCTCTTGGGGGTTGCGGTCAGCAACCGCTCAAGTTGGCCGAGCAGGCTGGCAACCGGAACCACCTGGCCCGCCTCGAGAATAGCGAGAAAGGAGGTCTCCATGGTCAGCCGCGGTTGCGGGCTGTTTTTCACCTCGCCGGCCATGGCCATCAGTTGGCTCAACTGCAGGTGGATGGTCTCGGCGCTGCAGCCGGCGGCCAGTTGAGCCAGTTCCTGGCGCTCCTCCTCCGGCCGGTCAATCAGTTCAGCACAGCCGTCAATCCTGCAGAGCAGCAGACAGCGAAAATTGTCCATCAGATCTTCGAGAAAACGGCGGTTGTCTATGCCGTAGGCAAAGATTTCGTGCAAAACCAGAAACACCTCCGCCCGGTTACCACCGAGCAGCGCCCGGGTCAGCCGCAGCAGCGATTCCCGCCCCACTAGCCCGAGAATCTCCACCACGTCGGCAAGGGTGATTTTTTTCTCGCCAAAGGAGAACATCTGGTCAAGCAGACTGAGGCCGTCTCGGATTGAGCCGGCCGCCTCCCGGACAATCAGCGACAGCGCCGCCGCTTCGATACCATACCCTTCTGCTTCCACCAGTCTTAGGAAATGGGCCTGCAGTTCAGCGGCTGGGATCCGTTTCAGTTCGTACTGCTGGCAGCGAGAGAGGATGGTGATCGGGATCTTGTGGATCTCGGTGGTGGCAAACATGAAGTAGACGTGGGCCGGCGGCTCTTCCAGGGTCTTCAACAGGGCGTTGAAGGCCTCGGTGGTGAGCATGTGCACCTCGTCGATGATGATGATTTTATGGCGGGCGGCGGTGGGGAGAAAGCGGATTTTTTCTTTCAGTTCACGGATCTCCTGAATTCCCCGGTTCGAGGCGCCGTCAATTTCGTGCAGGTCGAGGGAGTTGCCGGCGGCAATCTCCAGGCAGGATGAACAACTGCCGCAGGGGCGATGGTCCCGTTCCGCCTGGCAGTTGAGGGCCTTGGCCATGATCCGGGCCAGGGTGGTTTTGCCGACGCCGCGTACCCCGGAGAAAAGGATGGCGTGGGCGACCCGGTCGCGGCGGATACTATTCTGGAGGGTCTGGACGATTGGTCGCTGCCCGACTACCTCGGCGAAGATCTGTGGCCGTGACTTTCTGGCAAGAACAAGATACGACATGCGGCACCGGTTGGAGGGTGGCCGGCCCGGCGGCCCGGAGAAAAAAATGATAGCCGGGTTACCCGCGGCACACAGAGAGGGTCGCTACCGTTGCTTCCTTCCGGACCTGGCGGGGTTCGCGATTCTCTGTTGCGCGGGGCCCGGCTATCAAACTCGACGCCTGGGGGAGTTGCTGTTTGCCCTGGTACAGATTGTGCTGTGACTGCTTACCACCAGTAATGCACCAGCACAAGTAACTCACCAGCGATCCACCAGCAATTTTTCTGCAATGCACCACAAGGCAACGATTGCAACGCCTGCCCCCAATAGCAAGGGCGCATATCAACTATCTGGCGGAGAGGGTGAGATTCGAACTCACGGTACTTGCGTACACACGCGTTCCAGGCGTGCACCTTAAGCCACTCGGTCACCTCTCCGCATCAATCAGGGGCGGAGAAAAGGTGGCTTCTATGTAAACCGTCGCTGCTCTTTTGGCAATAAAAAAGCGGTTTGGCCGGAAAATTGGTCATTGTCGAGGCCGTCGATGGGCGGTCTTTTTTGGCCTGCTAATTAACTGGTAAATCAGCTGCTCAATGAGCTGGCCAGCTGGCCGGCTGCCCTCATTCTCCTGCCGGTTCATCGTCGGCCAGCATAGCCCCGACTGCCGGCGTACTCCCCACTTTGCGCCTTTTTCGGAAAAACTGACGGAGGAGGGCAGCACATTCTCCGGCGAGGATGCCGCCACTGATCTTTAGCTGGTGGTTCAGGCGGTGGTCACTGCCGATCTGGTAGAGGGAGTGGGCGGCGCCGCCTTTCGGGTCGGTGGCGCCATAGACCAGGCGTTCGACCCGGGCGTGGAGAATGGCCCCCATGCACATCAGGCAGGGTTCAAGGGTGACGTAGAGGGTGGTACCGGGCAGGCGGTAGTTGCCGAGCCGGCGGGCAGCCGTGCGGAGGGCAACAATTTCGGCGTGGGCGGTAGGGTCAAAACTGGTGATCGGACAGTTGCCGGCACTGGCAAGCAGCCCCTCCCCGTCCACCAGTACCGCCCCCACCGGAACCTCGCCGGCAGCGGCGGTGGCCCGGGCCTGTTCAAGGGCCAGGGCCATCCACTGGCGGTCGGCGGAGTCGACCGATGCCAAGTGCTTGCCGGCCATCACTCCACCAGGGTGAGCATCTCCTCGATTACCCCCAGCCCCCTCTCCCAGAAGGCCGAGTCATTGAGGTCGATGGCAAAGGGGTGGAGCAGTTCGGCGGGCGAGCGGGAGCCGCCGGCGGCGAGAAGATCGAGATAGTTGGCAACAAAGGGTTCACCCTGCTGGCGATAGAGACCGTAGAGGGCCAGCACCAGCAGTTCGCCGAAGGCGTAGGAGTAGACGTAGCCGGGGGTGGCGAGGAAGTGGGGAATGTAGGACCACCAGAGGCCATAGCCCTCGCCGAGGTGCACCGAGTCGCCGAACATCTCCCCCTGGGTGCGCAGCCAGTAGTCGCTCAACTGGTCGCTGCTCAGTTCGCCGTGCTGCCGCCGTCCCTCGTGCATCAGGGCCTCGAAACGGTGCATGGCGGTCTGTCGGAATACCGTGGCGAAGATCGATTCCAGTTTCTGGCAGATGAAGGCCTGACGGTGCTGCGGCTCCTTGAGGAGTTCCATCTGGCTGTGGAAAACCAGCAGCTCGGCGAAGACCGAGGCGGTCTCGGCCAGGGGCAGGGTGGTGTCGCTGTTGTAGTAGCCCTGTCCGGCGGCAAGAAACTGGTGTACCCCGTGGCCCAGTTCGTGGGCCACGGTGGCGACATCACGCAGACTGCCGGTGTAGTTGACCAGAACGAAAGGGTGGACTGAGGGAACCGCCGGGTGGGCGAAGGCTCCGCCCCGCTTGCCCGGGGCGACCGGGGCGTGGATCCAACCCTCGGCGAAAAAGCGGTCGGCGATGGCCGCCATCTGTGGCGAAAAGTCGGCAAAGGCGGCAAGAACAATTCGCCGGCAGTCACTCCAGCCGATCCGGGTCGTGGGCAGGGAGGGGAGGGGGGCGTAGCGGTCGTACTGTTCCAGTCGATCAAGGCCGAGCAGCCTTTTCTTAAGACGATAGTAGCGGGCAACCAGTTCCTGGCGGGCGGTGACCGCCGCCACCAGGGCCGCCACCGTCCCCCCCTCCAGTTCGTTTGCCAGATTCATGGCGCCCAGCCACCCTTCATGCCGGCGGAGCCGGTCGTCGATCATCTTCTCGGCGGCCAGGGTGTTGTAGATGTGGGTGAGAATATGGTTGTTGGCCTGCAGGCCAGCGGTCATCTCGGCAGCGGCGCTCTGCCGTACCTGCCGCTCCGGGTGGTAGAGGTCGCTGAGTACTTCTTCTTCGGTTCGGCCTCGCGCACCGAATTTGATGGCGCTGAAAATCTTGTCGAAGAGGGTGTTCCAGGCGCTTCGCCCGACCGGTTCGAGTTCGGCCAGGAGCTGTTCCTCGCCTTCGCTCAGCTGGTGTGGCCGGTACCGGCGCAGGCCTTCCAGGTGGTGGCGGTAGCCGGCGAGAACCGGTTCGGCCAGCAGCCGTACCGCCCGTTCCTCATCGACTCGGTTCCACTCCAAGGCGAAAAAGAGGGTATCCCGTTGGCAGCGGCTGGCCAGTTCCCGCACCTGCTGATCAAGGCGGCCGGCAGCGGCATTGTCCATTTGGGTGGTGAAATTGAGGAAGGCAAAGGTCGACAGCCGGCCAAGAAGCGCCTCCAGTTCCTCCAGCCGGCGCACCAGGGCACAAAGTGCTGCCGCCTCCAGTTCAGCCACCCGGCCGTAGGCCAGCCGGCGGATGGCCGCTGCCTCGGCTTCGGCCCGGCGGCTGTCGGCGGCCAGTCCCGGGGCCTCGCAGCCGGTGTAGAGGTCGCCGAGGTTCCAGAGAACGTCAGTGCTGCCCAGAGCCCGGTTCAACTCGTCGTGTTCGGCCATGTTCGTCTCCTCAAGGGCGCTGGCTCAACGCAGACCGGCGATAAAGGGGCCCACTGCCTCCGGGCCCTTTTCGTCCACCAGTTGGATGGTCCGGGAGCCGATCACCGCCATGTCGGCCAGACCGGTTATCGCCGCCACATCGGCCCGTTCACGAATCCCGAACCCCACCGCCAGCGGCAGGCTGGTTGCCCGGCGGCAGCGGCCCAGATAGCTGGTGAAGTCATGGCCGAACTCCGACTGCCGGCCGGTCACCCCGCGTCTGGCAGTGCAGTAGATGAAGCCGGCCGCCCGCCGGCTCAATTCGGCCATGCGGCTGTCGCTGGAGGTGGGGGCGAAGATGAGGATCGGCGCCAGGTGGCGGGCTTCGGCCAGTTGGAAGAAGGTCTCGCCCATCTCCGGCGGCAGATCGGGGATGATCAGCCCCTGCACGCCTGCCCGTTGGCACTCGGCAAAGAAACGCTCTTCACCGAACTTGAAGATGATGTTGTAGTAGGTCATGAAGAGGAAGGGGATCGGATAGCGGCTGGTTATCGAGGCGGCAAATTCCAGACACTCGTGGACGGTGGTCCCGGCGGCCAGGCTCTCCTGGTTGGCCCTGAGGATCACCGGCCCGTCGGCCATCGGCTCGGAGAAGGGAATCTGCATCTCGATACAGTCGACACCGTTGTCGGCCATTGCCGCCACCACCTGTCGGTTGACGGCAAAAGAGGGGTAACCGAGGACAAGATGGGTCATCAAAAGAATCTGTCGGTGCTGCAGGCGCTCACGGAGCGTTGTTTCCAGAGAAGAAGTGGTCATGGCATCAGCTGTACGGGATGAAAGGATTCTTGCTGCCGGTGAGGGGCAGGGTTTCAGCCGGCGTATTCCCGGCCACGGGCAATGATGAACTCTCGCCAGGACGGGTCTTGCAGGGCGTGGGCGATGGTGAAGATATCCTTGTCACCCCGGCCGGACTGGTTGATGATGATCGCCTGGTCCGGAGCCAGTTGCGGCGCCTCCTTGTAGGCCTGGACAAAGGCGTGGGCCGATTCCAGGGCGGGGATGATCCCCTCCAGGCGCATGGTCAGTTCCAGGGCCGCCATGACCTCGGCGTCGGTGGCGGCGGCGAAACGAACCCGCCCCTCGTCGCGGAGATGGGAGAGGATCGGGCTCACCCCGACATAGTCGAGGCCGGCGGCCACCGAATGGGTCTCGAGCATCTGGCCGTCATCGTTCTGCAGAAACATCGTCTTGTAACCCTGAGCCACCCCGGCTGAGGCGTCGTGGCCACAGAGACGGGCGGCGTGGCGGCCGCTGTCGAGCCCCATGCCGCCTGCTTCCACCCCGACCAGTTGCACCTCCGGCTGGTCGAGAAAGCCCTGAAACACCCCCAGGGCATTGGAGCCACCGCCGACGCAGGCGTAGACTGCCGCCGGCAGTCGGCCATGGCTGGCCAGGATCTGTTCTCGGGCCTCCCGGCCGATGATCGACTGGAACCAGGCCACCATCTCCGGGAAGGGGGCCGGGCCGCAGGCGGTGCCGAGGACGTAGTGGGTGGTGTCGACGTTGGTGACCCAGTCGCGGAAGGCCTCGTTGATCGCATCCTTGAGGGTCCTTGAGCCATCCCGCACCGGCACCACCGTCGCCCCCATCTTCTCCATCCAGAAGACGTTGGGACGCTGCCGCTGGACATCCACCTCACCCATATAGATTGTGCAGTCAAAGCCGAATTTGGCCGCCATGGTGGCGGTGGCCACCCCGTGCTGACCGGCCCCGGTCTCGGCGATCACCCGCTTCTTCCCCATTTTTCGTACCAAAAGGCCCTGGCCGAGGACGTTGTTGGCCTTGTGGGCCCCGGTGTGGTTGAGGTCTTCCCGCTTGATATAGATTTGCGCCCCAGCAAAATGGCGGCTGAGATTCTCGGCGAAGCTGAGTGGCGTTGGGCGCCCGGAGTAGCCGGCCATCAGGGCGGTGTATTCCTGCCAGAAGCCGGGGTCGGCCTGGGCCGCTCGAAAGGCACTCTGTAACTCGTTGAAGGTGGTGTGGAGCACCTCAGGGATATAAGCCCCGCCCCAGCGGCCGAAAAAGCCAACTTTACTCATCTGTTTTTCTCCTTTTAAAAACGGCCCCATCGGCGGCGAGCCGTAATGTTGCCCCCGTTGGTACCGCCCATTTTACCACTGGCTGGATAATTATTTGAAAGGTACCGGGAAACTCTGCTAAGATGGTGCCGTACGCAGTTTCCCCTACCCTTTTCGGCTCAAGGAGAACCAGATGATCCACGATGAGGCAGAGCGTGAGGCAGCAGCGAAGAACTCCGGCAAGGTGCTGACCTTTCCCCGGGGCATTCCGGGGTTCGAAAAGTACACTACTTTTATCGTCTACCACAAGGAAGAAAATGATCTCAGCGCCTACTGGCTGGAATCGTGCGATTCCCCCAAGGTGACCTTTACCCTGGTCGACCCCGGCCAGTACGGGCTCAGTTACGAGCTGGAGCTGAGCGATGACGAGAAGAATCTCCTGCAGGCGGAAAAACCTGAAGAACTGGGTGTCTTCATGGTGCTCAGCAAGAAGGAGGGGAGCGACAAGGGCCCCCAGGCAATCAACGCCAACATCATCGGCCCGATCATCATCAACCCCCGGGCCCGGCTCGGCCTGCAGAAGGTGATCTACCGCAGCCAGATGAAGGCTGCCATCGTCGCCGTCTGATGCCGGCCACCGCCGTCTCACGCCAGTTGACGTCGGCAGGCGGCGGCAAAATCCTCCGGATAGTGGCCGATGATCCAGCGCAGCTGTGCTTCGCTGAAGGCCCCCGGTGATTCCGGCAACCGGGGGAGGAGGGCGTAGAGCAGGGGTTGGGATGGCCAGCCGCCCCCCAGCCGGCTCGGGTACTCGATACTGTGGACCAGTCGTGCCCCGAGAGCGGCCAGAGCCTGCTGCCCTTTAAGCATGGCGAGGTCGAGGGAGCGGCGGCAGGCGGAATCGCATTCCAGGATGTTGCCGGGGAGTCGTCCCTTTTCATCTGGGAGGGTCATCAGTTGCAGCTCCCAGGCCGAGGTCTGGGCCTTGGGGACAAAGAGCAGGACCCGCTCGTCCCGCCACACTGTCAGATCGGCGGACAGGTCGTCGCGGCCGTCCATTCGTCGGTTGCCGGCAATGGCCTGTCGGTACTTGGCAAAGAAATCACCATTCCCCTGGTGCCGGTACTCGGCCAGCCAGGCGGCAATCTGGTCGCCGCAGCCGTAGGCGGCCATTTTCCCCTGCGGGGATTCCATCCCCTCGGTATAACGATCAATTTCCCCAGGAACCAGGGCGTACTGCTGATGCACCTGCTGGTGTGAGGCGTGTAACCGGTAGCGGCTGGGGGCGAAGTCGAAGCCGAAATTCCAGCCCCAGAGTGTTGTCGGTTCGCCGCCGGCGGCAGCAGCCAGCCCCTCACGGTCGGCAAGGACCTGGCGGCGCAGCCCCTCGAGTTCGTCCTCGTTCAGTTGCCGGCCCTCCGCCGGCCCCTTAATGCCCTGAAGCTCAGCCAGGCGGACAAAGGTTCGCTGATAATAGAGGTGGCGAAGACCGCGCAGGTCTTCCGGAGAGAGGTCGGCAACGGTGTAACGGATGGCGTCATCGGCCATGTTAGCGGCGTAATGGCCGCCGGGAATGTAGGAGTTGCGCCGCAGGTATTCGTAGGCATGGCTGCCAGTACCGCCGCGCCAGTCGCCGACGATTTCACTCCCCCCCTGGGCCCCTGGTCTGACCACCATGGCGATCTTCCAGCCATCGGGGGTGTGCGGGTTGTTGGCCACCGCCTCGAAGAGGGCCTCGTCGCTGATCTGCGGCCGCAGCCGTCCGCTCCGGTCACGGTGGTAGAGGAGGCCCAGCGGTTCCCCCTCCTTCTGCACGAAACGGCAGCTCAATTCGGCCAGCCGGGTCAGGTCGGCGGGGTCGGTTGAGGTGGTGGCCAGGGCGAGTTGGAGGGGGCGGGGGAGTTCGTCGAGGAGCCGCCCATCCACCCCCAGCCGGGCCAGGGTCTGGCTCAGGGAGAGTCCTTCCGGCCGGGGCAGAGCGATCCGTGCCGGCTGCTCGGCGCAGGTGTCGGCCCAGGCCCGGTTGATGTAGGTGCGTCCCCGGAAGGGGAAGGCGTTGGGGATTTCGAAGATCCAGTCGGCCGCCGCAACCGTCACCCGGCCCTGGGGATAGTTGGCCCGGTTGTCCACCCTTTCCCCGGCCTCGTCGCAGCCCAGCGGCAGGGGGGTGGCCGGTGGCCGCAGGTTGGCCACCTGGTAGGCAGGCTTGTGGATCCCGTACTGAAACTCTCCGTGGCGGGTGACGCAGCTGATGGCGGTGGTCATTGCTTGTGCTCCCAGATGACGAGGGCTCTCTGATAGACGGCGGAACGGGGGACACCGAGGTCCGTGGCCAGCCGCCGGCTGACATCCTTGACGCTCAGGGCGGAGTTGTCACGGTACCAGAGAAGCAGTTCCTCCAGGGTCCCGGCCGGCACCGTCTCTTTTTCGCCGGGGCAAACGATGAGTACGAATTCGCCCCGGTTCCGGCCGTCCCGGGCCCTGGCCAGCAGGCCGGAGAGGGTGCCGTACTGGATATCCTCGTGGCTTTTGCTCAGTTCCCGGCCCCAGAAGGCCTGGCGTTCGCCGAACAGGGCCAGGGCATCGGCAAGCAGCCCGTCAATGCGCTGCGGTGACTCGTAGAAAACGACAGGGTAGGGACAGTCGGCCAGGGCGGCGAGGGCCTTTTGCCGTTGGCCCGGACGGGAGGGCAGAAAGCCGTGGAAGAGAAAGCCCCCCTCGCCGAGGCCGGCGGCGGAGACCGCAGTGGTCAGGGCCGAGGCCCCGGGCAGAGGCACCACCGGCAGGCCTGCCTGGTGGGCGTGGCGGACGATGACCGCCCCTGGGTCGGAGATCCCCGGGGTGCCGGCATCGCTGATAAGGGCGATGGAGCGCCCCTCCCGCAGCTGGCGGAGCAGGTCACTGCTCCGCTCCTCCTCTTTTTCCCGGTAATAGCTGCAGAGGGGGGTGGTAATGGCGAAATGATTGAGGAGACGGCGGCTGTGCCGGGTGTCCTCGGCGGCAATCAGGTCGACTTCCCTCAGAACCCGCAGGGCTCGCAGGGTGATGTCCTCCAGGTTGCCGATGGGGGTCGGCACGAGGTAAAGGGTTCCGGGCGGCGCTGGGGGGGGGTGGCTCATGGCTGTCGCAGTTTCCTGGGTGGAGTGGGGTTGCTTTGGCCGGTCATTATGCTCAATGTCTGAGCAAATTGCATCAGCTTTATCTTCTCTGCCGCCGGGAGGCCTCCGGTCGGCCACTGATCGCCCACTTATCACCCGGTGAATGCCGGCGGGGATACTATTCATGCTCGAACTGTTCACCACCTTTGCCGGCGAATTCTGGCAAATCCTCCTCGAATCTTCCTTCTATATCCTTGCCGGGATCACCATCGCCGGCCTGCTGCGGGTCATCCTCAACCCGGATACGGTCTTCCGTCACCTTGGCCAAGGGCGTTACCGCTCGGTGGTGAAGGCGGCCCTGCTCGGCGTCCCCCTGCCCCTCTGCTCCTGCGGTGTTCTGCCGGCGGCGGCGGCCCTGCACCGACAGGGGGCGAACAAGGGGGCGACCACCGCCTTCCTCATCTCCACCCCCGAGTCGGGAGTCGATTCCATCGCCGTCAGTTACGCCCTGCTCGACCCCCTGATGACCGTGGTTCGCCCGCTCGCCGCCCTGCTGACGGCGATCTCCGCCGGCCTGGTGGAAAATCTGCTCTTCTGGCGCCAGGGGGCAGAGGTGGTACCGGCGGCTCAGCCCTGTCTGGTCGATGGTTGTTGCGACGGGGTGGATTGCCCGCCAGATCGTCATGCCCACCACCATGGCCTGGCTGAAAAGCTTCTTGCCGGAATCCGCTTTGCCTACCGGGAGGTGTGGGGCGACATTGCCGGCTGGTTCACCATCGGCCTGATTCTTGCCGCCCTGATAACCACCCTGGTCCCCGACGAGTGGATGGCCACCTTCCTCGGCGGAGGTCTTGGCTCAATGCTGGTGATGCTGGTGGTGGGTATTCCTCTCTACATCTGTGCCACCGCTTCCACCCCCATTGCCGCCGCCCTGATCATGAAGGGGGTGAGCCCGGGTGCCGCCCTCGTTTTTCTGCTGGTGGGGCCGGCAACCAATATCACCTCGCTCACCGTCCTTATCGGCATGCTCGGCAAGGCGAGTACCGCCATCTATCTGAGCATCCTTTCCTTGTCGGCGGTGGCCTTTGGCCTGGCCGTGGACGAGATCTACCGGATCTTGGAGATATCCCCCCGGGCGGTGATCGGCGAGGCCGGCGAACTGCTTCCCGAACCGCTCAAACTGGCGGCGGCCCTGGTGTTGGTGGTCCTGTCGGTCCGTCCGCTCGGCAGAGCCCTGCGGGGCCTTCTGGCCAAGCCCCACTCGGGGGAACCGGTGGTCTACATGAGCGGCTTCCCAACCATCCCGGCTGGAAAGAAAAACGAGAAATAACAACTCTTGCCTTGAATCGGTCAACCGTTGTGGTGTACCATCAGGGTAGCCGACTGGCGAGCCGGAAGCGTCTGGGGGCCAGAGGTGGGCGAGCACCACGGTGTAATGCCCGCTGTCGAGAGGAACCTAAGGTGTGGCCGAAGATTTTTTTTGAGTATGTTGCCCCAAAGGGGGCCCAAGGAGGAACGATGGTTGAGACAAAAACAACAACTGAAGAACCGGAGGTTCCCGTCAGGGAGCAGGGAGCGGGAAACGAGCAGGTGCTTCGTAACCATGTTCTCGGGGCCCTCGGCGTTGGTCTGATTCCCATTCCCATAGTCGACCTGGTTGCCCTTACCGGTGTGCAGATGAATCTGCTCCGCAGACTTGCCCAGGAGTACGATGTCCCCTTCTCCGAGGATATCGTCAAACATCTCCTCGCCTCCCTGATCGGCAGCACCATCCCGCTCTCCTTTTCTCATACCTTTGCCAGTCTGATCAAAGGGATTCCCCTGATCGGTCAGACCACCGGGGCACTGGCCATGCCGATCCTGGCCGGGGCGACCACCTATGCTGTCGGCAAGGTGTTTATCCAGCATTTCGCCTCCGGTGGGACCTTTCTCACCTTTGATCCGGAAAAGGTCCGTGCCTTCTATCATGAAAAGTTCAAAGAGGGGCAGGAGATTGCCTCACAGCTGAAAAAGGGCGGCAAGCCCGGGAGTGAGACGGTACCCAAATAGCCCCCATTCCTCCTTCCTTCCCCCCTTCCTTACAGCCGCCGGTATCCGGCGGTTTTCTTTGCCCACCATCCCTCTGCAGGTCCTTGACGATTAGGAGTTAATCGATTAGTACTCGCCAAGAGACTGGTCTGTTTTACCCCGCCGCAGGAAGCCTCCTTGTCGGCAGCCACTGGTGCGGGGAGAAGAGAAACCGCTGACCGGCGGCTCCAGCCACCAAGGCCGGCCAGAAAGGAGGGAAGGGAAGATGCCGTATATCTCGTTGACCACGCCGGAAAAACCCACAGTCGGCGATCCTTCCGGCGAGGCCCGGCGGAAAAAGAGCAGAAGGATTTTTCGCCACCCGATTCGCAGCCGGATCATCGGTATCCTTCGCGATGGAGATCCCCGTACCCAGCAGGAGATGGGGAAAATTCTCGCCATGTCCAATGCCGCCATCCACTACCATGTGAAACTGCTTCTCGAGGTGGGTGTCATCAAACTGCACGGGACCCGGGTAGGGCCCAACGGGATCGTCGAGAAACTCTACACCGTCTCGGTGGAGGAGTGGCCCGATGTCTCGGTGGACGACCTTGACTACTACCTTGACTACACCGTTTCCTGGATGAACGAGCGCCATCGGGAGGGGGTGAGTATTCTCAAAGGGGAGAAGTACCAGAGGCCTTTTCTCGCCGGCAGCTACTCCGCCCGGGCCAGCCTTGCCGAGATCGTCCGCTTCAAGCGGCAGGTGGAGAACATCTTCAACGAATTTTTTGACCGATGCGAGGAGACCCCGGTGGCCGGGACGGTTCCCATCGCGGTCACCTTCTCCCTCCTTCCCTCGCTGGAGATACACGACGGCGACTGCCGTCATGTCCTGGAGTTTGAACCGAAGTATGCCAGGGCAACCGGAAAAGAGCGTTAAGTCGCCGGTGATGGAGGGGGGCTGTGCTGCGGTTGGTACTGCCACCCATGCCGCCCATGCCGCCCATACCACTTGTGCCACATCAGCCGCCCCTGCCGCCGACAATTTTTATCTCCGCCAGCTGCACCGCTCGGCCGGCAGGGAGCTCTTTGCCTTCCATGGCGAGAAGGGTGGGGGCACCGTGCTCAGCGGAAAGCTTCTCGGCAGCCGGGTGGCACGGCTTGGTGAACGGCTGGCAAGAGATTTCCCCGCCCGAGAGCGTCTCCTGGTGCTGTTGCCCCAGGGAGTGGAACTGGTTACCAGCCTGCTTGCCTGCTGGTATGCCAACCTTGTGGCAGTACCTGTTCCCATGGCCGAGTTGTCTGAAGGGGCGCAGATCGGGGAAAGGATTCTCGCCATCGCCCGCGCCACCCGGCCACAGGCGATTCTCACCACCGCCCCGCTCCGTGAGTGGCTGGGGCTGGGGCCGGAGTTGGGGCCGCCGGCCGCGACCGCTAACGAGGTTGCTGCGGGCACAGATTTCGATCTTGCCGACCTCGCCCGGCTGCCGGTTTGCATAGTGCCGGAGGCGGCCACCTCTCCTGCTGACCAGGTTGAACCCGTCGAGCGGAGTGGCCTGCAATTCAGCGATAGCACCGGCCCCCGCCCCCAGACAGTCGATGATCCCGCCCTGATCCTCTTTACCTCCGGCTCCACTGCTGAGCCGAAGGGGGTGGTCCTCAGCCACCGGCAGTTGCGACTCCAGGGGGAGATGGCGGCGGCACAATGGGCGATGGCAGGGGATAGCCGTGTTGTCTCCTGGGCGCCACTCTTTCACAGTTTCGGCCTGGTGGTTGGTCTCCTCGCTCCCTTGGCGGCCGGGGCAACCACGATCCTCCTGGCCCCCGGCGAGGTGGTGCGGAACCCGCTCTGGTGGTTCCGTTCCCTGGCCCGGGAGCGGGCGACCCATACCGGCGGGGCCAATTTCTCCCTTGATCTGTGCACCCGGGTGATCGACCCCGAGGAGATTGATGGTTCCGGCGGCCACGACCGGCTGAGCGTTGCTGCCCTGCAGTCGGTGATCTGTGGCGGCGAGCCGATCCGGCGTGAGAGTTGGCAGGCCTTTCTGGCCAAGTTTGCCCGCTTCGGTTTTGCCGAGAGCACCTTTTCCCCCAACTACGGCCTGTCGGAGACCGGTTCTCTGACCTGTACGCCACCCGGCGAGGGGCCCTGCTTTCTCACCATCGATGCCGCCGATCTGCAGCGGGGGCAGGTGCGGCCGGCCAGGGAGGGGAGGCCCGGCAAGGTGGTGACCAGCTGTGGCCGGTTTGGCCCCGGGATCACGGCGGTGGTGGTCAACCCGGTCGACTGCCGGCCGGCCGGCCCGGAAGAGACCGGCGAAATCTGGGTACAGACCCCGGCGCTGGCCAGCGGCTATTGGCAGCTGCCGGCGGAGCCTACCTTCGCCGCCGATTGCGGCAAGGGTGAGGAAAAATTTTTTCGCACCGGTGATCTCGGTTTTATCCGTGACGATTACCTCTATCTGGTGGGCCGGAGCAAGGAGTTGATCATTGTTGCCGGCAAGAACCATTTCCCGGTGGATATAGAGTGGCAGATCAGGGGGGCGGTTGACCTGGCCCTGCCGCTTGCCGTTTTCGCCCTAGAGGTGGCCGGCAGGGAGCGGGTGGTGGTGGTGCAGGAGGTGGCCGGACCGCTGCCGGAGCCGGCGGCGACGGTGGACACCATCCTCGGCGCGGTGTCGGCGGGGAGTGGTCTCGACCTCTACGAGATCAACTTCGTGCCGTTCGGGACCATCCCGAAGAGCGACAGCGGCAAGGTTCAGCGCCGCCTCTGCCGGCAGGCCTACCTGGAGAACAGGCTGGCGGTGGTCTATTGCTACCGGCAGGGGGTGGAGAAAGAAAAACCGAACGGGGCGGCGGCCGGGCGGCCAGAGATCGACCACCTCGACCACCTTGTTGCAACCATCAAGAACCGGGCCTTCCTGCCGGAGATTGAGGTTTCCCCGGAGCGGCTGGCCGAGGTGGCCTCCTTCCATCAACTCGGGCTCAATTCACTGCAGTACCTGCGGGTAGCCGGCCGACTGGAAGCCCTTTTTGCCCTCCCCTTCAATCCGGTGCTGCTGTTCAAATACCGAAGCTTTGCCGAACTGGCCAGTTACCTGGCCACACAGGGGGGCGAGCCGGTAGCCGAATTGGCCGGGAATGGGCACGGGGTGGTTCCCGTTCAAGGAAAGCCTGCAGCGCTCTCAGCTTCGACGGTTCCAGCGCCGCCCGAATCTGTGGCTTGCCCACACTCTCAAGAGGTGGAAAAAGGGCAGCCGGCGGCCGTGGACAGAAAGGGGCAGCTCGGGCAAGCCCCGGCCACCGACATCGCCATCATCGGGATGAGCTGCACATTTCCCGGCGGGGTGGATAGCCCGGAGCGGTTCTGGACACTGATCGCTGAAGGTGGCGACGCGATCACCCCCCTTGCCGACAGCCGACCGATGGTTCTCGCCGATGCCGGCCGCTACGGGGGGAGTGCCGGGGAACTTTTCCCCCCCTGGGGTGGTTGTATCGACGATGCCGACTGTTTCGACGCCCCCTTCTTTGCCATCTCGCCCCTGGAGGCGGAGAGTATGGATCCCCAGCAGCGCAAACTCCTCGAGCTGGTCTGGGATCTCTGCGAACGGGCCGGCTACAACCCGCGAACCCTGGCCGGTGGCGATACCGGCATCTTTGTCGGCGCCCACAACACTGACTACGCCGATCTGGTGGCACAGCACCCCTCTCTGGTCGAGGTGTACGGCCCCTTTCTCGATTCCGGCCTGCACATGAGCCTGCTTGCCCACCGCATCTCCCGCTGGTTCGATTTCCGTGGCCCCAGCGAACTGGTGAACACCGCCTGTTCCAGTTCGCTGGTGGCAGTGCACCATGCGGTGGCCTCTTTGCAGCGGGGAGAGTGCCGCCTGGCCATCGCCGCCGGAATCAACCTGATCTTTGCCGCCCGCGTCCACCTGCTTGCCCACCAGGCTGGAATGCTCGCCGCCGACGGGCGCTGCAAGACCTTTGCCGCCGGTGCCGATGGTTTTGCCCGGGCCGAGGGGTACGGCGCCGTTCTCCTCAAGCCCTGGCGGCAGGCGGTGGCCGACCGGGACACTATCCATGGCCGGATCAGGGCGGCAGTGGTCAACCACGACGGCCAGTCCAACTCGCTGCGGGCCCCAAACCTTGCCGGCCAGAAGGAACTTCTCCGGATGGCCTGGCGGCAGGCGGGCTGTTCACCGACCAGCCTCGGCTACATCGAGACCCATGGTACCGGTACCGCCCTGGGAGACCCCATCGAGATCCAGGCTCTCCAGGAGGCCTGGGCTGGATTTGCCCCGGCAGAAGGGAAGACAGGGGATGCGCTTGCCACATCTTCGCCGCCAGAGGCTGGCTGCCTCTGTGCACTCGGATCGGTAAAGACGGTCATCGGCCACTGCGAATCGGCCGCCGGCATCGCCGGTTTGCTCAAGGTGCTGCTCGCCATGCAGCACCAGACCGTGCCGGCTATTCCCCGGCTGGGCCAGTGCAACCCGCTAATTCGCCTGGACGCCGGACCATTCTATCTCCCCCGGGAAAACCGCCCTTGGCAACGGGCGAAAAATGCCGCCGGCGAGGAGCTCCCCCGCCGGGCCGGGGTGAGCTCCTTCGGCTTTGGTGGGGCCAATGCCCACCTGGTGGTGGAGGAGTATCTGCCCGAAGCTGCAACCTGTCGACTGGCCGCTGCCGGGTCGATGCTCTTCCCCCTCTCGGCCCTGAACGGTGAGCGGCTGCTGGCCTCTGCCGGGAGGCTCCGCGACCACCTTGCCGTCATGGTTTCCGGCTCTGCCGCCTGCCGGCTGAGTGGTGTGTGTGAGGGGAGTGAGGAGATGGGGGAGGTCGTACCGGCCGATTGTGCTGGGATTGCCTATACTTTGCAGCTGGGTCGGCAGGCGATGGCGGCGCGAAGGCTCTTTGTCGCCGAGGATATGAACCAGCTACGGGCGCAGCTGACCACCTTTGTGGAGGGCGGAGGAGCTGAGCCCGGTTCTCTCTCCGTATCGGTCCGAGCCGCCTTGATGGACCCGGTCGCCGAACGGCTGGCCACTGCCTGGCTGGCCGGTGAGGCGGTTGACTGGCAGCCTCTCTGGCCGGGGCCGAAACCACGGCGTCTTCCCCTTCCCGGTTACCCCTTTGCCCGACAACGTTTCTGGCTGGCCCTTCCCGCTGATGTCGAGCGACCTGTGCCACAACCGGCGCCACAGCAGGCGCCGCCGGCCGGGGAGCCTGCCGATACCGATTCCCTTCCCGGCGAGAACGAGCCGGCGGAAACCCTGCTCCTTGCCCCGCTCTGGGAGCCGCTCCCCTGGCCGTCGATCTCTCCTGCCACCAGGGAGAAGGGGTACGGCGGCGGCACCGGTGAGAATGCCGCCGGCGAGGGGACGGTACTGCTCTTTGCTGCTCGCCCGGAGCAGCAGCAAGCGGTGCGGCGCCAATTTCCCGGGCTGCGCTGCTTCACGGGCTCGGTCGATGAAAGCGCTGCAGCAAGCGCCACTCTGGCAGAGATACTTGGCGCGATACCTGCCATCGAACGGATCATCTGGTTTGCCCCGGAGGGTGGCGATGAGGGGGCGGGGAAGGAAGAGTTTCCCGGCGAGTCGCTCATCCTGGCGCAGGAAGAGGGGGTGATGCAGCTCTTTCGCCTGGTCCGTGCCCTGCATGCCCTGGGCTACGGGGAACGTAAGCTGCACTGGACCGTCTGTACCACCCTCTGTCAGGCGGTGCGAGCAGAAGATGACCTTCGGCCGGACCATGCCGGGGTGCACGGCTTTGTCGGCGCCCTGGCCGGGGAGTATCCGGCCTGGGAGATCCTTCTGCTCGATCTGGATGAGGCGATGGCCCTTCTCCCTTTCTTGCCGGATTTGGCCATCAATACGGTGGCGACTCCCGCAGCCGGTGCGAGGCCCCTGTCCTCCCGACACCTGGAATCGTTATCCACTGGCCACCTTTGCAGCAGCTGCCAAACCATTGCCGTCCGGCAGGGGGAGCTCTTTGTCCAGCGGCTGCTGCCGGTGGCCGGAACAGCGGCCCGCCCCAGTCGCTTCCGGCAAAACGGTGTCTACCTGCTCATTGGTGGTTCCGGCGGGCTGGGCCGGGTCCTCACCGACTATCTCCAGCAACGCTACCAGGCCCGGGTGGTCTGGCTTGGCCGTCGCCCCCGCCAGGACCTGCCGGCGGATAGCCCCTCCTATTTTCAAGCCGACTGTCGTGATGAGGACGCGTTGCGGCGGGCCATCAGCGAAGTACGCCAACTCTACCCACAGCTGCACGGGGTGGTGGTGTCGGCTCTCGGCTCCTTCGATCAACCGATCGCCGCCATGGACGAGGAGGTGTTTCGGGAAATCCTCTCGGTGAAGATCGCTCTGGCGGTGCGGGTGGCCCGTTGTGTTGCCGGGGCAGGGCTCGATTTTCTCCTCTTTTTCTCCTCCATGGCCGCCTTTGAGCGGGAGGGGGGGATGAGTGGCTACGCTGCCGGCTGCACCTTCCAGGACGCCCTGGCCCTTCGTCTGGCCCGGGAAGAGGCTGGAGTGAGGGGGGAGGCGGGGCCGGGGATTGGGACAAGGGTGGTCAGGGTGATGAACTGGGGTTACTGGTCGGTGGGGGCCGGGGAAAGGATTGCCAGGGCCTTTCAGCAGCGGATCGGTCGGCGCGGATTGCTGCCGCTGCATCGGCTGGAGGGGATGGCGGCCCTTGAAACCCTGCTCTCCGCCCCCTGGCCGCAACTGGCCCTCATTCGGCAGCGGCAAAGGGGCGCCGCAACTGCCGGCCACACCCTCATCCTTGATCGGGAAGAGCTTGTCCTGCAGCCGGCAACCGCCCTCCTGGGCAGCGAGGTTGTCGGCACTCTTCAGGGTATTGCCGACCGGGTCGCCGCCCTGGGCGCGGCCGGGCTGCCGGAACCAACCGTTCCACCGGCGATGGAGAGCCTCCTCCTCAAACTGTTGGCGCGGAGCCTGGAGTCGCTGGGGCTGCTGGCCGTCGACCGGAGCCGGCCCACCCACCGCTACCATTGCTGGCTGGCAGAGAGCAGGGGCTGGTTGCGGCGGGCCGGCCTTCTGCAAGGGGAACCGGGGGCGGAGATTTTCGCCGGTGCTCTGGCCGACCCGGCCAACCCGGCCGACCCAGCCGATCTGGCCGGACTGTGGCGGGAGTGGGAGCAGGCCGGCAAAAAGTGGCTGGCGGACCCGGACCTTCGTGCCAACGCCCTCCTTGCCCAACGGTCTCTGCAGGCCCTGCCCGACATCCTCGCCGGTCGGCGGCAGCCCACCGCCGTGCTCTTTCCCGAGGCCTCCCTGGAATTGGTGGCGGGAATTTTTCAGGGAAACCGGCTGGCCGATTTCTTTCACGGTTTGCTTGCCGAGGTGGTGGCAGCCCTGCTCGATGGCTGGCCGGCCGTTGAAAGGCTCCGCATCCTCGAAATCGGTGCCGGCACCGGCGGCGCCACCGCCGCCCTGGCCGCCACCCTGCAAAGAGGCAGGCCGAAGATTGACGAGTACTGCTACAGCGATCTTTCCCTGGCCTTCCTTGATCATGGGCAGAAAATGTATGGCGGGCCGATTCCCGCCTTCACCACCCGGCTCGTCGATGTGGAACGGCCCCTTGCCGGCCAGGGTATCGCCTGCGGTGGCTACCAGCTGGTTGTCGCTGACAACGCCCTCCATGCCACCGCCAATATCCGCCGCACCCTCCGCCATGTCAAGGCGGCCTTGGCCGGAAACGGCATTCTCGTTCTCCAGGAACTGGCCGGCAAGAGCCTCCACGCCCACCTCACCTTTGGCCTGCTGCCCGGTTGGTGGCTCAGCGAGGATGCCGCCCTGCGTCTCCCCGGATCCCCGGGGCTAAGCGCTGAGCGTTGGCGGCAGCTGCTCAGCGAGGCCGGTTTCACTGCGGTCTCTTTTCCGGCTGCGGCTGCACACCACCTCGGTCAACAGCTCATCGTCGCCGTAAGTGACGGGATTGTCCGGCAGCCCCGCCCCGCCCCGCTTGCACCACCTGCCGCCCTTCCGGCCGACGCCGACGCACAGGCCGGGGCAGTGGCTGCCTCGGCGGTTGCCATAACCAGCCGGGCCAACGCCAGCAACGAGGAAGTGTTGCGGCAGGCGACGGTTGGCTGGTGCCGGCAACTGCTCGCCGGGATGCTGCGGATGGCGCCCACCGATCTTTTGCCGGCCGTCCCCCTTGAACAGTACGGGATCGATTCGATACTGATCAGCCAGTTGAGCAGAAAACTGCGCGACCTCTTTGCCGGTATCGAACCGACCCTGGTCTACCAGCTGCGCTGCCTCGACGATCTGGTTGACCACCTCCTGACCCATGAACGGAAGAGTTTGACACGGTTGCTCGGTGCCGAGCAGGCGGAGAGTGGTGGCAGTGGCGAGAGCAACGGGAATGGCGGCGAGCCGGCCTGTGGCGCTGGAAAAGGCAAGGCGGCGGAACCTGCGCCAATTGCGGCCGGGGGAGGGCATGGCAAGGTGGCTACCGAACCGATTGCCATTATCGGCATCAGCGGCCGTTTCCCGGGGGCGGAGAACCTCGAGATGTTCTGGCAGAACCTGCTGGCCGGCAGCACGGCCATCGGCGAAATTCCCGGCCAGCGCTGGCGCTGGCAGGATCATTTCCAGGAAGAGCCGGAACGGGCGCGGGCCGAGGGAAAGAGCTGCTGCCGCTGGGGTGGCTTTCTCACCGATTGTGCTGCCTTCGACCCCCTCTTTTTCCACCTCACCCCCCGGGACGCCGCCACCATCGACCCCCAGGAGCGGCTCTTTCTCGAAGAGGCCTGGAAGGCCATGGAGGATGCCGGCTACGCCCCATCCCGGCTTTCTGCCCAGCAGCGCCGAAGGACCGGGGTATTCGGCGGAATCACCCGGCAGGACTTCAAACTGTTCGCCTGCCGGACCGATCAGGCCGGCGGCGGCATGAGACCCACCACCTCCTTCGCCTCCCTGGTGAATCGGGTCTCTTTCCATCTCGACCTGCAGGGGCCGAGTCTGCCGGTGGACACGATGTGCTCCTCGGCTCTGGTGGCGGTGGACGCCGCCTGCCGCTACCTGAAAAGCGGTGGCGGTGAGATGGCCCTGGCCGGTGCCGTCAACCTTTACCTCCACCCGGCCGGCTATGCCGAGCTTACCAACCGCCGGATGCTGGCCAGCAGCGGCGAGGCCACCCCCTTTGCCGCCGGTGGCCAGGGCTTTATTCCCGGCGAGGGGGTGGCGGTGGCGGTACTCAAACCCCTCTCCCGGGCAGAGGCCGACGGCGACCATATCCATGCCCTGATCATCGCCAGCGGCGCCGGCCACGACGGCCGCACCACCGCCTACGGCATCCCCGACCCCAGCCGGCAGGCGGCGCTGATCGCCGGCACCCTGACCGAGTCGGCCATCGACCCCCGCACCATCAGCTATCTGGAGGTGGCGGCCAACGGTTCGGCGGCAGGGGATGCCATCGAAATGGCCGCCGTGGCGAAGGTCTTTGCCGACCGGCAGGGGATTGCCGGGAGCTACCGGCTTGGTTCCCTTAAGGGGGCGATCGGCCACGGCGAGGCGGTCGCCGGTATGGCCCAGCTGGCCAAGGTGGTGGCCGCCCTCCGCCACCGTACTCTGCCACCGACCCTGTTGGCCGAAAAGCTGAACCCGGCGATCGACTGGGCACGTCTCCCTTTCCAACTCAACAGCCGGCCGCTCCCCTGGCAACCGGTTCTGGTCGATGGGAAGGTGGTGCCCCGGCGGGCCGGGATCACCGCCATCGGTGCCGGAGGGGTCACCGCCCACCTGGTCGTGGAGGAGTACTGCCGGCCGGAGCCCGCCCCTGCCGGGAATAGCGCCCGGCGAGCGGCCCCTCCGGCCAGGCCGCTGCCGGTTCTTCTGCCCATTTCGGCGCGGAGCCGGCCAGCCTTGACCACCCTGGTGGACCGCTGGCTCGACTACCTTTCCAGCACCCCCGATCTGCCTCTGGCCCGGCTGGCCTGCACCGTGCAACTCGGTCGGGAGGAGTTTTCCTGGCGCCTGGCGGTGGTGGCCGCTGACCAGGCAGCTCTGCAGCAGCTGCTGCAGAGCTTTCAGGCGGATGAGGAGGAGGTGGCCGGTCTCTACCCTGGCGATCCGGCAACCACCCGACCCGAGTCGGCCGGGAGGTGTCTTGAGCTTGTGGCGGCGGGCGACCTCCATGCCATGGCCGACTGCTGGGCTGGTGGCAACCGCCTCCCCTGGCAGCAGCTCTACCCCGGCCAACGGCCACGGCGCCTCGCCGGTCTGCCCACCTACCCCTTTGCCGGAAAACTCTGCTGGCCGCTCACGACTCCTCATCCTGGCGACGCTGTCGGGCCGGAGGGGCCGGCGGCAGCCTTCTACCGCCGCGAGATGGCCACCCTCGCCACCCCCTTCGGCGAGGAGTATCTCACCTTTGCCCCCTTTCCCGAGCCGTTGCCCGGCTTCTCGATGAGCCGGGTACTGCTCCGGCCGGAACAACATCAAAAAGAGTACGACCTCATCCTTGCCCGGCAGCGGGAAATGCGCCGGCTCCTCTTTGCCGGGGTCGATTTTACCGGGGTGGAACGGCTGCTTGATATCGGCTGCGGCTACGGCACCGATCTGATCCAGCTGGCTCGCCGGTTCCCGCATCTGCGTGGCGAGGGGTACACCATAACCGCCGCCCAGGCCGAACTCGGGCGGCGGCGAGCCGTGGAGATGGGGGTGGCCGACCGGGTTGCCATCCACCACCGGGACAGTGCCGGTGCCCCCTTCACCGGGACCTTTCAGCTCCTGGTCGGCATCGAGGTGACCTTCCACATTGCCGACAAAAAGAGGCTGTTCACCAACATCGCCGCTGCCCTGGTTGAGGGGGGGACGCTTCTTCTCGTCGACTATATTGCCGAACTGCGCGGTGCCATGGTCGATGCCGAGCTTGATCTGCACATTCCCACCCGTATGGAGTGGGCCGAACTCCTCGCCAGACACGGCTTGCTCCTCACCGGGGCAGTGGATGTCTCGGCGCAGATCGCCAACTTTGTCGACGACCCGGACTCGCTGGCCAATACCAGCCACCTGCCGCCGGTCAACCGACGGATGTGGAGGAATTTTGCCAACCAGGTCACCCCTCTCCGGCGGGGCTGGCTACGCTATTCGCTGCTCACCATCCGCCGGCAGGGGGAGGGCGATCGGGCCCACCGTTACGCAGTCAATCTTGCTCGCCTCGGCGACCAGACCCCCTATCTTCAAGCCCTGGCGGCGCTCCGCAGCGGTTTGCCCCCTTCACCGGAAGTGGCTGCCGGCGATGGGAGCAGGTTGCAGGACGGCATGAGCGCTCCGCCAGATTTTTTTACGGAAAAAACGGCGGCAGCTGCCGTTTGCCAGGTGGCGGCTGCCTCGGTGGTCGATATCGGCGAGCGGCTGCGGGACATTGTCGCCATTACCCTCGGGGTGAGCCCGACGGAGGTTGACAGCCAGCCCAGCTTCCGCGCCCTGGGGATCGGCTCGGTCAACGCCGTGGAGCTGCTCGAGGCGATCAACCAGGCCTTTGCCCTGCATCTCCCCACCAGTATCCTCTTTGCCTGCGGCAGCCTGACCGCCCTAGCCGAATATCTGGCAGAGGTTCTGGCCGACCGCCCTCACATCTCTTCATCTGAACCGGGATGCGGCTGGCCGGCAGAGCGGCCGGTCGGAGCGGTCGTGGCCGACAGCCAATTTGACTGCCGGCCCGTTGGCAAAGCCGTCAACCACTCCATAAATTGCACCAGCAACCACTCCAGCATCCACGAAGTCAACCATTCCGACAGCCACCCTGAGGACAGAACCGGCCGGCAAGGGGCCGCAATTGCGGTGATCGGCATCGCCTGCCGCTGTGCCGGGGCCGACGACCCGCAGGCTCTCTGGGACCTGGTGCGCCAGGGGCGGGAGTGTACCACGGCGATCGACAATCCGGACTGGCTGGACTATTTCAACCGCCACTCACCGCGGCCGGTCCCCCGTCGCTATGGGGCCATGGCCGGGCCGGCCGCCTTCGATCCCCTCTTCTTCCAGATCTCCCCGAAGGAGCTGGCGGCAATGTCCCTCAGCCAGCGCCTGGTCCTGGCCGAGGCCTACCGGGCCCTGGAGGATGCCGGCCATGCCCCCGCGTCCCTCCGGGATCAGGCGGTGGGGACCTATATCGGGGTGATGGGAGGGGGCGGGGAGAATGGCGACCACTGCCATTTTTCCCTTCTCGGGGGGGAAAACAGCATCCTCGCCGCCCGGCTCGCCTATTTTCTCGACCTGAAGGGGCCGGCCCTGGCAATCAATACCGCCTGCTCCTCCTCCCTGGTTGCCGTTGATCTCGCCTGCCGGGCCCTGCAGGTGGGAGAGATCGACCTGGCCCTGGCCGGCGGCGTCTCGGTCTGGGACAATCCCGCTGATTTTGTCACCATGCACAACGCCGGAATGCTCTCTCCCACCGGCCGCTGCCGCCCCTTCGATGAGGGGGCCGACGGCATCGTGGTGGGAGATGGGGTGGGGATAGTGGTCCTCAAGCGGCTGGCCGATGCCAGGCGGGACCAGGATAGTGTCTACGGGGTGATCATGGCGAGCGGCACCAACCAGGACGGGCGGACCGCCGGCATCACCGCACCCAGTTTCCTCGCCCAGAGCCGCCTGCAAAGGGAGGTCTACGGCAAGGGGGCAATCGATCCGGAGTTACTCCAGTACATTGAGGCGCACGGCACCGGCACCAGCCTCGGCGACCCGGTGGAGGTCCATGCCCTCACCGAAGCCTTTCGGCAGTACAGCCGGCGCAGCCGGTTTTGTGCCATCGGTTCACTGAAGGCGAACATCGGCCACACTGCCGCGGCGGCCGGGGTGCTCAGCCTGATCAAGGTCCTTCTCTGCCTGCACTGGCGGCAGTTGCCGCCGGCGGTCAACTTCGCCCGGGAGAACAGCCGGATCGACTTTGCCGCCAGCCCGGTCTACGTCAACAGGCAGCTCTGCGAGTGGCCTGCCAACCGTCATGGCCCGCGACTGGCGGCGGTGAGTTCATTCGGCTTCAGCGGCACCAATGCCCATCTGGTGGTGGCTGAGGATTTGCCGCCGCTTCCGCCCTCTGACCGGCACGCTGAGCGAGCGAACGACCAGCCGCCAGCCGCCCCCCCGCTCAATCCGCCCGGGCCGCAGATCGTGCCGCTGTCGGCCAGATCGGTGGAGGATCTGCACCTGGTCGCCAGGCGGCTGCTTGCCCGCCTGGACGAAGATATGTCAGCTGTCGCTGAACCGTTGCCGCTTGCCGATCTCGCCTACACCCTCCAACTTGGGCGCGATCCCCACCCCTGTCGTCTCGCCTTGCTGGTCTCGACGCCAGCCGAACTGGCTGCCGGGCTGGCCGCCTACCTGGCCGGAGAGTCCGGGGTGGCCGGCCTCTATCAGGGGCAGGTGGAGGAACATCTCGATGGCGACAGCTGGCAGGCCCTCGCCTCCGACCCCGATATCGCCGCCGCCATTGACCACTGGCTGGATCAGGGAAAACACCGGCAGCTGGCCCGGTTCTGGGTGCGGGGGCTGGTGATCGACTGGTCGCGACTGGCCCGCCCCGGCCGGCTGCGCCGTCTCCATCTCCCCGGCTACCCCTTTCCCCGAGGTGGCGGTGGACCGGGACGGATGAAGGCCGAAACTCTGCCGGATCCACTCCTTTTTGTGAGGAGTTTCCAGCCGCTGGTGGCGTTGACCGAAGAGGTGGCCGGCAGTTCTCCTCCCGGCCCCGACCCTTTCCCCCGTCAGCTGCTCTTTTCCTTTCTCGCCATGACCCCACCGGCCGGGGTGAACTGGCAACGCCTCTTCGTGCCGGGCGGCCGCCCGGCCGAACAGTTTGCTCGGGCGGCACTGGCACTCTTTGCCAGCCTGCAGGGGCTCCTTACCGAGGGCGGCGATGAGCCGGTCCTTCTCCAGGTGCTGGTACCGGCCAGTGGTGAAGGGCGGCTTTTTGCCGCTCTCGGTGGCCTGCTGAACACCGCCCGGGCGGAGAATCCACGGATTACCGGGCAGCTGATCGAGGTGGCAGAGGAGGTAGCGGAGGCGGAACTGCCGGAGCTGCTCGAGAGGTGTCGACGATGGCCGGAGGCGGCACATCTTCGTCTCACCCCCGATCAGTGCCTGCAGGCGACCTTTACCGAACTTCCCGCCCCGGCCGTGGCACCGCCCCTCCCCTGGCGCCGGCAGGGGGTCTACCTGATCAGCGGCGGTGCCGGCGGGCTGGGGCTGCTCTTTGCCGAGGAGATTGCCCGCCACGTCCCTGCCGCCACGCTCGTCCTGGTCGGTCGATCCCCCCTGGCCCCGGCGGCGGCGGCACGGATTGCCGCCCTGTGCACTGCCGGCTCGGCTGCCGGATACCGGCAGGTCGACGTCGGCGACGAGGGGGCGGTGGACGCCCTGCTGAGCGGGATCGTCGAGCAGTTTGGCCACCTGGATGGCATCCTCCACGCCGCCGGGGTGAAAGAAGACAGTTTCCTCCGCCACAAGACGGCGGCGGCCTTTGCCCGGGTGCTCAGCCCGAAAGTGGCCGGTACCGTCAACCTTGACCGGGCCAGCCGGAAGTTGCCCATCGATTTTTTTGTGCTCTTCTCCTCCGGGGCGGTGCAGGGGAATCCGGGACAGGCCGACTACGCCACCGCCAACGCCTTTCTCGACGCCTACGCCCTCCACCGCCAGGAACTGGTGGCTGCCGGTGAGCGGCACGGCCTGAGCCTGGCCGTCAACTGGCCACTCTGGCAACAGGGGGGGATGCAGGTGGACCCGGCCACAGCCGAGGTACTCCGGCAGGAGAGCGGTATGGAGGCGATGTGCACTGCCAGCGGCTTTGCCGCCTTCTATCGGGCCGTGGCCGCCGGGGTAAACCAGGTGCTGGTGGGCAGTGGCGAGCCGGACAAAATTCGCGCCGGACTGGGCCTTAATCAACTGGAGGAGCGCGCTGCGCAGCCGTGTCTGGCCGAGCAGTCTGCCGCCCCGAACGCTGCCCCGAACGCTACCCCAACTGTTGTCATCGCTGCCGGTCAGCCCCCGTCGTCCCTCGCCCCGGCCGTTCTCCGTGAGGGGGTGGTGGCCAGGCTCAAAGAGCTGATTGGCGAGGTTTTACAGATTCCGGCCGCGACACTGCGGCTGCGGCAGCCGCTGGCCAGCTACGGCATCGACTCGGTGGTGGTCACCCAGCTCAACGCCCGGCTGGCCGGCCACTTCGGGCCTCTGGCCAGGACCCTCTTCTTCGAATACCAGAGTATCGAAGCGGTGGCCGGCTATCTGCTCAGCCGGCGGCGGGCAGGCTGCCTGGCCTGGCTGGGGGGGGCGGCTCCAGGCGGATCCACTGAACTGGCGACAGATGAAGGCGAAACTCCCCCCGTCCGGCCTCAATCCCGTCCCTGCCAGGACGCGCAGAGAGGGGCAGCCGAGGAAGAGCCCATCGCCATTATCGGCCTTGCCGGGCAGTACCCTGGTGCCACCGGCATCGGCCGTTTCTGGCGGAACCTGCTTGCCGGCCACTGTGCCATCGCCGAGATTCCACCCTGTCGCTGGTCTTTGGCCGGTTTTTACCAGCCGAACCCTGAACGGGCCCAGCGGGAGATGAAGAGTTATGCCAAGGTCGGTGGCTTTCTCACCTCTTTTGCCGACTTTGACCCGCTCTTTTTCCGGATATCGCCCGTCGACGCCATCCATATCGACCCTCAGGAGCGGTTGGTACTCACCAGCTGCTGGCAGGCGATGGAGGCGAGCGGTTACAGCCGGCAGGCACTTGCCCGATGTTCCGGGAGGCGGGTCGGGGTCTTCGTCGGGGTGAGCAAAAACCACTTTCTCCTCCACACTCGGCTCGGCGGCAGCCGGGAGGCCTCCCGGCTGCCCCTTAGCTCATTCAGTGCCATGGCCAACCGGGTTTCCTACCACCTCAATCTCACCGGGCCGAGCATGGCCATCGACACCATGTGCTCTTCGGCCTTCACCGCCATCGACGCCGCCTGCAGCCATATCCGCCGTGGTGCCTGCCAAATGGCCTTTGCCGCCGCCGTCAACCTCTACCTGCACCCGCGCAGTTATCTCGATCTCTGCCAGGGGCGGCTGGTCAGTCAGGAGCCGGAGGCCCACTGTTTCTCCGCTGACGGGGGCGGTTTTATCCCGGGGGAGGGGGTGGGGGCGGTACTGCTGAAGCCGCTGGCGGCGGCCCTGGTCGACGGCGACCCGATCCTGGGTTTGATCGTCGCCAGCGGGGTGAGCCATGGCGGTGCCGGCAATGGCTTTTCCGCGCCCAACCCGGCCAGACAGGGACAGTTGATCCAGAGGGTCCTCAACCAGGCCGGTTGTGGCCCGGCGGGAATCGACTATATCGAATCGGCGGCCAACGGCTCGGCCCTTGGCGATGCCAGTGAGTACGAGGCCTTACGCCGCACCTTTGCCGACCACCCCTGTCGGCTGGGGACGGTGAAGGGCAACATTGGCCATGCCGAGGCGGCGGCCGGCATGGCCCAGTTGAGCAAGGTGCTCTGCCAGTTGGAGGGAGAGCGGCTGGCCCCCACTCTGGTCGATCGCCGGCGACTTGATCCCGCCCTGGAACTGCACTCCGGGCCCTTGCGCCTGGTTACCGGGGAAGAACCCTGGCCGGCCCGGGCCGGGCACTGCCGTCGGGCCCTGCTCACCGCCCACGGTGCCGGCGGTTCCTCCGCCGCCCTGGTGGTGGCGGAGGGGCCGGTGCCGGTGGAGCGGGGGAGGGCGACGAGGCACCAGCCGGACAGGGGTGGCCAGCAAGAGCTCTTTCTCCTCTCCGCCCGGAACGGGCGCCTCCTCCGGCGGACGGTGGCCCGGTTGCGCCACCATCTCCACCGCCATGACTACCACCTCCCCTCTCTGGCCTACACCCTGCAACAGGGTCGGGAGCACGGCCACCGCCGGCTGGCGATTCTGGCCACTACCCAGGAGGAGTTGCAATCCCGGCTTACCGCCTTCCTTGGCCGCCGGCAAGGGGCAGAGGGGGAGGATAGCCAGGCCGCTCTCCTCCCGGCAGCCGTGGCTGGGGAAGTGCTTGCCGACGGAAAGGACCCCGGGCTGCATCCGGCCGAGACAACCGAGACGGCAGCCGCCGATGCTGCCCTGGCTGGGCGGGTCGGCCAGGCCCTGGCGGCGGGTGACCGGCCCGAGTTGGCCCGTCTCTGGCTCGGCGGTGTCGAGGCTATTGACTGGCGGGCCCTCTACGCCGACAGGGTGGCCAGCTGCCGTCTGCCCACCTCGCCCCTGGCCAGCCGCCCCTTCTGGTACGGGCCAATCGAGATGGCCCATTCGCCGCTGCCGGCTGGAGCTGCCGGGCAACTCCCTCCCGGGGCGACGCCAGCCGATGGCTTGTCGGCCATCCCGGCATCGTCACCTGCGCCGCCGAAAACGCCGATCGGCCACACCGACCCGGCCGCCGTGGCCTCTCCTCGCAGCCCCGAGGGGGTAGCCACCACGATCGAGGCAGTGATCCGGGAAATCCTCTTCCTGAGAGAAGGCGACCCCTGTGCCGCCGATACCACCTTCTTTGACCTCGGCATTGATTCGGTCAGCATGGTCCCCTTCATCGACCGCCTTTCCAGTCGTCTCGCCCTTCCTCTCCGTCCTACCCTGGTCTTTGACTATCCCAGCGTCGCCTCGCTGAGCCGGTATCTGGGCAGCCTGCTGCCCGGCAGTCCGGCCGCTGAAACGCTCGGCAGCCCGGCCGGCAGTTCAACTCCTGCGGTCGGCGGTGGGGCGGCGGACCCTAAAGAGCAGCGGCTTGGCCGGCTGGCGAGAAGATATCCGGAGCTTGTGCCCCTGCAGACAAAAGGGCAGGGGCCGCTACTCTGTTGCCTCCATCCGATGTCCGGTGACGTCGGCCTGTACGGCAGACTGGCTCTGGCGGTCGGGGGCCGTTTCCGGATGGTGGGCCTGAGGGCCCTGGGGCTGCTCACCGAGGCTCCGCCGCTGGCCAGCATCGAGGCGATGGCGGCCAACGCCTGCCGGGTGCTCAGCGCTGTCGATGCCGATGGCCCCTGTCACCTCTTTGGTGCCTCCATGGGGGGGGCAGTGGCCTACGAGACTGCCCGCCAGCTGCTTTTGGCCGGTCGACCGGTGGCCAGCCTCTTTCTGGTCGAGGCCCCGCTGCTCGGCGAGGAGAGTTCGCTCTGGCAAAGCGATGCGCGGGAAAACTGGTTGATGAACGCCAATTTTCTCCTCCTCGCCATGCTCCACCTCGATCCGCACCACAATCAGGAGAAGGCGGCCGGCCGGGTGCGCTGGCCGGAGTTGGAGATCACCGCCCGGGAGGTGGCGCATCTGTCCGATGCCGAGTTGGCCGCCGGCCTGGTGGAGGTGATCGTCGGGCGCGGCGTGAACCAAAAGAGGAGAATCCTCAGGCAGCGGCTGGAGTCCATGGCCCGGGTCCACCTCGCCAATCTTAAGGCCTTGCGCCGCTACCGGCCACTGCCGCTGCCGAAAACGGCGACCTCTCCTCCCCGGGCCTTTCTGCTTCGCACCGCGACGGCGGCCGCCACCGGTGAGGGAATCTACAACCCCGATTACCTCCGTCGGGTTCAAGAGGCGAAGGGCTCGCTGACCCCCTTCTTTGCCGGTTGGCATCAGCTCTTGCCGCAGCTGGTCACCCGGGTGGTGGCCGGGGAGAACCACTTCGCCCTTTTCTCCTTGCCGGAAAGTGTCGCGGCCCTGGGTGAGGTGCTTGCCGCAGAGCTGACGGTGCCACCGCAGCGAGAAACTGTCCAGTTTGCCGGGGCTCGTCCACCGCTGGGGATCGGCCGTGGCCCCAAGCCGGTGGTGGCCAACGAAGGTAGACCGGACAGGCCGCCTGCTGGCGCCATTGCCGTTGTCGGGATGGCCGGTCGCTTTCCCGGTGCCGCCGACATGGACGGCTTCTGGCAGCTGGTCAGGGATGGCCGCACCGCCCTCGCCCCCTTCCCGGCGGCACGGCGGCAGCTGGCCCGGCTGGCAGCGGCCACTGACGACGGCTTGCCAGAGAACACCTGGTTTGGCGGTTTTCTGCCCGATATCGACAAGTTCGATCCGCTCTTCTTTGCCATTCCGCCCAGCGAGGCGGCCCTGCTCGATCCCGCCGAACGGCTCTTTCTTGAAGAGGCGTGGCGGGCGGTGGAGGATGCCGGCATCAACCCCGCCAACGTCCAGGGCCAGCCTTGGGGGGTCTTCTGCGGCGGGGCCGGCAACTACCACGAGCTGCTGGCGGCCGGCAGGGCGCGGATGGCTGGCCCTGCCTCGACGGCCACCGCCGCCGGCATCGCCGGCCGGGTCTCCTATACCCTCGGCCTCACCGGCCCCTGTCAGACGGTGGAGGCAGGTTGCGCCTCCTCTCTGCTGGCTATTGCCCAGGCCTGTGATGCCCTGCGCCTGGCCGATTGCCCCTGTGCCCTGTGCGGCGGGGTGTGGCTCCACTCGAGCACCGGCCTGCTGGCCACCCTGGCCCAGACCGGGATGCTCTCCACCGCTCAGAGCGGCGGGGCGCTGGCCGCCGATGCCGACGGCATGTTCCCCGGTGAGGGGGTGGCGGTGCTGGTTCTGAAGGGCCTCTCCAGGGCTCGTGCCGACGGAGACCGGATCTACGGGGTGATCGAGGGGTGGGGGAACAACCACAATGGCCGCAGTAACGGGATCAGCGCTCCCTCCGGTCGGGCCCAGATCGACCTGCTGACCACTGTCCATCGTCGGTTTGCCATCGCCCCGGAGAGCATCACCCTCTTTGAGGCCAATGCCACCGGGACGCCGCTGGGGGATCGGGTCGAGTTGGAGGCCCTGCAGACGGTCTTTCCGGCACCCGGCGGCGGGAACAACGAGCTGGTGAGCGATGGGCAGAGAGAGGTGGAACAGCAGGCCGGTGGCCCCTACTGCGCCCTCGGCACGGTGGAAAACAGCATCGGTCATGCCTTCCACGCCTCCGGTGTCGCCCATCTCGGCAAGATCCTTCTTGCCCTCCACCACCGCACTCTTCCCGGTAATGCCGGTCGTGCGGCTCTCCGGCCGGCCTTGTCGGCCGGTGCCGAAAAGAAAAAGAGCCCCTTCTACCTGCCCGAAGAGAGCCGCCCCTGGTCAGTCGGCCCGGGTGAGCTGCGGCGGGCGGCAACCAGCTCCTTTGGCGCCACCGGCAGCAACGTCTATGTGGTGGTTGCGGAAGCGGCTGCTGCCGCCGATATGGTTGCCAGCGGTAATAGCGGCAACAGCGGAAAAAGCGGCAACAGCGATAACAGTGGCAACAGCGGTGAAGGCAGCAAAAATGTCAACAGGGGGGCGGCGGCCGAAAACGAGGGGGAGATAGCGACCCGGCAGATTCCCCTGCCGCCTGCCCCCTTTACTCGCCGTTCCTGCTGGCTGGCTGACGAAACGCCGCCGACCCGGGCGGCCGGCAGCACCCCCGATGCCCCTTCCGTGCCCGCCGCCCTCGCCGTCAATAAGGGCACTTGGAGTGAAAAGAAAGGGATCCCTGACCTGCCCGATGACCAGATGGTGGCGCTCTCCCTCCTTCTGCAGGTGGTGGAAGAAACCACCGGCCTGGCAGCCGCCGAGATCGATCCGGCAGCACCCCTGCACCGCTATGGTGTCGACTCGCTGCTCGGCATGCGCCTCCTCTCCCTCATCAATGCCCGCTGTGCCACCACCCTGCAGCTGGCCGACCTGGCCGAGCATTCCAGTATTGATGCCCTTGCCGCGCTCCTTACCCCGGCCATCTCCTCCCTTCCCCAAAACCTCCCGGGGGGCGACGATATGGCCGGGGAGGGCCTGTTGCTTCCCGCCGGGCTGCGGCAGGAGGCGATTGTCGCCCCCCTCGACCGCGGAAGGGCTGGCGAAGATGGCCGAGACGCCTTTCTGCTCGCTGATGCCCTCTTCGCGCCACTGGCTACTCTTTTTGACAGGGGGATCGCCCTTTGCCGTGTGGGGAAAGCGCTGCGCCTGATCGCCCACCAGGCGGTGGACACCCGGGCGGCATGGGCCGGCCTGACCGAGACAGAGCAGCAACAGCTCCTCAACCGGTTCCCCGATGGACTGCTCATCGCCCCGGTCTCCCGGGAGCAGGAGCTCAACCTCTACCACTCCGAGGTGCTCCGCCAGGCCTCGCGCAATATCCACCACCTCTACCAGCTGGCCGATCAATTCACCGACCAGCCCACCGATCGACTCACCAACCATAGAATCGAACATCGCACCGACCATCTCCCCGCCAGGCAGCCGGCCGGGAAGCTGCCGCTTTTCCGGCTCAACCTGGCCTGGCGGCAGCTGGTGGCAAAGCATGACCTGCTGCGGACCACCTTCCACAGTTGTGGCCGCTGCTGGGCACAGGTGGTGGCGATGGAGGCTGTGGAGCTGGGGCCGGCAATATCCGAGGTGGAGATGCCTGACCTGGCAGCCTTCCGCCGGTTCATCGACGAGCAGCGGCGGCAGCTCCTCGACCTCGCCGGCCTGCCCATCGTCCGGGTTTGGCTCTGCCGGCTCGGCGGGGTGTCCTATCTCGGCCTGGTCAGCCACCACAGTCTGGCCGATGCCTTGACCCCCAAGCTGCTTTTGGCCGACTTGATGGAGCTCTACCAGTCACTGCCGGCAAGCGGGGCCGCTCCAGACGGGGTCGAGCCGGGACAGGAGGGCCGACAGAGATCCAGGGCCGCGGCCAGTGAACAGGCCAGTGAACAGTACTGGCACTACACCCTGCGCCAGTTCGACCCGGGCCGTGCCCAGGCCGATATCGGTTACTGGCGGCGGCAGCTGGCCGGGGTCGAACCGGCGATGCGACTCCCCTACAGCGGCGATCCTGGCAGGGTGGATGAGCGGGATGCCGCCGGTCGCCACCATCTGGAACTTCCCGTCGAACTCTGCCGGGCGATCGCCCGGCTGCACCGCGACCGGGGGATCAGCCACAGCCAGCTCTTTGCCGCCGCCATCCTCCTCCGTCTTCAGCAAATGGGCAACGCCAAACCGGTGCTGCAGCTGTTTACCTCTCAACGGGACTATGCGGCGGTGCTTGCGGCCCCCGGGGAGTTTACCAGCCCCCTCTTTGTCCCCTTCGCCGCCGACCTCTTCGCTGCCGAGACAAGGCTGTCGGCCTGCCTGGAAGGGGTGCGGAAGACGATCCTGGCCGCCCTGCGTCACCGCCGGACTCCCCTCACCGCCATCCTGCCCCTGGTCGGATTTGCCGGCTACCACGACTATTTCCAGCAGCTGGGCGATGTGCTGCTGGACAGTATCGACCTTGATCAGGGGGGGGAGGAGGCAGACCGGCGGACAGACCCGCGATTTGGCCGCTCCCTCTTCGTTGACGGCCTTGCCGCCCAAAAGGGGGTGGAAGAGTTGCCATCCCCCACCTTCGCAACCCTCTCTTTCCTTGTCCTGCGCAGCGAGGGGCGCCTGCACCTGCTCAGTGAATACCGCCGCCATCTCTTCGCGCCGGCAACCATCGCCCGGCTGGCCGAGCAGCTGGTCGTCCTTCTGGCCGCCATGGCTACTAACAGCGGGCAAAACCTCGGACAGCTGCTGGCCGGTTGCAGTCTCTCCCCCTTGCCGGCAACGCGCAGGTGGCGGAGCTGGCCGGCCAGGGCCGCGGCCAATCCCCTGGCCGCCTACCGCGACCCGCAGGTACTGGCCGCCCTGCACCGGCTTGCCCGCGGCGAGGTGGCGCAGGAACAGCTGGTCGCTCTTCTTGCAGAGAGGGGAGAACGATGAACCTTGCCGCCTTGATCAACGCCTACGGGAGAGGGCAGCTCTCCACTGCCCAGTTGCAGGAGAAAATCGCCGCCTTGGCCAGCGACCAGGATAGCCCAACCGGGGGAAGCCCCCCCTTCTTTCTGGAATGCCAGCTTCTGAACAAGCCGTCGCCGCCCTCGCCGAGTGCGGCCGGCCGGCCGGTCTTCTGGATCCATGGCGCCTTCGGTGATGTCGGGGTCTACCTGCCGCTCGCCGCAACGATCCAGCGCCCCTTTTACGGCATCCAGGCCAGGGGGCTGTTTGACGACCAGCCACCCCTGGTCGGAGTGGAGGCCATCGCCGCCACCTACCGGCAGATGGTGCTTGCCCACCAGCCAGCCGGCCCTTACGACCTCGGCGGCTACTCCATCGGCGGCTGTTTTGCCTACGAGCTGGCCAGACAGCTGCAGGCGGCGGGTGAGGAAGTGCACTCTCTGGTCCTGGTCGACTCGCTCTACCCGAGCTGCCACCGCCACTTCCCTTTCGATCTCTACGATTCCCTCTATTTCCTCGCCGCCGGTCTGGTCCAGTTCACCTTCCGGACCACCCCGGGGGTAGCGGCCGGCCGGCTGGCCGCCACCGAACGGCCACCCCGAGCATTGACCGACCCGGCCGAACTGCGCCAGGCCTTCGTCGCCTTCTGCCGGGCCGCCGGGGTGGACAAACCCACAGGCTGGCTGACTGCCTATCTGGAGAAGATGGTGGCGATCCAGGCCGGCTACCGGATCGACCAGTACCTGCCGCAGCCGCTTGTCCGACCCATCGCCCGGCCAGTCTACTGCCAAACCCGGAGCGGCCACTTTTTTGGCCGGGAGGCGGCGCATCTCAATCCTCTCGGGGTTGAACCGCTGCAGGGGGTCGACTACTGGAGCGGCTGGCAAGAGTTGCTCCCCGGCCTGGTCTACCACCAGCTGCCGGCGGAGAACCACCTCCTCCTTTTCGACGAACCGTCGGTGCAGGCGGTCATGGCCGATCTCTGTGGGCAGCTCTACTCCCTGCAAACTCCGCCAGGTGGCCCGGCAGCGACCGCCAGGCCACCTGGGCGGACGACAGTGGCGGGGGAGGCTGAGCCGCATCCGCCGGCCAGCCCGGTTGACGAGGATATGCCGGTGATGACGGCAGCCGCTGCCGGGCGGGCCGCCGGGCTAGCAGGGCCGACAGCAGTAACGGGGGAGGTTGGGCCGCAACCGCCGCCCGGCCAGGTCGAGCGGGATATGTCGATTGCCATTGTTACAGCAACCGCTGCCGGGGCAACGGCCAGTGAGAGAGTGGCCGTTGCCCCGGCCCAGTTCACCAGTGAGGCGATCCGCTATTTCGCCGCCTTCATCGCCACCACCCTGGAACGGCCAGTGGCGGAGCTGCCGGTCGACGAACCCCTGACCGCTTACGGTATCGACTCGCTCCTGGCCGGCCAGTTGGCCGCCCGGTTGCAGCTTCTCTTCGGGGCGGCGGTGTCGATCACCCTCTTTTTCGAGTATCCGACCATCCGGGCGGTGGCCGGCTATTTCCTGGCCGCCCACCGGCAACGCCTGACCGAAATCCTTGGCCTGACGGCAGGCGAGCAATGGTCGCCGGCAGCCGATGTGGCCCTGCCCGTCGCTGCACTGCCGGCCCGGGAAGAGGGTCGCCCTGTCGGCACCAGCCCATTGGATATCGCAGTGGTCGGCCTCGCCGGCCGGTATCCTCAGGCCGATGATCTGGCCGCCTTCTGGGACAATCTTGCCGAGGGGCGGGACTGTATCAGCGAGGTCCCGGCCGAGCGCTGGGACTGGCGGCAGTACTACAGCGACGATTTGCAGACGATGGGGCGGCACCACAGCAAGTGGGGCGGATTTATTAAAGATATCGATATGTTTGATCCACTCTTCTTTGCCATTTCGCCGCGCGAGGCAGAGTTCATGGACCCCCAGGAGCGGCTCTTTCTGGAACAGGCCTGGGCCGCCCTGGAGGATGCCGGCTACTGTCCGGCAGGGCTGCAAAACGGCAGAGGCGGGGAGGAGCCCGGGGGAGAGCGAGGCGAGGAGAGTGGCGACGATGCCGGCGAGGGAGAGGCCGGCCCTGGGGCGGCGGCCGGGGCCGGCACCGCCCGGGTCGGGGTCTATGTGGGGGTGATGTTTGGCGAGTACCAGTTCCTCGGTGTCGAGTCGACCCTGCGCGGGGTACCGCTGGTGACCGGCGGCAGCTATTCGGCCATCGCCAACCGGGTCTCCTACCTCCTTGATTTGCACGGACCGAGCCTGGCGGTGGACACCGCCTGCTCCTCGTCGCTGACCAGTATCCACCTGGCCTGCCGTGATCTCCACCACGGGCAGACCGACCTCGCCCTGGCCGGGGGAGTGAACCTGAGCATTCACCCCAACAAATACCTGGAACTGAGCGAGAGCCGCTTCATCTCCAGCCGTGGCCGCTGCGAGAGTTTCGGTGCCGGCGGCGATGGCTACATCCCCGGCGAGGGGGTCGGCGTGCTGGTGCTGAAACGGCTGGCCGATGCGGAACGGGACGGCGACCATATTTACGGGGTAATCAAGGCGAGCGCCATCAACCACGGCGGCCGGACCAGCGGCTACACCGTCCCCAGCCCGGCCGCCCAGCAGCTGGTGGTGGCGCAGGCCCTGCGCGAGGCGGGGGTCGAGCCGCGGCAGGTGAGCTATGTGGAGGCGCACGGCACCGGTACCCGTCTGGGTGACCCCATCGAAGTGGCTGCTTTGAGCAGGGCCTTAGCCGGGGGCAACGGCGAGCGGCAGCACTGCTGGCTCGGTTCGGTGAAATCGAATATCGGCCACTGCGAAGCCGCCGCCGGTGTCTCCGGGCTGACCAAGGTGCTCCTGCAACTCCAGCACCGGCAACTGGTCCCCTCTCTCCACGCCGAGGAACTCAACCCCCACATCGATTTTGCCGCCACCCCGTTCAGGGTCAACCGCCGCCTTCGTGACTGGCCCCGGCCGTTGCTGGACGGCCGGGAACAACCGCGGATCGCCGGAATCTCCTCCTTCGGGGCCGGTGGTGCCAACGCCCATCTCCTGGTTGCCGAATATCTCCCCGGCGGCGAGGAGGCTGCCGCTCCGGTTGCTGCGACTGCGCCGCCGACGGCAGGCTCAGGCCCGAGCCTGGTTGTCCTCTCGGCCAGGAGTGAGGAGCAACTGCGGCAGATGGCCGTCAACCTGGGCAGCTTTCTTGGCGGGCGGGAGAGGGCAGCCGGTGCCGAGATCTCTTTGGCCGATCTGGCCGCCACCCTGCAGCTGGGCCGGCAGGCGATGGCGGTGCGCCTGGCCATTGTTGCCACCTCAACGGCCGATCTGGCCGATAAGCTGGCCGCCTATGTGGCCGGTGCCGCCATCGACACGGTGCCCGGTCTGTTGTTTGCCGACAGCCGGCAGCATCGATCGGCCCTGGCGGGCCTGGCGGCCGACGAGGATATGGCGGCGGCCATCGACTCCTGGATGGCCAAGGGCAAATACCACCAGCTGCTTGAGCTGTGGTGTCGGGGCTATGACCTTGACTGGGCCCGGCTCTATCCGGGCCGGCGGCCGCGCCGCCTCTCCCTGCCCACCTACCCCTTTGCCCGTGAGCGCTACTGGGCGGAGATGCCGGCCGCAAAAAGGGTGGCGAGCAGCCCAGCCAGTGCGGCCGGAGGAGCCCTCCACCCCCTCCTCCATGCCAACGTCTCCGACCTCTACCGGCAACGTTTTGTGGCCAGCTTCAGCGGTGCGGAGTTTTTTCTCGCCGACCACCTGGTGGCGGGGCAGCCGGTTTTGCCCGGGGTGGCAGTCCTGGAGATGGCCCGGGCGGCTCTGGCCGCCAGTGGCATGGCCGCAGAGGGTGAAAGGGAGATTCTCCGCCTGAGTGAGGTTGTCTGGAGCAGAGCGGTGCGCCTGGGTACGCCACCGCTCACCGTGCACCTCACCCTCTCCACCCTGGACGATGGCAACGACACCGTTGCCGTTGCCTATCGGTTGACCACCGACGCCGAAGATGGCGGGGAGAGCCTCCACCACCAGGGCCTGGCGCAGCTGTTGCCGGGTGGGGGGGAAGAGATCGATCTGACCGCCCTGCGCGCCCGTTTCGGCCGGGACGGCAGCTGGAGCGGCGAACAGTGCTATGCCGCTTTTGCCCGTATGGGCATTGACTACGGTCCCGGCCACCGGGCGATCAGCAGACTTTTCTGCAGCGGCAAAGAGGCCCTCGGCCACCTCTTTCTGCCGGCCCATCTCCAAGCCGGCCGGGAGGCGTACCATCTTCACCCGGCCATGCTGGATGCGGCCCTGCAGGTCTCCATCGGCCTTGCCCCGGAACGGCTCAGCGAGGGTGCCACCGGGGGAGGGGCGATGCTCCCCTTTGCCCTTGACCGCCTTGATATCCATACCGCCACCCCGGCCGAGGCGTGGGCCTGGGTCCGTCCAGCCGCCGAACAGCGACCAGCGGGGGCGGCCGCCGGGATGGAGAGAATCGATGTCGACCTCTACGACCACGAGGGGCGCCTCTCTCTGCGGCTGCTGGGACTCACCGGCAGGGCCATCCCCGGCAAAGCCCCGGCGCAACAAGGGCTCAAGCATGCCGAGAGGCTGGAGCCAGCTGTCGGCCATGCGGCCGAGAGGTTTTCACCGGCCGAACAGAGCGGCCATCGCAGCCTCTGCCCGCTCTGGCAGCCGATTCACCCAGCCCCGGGCCCACCGTGGCCGGAGAAGGGCGAGCAGGTCCTCATCGTCGGCGGCAGTGACCGGCAGTGGCAGGCCTTGTTCCATCGCTACCCGCAGGTCAGGAGGCTCACCCCCCCTGCTGCCGGTTCGGCCACACAGAGCGATGAAGAGATCGCTGCACTGGCCGCGCAGCTGCGCTGGCCGGGGAGCGATGATGGCGGTGACGACGGTGATGGCGACCATATCGACCACGACTATATCGACCATATTTTCTGGTTCGTACCATCTGTTGCCACCGCCAGTGTCCCGGAGGAGGCCCTGGCCAATGAGCAGTGGCCGGTGGTGCTCGGCTTCCGGCTGATCAAGGCCCTCATGGCCGCCGGCTACGAAGAGCGGCGCCTTGGCTGGACGGTGCTCACCGTGCAGGGGCACTCCCCCCTGCCGGAGGAACCACTCGCCCCGGCCCACACCGCCGTGCACGGTCTGTTCGGGACCATGGCCAAGGAGCTGCCCAACTGGCCGGTCCGGCTGGTTGATCTGGCCGCCGGCGCGGCCGAAGCGCCTCTGCCGGACGAACTTTTTTCCCTGGCTGCCGACCGGCGCGGCCATTCCCTCTGTGTCCGGCCCGGCCAGTGGTACCGCCAGATCCTGCTGGCGGTGGCGGAGAACGGCGAGTCATCTGCCGGCAGTGGGCAGACGGCATCGAACGCATCCATTGACGGCGAGACAGCTTTCCGGGATGGCGGCCTCTATCTGCTCATCGGCGGTGCCGGCAGCCTGGGGATGGCCCTGAGCGACTACCTGATTCGCCGCTACCGGGCCAGGGTCGTCTGGCTGGGCCGGCGGCCGGAGGATGCGACGATCCGGGCCCGGCTGGCATCCCTTGCCAGGCTGGCCGGGGATGGCCCCGCCCCCCTCTATCTGGCCGCCGATGCCAGACGGCCGGCAGAACTGGTCAGGGTACGGGAGCAACTTGCCGCCAGCCATGGCCGGGTGGATGGTCTGGTCCACGCCGCCATGGTCTACCACCACCTGCGGCTGACCGCGATGAGTGAAGCCACCTTCTGCGCCGGCCTCGAGGCCAAGCTGGCCGTCTGTCTGGCCATCGAGGCCGCCTTTGCCGGCCATCCCCTCGACTTTGTCCTCTTTTTTTCATCATTTATCTCTTTTGCAAAGAATCCCGGCGAGGGGCATTATGCCGCCGGTTGCGCCTTCAAGGATGCCTTTGCCGGAGTGCTGCGGCAGCGTTGGCAGGTGCCGGTGAAGGTGGTCAACTGGGGCTACTGGCAGCAGCTGAGCGAGCAGAGTGCCGCTGCCAGCGAGGCCTTTGCCCGTCTGGCGGCGGTTGGCATCGGTCAGATCAGCCCAGCCGCGGCGATGGTTGCCCTGGAGCGGCTGCTGGCCGGGCCCCTGCCCCAGATCGGCTTTCTCTACACCAGCCGCCCCCTTCCCCTTGAGGGGATGGCAACTGAAGAGTGGCTGGAGATCCTGCCGCAACCGATCCCCGTCGCCGGCGGCGAAATTGCCCCGGCAGCAGGGGAACTGGCCGGAAGAGCAGCGGCGCTGCAGGCGGGGCGGCACGACAAGATGGGACGCTTCGAGGCCCAGCTCGTCCCCCTCCTCCGTTGGCACCTCCACAGCCTCGGCTGGTCGGGGGAGTCCGCTTCGCTGCCGCCCCGGCTTGCCGCCGACTACCGGCGCTGGTTCGCCGCCGGCCTGGCGCTGTGGCCGGGCCACTGGCTGCCGGCGGCTGCCGGCGGGGAGGAGGAGACAGTCTGGCAAGAGTGGCAGTCGGCCCTGGCCGGGTGGCGGCAGGACCCGGAGATGTGGGCACACGCCCGGCTGGCCGACGCCACCCTCCGCCGCCTGCCGGAGATTCTTGACGGCTCCCGTCAGGCAACCGACATCCTCTTTGCCGATGGCGGCATGGAACTGGTGGCCGGCATCTACCGGCACAACCCGGTGGCCGACCTCTTCAACGACCTCCTCGCCGAACAGGTGGCCGCCTGGGTCGAGTGGCGGCTGGCCCGGCAACCGGCGGCAAAATTGAGGATTCTCGAGGTGGGTGCCGGTACCGGCGGCACCACCGCCGCAGTGCTGGCCAGGCTTGAACCGTGGTGGGAGCGGATCGACGAGTACTGCTATACCGACATCTCCCGCGCCTTCCTCCTGGATGGCGAGGAGCAATTTGCCGCCAAGGCCCCCTTCCTCCGTTACCGGCTCTTTAATGTCGAAGAGTCGCCGGCGGCCCAGGGTATCCCTGAAGGCAGCTATGATCTGGTTCTGGCCGCCAACGTCCTCCATGCCACCCGGGACATCGCTCTGAGCCTCCGCCTGCTGAAAACGGTGCTCCGACGCGGTGGGTTGCTGCTGCTCAACGAGTTGACTGCCAGCTCTTTATTTGCCCATCTCACCTTCGCGCTGCTGCCCGGGTGGTGGCGTTTTCAGGACGAAGTGAGGCGGCTTACCGGTTGTCCCGGCCTCAGTCCGGCCGGCTGGCGGCAGGTGCTGGCCGAGGAGGGTTTCGACCCCATTCGCTTCCCGGCCGAGGCGGCCCATCTCCTCGGGCAGCAGCTGGTCGTTGCCGTCAGTGACGGGGTGCTCCGCCGGTCGAGCCACTCGCCGTCGCCGCAAGCACTGCCTGGGCCCGGCGCCCCGCCATTGCAGCCCGGGGTAGCGGGGATGGCGGGGGTGGTTGGGGTGGTGGGGGCAGGTAAGGCTGGCCCCCATGGCGAAGGCCAGCCGGCAGCAGCCGAAAAGGGTCGGCAGATACCGCCAGCCGTGGAGAAAACTGTCGAGGAAGGCACACTCTCCTACCTGAAGGATCAGCTGGCCGCCGCCCTCAAGCTCCCCCGTGAGCGGATTGATGTCGCCGAGGATCTGGCCAGTTATGGCCTTGACTCGATCCTGGTGGTGCAGTTCAGCAACCGGCTCCGTCGTGATTTTCCCCGGATCGACACTACCCTCCTCTTCGAGGTGCGCAACCTCGAGGCCCTGGCCCGCCATCTCCAGCGGCAAGAGGGTGAGGCCCTGGCCCGTCTCTTGGCCGGAAATGAGCCTGGCCCGAGCGGTGACAAGGCTCCTCCCGCCAAGGATGGCGGTGGCGGCGGCCAACCCGGTTCGCCCCGTCGTTTTCGCCCCCTCTTCCCCCGTCCGTCGACAACAGGCGAGGGGAGGGGCGGGCCGATCGCCATCATCGGCCTGAGCGGCCGGTATCCGATGGCCGACGACTTGGAACAGTTCTGGGAAAACCTGCAAAGCGGCCGCAGCTGCATCAGCGAGGTTCCCGCCGAGCGCTGGAACTGGCGCCACTACCATGCCGAAGAGCGGGGCAAGCCCGGCTGTTCCTACAGCCGCTGGGGTGGCTTCATTGCCGATGCCGACTGTTTTGACCCCCGTTTTTTCCGGATCGCCCCCAGCGAGGCGGAGCGGATGGACCCGCAGGAGCGGCTCTTTCTGCAGACCGCCTGGGCCAGCATCGAGGATGCCGGCCACACCCCGGAGAGCCTCTGCCCGAGCCGGCGGGTGGGGGTCTTTGTCGGGGTGATGAACAACACCTACGCCCCCCAACCGAGCTTTGCCTTCATCGCCAACCGGGTCTCCAACCTCCTTGATTTCCATGGGCCGAGTCTGGCGGTGGACAGCGCCTGCTCCTCCTCGCTCACCGCCATCCATCTGGCGGTGGAGAGCCTTCTCAGCGGCAGCTGCGACTGCGCCATCGCCGGTGGGGTCAACCTCATCCTCCACCCCATGCACTTCATCGGTCGCAGTGAGATGACCATGTTCAGCAGCGGCAGGGAGTGCCGTCCCTTTGGCGCCGAGGCCGATGGCTTCCTGGCCGCTGAGGGGGTGGGGGCCCTGGTCCTCAAGCCGCTGGCCGCCGCCCTGGCCGACGGGGACCAGATCCACGCCCTGATCATGGGAAGCGGGATCAATGCCGGCGGCCGTACCAACGGCTTTACCGTCCCCAATCCGGTGGCCCAGGGGGATCTGATCGCTACCACCATGGCCAGGGCCGGCATAAAGCCACGGCAGGTGAGTTACCTCGAGGCGCACGGCACCGGCACCGCCCTCGGCGATCCCATTGAGATTGCCGGACTGTGTCGGGCCTTTGCCGCCACCGCCGATCGCGGTTTCTGTGCCATCGGTTCGGTGAAGAGCACCATCGGCCACTGTGAGGGGGCAGCGGGGATTGCCGGGGTGACCAAGGTGCTGCTGCAGATGCGCCACCGGCAGCTGGTCCCCTCTCCGCATGGCGAGGCCCTCAACCCGCGCATTGACTTTGCCGCCACCCCCTTTGTTGTCCAGGAGAGGCTGGCCGAGTGGCGTCCGCCCCGTCTTGGCGAGGAGAGGGGGGATTCGCCGTTGATCGCCGGGGTCTCCTCCTTCGGTGCCGGTGGCGCCAATGCCCATCTGCTTCTGGCCTCTTGGGAAGAGAAGGTGGAGGTGGCCGACAGCAGGGGAGCACAACCCTCTCTCTTTCTTCTCTCCGCCGAAAACCGCACCCGCTTGCAGGAGTCTGCCGGCCGGCTGCTGGCAAGACTGCAGGCCGCCGATGCAGACGGGCAAGAGGCAATATCCCTCGTCGATCTGGCCTACACCCTTCAGGTCGGTCGGCGGCCGATGGCTGAACGACTGGCCGTGATGGTGTCGGAGCGGGCTGAACTGGTGGAGAAATTAACCGATTTCGTCGCCGGTCGAGGAGTAATCGACGGTCTCCAACTGGCCAGGGTCGAGCGAGGGGCAGTCGGTCACCGGGATGCCGCGGCCGAGGCAGAGCGGCTTTTAGCCGACAGGGACCTCCCCGCTCTCCGCCGCCTCTGGCTCACCGGGGTGGCCATTGACTGGTCGGCCCTCTACCGGGGGATCGAGCAGCCGCCGCGCCGCCTCTCCCTCCCCGGCTACCCTTTTGCCAGGGAGCGCTACTGGCTGGCGGCCACCCCTCTGGAACTGCCCTTTCCCCCTCCCCCTCCCCCGCCAACGCCCACCGAGGCCGGCGAGGGAGTCGACTATTACCTGCCCCTCTGGGAGGAGGAGGCGGTTTCGGCAACGGTTGAGGATGGCGGTCGGGTGGCCCTGCTGGTCACCGTTCTGGGGGGGGAGGCGGCCAAACAGTTCCGTCTCACCCTTCTCCACCACTTCGACAGCCGGCAGTCCGGCAGCCGGCTGCTGGAGATCGCCGTGCTGCCCGAAGCGGCCTTCGGTGACCATTCCGGTGCGGGGCAGTACCGGCTGGGGGCCGATGACAGCTTTACCCGGATCCTTGCCGCCCTTCCCGCCATCGACACCCTCTACTTTCTTGCCCCCGACCGATCGGCCGCCGCCGGCGGGGTGGGGGCGGGCGGGACAACCGGCACCGGTCTGGCCGAGATCAGCCTCTTTCGTCTTTTCCAGGCACTGCAAGAGGGGCAGCGGCAGCGGGTTGGCTCCCTCGACTGTTATCTCCTGAGCATCGACAGTTTTCCACCGGCCGGAGTCGCCGGTAACCCAATCGGTGGCGGGGTTGCCGGGCTGGGTTACGCCCGGGCCCAGTCGGACCATCGGCTGCGGCTGCGCAGCCTCGATGTCGCCGGCGAGGATCTGCTCGATGGCGAGGGCTGCCGGAATTTGCTCGAGCTTCTCCACCAGGAACCGGCCAACGATCGCGGCGAAGTGGTGCGGATCATCGCCGGCCGGCGCCAGCGCCAGATTTTCCTGCCTCTTTCGATGGCCGGGATGGAAAAACTCTCCGGGCTGCGCCGCGGCGGCCTCTATCTCCTGGTTGGCGGTAGCGGCCGTATCGGCCGGATTGTCAGTCGCCTGCTCATCAGCACCTACCAGGCGAGGGTGGTCTGGCTTGGACGAACAGCGGCGGATAGCGACAGGATTCGGCAGCTGCTGGCCGATTTCGCTGTTGCTGCCGGGGCCACCTCGGACACCTCGCTCCCGGACTACTATCAGGTCGATGCCACCGACGGGGCGGCTCTGCAGGC
>JAABSV010000091.1 GCA_011390165.1 Desulfobulbaceae bacterium
CAGAACCAACAGGGCCCAAGGAGCGGTTAGTCACCGCGTCGATCAGTTCACCACCCCGCCGATAACAGGGGAGGTAGATGCGGCTGAGGGTCTCGCCGACGAAGGCCCGGTGCTGGGTCGGCCCCGCCTGTCGGCGGCCGTAGCTGTCGGCCAGGCGGGTGGCAAGGAGAAAGAGATCCCGGGTCGGCACCCCCTGGCGGACAAAGAGGCCGGGGGTTGCGGCCACCACCGGCCGCAGCGGCATTGCCTGCGGGCGCAGACCAAGGGAGGGGGGAAGCGGTCCGATAGTGGGCAGGGCCAGGCGGGTGGTGTCGAGGAGGCGGTGCTGAAGGGTGGCGTCGCGAACGGTATAGACGGTGCCGCGAAAACGGAGATAGGGGATGTAGAGCAGCTGGTCCGGGTCGACATCGGCCGGCCGGGCGGCAGGGAGCAGATAGCGGCCGGCACCGGAGTCGCAGCGGTAGTTGGCCACCCCGCAGAAGGGGCAGTGGAGGAGGCGGTCCTCCTCGCGCAGGGTAATCGCCGCGGCGCAGGAGGGGCAGCTCTGCTCAACGGTCAGTTCCATCTTTTGCTCTCCCTTACCTCCTACCCTGCCGCCATCTCCACTGGCCTTCCCGCTGCCCTTCTCGCCGTCCCTCAGCCTGGCCGGTACTCACCCCAGCCGAAAGCCACTCAGTTACAGGCCAGGGCCCTAGCGCCTCTAAACCACTAAGCCACTAAGCCGTGAAGCTGTGAAGCCATTCTGGCCTAGACCACACCCTACGGAAGCCGCCTCAATTCAAGAAAGGTCCTTATCTCCTGTAAGCCACTCCAACTCAGGCCAGGCCCTCACCGCACTGGTTGCAGAAGAGCGCCCCGGGCAGGTTCTCGGCCCCGCAGATGGTACAGTGCAGCGGCGCCTTCTTCTCCTCCACCGGCCGACCGCAACGGGAACAGAAGCGGGCATTGGGGGTGAGATTCTTGCCGCAATGGGCACACTCGCCGAGGAGCAGCTGCTGGTGGCCACAAAGGGGGCAGAAGCGGGCCTCGGCCGGGATGGCGTTGCCGCAGTCGCCGCAGTTCTGGACGGCCGCCCCGCCGCCGGGCCCACCTCGGCCGCCGGGCGCCCCCTGCCCCTGGGCCAGGCCGGCGGCAAACATCTGTGGCAGCATCAGCCCCACCCCCATCCCCAGCCCGGCACCGGCCTCGCCGCCGGCGGTGGCCGCCTTCTCCATGGCCATCGCCGCCTTCAACCGCATGAACTTGTCCATGTCGTCGATCAGGGCCATCCGCCCCCGGTCGTCGATGGCGCTCTGCACCTCCTCGGGCGGGGTGATCGAGGTGATGTAGAGCTGGCTCAGGCGGAGACCGTAGTGGGCGAAGTCTTCGGCGAGATGCCCCTGCAGGTCGGTGGAGATCTGGTCAAAGCGGCCGGGGAGGTTGAAGATGGTGTCGAGGCTGCGGCCGAGGTGGTCGTTGAAGCGGGAGACGATCACCATCTTCAGGTAGTCGGCGATGGCATCGGTGTCCATCCGCCCCATGGTCCCCACCAGGGAGTTGATGAAGAGCACCGGTTGGACCACCTGGATGGTGTACATGCCATGGGCCCGCAGACGGATCAACCCCAGTTCGCGGTCGCGGAAGGCCACCGGGTTGGTGGTGCCCCACTTGAGGTTGGGAAAGTACTTCAGGTTGACCATGTACACTTCCGCCCGCAGCGGGCTGTCGCCGCGCCAGGGGATGGAGAGTATCTTGGTGAGCAGCGGCAGGTTGGCGGTCTTCAGGGTGTGCCGGCCGGCGGCAAAGGCATCGCAGGCCTTCCCCTTGTAGAAGAGCACCGCCGCCTGGCTCTCGCGCACGGTCAGCTGGGCGCCGAACTTGATCTCGCCGGAGCCCTGTTCCGGTAACCGCCGTACCAGTTCTTCGCCGCTCTCGTCGAACCACTCGATATTCTCGAGAAATATGCCGCCGTCGAATCGATTCATCATTCCCCCGCGAAAATTCTTTGCCGTCGACCTTCCATGCCCTATACTGAGCCTAGGCGAACCCTTTCCCTCCCGACAAGGAAGACGGCAAGCAATACCGGTGGGCAGAGCCACCGTTTTATCATCCAGGAAAAAACCATGCAATACAAAGATCTTTGGGATATAGAAAGTGCCGTACAGGTGCTCACCCACGAAGGGGCGGACAGCCGGCTGTGGGCGGAGGCGGTGGAATGGCTGATCATCTACGGGCCACCGGAGATCCGCCGGCTCCTCCTCGAGGCCTCCGGGGCGGCCATCCAGAGCGCCTTCCCGGAACTCAAGCCCCACCACTACAGCATGGACGGCAAACCGGTGTACAGTGTTGACGATCTCGCCTTCTCCCTTGGGGTGACCACCGAGGAGGCACGGCGGGTACTGCGGGAAAAGAATGTCCAGCACGGCCTGGACGGCTTCTTCGACGACGAGTTCGCCAATACCGTCCACTGACCGCCTGGCTTCGGGCTCTTTCGCCTTCACCAACGCTCCTGTCGGTCTCCTGTCGGTCTCCTGTCGGCCTTTGGCCGAGGACGCCTCTGGCCGAGCACGCTGCGGGGGGGTGGCGGATACGAGCCCGGCCTCTCTTCGGCTACAACTCGTAGAGCTTTTCGTCGTAGACCGGGGCGGGACGTAGCCGCTGGGCCCGTTTTGTCATGGTCTCGATGGTAAAATCGTCACCCTCGAGGAGATCGCCCATCTCCTTTTCCACTGCTTCCGGGTCCTCCCCGGCCTCCATGCGGGCTATCGCCTCTTCCATGGAATCACCCAGACGGATGCCGGTCCGGTCGGCAAACTTGCGCATCAGGGCGGCCATCTGCCGGGGGTTTTCCTCGTTGACCCGTTCCGCCTCGTGCATCAGGGAGGCAAAGGCCTGTTCCATCTTCGACTCGTCCAGGCCGGCCAGAGCATCCTCGCCACTCTCTTCCCGGGCCTTGCCGATGGTGGCAAAGCGGGACATCTGGCGGTTCAGCTGGCTGCTGCAGCGGGGACAATCGGGAATGGTGGTGGTGTTGACCCTGGAGGAAAGAAAATTGAACACCACGTTGCACTGTTCACAGTAAAATTCGTAGATAGGCATGGCTGATCGTTTTGTTGCGCAGTTTGAATATTTTTCGGTTTTTTTAATTTGTTCTAATTTTTGCCTTCTTTCCGATTACTTGCCGGCATCAGCCGAGTACGGCGTCGAGTTGCTCCTCGCTGACCTCGGCATCGATGCAGGTGGCACCGATACGGGTCGGCAGGACAAAGTGGAGCCTGCCCGCCACCCGCTTCTTGTCGGTGAGCAGGTAGCGTTTGATCCGCTGCCGGGCCAGCTCGCCGGGCACCGAAACCGGCATCCCGTAGGCCCGCAGCAGGTTGACGATCCGTTCCCGGTCCGCTTCCGCCAGCACGCCGCGCAGCACCGCCAGACGGGCCGCCGCCGCCATGCCGATGGCCACCGCCAGGCCATGGATGATGGCATATTCCGAGGCCCCTTCCACCGCATGGCCGATGGTGTGGCCGTAGTTGAGGATCCGCCGCACCCCACCCTCCCGCTCATCCTCGGCAACCACCTCGGCCTTGATCCGGCAGCAGGTGAGGATGGTGTGGCGGATCGCCTCCGGCTCCAGGGCAAGGATCGCCGGGCGCTGCTCTTCCAGGAAGGTGAAGAAGGCGGCGTCGCGGATCACCCCGTACTTGATCACCTCGCCGAGACCACCAAGCAGCTCCGGCCCGGGCAGGGTGCGGAGGACGTCAATATCGATGTAGACCGCCTGCGGCTGGTGGAAGACCCCCACCAGGTTCTTCCCCTCGGGGATATCGACGCCGGTCTTCCCACCCACCGAGCTGTCCACCTGGGCAAGCAGGGTGGTGGGCACCT
>JAABSV010000092.1 GCA_011390165.1 Desulfobulbaceae bacterium
CTGAACCGTAGGGGGGGCAAGGCACTTCAGGCATGGCATTGATAAAAAGCCGGACGTACTCAGTTTCCAGCCGGAGGTGATCGATCTTGCTCATCTCGGCAAGGAGTGCCTCACCCTTCTCGTGAATTTCAGCGCCAAGCCCCGCGAGAGCCGGCTGTCCGGCACCTTCTGCGGATGGGTAACTGAAGATCTGTGAAATACGATGCAGACCGGGATGCAATTGGGGAGCAGCCATATCAACCTTGCTCCTTGGCCAGGATCGGCAGCCGATCGATTGCCAAGAGGATAAGCAGGACGGTATAGGCGACAATCCCCAGCAGAATGACCACCTCAACCAGCGATGGCGAATAGCTGTACTGGTCGATAAAGGTGCTCATTCCGGGAAAGAACCGGCCAGAGGCAATCGGCAGTGACCAGTGGCTTTCCGGTAATCCCATCGGCGCCATATTCATTGGGGTCACGTTATAGGCTGCCGGCATGATCAGAAAGCGGTGGACAAAGACTCCGGCAACAAGCAGGCCGGAACTTGCCAGGAGCATGGCCAGGGAACGTCTGACGGTGTCGGTCATCAGCAAAATTGCCGCAGCGAGGGGAGCTACGACCTCAAAGATGTGCGCCCAGGCGAATTGCCCCCAGGCGATGTCAATAATCCGCTCAGTCTCGGCATTGCCGTACCAGGCATGGATGACCAGGTCGTTCATCATCAGAAAAAGATGCACTGCGGTGGCCATGAAAATAATCAACCCGAGAATCCGGTAGGCCTCCTGGTATTTTTCGCCGGTACCGTAGGCAAGGGCTGCGGCGAGGAGGACCACGGTGGTGCCGACGGCAATCGCCACCGCCACAAAATCCGGGGCCATCGCCGGGGTATGCCACCAGTCCCGCGCCCCTTGAGTTGAGAAAATCCAGGCGGTAACCACATGGATGCCAATGGCAAAGAGCAGGGCCAGAGGGGCGATGCGTTTCGCCCATCTCTCCGAGAAGCGGTGTGGGTCGTCAACCTTGATTGCCAGCCATTCGAGTTTGCCGGTCAGTTCCGGCAGAAGAAGAATATAGAGGTAGATTCCTGAAGCCAGGGCGTAGAGGTTGAGGACAATCACATCCCAGACCAGCGGCGACATGAAATTGGGGTGCAGGAGCATGTTGTAGAGGCGCAACGGTTTACCGATATCAGGCAGGACGATGAGCATCGCCGCGGTGACATTGGCAAAGGCGGTGAGCGCCCCGAGTTTGGCCAGGGGTTTGAGTTTTTTCACCCCGAAGAGATAGATCGACGAGGTAAGCACCAGGCCGCCGGCGGCATTGCCGACAAAAAATGCCAGGCCCGAGATGTAGAGCCCCCAACTGTAGGAGTTCTGCAGGTTGGTGAGGATCAGCCCCTGCCACAGCTGGTAGATCCAGGCCACCACGGCAACGAGAAACACCCCGCCACAGAGCCACATGCTGGTCTTCATTGTCGTCGACATGGTCACACCTCTCGTGGTTTGGGGGGAAGATAGAATACCGTCGGCTTGGTGCCTTTTTCCGGCAGCAGGGTAAAGGCATGGCGGGCCTTGATCATTTTGCTCACCTCGCTGTCCGGATCGTCAAGATCACCGACAAAACGGGCTTTGCCGGGACAGCCCTGGACACAGGCGGGAAGTTCCCCCTTGTCACGGTACTGGGCGCAGAACGTGCATTTCTCCACCACCCCTTTCGGCCGCAGGGGGGTGTAGACCAGGCGCCCTTCATGGCGGTGGTCCTCCGGATAGCCGTAGCGGTACTCTTCCTGGTATTGGGAGCGCAGGTGGGCCTTGGCCGGATCTTCCCAATTGAACTGCCGCACCCCGTAGGGACAGGCCGCCATGCAGTAGCGGCAGCCGATGCAGCGCTCGAAGTCGATGAGCACCGCGCCGTCCTCGGCGTGGTAGGTCGCCCCGACCGGGCAGACCTTTTCACAGGGGGCATTTTCACAGTGCTGACAATGCACCGGCAGAAAAAACTCTACCCCCTTTTCCGGCGGGGTGAGATGACGGTGGCTGCCGGGGGTGAACACCCGGTTCCACCAGGTCTGCGGCGGCTGGGCATTGTGCTCTTTGCAGGCGACCATGCAGGAGCGGCAGCCGATACACTTTTCCAGATCGATGACCATTCCCATTTTCATGCGGGTATCCTCCTGACATCCACCAGGCATTCATTCCACACCGTGGTCGGCGACCACATCCCGGGGACGAAATAGATTTCGTGTAAGGGTTTGATCCACGGAAAAGTCAGAGAGTTGTAGCCCTCATCGCCTAAGTACCTTGACCACCAGCCTTCCTCAAAGATTGCCGTGCCGGCACTGCAGCCGGGATCGAGAATCGCATAGGCCCGGGTCTTGCCCCGGTCGTTGTAGATCTGCACCAGATCGCCATCCTGGATACCGCGCTTGCTTGCGTCCTCTCGATTGAGAAAGACCTTGGCCTTGTTGTCCTGTAATTCGAGGAGAACCGAGTTGTTCGAATGGGTGGAGTGGACCCGGTAGAGCGAGTTCTTGGTGACGTAGCGCAGGCGGTATTTATCGCGCACCTCCGGGTTGACCTTGTATTCAGTCTCGAGGTAGGTCTCCTTATGGACCGGCAGCTGCTCGCCCTCGCTGAGAAAGAGATCCTCGTCCTTGTAAAACTCGATACGGCCGCTGCGGAGAAACTGGCCGGTTGCCGCGATCGGCGCCGGGTAGCTTGGCGGTGGAAAAGGCTGACGGTGGTGGACCTGCTCGTAAAAGGGGACCTGACGGTCGCCCGGCGCCGCGGAGTGGAGCCGAACCGGCCCTTTTTGGAGCATTTCCAGGGTGATGCCCTCGGTTTCCATGCCGCCGGTGGCGAGCAGGACCTCGATCACCTTGAGAGCCGCCTGGTTTTCATCGAGTTCCGGGTAAAAGTGCTGTTCAAAGGCGGGGTTGATCCGTTTTGCCAGCTCACGGAAAATCCACAGTTCCGATTTTGTCTCAAACAGCGGCTTGATTGCCGGCTGCTGCAATTGCAGATAGGGGTGGAGGATGGTGGCGGTGAGATCGTGTTTCTCATACCAGGAGGGTACCGGCAGCACCACATCCGACCAGGTGCAGCTGGTGGTCATCTGAAAATCGGTGGTGAGGATGAACTCCAGTTCTCCTGAGGTCGCCCGCTCTTTCAGACGGTTACTCATATTGTGCTGGTCAAAGGGGTTGCCCCATCCGCCAACCATTGCCTTGATCCCGTTTTTGGGGTATCTCGGCCCTTCGCCCTGGAGAAAATGGAGGTAGGGTACCCAGTTGAGCTGTGCTCCTTCCGGAAACCACCAGCTCTTCAGGTCAAAGCGGATCCGGTATTGGCCGGCATAGGTGGAAATCCCAGCGCCGCTTTTGCCGATACTGCCGGTGAGTACCGGCAACAGGGAGAGGGCCCGGCCTTTGAGGTCGCCGTTGTACCACTGGTAGTTGCTCGCCCCGTAAATGACATGCACCGGGGTGTTGCTGGCGGTATCGACTGCCACCCGTTCGATCTGGAGCGGATCAAGCCCGGTAATCCTGGCCACCGTCTCGAGGTCATAGTCGGCAAGCACCCGGCGAAGGGCAGTAAAAACGGTGGTCACCGTGACCGACCGGCCGTCGACCAAGTCGATCTGATACTCCCCCTCAAGATCGGCTTCGGTGGGGTCAAGTTGTCGTGGGTCGAGAATATGCA
>JAABSV010000093.1 GCA_011390165.1 Desulfobulbaceae bacterium
GATAAATTCGCGATGGCCAAGCACTTCGGCGGCGGTCATCCGGCCGTTGGCGGTGCGGACCATCATCTCAAGGAGTTTGTCTCCGGCCTGGTCCATATCAATTTCGCGGCGAAGGAGACCGGAGACGTCGACATCGAAATGTTCACTCATGGTCCGCAGCGTACGCGGGTTGGAACAGAGCTTGATAACCGGTAGGATAGGGTTGCCGATGATGTTGCCCTGGCCGGTCGGAAAAAAATGGATGACGAACCCTGAAGCGGCACAGAGAGTGACCATCTCCGCTGCAGCAGATGAGGAATCCTGGAACCACAATCCGGGGCCGGACGGCGCGACGGCCTTCTCCAGGCATCCGACAATCGGTGCTTTCCTGCCGATTTTCTGAATGTTGCCAAGGGCCTTTTCTTCAATGGTGGTTAGACCGCCTTCGATGTTGCCTTTGGTCGGCTGAGAATCGGATAGGTCGTTGGTCTTGTGGTCGTCAACGACTTTCATGTAGCGGTCGAAATAGAACTGGAAGTCTTTGCGGACCTGATCATTGACACAACGCTCGAGCACGAGATGCTCGCCACCGGTCAATTCGGTGGTCTCTCCAAAAAGCAGGGTGTTGCCTTTCTCATAAAGCTTATCGTAGGCATTGCCAACGGTCGGATTGGTGGCGATACCGGAGGTGGTGTCGGATTCACCACATTTGGTCGAAATCCACAGCTCGCTGACTTCGCATGCGCTGCGTTGATATTCACTGGCTTTCTGCATGAACTCCATCGCCTTGCGGGATGCGGCGCAGATCGTGTTCAGGTCACCGTTTTTTTCGATGGCAAAGCCGGCAACCGGCTTCCCGGTTGTGGCGATTCCCTGGACGATCCGGTCGGTCCACAGCGGTTCGATACCGATAACGATTACTGCCGCAACATTTGGGTTGCAGCCGGTACCGATCAGGGTACGAAAATGCAGGTCGAGGTCCTCGCCAAACTGCAGGCGGCCATAAGCGTGGGGGATGGCCAGGGTACCCTTGACATTGTTGGCTACCGCTTCGCAGGCGGCATTGGAAAGGTCATCCAGGGGGAGGATGACCACATGGTTACGAACACCTACCCGGCCGTTTTCTCGACGATATCCAAAAACTTTGTTATCCATAATCTACCACCTCTTGGTCTTGACATTGTGAACATGCAGATGGTGGCCTTTTTTGATCGGAGCGACCACCTTGCCGATGTCGGTGTTGTACTTGATGACGGTATCGCCGACCGCAAAGTCCTTCAGGGCCACCTTGTGACCGATCGGGATATCACTGATAATCTTGATGGTGATGGTTTTATCTTCCCTCATGACCCAACCGGTGATCTCTTGGTTAGCTGTCAAGCCTTCCACCACCGCCACACCTACGCCGTCCGCGGCTTCGTGAACTAAAAAATCGATAGCCATGTATGTCTCCTAAAAAATGAAAAATAGAATCGAGCAAGAAAGCAGGACCTTACCTGTTTACCTAGCAATATGATTACGTTCTCGATCCGCCTGGTTGCTTCTGCTCCTCTTTGAGGAGAACTGCCTGGGGTATCTTAATTTTCCGATCCGTAAAAATAGGTGGTATTCGCGTTAGGGATTATGCCGATCGTCGCCCTACCTTCAAAATTCTCAACCCATTCGGCTACCACCCTTGAAGGGTCTGCAGCGCGCAAGTGACATTTCTGCAAAATTCCAGGGTCCATTTCCGAACAGATCGCCACCTCGTATTGACTGAGGGTAGACCCGAACAGATAGGCTTTGTGGGCCCCCATCCGAAAACCTTGTTTCTTGAAGTCGGCAAGCACCTCTTCGGGGCTGGTAAACTGGGAGACGTAATCAAAATAGACATCGTCCCCGACTCCCTGGGTCGAGGCGGCAAGCAGGAGGATCTTGCCACCTTTTTTGACGGCCTGGGATGCCATGTTGAGCCCTTTCTGTGCCTGATACAGACAGATATCTTTGGGGTAGCCACCGCAACTGGCAATTAAGATATCGAACCTTGTTTCAAGATAGACACCATAGAGACTGGCGCAGGTTTTCGCTCCCAGGCGCAGGGTGTCCAGTGGACGGCCGGTAAGAATCTCGATAACTTCTTTGTTTGGGGCCATGACACAATTGACCGCCAGATCTATCCCCACCATCTCTCCGGCCTCGTTCAGATCTTCCCGGACCGGATTGCCCTCGAGCACCCCGACCCGTGCGTTCTCTTGAAACATCAGGCCATGATTGTGTTCAATAGTTGGTGCGCCACCACAGCCGATCACGACCCCTTTTGCGCCCCCGGTAAAGCCGACGAACTGGTGCGGATCGATCTGGCCGACAACGATTTTATATTCGGCTTCAGCATATTCCCGGTTAACCAGGACCGGCGTTCCCCAACTTGTATAACCGTAATCGACCGTGGGGCTGTGGTTGGCATCATGGGAGAGAACACGGCAACCGCAGCGCATCTCTGTGGGGATATGTCGGGCCGCGGCAAGGCCGTCGAGGGGGGGGTGGAGCCCACCGCCAATAACGATCAGCACCTGGGCCGGATCAAGAGCCGGAAGTTGCGAGAAGAGCCAGTCTAAAAGAACCGGGAGAAGTTTACCAACCGGCAAAGGCCGGGTTTCATCGGGTATGGCAATAGCCACTCGGGCAGGATTGTGGCGACTTGGCAGGATGTTTTTATCCTGTGTCGCCAGACTAGAGAGCGCGTTCGTCAGAGCATCAGGAATGGAAGGGACGGAGGCCATTTTCCTTGGTTCAAGGACACGACTGTCGGCTGATTCAGGTATATGCACCGTTATCAATTCTGTGCCGTACTTCAAGGTAACGTCCATGCCTCACCTCTGCTGTTTTCCTTCAGTTAGGCAATTACCAGGCCAATCAAGCAAAACCTACTTAAGATATCGTTATGATGTTATAATTTATTTTAAATCTGTGTTGTCTACTGCAGTTTAGCGCCGAATATTTGGCGCGGCGCCCACTATTGGGCTTGTTTTTTAGAGCACTCGGGCTAGGCTTTGTCGGATTGCAACAGCGCGACTCAAACCTTTAACCAAGCCAAAACCTGCACTGGAACACCGAGACTTAGTGCACGATAAAAGCAATCGCCGGGAACATCTCTTTGCCAAAATAAACTGTCCCGGATCGACCAGCTCTTTTTTTGAAAGTGAGCTCTTTGGGTGAGCTCTTTGGCCATGCCAAGGGGGCCTTCACCGGTGCCGATCGCAAGCGGTCAGGGAGTTTTGAATCTGCTGAGGGAGGGACGATCTTTCTCGACGAAGTTGGTGATTTGCGCACAGATATGCAGGCAAAGTTGCTTCAGGTTCTCCAGGAGCGAAAATTTGAACGAGTTGGTGAGCCTACGCCGACAGAAGTTGATGCCCGGGTAGTGTCCGCGAACTGAAAAACATGGTCAAGCGTCTGATATTCATGCAACCGGGGGCCCGTATTCGTAAAGGTGATA
>JAABSV010000094.1 GCA_011390165.1 Desulfobulbaceae bacterium
CTGGTAGCCGTCCTCCTGAACGACCTTGGTGAAGCCTGCCTGCTCGTCGATGATGCCGACCTCTTCGCCGAGGATACCCTGGGTCGCCACCTCACTGGCATAGGAGGGTTGATGGTAGTGGCTGCTGACACTGACGTTGATGGTTGCCCGGCGGTTCATTGCTGCCTCGCGTTTTCGCTTTTTTTCACTGCTGTGAAGTGGGGAGAAAATCTTGAAAAGCGTCGATTGCCGCCCGATCGTAGCCTTTGCCGGCCAGGAGGAGCTGGCCGGTATAGGGGTGGCTGATCTCCCCGCTCTGCAGCTGTTCCCGGCTGATCGTCTCGACGATCACCCCCTGGCACATCACCGCCAGCTGGTCACACATGTGGGAAACCACCGCCAGGTCGTGGCTGACCAAGAGATAGGTGAGGTGGCGCTGCGTACGGATATCCTGGAGGAGATTGAGAACCTCGGCCTGGATCGACACATCAAGGGCCGAGGTCGGTTCGTCGAGCAGCAGCAGCGATGGCTCGAGGATGAGGGCCCGGGCAATCGCCACCCGCTGTCGTTGGCCACCGGAGAGTTGGTGCGGGTAGCGGAAGCGGAACTGCGGGCCGAGGCCGACCTCGCGCAGCACCTGCACCACCCGCCGGCTGGCATCGCCAAGGCGATGGATGGCCAGGGGCTCGCGCAGGGTCCGGTCGACGGTATGGCGAGGGTGCAGGGATGCATAGGGGTCCTGGAAAACCATCTGTACCTGGCGGGAAAACGAGAGCTTCCGCCGGCCTTGCAGAACCTGGTCGGCTACCTTGATGGTTCCGGTCCAGCGATCGAGCAGGCCGGCGATGCAGTTGAGAACGGTCGATTTGCCTGAGCCCGATTCCCCCACCAGACCAAAGCTGCCACCCTGCGGTACGGAAAAACTGACCTCCTGCAAGGCCCGGTTGCGGGCGGCCCCATGGCCGAAGACGATGCCCAACGCCTCTATCATCAGCATCGGTGCGCTCATTGCCGGGCACCTCCCTGAAAATCAGCAGTGAGCCAGGCTGCATCCCGTTCCAGGGTGGGCAGTCGCCCCCTTTTCCCCTGAACCTTGGGCAGGCAGTTGATCAGCCCCCTGGTGTAGGGGTGCTGTGAGCTGTGCAGGTCACCAGCGGCAAGGGCCTCCATCACCCGGCCGCCGTACATGATGACCACCCGGTCACAGAAGGAGGCGACCAGTTCGAGATCGTGGGAGATGAAGATCAGGCCCATGCCGCGCTGGCTGACCAGGTCATCGAGGATGGCCAGCACCTGCAGGCGGACGGTGACGTCAAGCGCTGAGGTTGGCTCGTCGGCAATGAGCAGACTTGGTTCGGGGATCAGCATCATCGCAATCATGATCCGCTGGCCCATCCCGCCGGAGACCTCGTGGGGATAGAGGTTGTAGACCTGTTCCGGGTTCCTGATCCGCACCGCGGCAAGCATCTCCAGGGTCTGTTCGCGGGCCTGTCGCTTCGAGGCCTGGCGGTGCAGGCTGTAGGCCTCGCCGATCTGCTCGCCAACCTTGCGCACCGGGTTGAGGGAGTATTTGGGGTCCTGCATCACCATCGAGATCTGTCGGCCACGGATGCGGCGCATCTCCTTTTCAGAAAGGTCAAGGAGGTTTTCCCCTTTGAAACTGATGGCTTGCGCGGAAATATCGGCATAGGGCGGCAGCAGGCGGAGGATCGCCCGGGCGGTAATCGACTTCCCCGAACCCGACTCGCCGACAATGCCCACCTTCTCCCGGCCCATCTGCAGGCTGACATCGTTTACCGCGGCGACCTCTCCCCGTGGCGAGGGGAAGGCGACGCGCAACCGGTCGACCTGGAGGAGGGGGGCTTCGGCGGGCATCAGCTGTCACTCCGAGGATCGAGGACTTCGCGCAACCCGTCACCGAGCAGGTTGAAGGCCAGGCTGACCACAAAGATGGCGGTCCCCGGCATGGTGATCAGCCACCAGTGGTCGAGGATGTAGGCCCGGCCGGTGGAGGTCATCGCCCCCCACTCCGGCATTGGCGGCTGGGCACCAAGGCCGAGAAAACCCAGGCCGGCGGCGGTGAGAATGATCCCGGCCATATCGAGGGTGACCCGGACAATCAGCGAAGAGAGGCAGAGCGGCATGATATGGCCGGTGATGATCCGGATCGGGCCGGCCCCCTGGAGGCGAATGGCGCGGATAAAATCGGCGTTGCGGAAGGTGATCGTTTCTCCCCGGGCAATTCGGGCATAGGGGGGCCAGGAGGTGATGGCTATGGCGATGATGGCGTTCTCTATTCCGGGCCCGAGGGCGGCGACGAAGGCGAGGGCGAGAATAAGTTTTGGAAAGGCGAGGAAGATATCGGTCAGCCGCATCAGGACGATATCGATAAACCCGCCGAAATAGCCGGCCACGGTACCGACCAGGATCCCCACCGGCGCGGCGATGATTGCCACCAGGCCGATGATGTAGAGGGTGAGTCGGGATCCCCAGACGATCCGGCTGAAGATGTCGCGGCCGACCTCATCGGTGCCGAGGAGGTGGCTGGTGGAGGGGGCCTGCAACCGGTTGGTCAGGTCGGTGGCGATCGGGTCATAGGGGGCGATCTGCGGTGCAAAGAGCGCCAGGGCCACCAGGGCGACAATGATCGCCAGGCCAAGGACGGCCAGGCGGTTTCGCCCAAAGAGGCGCAGGCCGAGATAGGCCCGTCCCGCCGCCGCCTGGGTAGCCGAGGCCGGGGTATCGCTGAGCAGCCAGTCTCTGGTTCTGGTGATTATGCCGGTTGGCCTGTCCATCGCTTGCCGCTGATTCATTTCGTTGCCGCTTACCGGGCCCTGGGGTCCATTGCCTTGTAGAGCAGGTCGGAAAAGAGGTTTACCCCGAGAAAGATCGCCCCGACGACGATGGTGCTGCCGAGGACCGCGTTCATGTCGGCGTTGAGCAGGGAGTTGGTCAGGTAGAGGCCGAGGCCGGGCCAGGCAAAGACCGTTTCGGTGAGCACCGAGCCCTCGAGCAGGGTGCCGAAACTCAAGGCAACCACGGTGATCAGCGGGATGGCGCAGTTGCCCAAAGCATGGCCCCAGATCACCCGCCATTCGGCAACCCCTTTCACCCGGGCGGTGAGGATGTACTCCTGGCGCAGCTGCTCAATCATGAAGGATCTGGTCATCCGCGAGAGATAGGCCATGCTGTAATAGCCGAGCAGTGACGCCGGCATGATCAGGTGGGAGACGGCGTTGCGGAAGATCGCCCACTCCCCGGCCAGGGCGGCATCAATGAGGATCATGCCGGTAACCGGCGGGACGATATCCTCATAGAAGATATCGAGTCGGCCGGGACCGGGCAGGAGGTCGAATTTGGCATAGAAGAGCATCAAGGCCAGCAGGCCAAGCCAGAAGATGGGCAGGGAGTAGCCGAGCAGGCCGATGATCCGGGTGAGGTGGTCGAGGAGGCTGCCACGGT
>JAABSV010000095.1 GCA_011390165.1 Desulfobulbaceae bacterium
TACGGCGAAGAGAAACCGCTACTTGTCGGCCAAGACGAGGAGTCGTACTCCTTTAATCGCCGCGCCGACTTTGTCCAGCAGTAACCGGTTTTTACCGGCCCGCTGTTCTGTGTAAATGATAGCCAGTATGCCTGCAGGCATACTGGCTATTTTTCTCCCCGGAAAAGCCGACCCTCAACAACGGTGAGAATTTTACCGACCACCTCTTGTAGAGAGACCCCGCCGGTATCAATACAGCAGGCGTCGTCTGCCGGCCGTAAGGGGGCAAGTGTGCGTTCCCGGTCGTTGCGGTCCCGGACCACGGTCATCTTCAGAATTTCTTCGTAGTCGGCTTGCTTACCGCTTCGATGGAGTTGCTCCACTCGCCTTGCGGCCCGAATCTCCGCAGTGGCGTCGAGAAAAAACTTGTACTCGGCCTGCGGAAAGACCACTGTCCCGGTGTCCCGTCCCTCAGCAACAATCCCTCCTTTTTGTCCATACTGGCGCTGCCTGGCGGTCAACATGGCCCTGACCGGCGCCAGGGCAGAAACCTTTGAGGCAACCATCGCCATCTCGGGGGTGCGGAGAGCGGCACTGACATCCTCACCGTTCAGCCGAACTCCGACATCCCCGTCCACCAGATCGCCAGGCGGCAGCAATTCCAGCTGCAGCTGCGCCAGGACTCTGGGCAACGCCTCCTCATCGCTCAGATCAATCCGGTTTCGTTCCAGGAAGAGCCCAACGGCCCGGTACATCGCCCCGGTATCCAGATAGAGAAAACCGGTGACAGCGGCAATTCGCCTGCTGACAGTTGATTTACCTACCCCGGCAGGACCATCGATGGTGATTATCGGCTGTCGCTCAGACATAACCAAGGGTCCGGAGAGAAAGTGACAATGCTTCAATAAAGCGACGGTTCTCTATTTTCGTGCCCACAGTTATCCGAATGAAGTGAGGAAACCCATATGCCCGCATGGCGCGGACAATTACCCCTCTGGTCAGCATCTCCTGATACAGGAGGTCTGCCTCACCACCGACATCAATCAGAAAAAAATTCGCCTGGGAAGGAAAACAGCGACAGCCCAGTCGGCCAACCTCCCGATGCAGAAATTCCATTCCCTCTCTGGTACCGGCCAGGGTTGTACGGTAATGGTTGGTGTCATCCAGGGCGGCCAGTGCTCCCACCTGCGCCAACCTGTTGACATTGAACGGCTGACGAACCTTGTGCAGTGTGCTGGCGAGCTCTTCGACCATAACGCCATAGCCGATCCGCAGGCCGGCAAGACCATAGGCTTTGGAGAAGGTCCGTAGAAAAACCACTGGGCACCCAACCCGTTTTGCCGACAGGTACTCGGCAGGGTCGGGACGAAGAGCCGGATCCATGAAATCGACATAGGCCTCGTCAAGAACGACGACAACCCCGTTCGGGACGGCATCGATAAAATCTCTCAGGGTGCCCGGGTCGATTGCCGTGCCTGTGGGGTTATTGGGGTTGTCGAGAAAGATCAGCTTGGTTCGTTGGGTTATTTTTTTAGCAATTCCGGCCAGATCATGCCCCAGTTCCTTTAAGGCCACAACATGGTTTACGCCACCCCGCACCTGGACAAACTTTTGGTACATAAGAAAGGAGGGGTGTGAGGTGATCACTTCATCTCCCTCCTGAACAAAGGCTTTAACCAAAAACTCGATCACCTCGTTAGATCCGTTGCCGAGAACGATCTGACCGGCGCCCACCCCGAGTTTGTCAGCCAAAGCCGTAACCAGATAGTACGATGACCCGTCTGGATAACGATGCAGATCTGTCAAAGCAGCGCTCAAGGCTTGCAGCGCCAAAGGCGAGGGGCCCCAGGAGTTTTCGTTCGAGGCGAGCTTGATACTGTCGCGTATTCCGTACTCCCTCTCCAGTTCTTCAAGTGGCTTGCCGGGGGGGTATGGGGTGATTTCCGCAATATGGGTGGGGATTGTCAAGTGCAAAACGGTCTCCAGGGTTGTTCTGTCCGGGTTAGAGGTCCAGTTCCGGGCGTTTTCCGGACAGGGTACTTTCCAGTGCATAGGCCACTTTAAGAAGGGTTTCTTCGGCAAAATGGCTCCCCTGCAATTGCACGCCAACCGGTAGCCCATCTTTCGTGAAGCCGGCCGGTACGGACATCCCGGGAATTCCGGCAAGGTTTGCAGAGAGAGTAAGTATATCAGACATATAGAGAGCCAACGGGTCGTCACTGTTTTGCCCGAAAGGCCAGGCCGGGGTCGGGCAGACAGGAGACAGCAGGAGGTCACAGCGGGTGAAGGCGGTGCGAAAATCCTCAAGAAGCAGGGTTCTCACCTGCGAGGCCTTCCGGTAGTAGGCATCATAGTACCCGGAAGAGAGTGCGTAGGTGCCGATTAAAATCCGCCGTTTTACCTCCGCACCAAAGCCTTTTGAACGGGTCTTGGTATACATCTCCTGCAGGGTAGAGGCACCCTTATCCCGATACCCATAAACCACCCCATCATACCGGGCCAGGTTCGAACAGGCCTCGGACGGGGCTATGAGATAGTATACTGCCACACAGTACTCGGTGTGTGGTAGCGATATATCTATAAATTCAGCTCCTTGATTTTTCAGCACCGCCATCGCCCCAGAGACGATATCCGCTACTGCGGGATCGATTCCGGCAGTAAAATATTCCCGAGGAACTCCTATCCGCAGGCCAGCCACCCCGTCAGCCAAAGAGGCGGTAAAATCGGGCACCGGCTGCTGTGCTGAGGTCGAGTCAAGCGGATCATGACCGCTCAGCACATTCATCATCAGGGCACAATCGGTCACCGTGCGGGCAATGGGGCCCACCTGATCAAGGGACGAGGCAAAGGCTGTCAGGCCATACCGTGAAACCCGGCCATAGGTCGGTTTCAAGCCGACCACGCCACAAAGGCTGGCCGGTTGCCTGATGGAACCTCCGGTATCCGATCCGAGAGATACCGGACAATGTCCGGAAGCCACAGCCACAGCCGAGCCACCCGAGGAGCCACCGGCAACGTACCCTTTTTTCCAGGGATTGCGGGGGACCTGAAAGGCACAACTCTCCGAGGTGGATCCCATGGCAAATTCGTCCATGGTTGTCTTACCCAACAGCACTGCCCCCTCCCGGCGCAGTCGAGCCACCGCTGTCGCATCGTAGGGAGGGACGAAACCAGAGAGCATCCGAGACCCGCAGGTAGTGGCCAAGCCTTTGGTACAAAGCAGATCCTTAATCGCCAGCGGTATCCCACACAGCTTGCCGGCAGCACCTTCCTTCCGTTGGCCATCGGCCGCCTTTGCCTGCTGGAGAGCGCCATCTTTATCTACGGTGATAAAGGCATGCAGTTCGGCATCGGTTTCGGCAATCCGGTCCAGACAACTTTCGGTCAAATCGACGGCGGACAACTCCCCATCCGCCAGACGCTGCAAGGCCTCGGCCATACTCAGCTCATAGGGTTC
>JAABSV010000096.1 GCA_011390165.1 Desulfobulbaceae bacterium
CCGTTGCCGATGGTATCTGCCGGACTCATACATGCGGATTCGAGACGGGAAGACCGGCTGGACTCTGCATGGCGTCCCAATGTCCCTGTGTCAGGGCCGTTTTCAATTTGATAAGATGTCCGCCATAAACGCGGCCGCCGGCTCCTATGTGGCAAGAGGCGGCCGTCGGTCCTCGGCCTTTTCCGTCCGGTCGGCTTTCGATTTGGTGAAAATGCGGTTTCCGGTGGTGGAAAAGACGATCAGCGCCGATGGGGATACCCCGCTGGCCCTGTATTTCCGGCGCTTTATGGCGCCCAATGATGCGGACATCTGCCAGCCCCGGAGCGATCTGATAGAACTGCTGGGTCGGAAGGCTCGGGACCTGCTGGGAGATGCTATCGCTCGTCGGGCAATGGCCGATCTGGCGGCCCATCCGGTGGTGTTGACTGCCGCGCATCACGGGGTGGACTACTTTTCCTCCTCCGTCCACGCCAGCCTCATCTATTCACTGGGCACCGAGGTCGGACAAGGGGGGCGATCCACCGTGCCGGTGCTCTCCTTCGGCAATGTGCCCCTCAATAACGCCACCTTTCCAAGGGGCATGCTCATCTATCGGGTGACGCCGGCGGCCTTGGGGCGGATGCCGCTTAAGCTGCCAATATTTCCGAGTCAGCACAACCGAAAAATGGTGAGCCGCGCGCCGGCCTTCGATTCGGCCATGATCCGGACCGCGCAGGATCGGAGCCGCAAGATGGTGGCGCAGGGGCTGATCCCCCCGGTTATTGGAGAAACGATTCAGCGGCTGCTGGACGAATGCTATCTGGACCCGGCGGCGCTGGATCAGCCCGACTATGCCCGGCAGGCCGTTGTTTTGAATCATCGGATCGGCAAACGTCTTTTCGCGCGATCGGACGATGCCCCGGATATGATCTGGTTAGACCAGGAATCCCTGGTCTCCGAACTTCTGCTCCGGGATCTGGCCAATCCGGAAAGCCTGGCGCACCGGGTGATTTTTACGCCCGGCATCCGACGTCGGGTGCTGGACTGCCTGGACGGGGTACGGGGCTGCTGGCGCAGACACGGAGGAGGCGAGGCGGGCGCCAACGGAAAGGATGCTCGCACGGGCACCCATTTTTTTTGGGGGGCGGATGACGAGGGGCGGCGGGTACCCCTGGCGTTGCGAGACGCCGATAGCCGGCTTCCGGTTTTAGAGGGTGTGAATGACCGCGGCGCTCTTTGGCGGATACCCCTGACGCAGGAAGGCATCATCGAGGGGCTGACGTGCGGCACACTGTTGCCGTCCTTGTTTACCTGCTTCATGGAGGTGGCGTTTGCCCGGGGGATGGCATGCGTGGGCGGCTACTTTCAGTGCGAGTATCTGCCACTGATGAAAAATGGCTTGGCGGCGGCGCTGGCTGCGGAAGGGGCCGCTGAAATGGCGCGGCGGGTGATGGCGACGCCGGCGGATTATTATATGGGCCATGCTGTGGCGGTAATGAGCCTCATCGACCATCATGGCCTGGTGCCGGCTGGTCCCCTGGAGGTGATCGCCGCTGGCGGCCTGCATCGAGAAGATCGGGCGGCCCTTGGTCGGCTGACAGTGCGCCAAGCCCATCTGGCCGCCCTTTTCGAGGGGGTGGCGGATGTGGTTCCGGCCGGCTCGCGTCCGGAAAACTGGACCGCCACCCTGGCTCGGGACTGTCATGTGCTGCTTAACGAAAAAATTCTCATCAAGTAACCCTGCTACTTGGGAAGCTGGATTTCCTGAAAGATCTCGTCCGCGGCGCTGAGAACATCCACTGGCGGATCATAGCCAATTATCTCGGCGGTTTTGAGGTTGATGGCGATTTTTGGGGGGCCTTCAAAGATCTGGGGCAGTTGCCGAGGCTTTGCGCCATTGAAAATCTTGGCCGCCGTTTCCGCGAGAAAGCGGCCCAAGTGTACGTAGCTCGCCTTGGAGATACTCATGAGCACCCCGGCCTGAACCTCCTTGGAGCCCGACTGGGAAAAGGTGGGAATCTTGGCTTCGTTGGCGATGGCGATCAGCTTGGGCAGGCTGGCTTCATTGATCCCATTCTGTTTGGTGACGTAAATGGCATCCGCGGTCTTGACCAGTTCCTTAAAGCACTTTTCCACGCTTTCTTGGGCGGCTTTCTGGTCTGGCGTGTCGTCCACCGTGTGACAGGAGACCACGTCGAATCCACGCTCGGCCGCGATGGACTTAAGATTATCAAGGGACGCATAGGTGTGGCCCGTCTCTGTATCCTCATAGGCAACGCCTATCTTGCTGAAGCTGATAATGTCGTGAAAGATTCGGATCTGACGTTCATAGCGGTAAGGATCTACCCGCGCATGAATATGATCAAACCCTGAATTCTCCACGCTTTTGATAATCCCTGCCTTGACAGGGTCGCTGGTGGACATAATAAGGGTGGGAACGGAATGAGCATTGGTCGCAAGATCCTGACCGGCCCATGTGCCCAGGGCCAGCATCATATCAATATCCTTTTTTTTGTTAAGACGATCTGTAAGGGTCTTCTGAATTTGCGCGCGCGCATCATCCTTCCACGCAGCCGAGTAAAAGCCATCTGGAGCGAATTCAATATAGCGGCTCTTTGCGTTTGCCGTCAGCCATTTCCATAAATCAGAGTTGTCCTCGCTTTTCTGTTCCAAAATAGCGGCGGTTTCGATCCACCCCAGTTCCATAAACCCCTGAACCAGCGCAATAAGGTTTTTCTGATAATCAATATAAGGACCGCCTTCGTAGTAGCCGATGCGCCAAGGCTTGTCATTGTTCAATGTTGGGGAGGTGCTTGTTGAACCAGACGAGTCTTGCGCCTGAACAATCCCAGCCATTGTAAACAGGCACAGGATCGTCGCAAACAGAGCTTTTCTAAAAAGCGCTTTCATTATAGTTGCCTCCGTATTAAAAGCATTTTGCATGACACTGTTTATAAAAACAAATTTCTGTCCAGAATGGTCCCTTTTTTGATCACGGCCTGGACCTTCTCCTGATGATCGATAACGACCTCCCCTTTGGCCACCACCCCCTTCTCGAACCGCACATCCCCTGTCACCCGGAACAGCGAACACTCCGAAAGCGACGGCGCCCCCTCGGGGAAACGCTGGTTGAACTGGTCGATTTTCTTGTAGAATCTGGAATCCAGATCCACCTTGATGTCATCCGTTGCATTATTCGGGTTGATCGTCAGATCGCCGGACTCCGACAGCGCCAGCCGATCCGACCGCACCACCAGCAGGTCATTGGATTTTTTCACCGGGAAAAACCGGGTCCTCGGAACG
>JAABSV010000097.1 GCA_011390165.1 Desulfobulbaceae bacterium
GACCGGCGGTCGCCCGGGATGTTCCGGGCATGACGACGTCTGCATTGATAGGTGTAGGGGCGACCGGCGGTCGCCCGCGATCCCGGATCTTGGCAACCGTCGGGCACCGCAAACGCACGATGCCAACCATGCCCCAGGTTTTGCCGGGGCGGAAAAGAGCGCCGATATCCGGAGAATGGGCTTGAGCCGTTGGCGCATCAATGCTACGATGACTGTCATCCCGGCCGCTGTCTTGGTCGGGGAATCAGTTACGGGCACCTGAACCGGAGTCGCTTGCCGGGACGGGACAGGGGAGGGGGGATATTCCGACAGCAGGCCCGAATCGGGCAAAGGAGGTAGAGGAAGAGCCGGGAAAAACCGTGTCAGTCCAGTCATCTTTTTACTATTTCAGACAAAGGAGTGGGTATGATAGTGGTAAGAAAGACTCTTGCCCTCGTCCTCTTCGCGCTGACCTTGCTCTTCTTCTCCGGGGCTTGGGCGGCGGAGGGGAAGAAGGCCGAGAGCGTCGAGGAACTGGTGGCGATGTACGATTCGACCTCCTGCCAGGAGTGCCACGAGGAGATCTATGAACAGTGGCAGAAGTCTCTGCATTCCCGGTCGATCTTCGGGCCGGAGGGGACCGGCAGAACGGCGGCAACCTTCCGTACGACCATCGAGAACGGCCTGATGGAATGGCCCCATTCCGGGGTGGAGTCACCGGACGATGTGGGGGTCGAGCACCTGATGATCTGCGCCAAGTGCCATCTGCCGCAATTGGCAGATGCCACCGACGAGGTGGCCGAAGAGATGGTCGAGTTGTTCTACGATTTTGTCGAGTTTGGTGACGAGGAGGCGGCGGAGACCCTGCAGTCCCTCAATATCGGCTGTACCATCTGCCACAGCCGCAACGCCATCATCCACAAATGGACGGATGGAAAACCGGAGCCGGGGGTGATCTATGGCAAGATCGAGGCCGACCACGAAAGTGAGAGCCATCCGCAGCTGAAGGTCGGGCCGGTGATCAAGGAGGCGATCCTCTGCGGCCAGTGCCATGGCCTCGGGCCCAATTTCGAGTTGGAAAACCCCACCCAATGCGCCACTCTCTACGGTGCCCACCTCTTCACCTACATTCCGGAAGGGGGGACCCATACCTGTCAGGAGTGCCATATGGAGAGGAGCGGGCTTGGCCACAACATGCAGAGCTATCGGGCCCCGGAAATGGCCAATATGGCTCTTGATATCGAGGTCGAGGCGAAGGCCTACCAGTGGCGGGATGTCACCACCATGACCCCGGAGGCCCACGTGCTGGTCGAGTTGACCAACAGGGCCGGCCACCCGATCCCGGACGGCTGACCCACCCCAAACCGGGTGGTCCTGTATGTGACCGCGAAAACCAACGATGGCAAAGTGTTCTACAGTGACGAAAAAATCTACATGCCGATCCCGCAGCAGATGGGGCGGGGCGACAAGATGGGGCGTGGCCCCTACGAAAAGAGCGGCCTGATCCGCGACACCAGTCTGCCGCCGATGAAGACCGTTCGGGAGAATTTCTCCATCCCGGTCTTCACCGATACTGTCAAGGATGGCAAAGTGGTGCGAGAGATCATCGCCAACGACTTTGTCGTCGAGGTGGAGGTGTGGTACCTGCCCTACGGCAAGAAGGACGATCCAGGCAACGCCCAGCAGTGGTTTGCCATGACGAAGAATCTCTCCATCGCCACCGGCGGCAAATAGACTCTTCAGTCTCTTGCCCCGCCCACGGGGCCGGTACGCCAGGAAAGGCGTGCCGGCCCCATGCCATTTCCGAGTCGACCCGCCTTTTTTTGGCGTGCCGGCTCTTTTTATTTCGGCGGTACCGGCCCAGGCGCGGATACATCACGGGCGTTGATCACGTTGATGATGACTATTTTCGCCCCCGGCGAGGCGACAGCCATGGCATACTCCAGGTTTTCCAGGGATAGTCACTGAAATCGACACAGACCAGCACCTTCGAATTTTCCTCATCTCGGTAGACCTCCTCTAAAAGTAAAACGCCAATACGATCCTGCCCTGCCGGGCGGAAATCGCGCTGTTATGTCGCTATGGGTGGTACTTTTTGCCCGAAAGAGAGGCTTTAGGCGCCGGCAAGTGTTGTCTTGGTCAATCATCGGTCCAGGTACTCGCATGGCCATATATACTTCTTTGTTATCGAAATCAAAAGATAAATTAAAATTGCACCGACACTGCCACCGCCTCACTGGGGGCAGCAGAGGGCCACTGAAGGAAGGAGAGAGCAGTTTTTTTTACCCAGCGGTAAAAAAATGCCTCACTCGTTTGACTTGCTTGATTTTCTCCTACATACTAAGCCTGCCGGTCTGAAATCACGCTGGCACCACCACCACCACCACCTTACCGGTGGGGCGAGGAAAAAAATGCTAACGAAGAGGTGCAAACGATTCGATAAAGGGGAAAAGAACGATGCTTTTATGTCCGCTGCGGGCTGTCTGGTGCCATGCCCCTGCCCGGCATGGTGGTTGCGCCATGACAGCGGTTTCCAATCACCTGTGGTAAAGGAGTTGACAAGATGTTCAAGAAAATGAGTCTAGCGGTGAAGATTGGCTGTGGCTTCGGGGTAGTGCTGCTGCTTTTGGTGGTGGTCTCGGTGGTCGGTTGGCGCGGCCTGACCGGGGTTGCCGACGGCTTTGGTGACTACCGCGGTCTGGCCCGAGACACCAACCTGGGCGGTCGGATCCAGGCCCAGGTCCTGATGGTGCGGATGAACGTCAAGGACTTCATCCAGACCTCCAGCGACAAGGATGTGGAAGAATACGAGGAGTACCACAAGAAGGCGGAAGAGTTTATCGCCCAGGCCCGGGAGCAGATCAAAGAACCGGAGCAACTCGCCCTGATCAACAAGCAGAGCAACGACCTGCAGAGCTATGACAAGATCTTTACCGAGGTGGTGAAGCTGGTGCGGGAGCGCAACCGGATCTTCAGCGAGGTGCTGCGGCCGCTTGGCCGTGCGCAGGAAGAAAAGCTCACCCAGATCATGGAGTCGGCGAAAGATGACGGTGACGCCGATACTGCCTTCCGGGCCGGCCTCACCCTGCGCCAACTTCTCCTCGGCCGCCTCTACGTGCAGACCTTTCTCGGTACCAACCTCAAGGCGGATGAGGAGCGAGCACTGAGTGAGTTTGCCGGTATGGCCAAGATGGCGGCGGAACTGGAACGGACCATGCGCAATCCGCAGCGTCTGGCCCTGATCGCCGAGGTGATAAAGGAATCC
>JAABSV010000098.1 GCA_011390165.1 Desulfobulbaceae bacterium
TTCGAATTTCCGTTCAAAATCAAGGCGAAAGAAAACAATTTGCCGCAGGCATATAGTTGATATTCCGAGGACAAATTTTTTTCTTTCAACGCAGAGATTGGGCGGAAATACCATTTTTCAAGGTGGCCATTCGTAGCTGTTCACCAGCATCCCGTTTCGCCCGGTCAGGCCACCTCACAGAGCCAACTCTAACTCATGGCCTGCCCGTCAATCGTTTCCAAGAGAGACCCCATCATGAGAAAGTACCTGATTGTCCTGATCATCATCGCGGCCGGTTCGGCTTTCTGGCTCTTTGAGCTCGATCAGTACCTGACCCTGGAGGGTATCAAAGCCGTCCAGGCCCAATTGGAGAGCTGGCGCGATGATGCCCCTCTCCTGGTTGGTCTCGGTTATTTCGTGATATATATCGCCGCCACTGCCCTGTCGCTGCCGGGGGCGGCGGTGCTCACCCTGGCGGGAGGGGCGGTTTTCGGGCTCGTCTGGGGGGTGGTGATTGTTTCCTTTGCCTCCTCCATCGGTGCTACCCTGGCCTTTCTGGTCGCCCGTTTTATCCTGCGGGACAGCGTGCAGAGCCGCTTTGGTGACCGCTTGCACACCCTCAATCGAGGGATTGAACGGGAAGGGGCCTTGTATCTCTTTACCCTCCGTCTGGTGCCGATCTTCCCCTTTTTCCTGATCAACCTGCTGATGGGGTTGACACCGATCGCCACCTGGACCTTTTACTGGGTCAGCCAGCTCGGGATGTTTGCCGGTACCCTTGTCTATGTCAATGCCGGCACCCAACTGGCCCAGATCAGCAGCACGGCCGGGATTCTCTCGCCTGGTTTGCTGCTGTCGTTCGCCATCCTTGGTCTCTTTCCCCTGCTTGGCAAAAAGCTTGTCGGCTGGTTGAAAAGAAGGCGGGTCTACCGACAATGGTCGAAACCGGCCAGCTTTGACCGCAATCTCCTCGTTATCGGCGGCGGAGCGGCGGGCCTGGTCACCGCCTATATCGCCGCGGCGGTGAAGGCCAGGGTAACCCTGGTGGAAGCGGACAAGATGGGCGGCGACTGTCTGAATTACGGCTGCGTGCCCAGCAAGGCGCTGATCAAAAGCGCCAAACTCGCGCACCACATCCGCCATGGCGACGATTACGGTCTGGAAGCGGTTGAACCCAGCTTTCGCTTCCGTGAGGTGATGGCCCGGGTGCAGCGGGTGATAGCCACGGTTGAGCCCCACGACAGTGTCGAACGTTATACGGGCCTCGGAGTTGAGGTCCTGGCCGGATATGCCAGGCTGGTTGATCCCTGGACGGTGGAGATCGAGAGCAGTGCCGGAGGAATAACCCGACTGACCTCCCGCGCCATTGTCATTGCCACCGGGGCCCGCCCATTTGTGCCGTCTCTTCCCGGCCTTGATGAGGTCGGCTATCTCACCAGCGATACCCTCTGGCTCGATTTTGCCTCCCGGGACGAGGCCCCGCGCCGGCTGGTGGTGCTTGGTGGCGGGCCGATCGGCTGTGAACTGTCCCAGGCCTTTGTCAGGCTGGGCTCGGCAGTGTGGCAGGTGGAGAAGGGGCCACGGATTCTCGCCCGCGAGGACGAGGAGGTGTCGGCCCTGGCCGAGGCATCTCTGCTGCGTGACGGGGTGCATCTGCTGACCGGCCATACGGCGCTGCGCTGCGAACGTGAGGGGGAAAGGAAATTCCTTGTGGTCGAGAACCAGGGCCGCGAGGAGCGGCTGGAGTTCGACGCGCTGATCTGTGCGGTTGGCCGGGTAGCCAGGTTGACCGGCTACGGCCTGGAGAAACTCGGTATCGCCACCGAGCGCACCGTGGTCACCAATGAATATCTCGAGACACTCTATGCCAATATCTTCGCCGCCGGCGATGTCGCCGGCCCGTACCAGTTCACCCACACTGCCGGCCATCAGGCCTGGTACGCTGCGGTCAATGCCCTGTTCGGCGATTTCAAAAAATTCAGGGTGGATTATTCGGTCATCCCCTGGACCACCTTTATTGACCCGGAGGTCGCCCGGGTTGGCCTCAATGAGCAGGAGGCCAGGGAAAAGGGGATCGCCTTCGAGGTGACCCGTTACGATCTTGAGGATCTTGATCGGGCCATCGCGGACAGCGCCACCCGCGGTTTTGTCAAGGTCCTTACGGTTCCCGGCAAAGACCGCATCCTTGGGGTGACCATTGTCGGCGAACACGCCGGTGATCTGCTGGCGGAATTCGTCCTGGCCATGAAGCACGGCCTTGGCCTGAATAAGATCCTCTCGACCATCCACACCTATCCAACCCTGGCCGAGGCCAACAAGTATGCCGCCGGTCAATGGAAACGAGAACATGCCCCGCAAAAACTGCTCAGCTGGTTGGAAAGATTCCACAGTTGGAGGAGGAACTGATCATGGTCCGTTTCGCACTATTTTTTTTATCGCCGCCAGTGGCGCTATCCGCCGGTTCTGCCAGCGATGGGCGAATGAGGTTTTTTAAAAATGGCATCAGTGGCGGCATCAGTGGCGGCACCAGTGGCGGCACCGGTATGGAGGAAAAGAAGTGAAAAAGATTCTAGCGGCAGACATCGGCGGGACCAACAGCAGGTTTGCCTACTTCCAAAGTGATGAGGACGGAGCGTTAAGCCTGGTGGACAGGCTCTGGCTGCCGACGCGGCAGGCGGACAGCTTTGCCGAGCTTTTCCGCCAATTCCGGGAGAGCTCCTTTCCTCTGTCTGGTGAAGATGCCGATATCACCGTGCTGGCCGTGGCTGGGCCGGTCGAAGGGGGAGTCTTCAGTGCTCCCCCCTATATCCCCTGGGATATCGATCTTGAACGGGATACTGCCGAAAATTTTGCCGCGCCGGTGAAAATGATCAATGATTTTGTGGCGCAGGCCTACGCCTGCCGCTCTCCCATCGCTGAAACGGCTCAACCCATCCTCTCCGGGACAGCCGTCAGCGGTTCGACCATCGCTGTCCTTGGGGCCGGAACCGCCCTGGGCAAAGCTCTGTTACTGCCGGGGGAAACGGGCGGGTTTCAGGCCATTCCCTCTGAAGGGGGGCATAGCCTCTTTCCCTTCTCTTCTCTTGAGGAGTTCTCTTTCCAGCAGTTTCTCCGGGCAAAAACCGGCCAGCAGCAGATTACCGAAAACCTGGTGGTCTCCGGTGGCGGGCTGCGCTACCTGCACTGGTTTTTGTCTGGCGAGGAACTCGCCCCGGAGGAGGTGCCGGCCCGCCTGATTCCGGGTTCGGTGTC
>JAABSV010000099.1 GCA_011390165.1 Desulfobulbaceae bacterium
CAGTTAACAGCTGCCAATCTCCGTTCTCCCGCAAGCTGCTGCCAACGGAAAACCGGTAACAACCGTTAACCCTCACGGGGCGAGCAGATACAGGCAGCTTTTTTCGGCATGGATAATTCTCGTTCACCCTCAGGCTGGGTCAGCGGAAAAAATTTCTATTGTTGCCAGTTTTTTTTACGTTCGGGCAGATCATCTGCCGATTCGATAACCTGAAAGGGGTTCTCCATGCAATTATCTAAAGAAGCGCTTAAAACGGCCATCCTGGAAAAGGCGGCATCATCGCCGAAATCACAGCTCTATATCAAGGATTTCTACGCCTGTGACCCGGAAACCAAGCCTAGAGATCTGAAGAACCTGGCCAATGATCTGGTCAAAGAGGGCAAACTGATGTTCTGGTCCTCGGGATCGACCACCATGTATGCGCTGAAGAGTCGCATCCAGAACGAGGAGAGTGAGGGGTGAGGTAAGCGGGGTCGGACCGAGCTAAAGCTGTCCCGCCCCCTTCGGCCGCAAAGGTCTGACTGGCGTGCGCAGAATCAGGTAGACGCCGACCACGGTGGTGACGATACCGGCAAGGGCAAGGACGGAGAGTTGCTCATCAAACAGCCACCAGGCCTCGATGGCGGTCAAGGGCGGGACCAGATAGAAGTAACTGGCCACTCGTGACACCTCGCCCAGGCGAATCATCAGCATCAGCAGCAGAACCGCCCCCACCGACAATCCCATGGAGAGCCAGAGCAGCGCCCCGATCAGTTCCGGCTGCCAGTTGATCTCGCCACTTTCAGTGCCAGTGGTAAGCAGAGCCATACAGAGGGCGGTGGCGAGATATTGAAAGAAGGTGCCGGTGAGCAGATCAGTCTGCCCACCATATCTCTTCTGATACAGAGTACCGACCGAAATGCTCACCAGGGCAAAAAATGCCGCAGCCACCGCCGCCGGTTGCAGGACAAAACTCCTGCCGGAGAGGCCGCTGCCGAGCACCATCGTCACCCCGGCCAGGCCTACGAAAAGGCCAAGCCATTGCCGGATCAGAAGCCTTTGCCCCATACCAAGACGGGCCAACAGGGTGGTGAGCAAGGGTTGCAGGCCAACGATCAGGGCAGCGATGCCAGCCGGCATCGCCAACTTCATCGCCGTGAAAACCCCGCCTAGATAGCCGGCATGGATCAGCAGGCCGACCACCATCTGGTGCCCAGCCTGTCTGCGATCCGGCCACTTTGCCCGGAATATCCCGATTAAGAGGAGAAAGAGGAACAGAGTCAACAGCATCCGCAGGAAGAGCAGGTTGAACGGTTCGATCCAGGGGAGCCCATACCTGGCACCGATGAAACCGGTACTCCACAGCACAACAAAGACGAAAGGGACCAATTCTCTGGGAGAGATACCTGCCATTGTTGTCTGCTTAGCTGGTCAATTTCGAGGGAGAAAAAGCCCTTCTAAGGCCGATTGGCCCGCGTTTTAGATCCACACAAAAATTAAATTTCGGGTGGTTAATTCGGTCCGACCCGAAGGACCGAAGGACCCGAAGGACGGACCGAAGAAGGACCATACCGTGGTTTTGATCGTAGTCGCTGACCGCAACGGCAATGCGGCAGCCAGCGACTGGTGACATGAGGGCGTTTAGAATTCGACGAGTTCAACCCGACGGTTTTTGGCCCGGTTTTCGGGGGTGTCATTGGGGAAGGCCGGTTTTTCCTCGCCAAAGCCGATGGTGGTCAGGCGAGATTGGGCGATACCCTTTTCCACCAGATACTGATTGATGGCGTTAGCCCGTCTTTCCGAGAGCTTCTGGTTGTAGGCATTCGACCCGATGTTGCAGGTGTGGCCCTGAATTTCATAACGCAGCCCCGGTTCAGCGACCATGGCTTCGACGATCTGGTCGAGGAGGACAAAGTATTGCTCCTTGATTACTGCTTTGTCAAACTCAAACATATAGTCGCTGTTCAACACCCATTTCACCGGTTCCGGCGCTGGCGTTGCTGGCGGTGGTGGCGGAGGGGCTTCGACCACCGGCGGTGCCTCTACGACGGCAAGGTTGTAGGCGGAAAGGATCAGGGCAAGAGTTTCGCCGTCGTAGGCGGTCGGAGATTTACCAAAGACAATCTGCCCGTTGACCACGCTGGCGTAATCGTTGCCGCTAAGCTTGGTGGCAACATCATCTGGATTGAGTTCGAGGCCATAGGAAGTGAATATCGAGTGGTACCCCGCTGGAGCATAGGCTATGCCGACGCGGTTAAAGGCGACCGCGCCATCCTTGCCGGTGGCATAACTTGTTGGCACGGACCCAACCATATCAGGCGCCAGTTCCAGACCATAAGCCTTGAGAATTTCGTTGAAGGTGACGGAACTGTAGGCAGTTGACGTCCGATCATAGACAACCTTGCCACCGACGACCTTGGCAAAGGCGGTAGGGACGTTTTTTCCCGCTTCCGGGTCCAGGACAATTGCCATCGCTGGCAGCGCCAGGGATGCGGCAACTGCGCCGCCCAGCAACATCGATACTAATTTTTTCATGATAATTCCTCCTTTTTTGAGACAAATATGTCTACAATTTTTTTAACAACGTTCGAGCATTCGTCTTTTGCACAGGAAAGCCCGCTGAACAGAACAAACTATTCCAACACCCACTATATAAACCTGAAAAAGGTTTTAGCAATCTACCTGACACAGAATATCGGTAAAAATATGCTAATATTTTCTTTATTTTTGCATCAGTGGTCATATGTGACCATCGGTTGTATATGACCACTTTTTGAGAGTAGTTTTGCCATTATTGCGAAGTGAATTTTCTCTCTTATTGTATTATAAATCAATATCTTTAGAGGTATTTTCAAAAAAAGTCGGGCACGGCATGAAAATTGCCTAACTCTATAGGACCTGTTGAATTCACGACAGAACTGAAAACCAAAAAGCCTTGTCAATTTGCCACCTCAATCAAAGAAAGAAACAATGGAGGTGTTCTTTGTTTCGTTGTTTTAAATTATTGCAATCCACCTTTGTGGTCGCGTCCCTGTTTGCCGCTCTCGCTGCACCTGCCGTTGCCTTGGATGGCGACTTGCCCAGGCAAGTCCTGGCGGAGATAAATCTTGCCCGCACCGAACCACTTTCCTATGCCCAATTTTTGCGTCAGTTCCGAACCCAGTTTCAGGGAAATTCGTATCTGATTCGGCGATCAAACACAACTGTCCAGACCAGTGAAGGTGTTGCCGCCGTTGATGAGGCAATAGA